>NZ_JBTLRL010000001.1:0-611733 GCF_054482735.1 Pontibacter sp. CAU 1760
GCCTGCCGGACCCTGCAGGACATTTGTTAAGTCGAAGTACGCCAGAATACCTTCTGGCAAGAGACAGCTGATAAGATTGTGGTAAGGATCTTGCAAGGGAAAAGCGTGTGTGGTGAATTATACACACGCAAAGCTGCTCTTTTTCTCACTGCCCCACAAGTTTTCGGTTTGATCCGGAATTCCAAAGCCCCTCCGGATGGGAGAGGCTTTGGAACTGTTTGCATATTCTACGCACTTACTGTCTGATTAGCAGTTAATCTGCACCGTCTGTTCTGGCACGGGCGATAGCATAACTGCCTACTCTCTTACCGGCTTCGAGGCCTTCCTGGCAATCAGCGCGGTAGTGGATTCCACCGTACAAGCGGGAATCTGAAGCTTCCTGCGCCATCGCCTTAAAATCACCTGCGCGTTCTGGTATAAGATGCCCTAATACAGCGGCTGCTGCTCCACTGAAAGTAGAATGCCCGGATACATAAGCAGGGAAGTTAGGTACTCCGGTCAGTGTTTTTATGCGTGGGTCAAGCTGGCAAGGTCTGGCATTGAAATAATAGAACTTCGTGTTCCAGCACAGGATAGCCGCATCCATTAAGGCAGCATTCAATAGCGCATAGTTGCGCGCCCAACGAACTTCACTGAAATTCTTCTTTACAAATTCATCTGTGGCAATGGCGTTCCAGTGGCCCGGAGGTGTAGAAGTGCCTACGCCATCTGCCCAGAAGTTCACAATGCGAATCCGCTCCCGCGTAGGGTTTTGCGTGAAGCGTAATACTTCATCCAGCTCTTTACGCATCTGCTCAGAAATAGCGGACGGAGGAGGGCCGGGGCGCAGGGCAGGCACATCTGCCCTATCAAACAGCAAAGGTTTTACATTGCCGAAAAACGGCAGCATGGGCGGGCGCTTCGGTGTTTCCAAAGACATCCAGGGCGTTTCGCCCTTTGCTTTACAATCATCCTCCAGCTTCGTCCAAAGCTCCTGCGTGCCAACTGATGCGCCCATGCCATCTGCCTTTGCTCTCTGAATAACTTTCCGGGCTACCCATCTGCCTAGAGAGTCTCCCGCCACTACATCGCTGCGCACATTGGCCCCGCTCCACAGGCGGTAGTTCTTTTCTTCTTCTGCCATTTTGGAGAGGTAGGCTATATCAGCCGGAAACAAAAGCTTCATCATCTCCAAAGACGCTCCGGCAACCACGGCATCTTCCGAAGGGTAAGCGGCCAAGTCACTTTTAGGAACCGCCGGTACAATGGAGGCATCAACCAGATATGGAGCCGCCCGCTTATATTCTTTTTTGAAATGATGCGCCACAACGAGTGCATCATACTGAGCGGCGCTTACATAAGCGTAGGCCCTGGCTGCATAAGGTGGGTTGGAAAAGGGAAATACCGGGTAGGCAAACGGGTTCGCGGCACTTGGTACCGGATAGGTATTGTCCGCGTTTTGGTAAGGTGGCAGGTTGTGCTTGGCTACTAATTCCCTCATAATCTCATTCCACCGCAGCACACTGCCTACTTTCCAGTATGCTATAACCCGCTTCTGCTCTGCTGTTAAGTTGGCGGTCAGTGCCTTAAGTTCTGCCAACTCCTGCTGGTAGGCAGCAGAAGTAATTGCCTCCGGAGCAGCGAGTGTAAAATCAGCAGCAGAAGTTACGATAAGCGGGGCCCAGGTGCCGGCATCTGTATCTGTTTGGGCTGGCTGCAGGGCTTGGTAGCCAGCATTGGTTTCCACAATGTCTTTGTCGCAGGAAGCCAGGTGCAGGAGGCACAAGCAGGACATGAGGAAGGTAAACGACTTTTTCATGGATTAATTTTTTGCGGTGTTCGGAGTGAAATCGAATATGTAATCTATCCCGGCCAGGAAACCGGTGGACTGGCCAACGTTGCGGCCCGCCAGCGTGTGCCAGGCTGCAGCATGGAGACCCAGCGCAGGGATGCGCGCCAGGTAGTGTTTCCCCTCTATGCCCACTCTTGTGCTATTCATTCGGTTGCTTACAAAAGGCATGTCGTTTTTGCGGATGTCAAACCCACCGAACGTGGTCATGTTATCGACAAAGGCCTCTGCAATAACGCGGCTGCTCCGGTAGCCGGTGCGCAGCTGAAAGTTTCCCGCGTCTGGCATGTTTACTTCGTTGGAGTTGATGAGGCGGTCTGTGTAGTATGCCGGGCGGTCTATAGTGGCATTGCCGCGATGCAGGTAAGCACCTGAAAGGGTTAAGTTGAATCTGTTCACTTGCAGGTCGGCCATTAGCCTGCCACTGAGAATCTGGCTGCCCAAGCCAATACTCATAGGCAACAGCTCGATGTTGTACTGGTTGGTGGGCGTAGAGAAGCCGCCAACAGCAAAAACGGATATGGACTGCCTGCTGGCCTGCCACTGTAACAACCGCCATTTAACAGCCAGCCCAAGGTCCTGGAAACCGTCCAAGCCGCTTAAAGTGCCCTGGCTGGCCTCTGTGCTAATGTAGGGCAGGGTAGCCATGATGTTCAGGTTCGGCTTCAGGCCATAGTTCAGCATGAGCGCAGCGGTCTTCGTGGAAACCTGGCCCATGTTCGCATTGTCCCGTTTAAAGCTGCCTTCCCAGTAGTTTGTCCAGCTGCTGTAGCTCACGGTGCCCGCCATACACAGCTTCCGCTCGTCCATCATTAGGGCATCCTGCTCGGTCTGGGCATAGGAAAGGGTAGGGAAAAAACTCATGTAGGAGGTAGCAATTCCCAGGAGGAGCAGGTAAAAAACGTTTTTCATAAGTGGTTGGTTAAGGATGAAGTAAGCGGGGCGTCAGGAAAAAGCAGGATATTGGTTCCTGCCCACGTATGAGCGGTTTAACAGTGGCTGGTACAACATAAAAGGGCAGGGCTTTTAGGGAGTCTAAAGGCCTCCAAGTAACTACTAAAGGTGCTGTATTTCATTTGCTTCTTTTGCCACGATTAAATATATAATCTTTCAGTTGATATTGAATGCATTGACCATTATTTTTTCTTTGTTGAGAGGGTTGTGCAGGTAACAAATTGGTATTCAGGGGGGAAGTTGCTTCAGGGTATGCTCTGCCTGAATAATTCCTGATCATGTTTAACCGCATCAGGCAATGGAACAACCTAGAGGTTGTCTGCTACCGGAACTGGAAACTTGTATGAAACCCGATTGGGAGGAATGCTAATCTGCTTTTTGATCTTATACCCCTCCTCAGCCAATCTGATTTGTGTCGTTTTATGAAAGTGGATTTGTGGATATACATTTTCCTAAAATAGGATTTCAGCCACAGAATTTATCCCAAAACCGGAAAAAGCGTCCTTTGCCAATATATTCATAATTGAATGTTTTGGCGATTTGGCTTCTTCAGGGCTTGCAGGTGAAGCTTTAAAACCGCATTAAATCAATTAGAAACCACTTTTGTGAGCTTGTAGCATATCGTGGTTGGCTTTTAATAAAAAGTAGAAGTGCCAAGGCTGGCATTATTTTTACTAAGTAAAGCCAAAATGTAAGCGGGAAAGCCCACCTAGAAATCTTTTTTGGATGTTGCTAAAGACTTGCTGTATGGCAGTAGTGGTCCGGTAAAAATTTAAGGAAGGGAATAAAGGTATAAATAGGTAGAAACTTCCTCACTCAAAATAGAGAAACAAGCAGTACATGATCGAAAGCACCTATATTATCGACGACGACGCCATCAGCACTTACCTGACGGAGGCGGTATTGGAAAATGAAGATTTTTCGGAGCGTCTGGTGTGCTTTTCTTCGGCTGAATTGGCTTTGCAGGAAATTCCGGTTCGGGAGAAAACAAGCGCTTCCCCGTTTGTGATCTTCCTGGATTTAAATATGCCGGTAATGAACGGCTGGGATTTTCTGGACACTTTTTCCCTGCGACAAGACATCCCTCAAAACCGCTGCAAGATCGTGATCCTGACTTCCTCTATCGATGAAGAGGAGATCTGTCGATCCAAGGGGTATCCGCTTGTAGTTAGCTTTCTCTCCAAACCCTTGAGCCATGAATCTATTGTAGCGGTGAAAGAACTGCTATAAGGACTTCTGCTCTCTCTTTTCCCCTTTTCTATTCCAGTCTCTTGAGGTGCTGTTCTGGCACAAGATTCCCTGAATCAATTAGTTATTGCAGTGCGGTACCGCTGGCACTATGTGTCAAACTGCCTACAAAAATAGCATCCGGTTCAGAAGCAACTGCTGGTTCCGTCTTTATAGCAAATCGAGCACTTGGCCATTATTCCCAATTTCGTAACAATGCAGTAGGTTTATCCCATTTTGGGATTGTTCTATGGCCTAAGATTCGTTCAGACCTTGCCCAAGTAAATTGATGTTATATTTAAATAAGGCAGGTTGGGTGCAATAGGTGAAATTTATATAACAAAATTATTAAATAGTATTTACTTATCACGAAAAAGGCTTTCGTCGCCCTTTTTTGTATTTTAACGGCATCTAGGCTTGATATGGTGGCATAAGTATTGATTTCGCGGGAAACATGGAACAGTGTTAATGTTCCTAAATGGTTTTCGGCTTACATACTTTGCCATCTGAATGAAAAGAATTTTACACCTCGGATTCCTATTGCTGTTCCTGTTGCCACTCCTCGCACTTGCAGAAGGGTCTAAACAGCTAACCCCCAACACTGCAGGTTCGCCCACGAACCTGACAGACCACAACAACACCCGGGCCGGCTATTTGGCGCACGATGCCAACTTCGCTGCCAATACGGGTGTGGCGCCAACTTCCCTGAGCTTTTTAAAGCAAGCCGGGTTTAGCTACAACGGCGCTACCTATAGCAAGGAGCATCGCATGTATGTGCGGGTGCTTGCAGGCGAGCAACTGCATTATGGGGTGCACCGCACTATCCACGACCAAGGCTCCGGTAACCAGGGCGATTTGATCATCTCGGTGAAGTACCGGCGTTTGGATGGCACAGAAGTAACCGTAAGCTCCACTACCCTAAGCCGAAACCAAAACTCCACGCGGCACATGCTCCTGACCGACGGACAGGCCGGGGTTATCAGGGATGCGGCACAAGCTTTGGCTGGTCCGGTTTACAAGGCTGGAACGAGTGGATATACAAGCTTAAGCGTTACAAACCCTGCTACTTCAGGCGAGGTGCGGGACTACTTCTTTGAGTTTACCCAAACAGGCGAGAGCAATATGTCGGAGGGGCAGCGCTTCTCGGTGTATGATTTCTGGGACTTCTCGGTATATGATGCGAACAAGAATGAAAAACCGGGCCGTCTGTATTCCAAGCTTTGGTCTTTCTCGGCGGGAGGCACCACCAATGTGTTCTCCAAAACATTTAACATGTTCCCGCTCATCCCGAGTGAAGATCAAGCGGATAGATACTATGTGAAAAAATTGGAGTTGGCTGGTATTGCACCGCAGAACTTCTTCCGGTTCGTGACAAACCGGAATGGCTCAGACGCAACGGCAGGAAGCACTGTAGAAGCCAGGAGAAAAAGCCAGAATGCCCAAAGAGATTACCCGGAGTTCAACAACTTCGTGAACAACCCGGACCCTGCTATCTGGCCTAGTGCCGATGCCCCCAGCTTTAACGTAAGCATTTCGCCGAGCTGCAACACCAACACAGGGGGCGGCAAGGCTACTTTCAATGCTTTCAGTAGTGAGCGTAGCACGTTTTTAGTGCTGGTGGACCTGAACGGTACAACAGGGTTTCAGCCCGGTACCACGGATGTGTTGCTGGAGCAGGCTGGGCCAAAAGGAAGCAAGTTGCTGGAGTGGAATGGCTTGGATGGCAGAGGAAACAAAGTAGCCCAGGGCGCTACTGTTACCTACTACTTTAAAAATGCCGCCGCGCCGGTGCACTTCCCGGTATGGGATGCTGAGATGAACGTAGGTGGCTTCCGGGTAGAGGATGTGCGCCCAATGGTGGGGTCAAATTACAACGGAGAACTCTACTGGGATGACTCTAACTTATCGACCACGGCATTCCCTGCCCCGCAAACAGAACTGTTTGGCGTATCCTCGACCAATGGGGTGCATGGCTGGGGCAACCCAAGCACCAACGCCCTTGCCGGTGACCTGAAGCTCGTGAACACCTGGACGTATGGTTTCACCAACTCTGTTACACAGTCGCAGGCGTTCAATTACGATTGTAGTGCCGATGTAGGCGTGACCCAAACCGTAACAGCAGGGCCTTATACCACTACAAAGCCGCTTACTTATACCTTAACTGTAACGAACAACGGACCGGTCGCTGCCACAGGCGTTACGGTAACGGACCTTTTGGATGCCTCCAAGCTGCAATTCATCAGTGCTTCGGATGCTGCCTACAACAGCAGCACCGGCCTCTGGACGGTAGGCTCGCTGGCCGTAGGCGCCTCCAGAACCCTGACTATCACAGCACAGCCTAAGGTGTTGGGCACCATCACGACCACCGCGACAAAGGCATCTAACGAGGCCGACAACAACGCTGCCAACAACTCGGCGGTAGTATCTGTTGAGGTTGTGGCTTCCGCTGACATCGAGGTGAGAAACACGGTTCCCAAAACGACTTATAACAACGGGGATTTAGTAGCCTATACCATCACTGCTCAAAACCTGGGCCCTGATGCCGCCACTGGAGTGGCTATCACAGACAAATTGCCGGATGGCCTGACGTTGGAGGGCGCTGCGCCTGCCGGGTATAACGCTACTACCGGCGTCTGGACAGTGGGGAACCTGGCTTTGAACGAAATGAAGACGCTCGTGCTAAACGCGCGCGTGTCTAAGTTAGGGGCTATCACCACCACAGCTTCTTTAAACAGCAGAGCCGGTTTTCAGTTAGATGAGAACAGCAGCAATAACGTTTCCTCCAACACCATCACGGTGAGCGCGGCAGCAGATGTGGCGGTGGGGAGCACTGTGTCGAGCAGCATAACCAATCAGGGCCAGTTAGTGACATTCACCATCACGGCTACCAACAACGGTCCGAACAATGCCACCAACGTAGTATTGACGAATGCTATACCAAGCGGCTTTACTATAGTGGGCAGCAGCGCAACGGCAGGCACGGTTAACCAAACCAATTATACCTGGAACGTAGGCACCATACCTACCGGCAGCACCCAAACCCTTACGCTGCAAGCAAGAGCAGATAATGTAGGCACGTATGGAATCACCTCCACGCAAACACATACTGAGTATGATGGGGTAACTGCCAACGACTCCCGCACGACGCAGGTAACCGTGGGCCCAACGGCTGATGTGGCTGTGACAAATACGGTATCGCCTCCGGGGTTGGCAGCTGTTAATGACGAGTTAAGGTATACTGTAATAGTTAAAAACAATGGTCCAAGCACTGCAACGAACGTGGTGGTAGATTATCGCTTGCCGGATGCCCTCACGTTGGTGAGTGCTAACCCGGCTTCGGGGACCACTTATGACCCAGGGAGTGGTAAGTGGACCGTGGGAACATTAGCAAATAATACATCGGCTATACTCTCAGTAATTGCAAGGGTAAATAGAAGTGCTGTTATTACCACCACAGCTACACAAACTCATAAAGAGTTTGACAATGTAAACGGCAACAACAGCGCTTCCAACTCTGTTACTTCAGGTACAGGTGTTGTTACGGCGGATATAAGGGTAGACGTTAGCTCTTCGACGACATCCGCCTACACAAACCAAGAAGTTACGTTCACCACACGGATGACGAACACGGGGCCAGATGCAGCCACGGGGCTTAGCTTGAGCGCACTGGTGCCTGCGGGTATGACCTTGGTAAGCGCTACCCCTAAAATAGGTTCGTATGATCCCTCAACAGGAAAGTGGACTATCGCCAACCTCGCTTCCGGGGCATTCACGGAGCTGATTTTGGTGGCAAGGCCAAATGTGGACAATAGCGTAAGCGGCGATAAGAATTATACATTTACCGCCAACGACTTAAAGCTTAATGAGTCTCAGGGCATTAACACAAACAGAGATTCACATAGTGCAGACGTAGTGGTGAAAAAATCTGCTGACGCACAGGCCAGCATGGTGGTAACAGGCGATGTGAACGGGGTGTTTTACCACAACATCACCGAGGCGACTTTTACCTTCACGGTAACGAACAACGGCCCTGATGTGCTCACCAACCTTATTGGAACAGATACAAGAAGCGGCACAATCAATTTTACAGCTGTACCAGTGGCCTCAGCCGGCACCACTTATTCAACTGCCGATGGCCTGTGGCGCATCCCTTCCCTGAATCCCGGAGAGTCGCGCACGCTTGTTATCAAGGGTATCCCTAATACTGTGGGTCGCCTGAACCTGGGAGGCCAAAAGGTGTCGCAGGACCAGTATGACCCTAACACAAGCAATGACAAGGCGGTAGCGCTGATTGAAGTGGTGCCGGTAGCCGATTTAGTGGTTACGAACACTGTAGCCGCAGGGCCTTACTACAACGGGCAGCTGACGAGCTTTACGGTGAAGGTAGCCAATAATGGACCAGACGCCGCCACAGGGGTGAAGATACTGGATAAGCTGCCTGCCGGGCTCGAGTTCGTTTCATACACCGCGAGTTCGGGAGAATACGATGCCGCAACGGGTATCTGGACATTGGGAACAGCCGTTTTGGTAGGTGCAGAC
Source organism: Pontibacter sp. CAU 1760 (assembly GCF_054482735.1). NCBI lineage: Bacteria > Pseudomonadati > Bacteroidota > Cytophagia > Cytophagales > Hymenobacteraceae > Pontibacter > Pontibacter sp. CAU 1760. The sequence goes on from NZ_JBTLRL010000001.1 coordinate 8,549, forward strand.
AATGCCCAAACACTGGTGCTCACTGTGAGGCCAACCTCCACGGCGCAGTATACCACCACGGCATCTGTGAGCGCAGCAAGCGAGTACGACAACAACCCCGGAAATAACAGCCAGTCGGCCAGTGTGCAGGCGGCAGAGGCGGCAGACATCGCCATAGCCTCCACCTTGCAGGCGGGACCATACTATATAGGCGGGAAGTACATCGTTACCGTTACGGCAACAAACCTGGGGCCAAACGCCGCGACAGGGGTGTCGGTGCAAAACACGCTCTCCACTGGGCTAAAGCTGGTGGCAAACAGCGGCACACCGCAAGCGGGTACGGATTTTAACATGGAAACCGGCATCTGGACAGTGGGGAGCCTGGCGGTGAACCAGACCAAGGTGCTGACTTTCCAGGTGGAGCCCACAACGGCGGGCACGCACTTTAACATCACCTCCAAAACCGCCGCCGACCAGTTTGATCTGAAGAGCAGCAACAACAGCGCCAGCGTTAGCTTAACAACAACAGACAGGCCTGCCGTGCTGCAGCAGTTGGTTGCCAGCAAGCACTACCTGGCCTTCGCAGCTGGCGAAGCCATTGCCACCTTCACTGATCCGGATGGCACGATAGAGCAGGCTTACCTGGTGAGCGGTACCCTGCCTGCCGGTGTGGAACTGCAGCAAAACGGTACGCTTTCAGTGAAAGACAAGCACATCCTGAAGCCAGGGAGCTACTCGCTCAACATCGAAACGGTGGACGCCACGGGTGGCAAGTCGCGGACTGTGGTGAACTTTACCGTGACGCAGGACTGGGACAACGATGGTGTGATTGACAGCGAAGACATAGACGACAACAACGACGGCATCACAGACGTGATCTCTGGCAACGGCGTGGACCCATTAGGGGATGAAGATGGCGACGGAGACCTGAACTATCGTGACCTTGACTTTGTGCACCCGGTGTATGGTGCGTATCGTGATGTAAACAGCGACGGTATAAACGATGTGTTCGATATGGACCTGGACCGTCGGATCAACTCCCTGGATGCAGACATGGACGGAGATGGTATAACGAACGTGCTGGAAGCCAACGCGGGCAAAGTGCCGACTGGGAATATTTACGATCCGAACAGCGGAACCATAAAAGGGCCCGTAAGCGCCAATGGTATGCCGGTAGCCGCTCTAACTGCGGATGGGAAATCTATCTTTGCGATGCCTGACACGGACAACGACACGTTCAAGGATTTCCTCGATCTGGACTCAGACAACGACGGGATTCTGGACAACGTGGAGGCACAGAGCACCGGCGGCTTTATAAACAAGGTGTTGGTAGACACAGACCGGGATGGTATAAACGATGCCTACGACCCAGACCAAGGCGGGACAGCCATCACACCGGTTGATACGGATGGGGACAACATACCAGACTACCTGGACCTGGATAGTGACAACGACCTGGTTGCAGACTTTGAGGAAGCCTTTGACGATGACCAGGACGGCAAATCCATGAACGATATGATAAAGCGTGGTGCCAGGTTTGAGGAGAACACTAACAATGGCTACTATACCAACACGGACAGTAACAAAAATGGCGTAGTAGACTGGCTGGAGAAAACCCGCAGTTCGCTGGCTTACCTGACTCATGGAAACAAGTTTTACTTTGATACAGACAAGGATGGCTTAGTGGACTTGCTTGACACGGATAATGGCGGCAGCCCGGCGGCACTGCAGCTGAACCTGAACAATGAGTATAGCTTCCGGGACATTGAAACCATCACGCCGCTGCCGGTGACACTGGTGAAATTCTCGGCCAAATCCACGAAGGAGGGTACTTACCTTTATTGGGCAACGGCCAGCGAGCAGGACAGTGATTACTTTGAGGTGGAGCGCAGCCAAAACGGCAAGCAGTTCGGCAAGATCGGGGTGGTGAAAAGCGCAGGAACCAGCAATGTGCTGTTGCACTACAGCCTGCTCGATGCAAGTGCGCCTACTGGTACGGTATACTATCGCCTGAAGCAGGTGGACCTTGACGGCAAGTACGTGTATAGCTATGTGATTACGGTGAACACAGGGCAGGCAGGCCAATCGCCGAAAGCGGTGTTTTACCCGAACCCAACTACCGGTACCGCATACCTGAATTTGAAAAGCCTGCCGGCAGGTACCTATCACATATCCCTGGTTAGTATGGAGGGGCGCGTGATCAAGCAAATGCTGCTTAACAGCGAAATAGAGCAAACACTAAATGTTAGCAGCCTGGCCAATGGCAAGTACGTGCTGCGCATACAGGGAGAGGGGATACAGCAAAGCGTCAGCTTCATCAAAAACTAACTCCTGCAACAGCATAAAAAAAAGAGCCTTACCGTAATGCGGCAAGGCTCTTTTTTTTATGCTGTTGGGTGCGTTTTGCAAATTCGGAATTTGGGATAGTTGGAAGATGCAGCGTGCCTGCCATCATAATTAGTTTAGGAGACTCTTTATTCGATGCAATTTGCAAAGCCTCAATACGTTGAATATGTAAGCCTGATAAAATATAAAGTTGATTTGTAACCTTTTAAAGGGTTTGGCAATAGAGTTATAAGGTGAAATTGCCTCTGCCATAAAAACCTATTATTCAGTTGAGTGTTTTGTACTCAACCACCAGGCACATCAATCATACCTGGGTAAGATGCTGACTAAATCTTATTTACATATAATTATCGTATTTTAGCGGAGACGCGAAGCTTATAGTTCACCCTTAATTCCGATTGAATGCACCTTTCTATACAAAAGCACTTCTCCATCTGCTGGCTGCTGCTGTGCTTTCTGTTTATGAGTGTGGGACAGGTAAACGCCCAAACCAAGGTTTCATGTACCGTATCCATCGAGTCGGCACAAGCTTCTAACATCTGCCAGGGAGAAACCATCACCCTGAACGCTAAACCCGGCGCAAATTTTGCCCCTGACTCTCATCAGTGGTTTCTGAACGGAGGTGCAATTGCAGGGGCTACTTCTGCGAGCTATACAACGAATGTCGCAGGTACCTATACCGTTGCAGTGACAGGCGCAAGTTGCCCTGGCACAACAACCTCTGGCCAGTTTGAGGTAGTGCAAAGCCCTACGCCCGGTCGGCCCACACTCAGTGTAACGCCAAGCGGGAATGTCTGCTCGGGCACCACGCTGAGCTTCAATGTACCAAACGGAGACCCGGATGTGATCTATGTATGGGACTTCGGGAACAGCAACACAGCCTCTACAACCGGGACAGCGCCCATTACCCAAACCTACGACTCCACAGGTACCGGAACAGCCTCTTTTGTAGTGCAGGTATTTGGGGTAAACCGCGAGGGGTGTGCTTCCGAAACCGTGTCGCGCACGATCAGCGTGAAGCAGAAGCCCGTGGTTTCGTTCACAGAGGAAAGTGACTTCCAGGTTTGCCTGCCCGATTCTGTGGCGCCCGGCGATACGACCATTTTTGCCACCATCAACAACACGACCAAAGCCCCTTACCTTGGTGACATCTCCCGCTACTTCATAGATTTTGGGGATGGGAAAGGGGAGAAAAGCTATTTAGGCAATCAGTTCCCGGTCAAAAATCCTAATCCTTACGATACCCTTGGCAACTACCCGATAACCATCCGGGCGGTAAACAGAAACGGCTGCGAGGCGGTGTTCACCCAGGTTTTTAAGTTCAGCCAGGAGCCGAAAGCCAATTTCACGATAGATAACAAAGAGCGGCTGGAGGAAACCCAGATGCCGCCATGTGTACCGGTGGTGGTGACGCCCACGGACAGCTCCTCGGGTGGTAACCTGAAATACATGTGGTCTGTACAGCCAGACCAGAACTATACTCTGCAGTCGGGTGCGCTGGATGCCCCGGACCCTGTCTTCATCTTTAGTGAGTCTGGCGTGTATACCATTCAGCTGGTGGTTGAAAACGGTTGTGGCACCGACACTACCTCGCAGAGCGTGGTGGTAGGCTGGCCGCAGGTCCAGATTCCTGCCAGCATCACAAGCTGCGGCCCTACTACCATCGACTATAGCAGCAGTGGCGCAGGCGGTGGTTCGCCGGGCGGTGCGGGGCTGTCTATCGACAAGAACCTGGGCGAGAACGTTACCGTGCAGATTACCATTACAGGCCCTACCAGCGAAACCCGGACTTTCAACTCCGACACCTTTCAGTACAAGTATGACTTCACGAGGCCCGGCAGGTATACGGTAGCGGTAGAGGCCATAAACGAGTGCGGAAGCTCTAACGCGATTTACCAGGGGCAACCGGCGCCTACCCAGGAAGTGGTGATCCTGCAGCAGCCCGCCAAGCCTACCATACAGGCGCCGGGCCCAGTATGCTCCGGCGAGACAGTGACGCTCACGCCTTCGGGGCCGGGGCCAATTTATGCCTGGTTTGATTCGGATCTGGCGACTGCTCCCCCACTTGCCACAGGGCCATCCTTCACCACGCCAACGCTCACTGCCGACATCAATTATTTTGTGGCGGCCGTGGACACAGCCAATGGCGTTGTTTGCGTCGGGCCCAAGACCCAGATCCCGATAAAAGTAGTGCCGGGCGTGGCCAACAACACCATTGAAGGAGATGAGATACGCAACCTCTGCAAAGGCGAAACCCCGGCCAAGCTGACTGGCAGCACGCCGACGGGCGGAGACACCAGCGTACCCTACAGCTATACCTGGGAGCTAAGCACCACCGGTCCAAGCGCTGGATTCGCGGCGGCCCCCGGCGTAAACAATAACATCGACTATACCCCTACTGCGCCCGTTACCACCAACACATGGTTTAGGCGACTGGTCACCTCGGGTAGCTGCAACGCCGATACCAGCAATGTGGTCGCCATTATTGCAGTGGACCCGGTTCCGGCAACAGCAAACACGATCAGCCCGGCGCAGGAAATCTGCGAAGGCGACACCCCTGCGCCATTGGTTGGCTCACGGCCAACAGGCGGTGCCGGTACCCCTTACACTTATTTGTGGGAAATCAGCACGACAGGACCGGGCACTGGCTTTGTTGCTGCCCCTGGGGCCAATAACGCGGAGAACTATACCATACCTGCCGGCGCCTTAACCCAGCCCGAAACGTGGTTCCGCCGCGCGGTTACATCCGGTGGCTGTACCGCTTATTCTGAGCCGGTGAAAATCACGGTGTTCCCGGCTATTGAGAACAATGTGATTGGGGAAGCCCAGGAGGTATGTACGGGCACAGCCCCGCAGGCCCTGACAGGATCGGCCCCAACAGGTGGAAACGGCAATTACACTTACTTGTGGGAGAGCAGCACCACTGGCCCGGCAAACGGTTTCGCACCGGCAGCCGGAACCAACACAGGCCAGAGCTATACCCCCGGCAACATCACCCAAACCACTTACTACCGCCGCCAGGTCTTGGCCGGCGACTGTACGCCTAGCATTAGCGAGGTGGTAAGAATTGAGGTGAACGAGGGCATTAAGAACAACAGCATCACCGCTGACAAGCCTACTGTATGCGCCAACCAAACGACAGTGGCCTTTAGAGGCAGCACCCCAACGGGAGGCACCGGAGCCTATACCTATCTTTGGGAGAGCAGCACCAGTGGACCAACTGCAGGCTTTAACCCGGCGGCGGGCACTAACAGCGGCATCAACTACACGTCTCCCACGCTTACGCAGAATACCTGGTTCAGGCGCGTAGTTAGCTCGGAGGGGTGCACCAGGGCATCTGAGGCGATTGAGATCACGGTTACACCATTGCCGGCCAACCCCGTGCTGCTCGTGCGCGATGCCACCGCTTGCCCAGGTGGGTCTGCGAAACTGGAGGTAACGAACGCCAACGGCAACACCATTGAATGGTATGCCGATGCCACCGGAGGAACGCCTGTTTTCGTGGGGCCGACATTCACTACACCAACCTTGCAGCAGAACACCACTTATTATGTGCAGGCGGTCAACGCGAACGAGTGTATCAGCGCTACCCGCACGCCGGCTACCGTTACAATCGTAGCACCTGTCGCGAGTGCAGGCGATGATGTGACGATCATCCAGGGGCGTACCGTGGAGTTGCACGCTACCGGCGGCGTAACCTATTTGTGGGAACCGGCCACCGGGCTTAACAACCCGACGTTGGCCCGGCCAGTGGCCTCGCCGCAGGAAACTACCACTTATACCGTTACCGTGACGACGAAGGAAGGCTGTACGGCAACGGATGAAGTAACGGTGACGGTTATACCGGCCATCAAGGTGCCGAATGCCTTCACGCCGAACCGTGACCAGGTGAACGAGACATGGGAGATCGAGAACCGCGAGAGCTACCCCGACATGCGGGTGGAGGTGTTCAACCGCTGGGGCAACAAAGTATTCAGCTCCTCAGCCGGGTATGGCACCCCTTGGGACGGAACCTACAACGGCGAGGTGCTGCCAGTGGCCACCTACTACTACATCATCTACCTCAACAGTTCCGAGAAGCCTATTTCCGGACATGTGACCATTATCCGTTGATCTTATGAAGAAGCCGCTTCTACTGATATCTTTTTTTGTGACGCTGGGCCTGCAGGTGATGGCACAGCAACGACCGCAGTACAGCCAGTACATGCTGAACAATTTCCTGCTGAACCCCGCCATTACGGGGATCGAGGATTACGCGGATGTGCGGGTAAGCCACCGCCAGCAGTGGATGGGTTTGGATGGCGCCCCGGTTACGTCTTACGTAACGGCGCATACGCCGCTGAACAAGGGGGCCTCCGGCAACAAATACCACAAGGCCTTGGCACATCACGGAATAGGCGCCTCATTCCATACCGACAAAACCGGGCCGCTCCGCAGGTCTGGCGCGAGTTTGTCTTATGCCTACCACCTGCCGCTCACCACTACGCTCAATGTGTCGGCGGGCGCTGCGGCCGGCCTAATCCGGAACTCCGTGAACTCCTCCGAACTGGAGTTCACAAACCCGAACGACCCGCTGATTGGCGGAGGTAACATCAACAACAACGTCTTCGACCTGAACCTGGGGCTGTGGCTGTATTCACGTAACTTTTCGGTGGGAGTGGCCGGTGCGCAGTTACTGGAGAATGCCGGGAGTTTTCAGCCAGCCGAAAGCCGGGAGCCTTCGCTGGACCTGCAGCGCCATTACTTCCTGACGGGTAGTTACCGGTTTGAGCCAACACCTACGCTGGATGTGATCCCGTCTGTGATGCTGAAACTGGCGGACCCTAGTCCCGCCTCGATTGACGCCAGCGTACGCGTGCTGTACGATGAGCGGTTTTGGGTGGGCGCTTCGTACCGCCACCAGGATGCGCTGGTAGGCATGGTGGGCGTGTATGTGAGCCCCTTGCTGGACATCTCCTACTCCTACGATGCCACGACCTCTAACCTGAACCGGGTAAGTGCCGGAACGCACGAGGTAGTCGTGGGCTTCAAGCTACTCAACAACCGCCGCATTATCTGCCCGCAATGGGTATGGTAGGCTAACGTATAAACAGAAAAACAGCGGCGGCACCTCCCAGGAGGTGCCGCCGCTGTTTTTTTCAAGGCCATGCTGTTTATGATTGCCGTAAGGTCTACCATACAGGAGTTTCATTGTACCGACCAGCCCCCATCTATCGGCAGCGAGGCACCCGTCATTTGGGCAGTGGCACCGGAGGCAAGGAGCAGCGCTAGTTTGGCGATACCCGCTACGTCTACAAATTGCTTAACGGCCTGTTTCTTCAGCATCACCTTCTCTATCACCTCATCCACGGACATGTTGTGAGCCTTGGCCTGACCCGCGATTTGCGCCTCTACCAGCGGGTTTTCACGTAGCCGAGGCAAATGGCATTGCAGGTGATGTTGTAGGGTGCTCCCTCCAGGGCCAGCACTTTGGTAAGCCCCACAATACCGTGCTTGGCGGCCACATAGGCCGCTTTGAACTCGGATGCCCGCAGCGCATGTGCCGAGGCGATGTTGATGATGCGCCCGAAACGCCGCTGCTTCATACCCCCCAGATAGCTTTGGAGGTATGGAACGAGGACGACAGGTTAATCGCATTCCACTTCTCTTCCGGGAACTCCTCTACCGGCGCGACAAACTGTATACCGGCATTGTTGATCAGCACATCCACATGCCCTAGTTCCTGCTCAGCCTGCTGTGCCATCTCCCGTATCAGCGTAGGTTGCATCAGATCAGCTCCTGGGAAAATCACTTTCACAGCATGCTCCTGTGCAAGTGCTGCTGCTAGCTACGGGCCAGTTTTTTCCAGGCCGTTGAGCAACAGGTTATACCCTTCGGCGGCAAAGGCACGAGCCAATGCGAGGCCAATGCCGCTGGTGCCGCCGGTTATCAATACATGCTTCATGTAAGTGTTTTTTGATGCTCCGAATTCGCTTTAAAAAGCCAAAGCACCCCTTTCGAAGCGCTTGGTCCTCAACCTTTAATCAACCTAACCTTATTCTGCTTTCTTTTTTGTGAAGCTAGGGATGTTCACCTTCAACTCAACAGAGTATAACCTGCCAATGAAAGGTGATGCCACAAACTCTCTTACCTGCGCATCAAACACGTTGGTTACCTGTGCTGCGGCTGTAAAGTGATTGTTTATTCTATAGCCGGCGCTAACATCCACGTTTGTAAAACCGCCCAGCGGACCGTAGTTCCAGGTTCTGCCGAAGCGGGCGTTCTCCTTCAGTCCCAGTGTCTCGTCTGCGGCAGCGGCTACGTTGATTCCGGAGAAGAAATCAAATTCCTGCACCCAGCGTGTGAAGACTGAGCCGAAGAACCTGCCCTGGCTGTAATTGGCCGCCAAGCTGAAGCGGTTTGCCGGAGCGTTTATAGACAAGTCAAACTGGTTTACTTTGCCATCCTTATTGCCGTCGTTGTTCAGGTCGTCTTTATCGATCTTGTAGCCAAAGTAAGAATAGTTCGCCACAAAGTTCAGTGCCTGAGTAGGAGCATATGTTAAGCCCAAATCCGCGCCATATGTATCTACCTCTCCGAAGTTAACATAGGTAAGCAGGAAGCCAGCGCCCGCGTCCGGGGCTCCTGGTATCACCTCCGACATTGGGGTGCTGCCGCGGTGGGTAACCGTGCGGCCTTGCGAGGCGATGTTGATCGCGGGGCTCAGGAAGTTCCTGGACATGTTGTAATAGGCATTGGCATCGAGGTAGAAATGCTCGCTTAACCTTTGCCGTAAAGGCAAAGCAGGTGGTATAAAGTCGAACATAACGCTGCAGGAGATGTATACGCTGCATAGTCCTTAGAACTTCTCCTCCAGCCACAAAAAACCGCTGCTCAGCACGAACAACGCGAAGAACCAGAGCAGGGATATCGGTTTGTCCTCATAGGCGATTGCTGCATCCGAAACCGGGGCAACTGATTGCCTGGTCAGAAAGGCTTCCGTGGCTTGTCGCCGGGCTTGCAGCGTTGTGAAGTGCCAGTCGGTGGAGTCCTGCACCAGAAACTGGTAGGGCGGCATGCCCTCGGCCTTTACCTGGTACCAGCCGTTGCGGCGAGGCCAGAACGTGCCGCTGAACTGCGCTGGCTGGAATGGATGCTGCGCCAGCGGGAGAGACACGGTAGTGGAATCCGCCATGCTAGTTACAGTCGTGGGAGGTATAGAAGCAGCGGTATAATCGGTGAGCGTCAGCGTCAGGGGTTGATGCGGGTGCGGAACCTGCGGCGACGCAAGCTGCCAGAACTTTTCCTGCACTTCCCGCCTGGCCACCGCCGACAGTAAGTTGGCCCAGTAGCTGGCATATACTTCCTCCTGCCCCTCCAGCTTCCACGCAAAGGTCTGCGGCACCAGGCTGAGGGCGATCGTGCCCCATCCGGCACGCGTAGTGCCCGCCAGCAACCTATCCTGCGATTCGGTTACGAACCCTGTTATGGCTGCACCAGGCAGGAGGGTATAGGGCGCCGCGACCACCGGCACGGCAGTCTTCCCGGCCCAGGAGGCTCGGGTGTTTCGGGTGTCCTGCTGCGAGAGCTTCTTAGTTTGAAAGTCCTTGAACAAAGCTGTGCTGCGGTTTGCGGTTGGATTATTCGTTATCGTCAGCACGCCCAAGCCCTCATCGGTAACGGCGCGCTGCAGGGCGCTGCGCTCTCCACCGCTTAACTGTTGCAAGGCCTCTGGCTCCGTAACCACCACATCAAACTTTTGCAAAAGCGCTGGGGTGAGGCGGTCTAAGTTGATGCGCGGCATGTTCAGCCATTCCTGCTGGCGCAGGTCTTTGCTGATGGTTATGCGCAGGGCTACCCGGTGCTGCAAGCCTGCCAGGTGGTTTTTCAGAAAACGAAATTCAAACAGCGGCGACGAGGCCAGCAGCAACACGCCTAATTCCTGCACCGGCTGCACCCGCACGGGCACCAACCCGAGCGTATCTGTTTTCTCGCCTGTCCTGCTTGTGAGGGCATAAGTGAATTTCCCCGCCACTTTGGGGGTATAAGCAAGCGTGAAACGAGCGGTGCTGTCTGCCACCACCTCCACCGAATCCCGAGACTGCCCTGCTGCCTGCAAGAAGAGCTTTACTTTGGAATCGCCTTCATTTTTATACCTCCCTGCTACCTCCACGGCCTCGCCCAACACAACGTTTTCCGGCCAGTGCACAGCCGTTATTCCAGTGGGCATATCGGGAAGATGAGCGCGTAACTGCATACCCTCAAGCGCTTGAAGTTCCGGTTCCTGCAGGCCATACCCCAGTACATGCACCTGCCTGAGGCCGGGCTGTTTCTGGCGCAGCAGGTACAGGCTTTCTAGCGGCGTGGCATCTTTTGCCGCGGTATGGTAGCTGTAAACCTGTGGGGCTGCTGTTACCTGATTGAGCAGGTGCTTTAGTGTGTCCGGATTATACCCCTCGGTTAAGAGGATGGCGGTGCCGGGGCTGATGGCGTGTTGCACGGACGGCGGGAAAACCAGCCCAACCAGGCTAATGCCCGCCACGGCGCTCGCCAGCAAGCGCAAGGCAAGGCGCTGCCGGTTGGGCCGTCGCCAGGCCAGCCACAGCAGAAGCAGCACCACAGGTATCGCCAAAAGCCAGGTAGATTGCATCATAGGGTATCGTGGTTATCGTGGTGGAAGGCCTAGCATGGCCCTGAAATCTTCTTTCCCCTCTGCCAGCTTTTTCAGGTTCTCGATGAGCGTTATGGCGCGGTCCACGCGGAGCTGCGGGCTTTTTACCGCCGATACATGGTTGAGCACGTAGCGCTGCACGCTCGGTTTTAGCAGCAGAAAGCGTCGGTTACCTTCCTCATCCTGGCGCAGCAGTTCGTCCATCTCCGCGGGCATTTCAGTGCCGTAGGGGCTGTCGTCTTTCTCCAATGCCACAGTTACAGCATCATGCAGTTTTACACCGATCTCCTGCATGCGCTTTTTGCTGATGCTGATATAGGCTTTGCCCTCCCCCAGCGCCATCAGGCCGCACTGGAACGTCAGCCTGCCGTTCACGGTGCAAAGCAGGCGCGGCGCAAGCTTGCCCCCGAGCTCCTGCACCACCGCTTGCGGTATCTCCAGGTAATGCATGCCGGGCAAGTGCGAGAGCAGGCCAATATGGGTTTGGAATCGAATCATCGCTTTGGTTTTTGAGTCGCTTGTCAGTTGGCTTGGAGTTGTTTCAGGTACTCTTGCGCCAACTTGCTCCGCTGTGTGCGCTGCGGCTGTGGCGTCTGCTCAGCCGGAGGCAGCAGCGCTACCCATGCCCTCTCCACGGTTGTCAGGCAGGCGGCACAAAGCCTTGTGCTGTTGCGGATGTCTGAAATAAGCGTGCGCAGGTCCTGCAGCGCGTGTAAATGCTTTCCTGAACCCCGTAGCGCCTGCTGGGCTAACTCCTGGCCTGCGCGTTCCAGTAGTTGCGCGTCCGAAGATTTATACCTGTCCGTTTGCCTATAGCCTTGCAGCCAGGCCAGGGCCGCGCGGGTATGGGGTAATTTGATGTCTGTTTTGATGGATTGCCTTTCGGACAGTGGCGTGATCTTATTTAGCTCCCCCGACAGGCGCAGTTCGGGCTCTTTCAAGGGCGGAGCCTCAAAGCCGGTCTTGGCCACATACGCCCTTTGCGACTGCTGCACCTCCTTCAGCATCCGGAGGGCCTTGTACTCAAACGGCAGCGCCTCTTTTGGCTGGTGCGTGCGCAATCGCAGCTCGGCTTCCCACATCTGCGCCAGTGACCCTTTCAGCTTGGCCTTCACAGCGGGCTCAAAAAAAGTAGCCTCGCCCTCCTGGGCGTGCTTGTGCAGGTAAGGGTCGAGCAGCGCCTGTGCATCGTTAGGGTTCGCAAACTCAGGGTGATCGTGCCCGTCGCCAGCGCTGTGTTCAGCCTCCTCGTGGCCCTCTGCGCCCTCCGGAATGCCGCCTCCCGGCCCAATGCCCGACGAAGCCTCCTCGCCCAGAAACTTGCCATAACGTAGCCGTAGGAGCTTCTGGTCTACCCCGATGTTGTTGGAGCGCTCCTCAAAAACCGCACGGGAGATGCTTTTCTGCTCTTTCAGGAGTTTTTCGGTGTCGATGATGATCTGGCGCTGGCTCCGGAAGTACTCTGGCACCGGGTTCACGCCCATCGACATGTCAAAATCCGCCTCCACGATGGTAGTGTCCTCGATCTGCACAAAATATGTTTCGGAGCGGGTATAGCCGCGGTGAGTGTCCCAGGCTTGCACGTAAAAGTAAAGCTCGTCGCCGTAGGTCATACCCAGTTGCTTCAGGTCCAGCGTCTTGTTCACCGCAAAATTACGTGGTTTGCCCCTCAGGCCAAGGCTGATTTTCTCCTCTCTGAACTTCACCGCTTCGCCTGATCCCTTGGCCACCGTGGCAACCATGTTGGCCTCCCGGATGCCGTAATCGTCGGAGAGTTGGGCCTGGAGGGTTACGCGTTGCGGCTGCCCGAACAGAATCTCGGTGTACTGCTTGGGTTGCTGCACCTGAATCATGGGTGCTTCGTCCGGTATGATCTCGATGGTATAAAAGGCCGATTGTTGGCCGTTCAGGTTGAGGTGGTATACCGCTGGTGCCGAGAAGCTGCGCGACAGGGTATGCACGTTGCCTTTGGCCTTAAAATCCGTCGGCTGTGTTTCGTTCAGCACCAGTTGCAGCGACTTGGCAGGCTTGTTCGTCTGAATCTGCCAACTGACGGTGGCGCCCTCCTCCATGCGGAGGTTAGAGCTTTGTGCTTTGTAAGCGCTTTTGCCGGTATAGGCCGGAGGCGTGATGGTAATCTCCGTTTTTTCGATGACGGTGGCAGTATCGGAGGGTATGGCGGGGGCATCTGGAAATGCTACCTGCACGCTTTTCTCTTCTCCGGGAGTTGCCAGCGAAGCCGTGGGGAGGTATAGAATAACGGCAGCCAGAATCAAAGCCACCCCCATTGCCACATAGGTAACGGTGCCGTTTAGCCTGAAAACTTTCTTTTTCTCCGGATGAAGTTGTTGCAGCGTGGCGGCTACTTTCTGTTGCTGCAGGTGCTCCAGCAGATTCAGGTCAGTGGGTTGGCGGAGCAAAAGGGCGGTGCTTTCTTCCAACTCAGGGTACTGGCGGTTGAGGTGCCGGGCCACCTGCTCCAGGTTCGTTTTCCGGAGGCTGTTCCAGCGCCACACCACATAGCCTAAAGCCACCAGCATAAGAGCCAAGGCAGCGGCCAGCACAGGAGTTGCTGCCGGCCACTTAAGCAGTAGGGCTACCCCCACCGTGATGGCCGCCAGCGCTTGCCACGCATACAGCAGCCCTTTCGCCTGCAGGTATTGCCAGCGGATGCGGTGTAGAATCTGAGTGCTTTCTTCGAGGGCCATACTATACTTTTGCCTGCCTGCCGGCGATAACTCGTTCCATCAAAAATAAGAGAAAAGCTGCTAATACCACCCACGGCAAAAGCGACCTGCGTTGCCTGTCCGATAATGTTTGCTGGGTCAAAGCTGCTTTGCGGCTTGGGATAAGTTGCGTTTCATCCAGTGCCCGCATATCGTGGGCGCCAGCCGAGGGCTGCGGGAAAAGCAGCGGCAACAGCAGGTCCGGTAACTGGCTGCTCTGGCCTAAGCCACTCCAGTCTGGGGCAAACCCGCTCCGGAAACGGTATAATTGGCCCTTGCCAAGCGGCTGCACCGTGAGCAATGCCTCTCCGTTCGCCGCAGTCCAGACAGGGTGTTGCGCCTCGTCTGAGGCAATGGCGCTTGTCTGGTGTACAGGAATCACCTCCGTTGCGCTAGCCAAACGAGTATGACTTCGGGTAGGGTTGGCTGCAGGCTGTACCCACAAACGCAGCCCTCGCGTTGCCACTCGCTGCTGCAAGTGCTGCGGCACTTTTTCCTTTCGGAGCCAGAATACCCAGTCGGAGGCGGTATCCGGTGCTGTGATGGTATGGATGGGCAACCTGGTGTAGCTGCTGATAGCGCGAAGGGCGGCCTGCAGGTAGCGCAGTTCCGGCTGTTGTGCCGCATCCGCCAAAAGGGCTACTTGCAAGGGCTTCGCCTGCACTCGAACAGGGCTACTGCTTTTATCCGGAAGTACGGCTTGCAGCGTGTCGCTCAGGTGTTGCAGCGGCAGTTGTTGGTTATTTACGGTGATGCTTTTTGCTGTGACAGGTATAACATGACGGCTATAGGTCGTGCCATTGCGGGTACTATTCCCAAACACCAATAGCAGGCTATCGGGGGAGGTATGGACAGCCGCCTGCAACCAGGTAGACGTGGCTTCGATGGCAAGCGGCAGCCAGCGGATGTTTTCGGGTATGGTGGCCGGACGTGAGCCTGCAAAGTAGCGCTGCTGGTCGGAGGTAAAAAGCCAGACGCTGTCCTGCGGTTGTGGGTGCCTTTCGGCAAGAGTGGGGAGCAATGCCCAGTAGTTGGCACTTCCCGCTGTGCTGGAATCTGTTGCGGTGGTATTCAGCTGATGCCATTGCTCCGGTGTGATTTCGGTAAAGGCCGGGGTATAGGTATAAAGTTGGAAGCCGCGCTGCAACAGCGTGTCGATGGTGGAGGCAAGCTGGCTGCGTGTTGCGGCGGTATACAGCAGCTCGGGGCCAATGTATATGGCTTTCCGGGCATCGGGCGCTTGTGGCTGCTGCATGATAACAGGTTGCGCCAGTGCCACTGCCAGCAGCAGCAGGATAAGGCAGCGCAGCAGCAATAGCCAGACGTTGTTCAGTTTGATACTGCTCCAACGCTTGCTCGCCGAGGCCTCCAGCCAGCGCAAACTGCCTACTTTCACCGTCTTGCCCTGGCGCTTGTTCCAAAGGTGAATGGCGATAGGTATAAGGAGGGCGAACGCCGAGAAAAGCCAATAGGGTGCGAGAAAGGTCAAGGCGGAAGTATGAATTAGAAGTTAGTTATGGAAACGCTTGTCATTCCCCTACCCCCTTCAATGGGGGACTCTACACAGGTGTAATTACTCAAAATATAGTTTAGAATAATTTATCTGAAAAAATCCTCCTTTGAAGAAGGCAGGGTGAGGATTTGTCTTTAGGTTATATCAAAATCGCTTAAATCTTATTAACAATTCAACTATCAACCAAACAACAAGCGCTTCTGCAGGAAAGATCTTAGGGCTTTATCCAGCGGCTCATCCGTCACAAACCGGTCGTAGGCGATCTGGCGGTTGCGCATGTCACGCTCCGTTTGCTGCAGCCACTCCTGCAGTTGGGCAAGGTAACGGTTGCGCTGCTCGTTGGTGCTAACCTGCATGGTTTGCCCTGTCTCCAGGTCCTCGAACGTGAGGGTGCCGCTATAGCCAAAATCCAACTCGTTGCGGGCCATCAGGTGAAACAGCAGTAGCTCGTGCCGCTTTGTGCCTAGCCTGAGGAGCAGTTTCGTGATCTCGTCCTCCTGCTCATACAAGTCGGTTAAGAAAACTGTAAGTTCCTTTTGGCGCCTGTCGGCGAGCAGCTGGTTGGCGGCCTGCGCGTCAGGGAATTGCCCTTGCGGCTCTATCTGACTGAGTTGGTGCCAGAAGCGCTGCAGGTGCATGTTGTCGGAGCGAGGCGTGAGGTTTACCAACTGCCGCTCGTTCAGAATGTATAAGCCCACTGCATCGCCTTGCGAGGATGCCAGGTAAGCGAGCGAGGCCACCAGAAAACGGGCATAATCCAGCTTGCGCAGGCTATTTGCGTCTTGGTGGCCCATGGAGGCGCTGCCATCCAACACAAACCGCACCGTGATGTTGGTGTCTACCTCGGCCTCGCGGATATAGTAGCGGTCGGAGCGGGCGAACATCTTCCAGTCGAGCTGCCGCAGGTCGTCGCCGGGCTGGTAGCTGCGGTACTGACTGAACTCCAGCCCAGCGCCTCGCCGCAGGCTCTGGTTCTGGCCCGCCATAAAACCTTCCACCACAGTGCGCGCTAGCAGCGGCAGGTCCTTAATAGTGGCTAAAACTTCAGGCAGTATGAATCTCTCTTTAGACAAGGGTGCTGCGTAGCTTTAAAGGGTTTATATGGCTGTCGATGAGGGCCTCGTCCAGCAGGATGTTCACTCCCCCTACCAACTCCTGCCTGGCCTGCAGCAAGTATTTTTGGCTTTGGGAGTAAAGCAGTAAGGCGCAATCGTGCAACCGCCCCTTCTCGCCCCCCTTTGGGTAGCTCTGGTATATCTCAATCATCAGAATCGGGTCGGAGTAGACCTTGAGACTGGAGAGCTTGCCGAATTGCAAAGAGCCCTCCTGCCAGAGCGGCGCGCTGCTCACGTTCACGTCAAACTCATAATAGGTGCTGGCGTCTTTGGGACAGGTGCGGTAATCGGCGCTGATATTGATGTAGGTTCTGAATTTGCCGGGCGGCTGGTTGATAGTGGACAGCGCCACGGAAAAGCCGTTTGCCCAGAACACATAGCCTTCCGCAGCCGTCTCAACCTGCAGCTTATCAGAATAAAAAAAGTAGATCCGCTCCCCCAGTATGTTGCGTAGGATTTTGGCCTGCTCCTCCGAAATTTTAACTACATCTGCTTCCTCCTGCATACGCGTTGTCTTGTATGGTTTAAGCTGTATTTACGACAAAATGGCCTTTGGGAGCTTTACCTGCTGCAGCAATTCCTCCACCACCCTGTCTGGGGTAATGCGCTCTGCCTCCGCCGTGAAATTGACCAGTATGCGGTGGCGTAGCACCGGGTAAGCCATCGTCTGCACATCCGCAAGGGTAACAGCGAATCTGTTTTGCAGCAGGGCCCGTGCCTTGGCGGTCAGGATGAGGGCCTGGCCAGCTCGTGGGCCCGCCCCCCAGCGGCAGTATGTTTTCACGAAATCGATGTGCGTGGTGTCTGGGCGGGTGGCACGCACCAGGTGGTTTACGTGCTGCAGCAACTCCTCGCTGATGCTCACCTCCCGAACCAATTGCCGCATTTGCAGCACTTCCTCCCCCGACAAAACAGGTTGCACCCTTGCTTGCCGCGTACCGGTGGTGTTGAGTAAGATGTTAAGTTCCTCCTGCTCGGTGGGGTACTTTATTTTGATGAACAGCAGAAAGCGGTCTAGCTGCGCTTCCGGAAGCGGGTAAGTGCCCGCCTGCTCTATCGGGTTCTGGGTGGCCAGCAGGAAAAAAGGTTTTGGCAAGGGGTATGTTTTACCGGCATAGGTCACCTCATGCTCCTGCATCGCCTCCAAAAGGGCCGCCTGCGTTTTCGGCGGTGTCCGGTTTATCTCATCGGCCAGCACGATGTTGGAGAAGATAGGGCCTTCGTTAAACTTGAAGAAGCGCTTGCCCGTCGCGTGGTCCTCCTCCAGCACCTCGGTGCCGAGGATGTCGGTCGGCATCAGGTCGGGGGTAAACTGGATACGGCGAAAGTTAAGGTCCATGGCGTCGCTCAGGGTGCGCACCAACAGCGTTTTCGCCAAGCCGGGCACACCCTCCAGCAGGCCGTGGCCACCGGCCAGCAGCGTGATCAGTACCTCGTCCAGCACCTCCTCCTGCCCCACAATTACTTGCTGTATCTCCTGTTTTAGCTGTGGCAGCTTGCTGAGCAGGTGGTGTATGTTTTGTTCGGTCATTTTATGCGAGTAACTTTCAAAGCGCTGGCCTATGAACTCTGTTGCTAACCCAATGGCTATAAATAAGCCACTTGAAGCAAAAAGAGCAGGGAGCACTTTGCTACCTCAATATAACTAAACACGCATAGTTTGCCTAATCCCCTACTCTTTGGCAGGAATAAAATAATCATCGCTGCTATGAAGAATGATTTTGATACCGGTCGGAAGTATGGAAACGGCCTTAAGCAGTGTACAAAATCCAGCGCAGGATAACGGAGTATAATTCAGATAGATATAGTGATTGGGGAGGAAGAGATGGGTATGGTACAGCATGCTTGCCCAAAGGCTTTCAAGCCTAATATTCCTTATGTACCTCAGTCATGATCTGCACCATCTCGTGCTGGATATCGGAAGAAGAGGCCTTGAAATTGTTGTTCATGAAGCTGTAAACCAGTGTTTTGCCGCTTTTCGTGACAATGTAGCCGCTTTGGTTCTGCACATGTGCCAGTGTGCCGAGTTCTCCCAGCGCAGCAGGTATGTCCGATTTCAAAACCCTTAAATAATTATTGGAATTGCCTTTTTTAGCGAGCAAAGAGAACAGCTTTTCCTGCGATTGCTCTTTCAGCATTTTTTGAAGCAAAGCCACAAAGGTTCGGGGAGTGAACATGTTCATCATAGACAGGCCTGAACCGTCCACCCAGATGGGCTTGTCAGGTAAGTCGGCAAGGTAGGTGCTGAGGACATGCTGAATGGCGCGTTCCGTTGACAGGGTGTCTGCGATAGAACCTGAGCTCAGGATAAGCAGTTGCTCGGCAAGCAGGTTGTCATCCGTTTCAAGCATACGCTTGTAAATAGTGTCCGACGGAAGCCCGTACAGCACTGACGCGTCTTTAGGAACTGACCGTTCTATGAAGTTTACCGGGCGCTTGAGTGTATGCGAAAGTGACTGAAGCACGCTTTTATCCCATCCCCAATTGATGGCGTTCGATAACTCTGTGTGGGATGCGTTGATGTAGTATAGCTTCTCAGGCCGTGTCCTTAAAAAATCAAATGCTCTTGATTTCCTGATGTCATTTTGCGCAAGCGATACCTCACAAGGGTCCCAGAACAAAAGCGAATCACCCCGAACGGTGTATTTAAGCGCTGGTATCGAATCGCCGATCATTTTCTGGCTAGCGTAAAAAGTAAATAGCTTGGTATTTGATGCAGGCATAAAGTACTTGTCTGCATTGTGCTCCACCAGCATTCTACCTGCCTCCGGGTCATAGAGCGCGAAGCCGATAAAGCTTTGTCTGCGCTGCTCCATCTCTGCAATCTGCTTTTTTATGGCTGCGGGGGCAGTTTTCTGGCTATAAGGCGTATTTGAGCCACTCTGCCACTGGATGGTGCAAGAGGTGAAGAAAAATCCACAGTACAAGAACACTAAAATTGACCACCTTTGCTCTATTCTTCTCACCCTATCCATTTTTGTAATGTTTATTGGTGATAAACATCATGTTATATCTGTTGTGTCGGATACAGTAGCATGCTCCTTAAAGTCTGCAGAAGAGCAACCAGGCCCGTCGCAAACAATTGGTTTATACCTCTTTCAAAGATTTATCTTACAGTGCCACGTTAAAAGAAATGTACAGGCAAGGCAGTTTAAAAGTTGTCTTTTCAAACAAAAAATTGAATTTATGCCACCAAAATGGTAAAATTTAATTTAAAATATTATAAATGTATTGGCTGATAGTGGAATGAATAAAAAAGGAGAAGAATAGGAAATAACAAGGCTAAGGAATTAACCCATTAAGGCATATAAAATGATGTTCACGCCAAACTTGGTGTTGTCTTCGGCCAGCCAGCGTTTGTTGCGGAAGTCGTAGTCCCATTCGCAGCCATAGTCTTTGTTGCTGTAGAGCACCCCGATGCGGCCATTGATCTCGATGGCTTTCAGGTAATCATGCACCAGGTCGTCGCCCCATCCGTTGAGCTCGAACGAGGTGGTAGGCGGGCCTTCCTCAAACGTAAAGAAGGACTTGTACAGCTTGTGGCTATTGGGGATTTTCTTCAGCGCGCCCTGCCCGAAGATCTGCCGCATCTGCTCTTCAAACGAGCGGGCAAACAGCCCGTCGATGTCGTGGTTGCAATCATCCACAAACACAAAGCCGCCGTTGCGCACATAAGCCTCAAAGTTCTGCCGCTCCTTTTGGTTGAACTGCACCAGCTTGTGCCCGCTCATGTAACTAAAGGGGTATTTGAATAACTCAGCACTTTCCAGCGAAATGACCTTCTCCTGCTCCGCTACTTTTACGGTGGTATACTGGATGAGCGAATGCAGGATATTACTCGGCATCCGCGGATCAGTGTCCCAGTTGCCGGAGCGGTATTGCAGACGCACGAAGGTGAATGGTTGCACGGTGGGAGTTATGGGTCTTCGATTGAGCTTAAATAAACTGTCATCCCGAGCAACGTAAGAAATCTGTTATAAATTCACACCAGATCTCTCCTGTCGTCGAGATGACAGTAAGCATTGTATTATCCTTGTAATCTTCGGCTACGATTACACCGCATCCGAAAGGCTCGTGAACGTGAAGTCACGGATCTTCATGGGCGGGATCATGCTACCGCTGATACGCTGCGGCTTGCCCAGTGCCTCGAGGTTGTTAAGCATGATCACCGGACTTTCATTGAAGCGGAAGTTCTTTACCGGATACTTGATCTTGCCGTTTTCGATGTAGAACGTGCCGTCGCGGGTAAGGCCGGTATAAAGCAGCGTTTGTGGGTCCACGGTGCGGATGTACCATAGGCGCGTCACCAGTATACCGCGCTTGGTGCTCTTGATCATATCCTCCAAAGACTCGTTACCACCTTCCATAATGATGTTGCCGGGCGGTGGTACGGAAACCGCGCCTTTGTTAGAGGCCCAGTAGCGGGAGTTTGACAGGTTCTTCACCACGCCTTTGTCGATCCAGGTTACCTTCTGCTGGGGGCGGCCATCGCCCGCAAACGGAGCGGAAGGCACCTCCAGGTTATTGGGGTCGGAATATACCGTGATGCGCTCATCCACCAGTTTTTCGCCCAGTTTCGTTTTGCCACCTACCTTGCTCAGGAAGCTGCGACCCTCCTCTGCGTTTCGCTGGTCCATGTTGAAGAACATGTTCTGCAGTAGGTCGATGGAAGCGGCAGGCTCGAGGATAACGGTATACTTGCCAGGCTCCAGGGCTTTGGCGTTGCGCGAGTTGGCGGCCTTGTCGGCGGCTATCTGCGAGGCCTTGCCCGTGTCCAGTTTGCTGATGTCGCTGAAGTCCTGCGTTACGTAGCCAGAGCCGGTGCCGTCTTCGGTGCGCATGGTTACCGAAAAGTCCACTATAGTAGACGGGTGGTAGGCAAAGAGGCCCTTGTTGTTCATTTTGGCCGTGAAGTTGCTGTAGTGCTCCAGAAAGCCGGCGGCGGTCAGGCCTTTGGCCGAGGCTGCGGCGATGCTTTTCGCAGCGGCATCAGCGCGGTATGCCGGGTCAACCTTGTTGGTGCTCTCGAAAAACTCCTTTGTGGTAGCGTAAGTCTGCGGCCCGAGCAGCGCGATGTACTCCGGGCTCTCCGGGGCCAGTTTTGCGGTTTCCTCCGAGCGGCGAATCACTTTCTCCAGCGACTTATCGTCGAACTCGTTGATGGTGGCTACGCCGGAGCGCTTGCCAAAACGCGACTCCACCGACATCGACACATTTTCTTCTGCACCGCTCGTCGATACCTCGTTGCGGGCGTAGCGGATGTTACCGCCGGTATTGCCAGTGAGGGTAATCTCGCACTCATCGGCCTTTGAGTAGCTCAGCGCCTTTTTCAGGATCGCCTGTGCCTCTTCTTTACTTAATATTGCCATCTTTTAGTTTCCTGTTTTGATTTCAAACTGCATTACTGTTTCAGTTCTGAGTCGTGCGTTCTGAGTTATGAGTTGGTTTTCTCATTCTGTTGAGAGGTTAGGACAATGTTTTTGAGCATCCGGACCAACTCATCACACGCGCCGTGGATGCTGTTGAAGGCATCTGGCTTTATGAAATCTGAGTCTTTCAGCAGGCGCAGCCAATAGCTTGTTTCACGTGCCTCTTCTAGCGCGATTGCTGCCTGGTGCCTGAAATCCGCTTTGCTTTGGCCGCCCAGCGCTGCCTCTATATTTGCACCTATCAATGTGCCACTCCTTAAAATCTGCTTTGCCAGCACAAACTCCCGCTGCTCCTGCGTCAGGTGTTTGTATAGTTTGCTGATGCGCAGCGCGAAACTGTAAGACTTGACAGCAACTACGCTTTCGGCCATAAAACAAAGTATAACTCAGCACTCAGAACTCGCGACTCATTTAAATTTTACGGGCGGTGTTGATCACGTTCACGCCGTTGAAACGGGTATGGGCGGAACCGTGCGACACTGCGCTGATCTGGCTCGGCTGGCCTTTGCCGTCGAAGAACGAGCCGAACAGGCGGTAATCGCTCTCGTCGCAGGAGCCGGCGCAGGAGTTCCAGAATTCCTGGGTGTTGCTCTGGTAAGCCACATCCTCCAGCGGTCCGACAATCTTTCCGTTCTTGATCTCGTGGAAAGTCGTGCCGCCGAACTGGAAGTTATACCGCTGCTGGTCGATGGAGTAAGAGCCGCGGCCCGCAATGTAAATGCCCTTGTCCACGCCGGCAATCATCTGGTCCACGTTCATCTTTTGCTTGCCCGGTGCCAGCGACACGTTCGGCATGCGCTGGAACTGCACCGAGCTCCAGCTATCAGCATAGCAGCAGCCATGCGACTCTTTCTCGCCAATGATGTGCGCCTGGTCGCGGATGGCCTCGTAGTTCACCAGCACACCGTCTTTGATCAAATCCCACTTCTTCGTCTTCACCCCTTCATCGTCCCAACCAACATAGCCCAGTGAGCCCGGCTGCGTTTTGTCGGCGAAGATGTTCACTTTGTCAGAGCCATACTTAAAGTTCTTGGATTTCCACTTGTCCAGCGTGGCAAAGGAGGTACCGGCGTAGTTCGCTTCATACCCTAGCACGCGGTCCAGCTCCAGCGGGTGGCCCACCGACTCGTGGATGGTAAGGCCGAGGTGGTTCGGGTCGAGCACCAGGTCATACTTACCAGCCATCACCGACTTGGCCGTGAGTTTCTCTTTAGCCTGCTTGGCGGCTAGCTTAGCATCTTCCAGCATGTCGTAGGCTTTGCGGTAGCCTACCAGTCCCGTGCCCTCAGGGCCCTTTATCTTCTCCGATGTCTTCGGGATCATGTACTCATACCCCATCCCCATCGGGGCGCTCAGGGCTTCGCGGGTTTTGAACTTGCCCGAAGCCTTGTCAACAGCTGTTACCGTGAAGTTCGGCCAGATGCGGTGGATGTCCTGGTCGATGTAAGAGCCGTCAGTGGAGGCAAAGTACTTCTGCTCGTTCACCTGGAACAGGGCCGAGTTCACGAAGTTGGCCCCATTGTCCATGGCGGCGGCATTGGCGGCCAGCAGCAGGTCGGCCTTCTCTCCTACTGGTATCTCGAAAGCATTCTGTTCGATCGGGGTTTTCCAGGAAACCTCGCCATACCCCGGTACCGGTGCCAGTTGTACCGGCTCTTTCTGCAGCTTGGCGTTGGCCTTGGCAATGGCTACGGCCTGCTCAGCAGCCTTGGCCACGCCCTTGTCCGACACATCGGAGGTAGCGGCAAAGCCCCAGGTGCCATTGGCCAGCACACGCACACCCACACCATAGGACTCGGCGTTTACGATGTTCTGCACCTGCTTCTCGCGGGTGAAGATGTACTGCTGCAGGTAGCGGCCAATGCGCACGTCGGCGTAGTTGGCACCTTTCGATTTGGCGGCATTGAGGGCCACGTCAGCCAAACGCTTTTTAAGCGCAGGGTCTATTTGTTCTAAAAAGCGCTCCGGCGCTACGGTATCGCCGAAAACAGGAATAGAAGGCAGCATCAAGCCCCCAAACCCCAGTGCCGATAACTCTAGAAAATTTCTTCTTTTCAAAGTGAAGTAGGTTTAAAAGTAAAGTTTAGCGTTAGTTTTGGTAGCTAAGTATAACTAAATCCGGCTGCTTTTCAAAGTGCAACCATCCATATTAAGGCTAAGCCCGGCATTGTATAGATAAACACCGAATGGGCCGCTACTAACAACAGCAGGAAAAAGGAGGAAAACAAAAAAGCGCGGGGCCTGCAAAGACCCCGCGCTTTCTATAGCTAAGTTTTGTGTTTCAGCGTTAGTTGCTGCTGTGCGCCAGTTCTGCCACGGCATCTGTGGCAAGCGCAAAGTTAGAAGCAGCATCTACCTCAAAAGAGAAACCTGCTGCCGAGGCGAGCTCTGCACCGGGCTCCAGTACTTCTACTTTTACGTTGCCAATGCCTTTGCTGTGAAACTTCAGCTGGCGGGCGGCTACCTCGGATACATCAATGATGCGGTTGCCTACAAAAGGCCCC
Organism: Pontibacter sp. CAU 1760; assembly: GCF_054482735.1. Classification (NCBI taxonomy): domain Bacteria; kingdom Pseudomonadati; phylum Bacteroidota; class Cytophagia; order Cytophagales; family Hymenobacteraceae; genus Pontibacter; species Pontibacter sp. CAU 1760. The sequence goes on from NZ_JBTLRL010000001.1 coordinate 32,811, forward strand.
CTGTCATTGATGCGGACGATCACGGACTTGTTGTTGTCGAGGTTCGTCACTTTTACCTTCGTGCCGAAGGGAAGCGTTTTGTGTGCGGCAGTCATCGCGTGCTTGTTATAAAGCTCTCCGCTGCTGGTTTTTCTGCCATGGTACCGGCTCCCGTACCACGAGGCCCGGCCTTTTTGGGTGTCTGTGCTTTGTGCTAAAAGGGGTTGGCCAACGCCGATAAATAGAAAAATGATTACTGAAAAAAAGAAGCACTTTCTATTGTTTAACATATCAGTTAATAGTTGGTGAAGCCGCAAAGATAGGCGAAATTTCTTAAATGGGGCGTTTTAAGCCGTTTTTAGGCTTAGATCATGGAGGGATACAGCTTGGGCAGGCAAAATCGCTGTAGGTCTTATTTTGACAAAATGTACGTTTAGAGAAAGAACGGCGACTTTTTTATGTGGGCAAAGCAACGTATATTACTTATAAAAAATACAAAAAATATTTTTAGCTGAAAAACTGAAAAACCAGAAAATTCACGACAATCTGGCATGCCCGGCAGATTGTTTAGGCATGTGCACTGCTGCCGGCCGCGTGTTTTTGCAGTTGGTTTTTGAGACGGATATGTAACCTTTGCGCTATGGATTTTGGAAAGCTTCAAGACATCAGCCGGGTAGACTTTACCCTGCCCCCCACTCACCCCGACACTTTGCCATTGCTGCAGGCATCAGGGGCTTATACCAACCCGCAGGTATATGTAGGTTTGCCAGTATGGGTGAACAAAGCATGGGTAGGCAAGTACTACCCCGCCCGGATGCCGGAGAAGGAGTCGTTGCTGTGGTATGGCAAGCAGTTCAACACCATCGAGCTCAACAGCACGCACTACCATATCCCGAGCCCCGACACCATCGACCGCTGGCGGAACACCGTACCGCATGGGTTTAAGTTCTGCCCTAAGTTTCCGCAGCTCATCAGCCACGAAGCCGCCTTGCGCAGCACCCAGGATGTAACCGCTGCTTTCTGCTCCGCCATCGCCGGGCTGGAGGACAAGCTGGGAGAGGCCTTTTTGCAGCTGCCGCCCTACTTCGGCCCCAACCAACTGCCCGATCTTGAGGCTTTCCTCGCGTTTATACCCGAGAGCATCCCTATCACAGTGGAGTTGCGGCACGAAGGCTGGTTCACGGACAACGTGGCCAGCAGGGAGCTGTTCGAGGTATTGGAGAAGTATAAAGTTGGCACCGTGATGACCGATGTGGCGGGCCGCCGCGACGTGCTGCACATGCGCCTCACCACGCCCTCGGCCATGGTGCGGTTTGTGGGTAACGGCCTCCACCCCACCGACTACACCCGCATCGATGCCTGGGTAGTACGCCTGCAGGAGTGGTTTGCTCAGGGCCTGAAGCAACTCTACTTCTTCGTGCATGAGCCCGACAACACGCTGGCCCCGGAACTGGAAACCTATTTGGTGGAGCAGCTTAACAAGGTATGCGGTTTTGATTTGAAGCCCCCAAAGAGGTTTGTGCAGCCGGTGCAGGGGGAGCTGTTTTGAGGTATGAATGCAGGCGTATCACGACATGAGTAGCAAGACACAAGACGCTCTTGGGTATGGAGCACATCACCCCCAGGGTATAAATAAAGAAGCGGCTGGCCCAAAGGGGCAGCCGCTTCTTTTAATCAACATGCTATTGTCCTGTGTCTAACGTCTATTATCTAGCCTCTCAAAAAACTACATCTTAAACGTGTCGTCGCTCAGGTTTTTGTTGACCTCAACCTTCTGTACCTCCGCTTTGATTGTCTGCGGGCCTACCACGGTCTCCACCACGTATGGGAATTTCACGCCGTTCACCTCTTTGTAGTTGCTGTAGGTTTTGGTTTGCGTGATAACGCCCTGCGGTGTCTCCACGTTGTTCACTTCCTTCAGGCGCAGGCCAGAGTCTTTGGCGAAATAGTGGGTAGCTTTCTGGCCGTTAGGCTGCGTCACTTCCACGGTATAAGCGTCCTTGCCATCCACTTGCTCCATACCCGTCAGCTTGGTTGTGATGCCCAGCTTCTCGTACTGCAACACTGGGAACAGGCTTATTTCCAGTTTCTGCGTTTTTAACTCATCGGCGCTCATCTCCTTGTTCACGCCCTGCATTGGGGCCTCCATCTTGCCTTTGTCGCCGTTGATGGTCACGCGCTGCAGCGGGTTGTTGTTCATCAGGATCTGCACGGCGAACTTGTCTTTGCCCTTCTGCTGCTGCACTAGTGTAAGCGGCATCCCTTGTACAGTGGCGCTGCTGGTAATGGTCACGTCCTTCAGCTTGTCGATGTTAGCCTTTCCGCCTACTGCTTTGATGTAGTCCCCAATCACCTGCTCGGCGGTTAAGCCTGCCGGCACGTTCATGGCGGCGCGGTCTACTTTTTCGCCGGAGGCGTTGTAGTAGGTGATGGTATTGTCGTCTTTGTCGAAGGGCTGCAGCTTAGGGGCAATCTCGGAGGCGTTACCCACGGCCAGTATATGTAGCTTGTCCGGGTGAATGTACGCTTGCGCCACACGCTGCACATCCTTCGCCGTTACGGCTTCTACCTTCTTCAGGTAATTGGCATAGTAGTCTTCCGGCAGGCCATAACGGGCCGTGTTGATGGCGTATACCGCTACGGTTGCCGGGTTCTCCAGGCCACGGCCGAAGCTACCCATTACATAAGCCTTGGCATCACGCAATTCCTCCTCGCTCACCGACTCCTGTCGTATTTTACTCAGCTCATTCATAAACTCTACCACAGCACTGTCGGTTACCGCATTGCGCACGTTGGCGCTAGCATTAAAGCGGCCCAAAATCTCGTCTGGGCTAACTGATGAGTAAGCGCCGTAGGTATAACCATGCGTTTCGCGCAGGTTTTTGAACAGGCGAGAGTCCATGCCGCCGCCCAGGATGTTGTTCATCAAGGCAGCCGCTACGCCATCCTCCGCCCCGGGCTTCAACTTAGCAGGGTTCGTCAGCACCAAGGCGCTCTGCACCGCACTTGGGCGGTCCACAATCACGACCTGCGTGTGCTCAGGCTGCTGCGGCAGGTCGTAGGTTTTCTGAGGTACGTTGCCCTTCTCCCACTGCTTCAGCTCCTTCTTCAGAAGCTTCTTCACTTCTTTCGGTTTCACGTCGCCTACCACTGCCAGGTAGCCAATATTTGGCTTGTAATACGTGTTGTAATACTCCTGAATGTCCTGCAGTGTGATGTTCTCCACGGTCTCCTCCGTCATTAGCTCGCCATACGGATGGTTTTTGCCATACAGCACAAGGTTGCGCATGCGGCTGGCAATGGCATCCGGGTTGTCCTTCGACTGGGCCAGGCTGGCTTTCATCTGCTTTTTTACTTTGTCCAGTTCCTCTTGCGTGAACTTAGGGTGCAGCAGTGCATCCGACGTCAGGTCAAGCAAGGTGGGCATGTGCTTTTTCAGGGACGATGCGTTGAAGCCGGTAGCCGAGAAGTTCAGGTCCGCTCCGATGAAATCCACCTGCTCATCAAACTGGTCCTTTGTGCGGTTGGTGGTTCCGGTGCGCATCATCTGCCCTGCCGCCTGCACATAACCGGATTTGTCGCCTTCCAATATCGGATCTCTGTCCAGCACTAAAGACATCGATACCACAGGTTGCTTGTGGTTTTCCACCACGTATACCTTCAGCCCATTCTTTAAGGTAAAATGCTTGTACTCGCCCAGTTCAATTTTAGGAGCTGGCCCTGCAGGTGGAGGTGTGTTCTGCTGTGCCTGGGCAGGCGCTATACAAAGTAATGCCAGAGCCAGGAATGCGGTACTATATAGTTTCTTTATCATGATTGCTTTTTTTAAGACACAAGTAGTAAGACACAGGACTCAAGACTTTTTATAGGATGGGACTCTTGCGTGTAGTGTTGCATCTGTAATATTTGTCTAATGCCTTATGTCTGAAATCTAACGTCTTTATTTAGTTTGAGCTGATTTTGGCAGGTAGTGCAGCACCACGCGGTTGTCCTTGGTCAGGTACTGCTTGGCTACGCGCTGGATGTCCTCTTTCTTCACGTTCAGGTAGCGCTGCAACTCGTTGTTGATCAGGTTCGCGTCACCGAAGTACACATGGTAGTCGGCAAGGCTCTCAGCGATTCCGGCCACTGTGCTGTTGTCCTGCACAAAGTTGCTTTCTACCTGGTTGCACAGCTTTTGAAACTCGCGATCAGAGAGCGGCTCTGTTTTCACGCGTTCTATCTCTGCGTTCATCGCCTGCTCCAGGTCATCTACCTCTACACCCATGTTGGCGATGGCAAAGGTCAGGAACAGCCCCGGGTCTTCCGTCGGGAAGGGTATGGACGAGGCCACCACCGCTTTCTGCTGCTTGTCTACCAGCGCCTTTGGCAAACGGGCACTCTCACCGCCCGAAAGCAGCGTCGTCAGCATAGACAGGGCGTAGAAGTCGTCGGTGCCCTGCTCCGGAACATGGTAAGCCTGGATAACGGCGGGCAGCTGGATGTTGTCATACACGGTTTTACGGCGCTCCGCTGTTTGCTTTGGCTCTGTTACATCTGGGCGAGGTATGGCTTTCGTACCCTTCGGGATGCCGGAAAAGTATTCCGCTATTAGCTTCTTCGTCTCGCTTATGTCAATGTCGCCGGCAATGGAGAGGGTGGCGTTGTTGGGCACGTAGAAGGTCTTGTAGAAGTCGCGGAACTCCTCAATGCTGGCTGCGTTCAGGTCCTTGAAAGAGCCAATTGGCATCGTTTTGTAAGGATGCTTGGTGAAAGCAGTGGCAAACACGTTCTCGCCGATAGAGCCGTAAGGCTGGTTGTCGATGCGCTCACGCTTTTCCTCCTGTACCACCTTGCGCTGCGTTTCCACACCGGTCTGGTCTATTTTGGCGTGCTTCATGCGCTCCGCCTCCAGCCATAGCCCTAGGGCCAGTTGGTTAGATGGCAGCAACTCATAGTAGTAGGTGCGGTCGAAGGAAGTATTGGCGTTTAGGGCGCCGCCGGCCTTCTGTACCAGCGAACTGTATTGGCCACGGTCGATGTTCTCGGTGCCCTCAAACATCAGGTGCTCAAAAAAGTGGGCAAAGCCCGAGCGACCCTCTACCTCGTTTTTAGATCCGACATGGTATAGCACCGACACGGCCACGTTCGGCGTAGACTTGTCCTGGTGCAGGATTACGTGGAGCCCGTTGGGCAGGTCATATTCCGTGAACTCGATTTTGTTGTCTTTTGTCTGCGCCAGGGCAAGGAGGCCCGTGACACACCATAAAAGCCCGGTAAGGAGGTTGCGTTTCATGCGTTGTGAGTTAATGAAAGAATGGTACGCGCAGGCCTTCGCCTGCCTTGTGAGCGCTTGTGCTGCAAGGTATAAATTTAGCTCTAATCTGGCTGGGATGCCAATAACGCGCTAGAGCCTTCGGCCAATGCAGCCAAACACCTGATGAAAGCGCGTATTCTATAGATTAACCTGCTAAGGCAATAGCTGCCTGATTCCGTCTAGGATGTACTGCTTAGGCATGTTCAGTAACAGGGAAACCAGGAAGAAGGCAAAGGCGATGTATTTGGCCTGCACATTGCCCTTTGCATGATCCGGCAAGGCAACCAGATAATGCATTAGGCCTACCCAAAACAGGAAACTGAACGGTGCCAGCAACCGGTAATCCAAATCATCGAAGTGGGAGATGCTCCGCAGCAGCGCGACAGTAAGCAAATACAGGGACGCCACGAACAGGCAGGTCTGCGAAAACAGATTAAGGCGCGGAAGCTTTTCCACTTTCATCAAAATGGCGGCCATGGCGAGTAACTGAAGTACTACTGTAAAGTAAAGCAGGTAGTCAGGTTGGTTCCCCAACCGATACTTTCGGACCAGGAGCAGCTCATTCAGCAATCCTTCGATCATCATACCCACAAACGTACGGGTAGGCTCGGTGGAGGCCTCTAGTCGGTCGAAACCAGTCATAAATCCACTCAGCCTGTAGTTGAGGTATAAATAAGTGCCTGCCAGTATAGTTAGTAGTATGGAGGTGAGAAGTAGTTTGGCAGCAGCGCGTTTATCACCCTTAAAGTAGAAGTAGATGCCCAGCAAAGCCGGCACCGCAAATGAGAATGCCCCTACATAGCGCATCAAAAATAAGAAGGCACAAACTAAGAACAGGAGCAGCAAATGCTTTGCCTTCGCGTGTTGTAAGGTTTGTGCTGCCACAACGCAGAGGCAGAGCAAACCCAACAAGAAAGGGGCCTCGGACCAAGTGAAGCTGTAAATATCGAGGAAAGTGTAGGCGCTGTATACGGAGGCCATTATAAAGGCATACCGGCGGTTGAGGCAGCGGAAAAGTAAAAAGCCAAGGCCCAGCAGCACCAGGTTCAGCACTTTGGAAGCCCAGAACACGCTCAGGGGCAGCATGGAAGATACAAGATAGATCAGCACCGGATAGCCTACAGGCCAGGTTGAGAAGTACGCTCGTGTGCCATCCGCTTTTAGCACGTAAAAGCCATGCCCATCCAGCATGTTCTGAGCGAGCCCCAGATAGGCTTCTGAATCCGGAGTGGTATAGCCTGTAGCCTCCACATTCACTCTGAAGCAGATAATGGCTGCCAGCAACACATAGAGCAGCAGCAGCAGCGCATCGGCTCTAAGGAGATGTGGTTTTGAAGAGGATTCCGGCGTGGTCAAGAAAGCATCAAGTCAGTAGTGAAAGCAAGTAGATTTTGGGAAGGTTCCATAGTAACGAACCGACGAAAAACAGGAATAGTATATATTTGGCTTCTTTAACGCGCCCGATCTCGTCGGGCAGGGAAACGATGTAATTGACAAGCGCAAATAGCACCAGGTAAGTAAATGGGGAGAGCAGCCTGTAGTTGGGAGGATCGAACTGTGAGATGCTTCGCAAAACAACCAGCATCACCAAGTATGCCACGGCTGTAAGTATGGCCATGTGCGAAAGGCTGTTCTGCTTAAAGGCAGCCAGTACAGCGCTTCGTTGTTTGTGTAGGAGCCACCAGATACTGCCTATCACGGCAAGTTGCAGCCCTGCAGCAGCTATAGTCAGCACATCGGGCATCCCCTGCAAGTAATATTTCCGGATAACGAAAAGCTCGATAGCAATCCCCTTGATGGTCATCCATACTACCTGAAGCGGCGTTTCCATGTCGTGGTGGATGCGGGAGATGCCCGTGAAATGCCCAATGCGGACATAGTTATACAGCAAATGGCTGGCGGCAACCATACTTGCCGCCGCAGTTGCCGCCAGCAGGCCGATGCAAAGCCTGTGCAGCCGCAAGCGGTAGGTATAAAGGGCAATGCAAGCAGTAAGCCCATAGGCAAACAACCCGATATAGCGCACCAGAAACATGCCCGCCAGCGTGAGGGAAAGCAGTATTGTATACCTCCCCGCCGCCTGCCTGTCCATAACGATTCTATGGAGCAGGAAAACAAAACCAAGGCAGCCCAACATGAAAGTGGCTTCTGACCAGGTGTAGGAGTGCATCTCCAGCACAGTGAAGCTTCCGTAAAGGGAGGCCAGAACAAAAGCATACGGCCTGTTAATGCGGCGCAGCAACAGAAACCCTGCTCCTGCCACTAACAGGTTTAGTAGCTTAGAAGCCCAAAACAGGCTAAGGCCACTCACCCACGAGGCCGCTGCTACTAATACCGGGTAACCAATTGGCCAGGCAGTAAAGGGCGTTGGGGCATTTACCTGCCCTGTATGCAGCCCATACAGATCCCGGATGATGAAACCTTGCCCTTCTTGCAGGCTACGGGCAGCTTCCAGATAGTACTCCGAGTCTGGGGAGGTATACCCCGTGCTTTCGATACTGACCCGCAAAACCACCGCACTGCAATAGGCCAGAAAAAACAGCAGCAGCAGCAAGTCAGCCTTTTTCAGTGTTGTTACGGGCATCACTTAATACATCCGAGGCAGCTCAATGCCTTTTATCTTGCGGTATAGACCCAAGGCTGCCTGGTCAGTGAGGCTGGCTACGAAATCGGTGATGTGGATGATGCGCTCGTAGGCCGTGGCGCTGACGGGCAATTGTAAATAATGTGGGGGTATGAGCGCAGCCAGTTTGCGGTGGTGCTTCGACTCGGGGTGGAACACGGCTTTCACGCAGGCATCCAGCAGGCCGCCGAGCACCTCAAAGCCAGCCGCCTCAATCTCCAGCACCGGGCGGTTTTGGTAAATGAGCTGGATGGAAAGGTCCTTGATCTGGTCTAACACCGGTTTACAGGACAGCTCGTTGATCAGCGGCTTATCGTAAGTGCCTTGCAGGATTTCCTGCTCGTGCTGCAGGAAGATGGAGGCCGTTTCGTCAATCAGCTTGCCAATGATACGCGCACGCAGGTAGCCGATCTCCTCACGCCAGTCATAAAAGGTGAGGCTTGATTTGCGGTTGGGGCTGTCGTCCAGGATTTGGCGGAGCAAGTCCATCCCTTTTTCGTGCGGTACCAGCCCTAGCTTCAGGCCATCCTCAAAGTCGATGATGCGGTAGCAGATGTCATCGGCGGCCTCTACTAAGAAAGCGAGCGGATGGCGGTGGTAGAACACTGTATCGCCCTCTCCTTTCTTCAATAGCCCCAGCTCCTGTGCGATGTTCTGAAACCAGGCTTTCTCTGTCTGGAAGAAGCCGTATTTCTTTTCGCTGGTGTTCTTGGTGCCCTTAATGATTGGCCTCGACTCCTTCGGGTATTTTGTGAAGGTGGCCAGCGTGGTATAAGTCAGGCTGAGGCCTCCGGACATGTTGCAGTGGGCCGGATAGGTATAGGTGAGGATCCGGAAGCCCGCCGCGTTACCCTCAAAGTGCTGTAAGTCGGTTTTCTCGGCCTCCGTAAGCGCGGCAAGGTATGGCTGTGCCGCCTCGCTCAGGAAGTAAGCGGAGATGGCGTCCTCGCCGGAGTGCCCAAAAGGCGGGTTGCCGATGTCGTGGGCCAGGCAGGCGGCAGCCACCACATCACCGAAGTCAGCCTCCTGGATGTGCTTTTCCTCTGCTAGTTCCGGGTGCCGCTCCAAAATGCTCTTGCCCACAATGCGGCCCAGCGAGCGGCCTACCACCGAGGCTTCCAGGCTATGCGTCAGGCGGGTATGCACAAAGTCGCTCTCCGGCATGGGCATTACCTGTGTCTTGTTCTGCAACCTCCGGAAGGCCGATGAAAACACTACGCGGTCGTAGTCGCGCTGAAACTCGCCCCGCACCGATTCGTCAGTGCTGTATTTCGGGTCGTTGGTCTCGAAGCGCTTTTTCGACAGAAGTTTGTCCCAACTGGTGGTGGTTAAAGTGGTATAGGGCATAAAACAAGGAATAGGGTATAAAATCAGCTCAGCATAATGCTGATTGCAAGGGTGCTCAATACAAATATAGTCAGCGATACCAGGTATACAGCCGTTATCGGTATCAGCCACAAGAATGTGCGCAGGTAAGATTGCTTATACACCTGGTGTAAGGCAAAGTACAGGTAGAGCACACCAAGCCCAAATGCCCAGGCATCTACATCAAACCCTTTAAAGATGTATTCAATGCCTAAGCCCAGAATGACAAGAATGAAGAAAAAGGTATGAAAATGAACGGAGAACATGAGGTGCTCCACGTAGTTGCGGCGTTGCTTATAATAAAAGAGGTATAGGATAAAGCCGAAGAAAGGCATTAACAGGAACATCATGAAGGAGGTGTTTTTCAGCAGTTTCTGCTTGGAGTTCTCTTCGTCTTTTGCGAAGGCCATGAATTTCTCCTTTAATTCATCATTAAACATGAAATCCGGGGCGGCTGCCTGCGGCGGGTTAGCCGCAAGCAGGGAGTCAATTTCTGTTTGCTGGGCGGCATAGGCTGGCGGGAGCGCCTGGGCGACCTCCTCTGCATTCGAGGCCCCCACCACCTTAACAGTGCTTTCTTTTGACCGTATAGCCAACGCCGTGAAAAATACCAAGCTGACAAAAACATAAAGCCGGAACGGCGGAACATAGGACGCGCGCTGGCCCAGGTTAAATTTCTCAGTCAGCAAGCCCGGTCGGAAAAGCAGGTATTTAAGCGTTGTCCAGAACTTGGTGTCGTAGTGTAGGGTGCCTTCCAAGAACTCCCAGAGCAAGTGCTTTACAGGCACGTTCAGGTCGTGGTTTTCCTGTCCGCAGTTGGGGCAATAATTATTCACATCTTCGAAAACGTATCCGCAGTTTGGGCACTGGGTAAACTTTCGCCTGTTCTTTCTCATTCTTCCAAGATGGTTTGATCATTTCAAATATAGCCTTCTTCTTATAAATATGCTATGGTTGGATTGTCTCAGGAAGCAGATTAGATTGAGTCGGAAGCTATTTTCTACCATAAAATTCGTGGTAGGACAACAGAAAGGCTGGTGCTGAATGTTGCAAAATGATGTTTCCCCGCAAAAAAAATGAGCTATAATATACTGGAAATGAGTTTATAGCATTGGTTCAAAGGCAAAAACAATCAATATTATTATGTTGCAAACAGGCATAAGATTACCTTGTGTTATAACAATAATCATGTGAAATTTGTGTCTTAATCGTCCTTTCAAGTTCTGAAAACAGACCGTCCCTAAAACCTATTGCCACCTGAGGTATGTTGCCGTACGTGCGGAATGCTAGCCAGGTGTGCCAACCTGCTGAAACAGCTACCATGTATTCAGCTAAACTATAAATGCCGTTTCCTGCTGACTTTTACAGCCAGGCACGAAACGGCATTTACAGTTACTCACTTAGCCCTGCTTTTCGCATCAATGGAAACAACAAAGGCGGCACTTTCGCACCGCCTTCGCTTAATTGGCCACTTGAATCAGCTTAAAAGTTTAGAATCACCTCTTCAATAATGTCGCAGCAAGCGTGTAGCTGCTCCTGCGTCATCACGAGCGGGGGCGCAAAGCGTATGATGTCGCCGTGGGTAGGCTTGGCCAATAGCCCCTTGTCTTTCAGGGCCACGCATACATCCCAGGCGGTGCGCCCGTCGGCGGTTGGCTCCACCACAATAGCGTTCAGCAGTCCACGGCCGCGCACCAGCATTACCAGCTCGGGACGTTTAGAAATCAGGCCGCGCATACGTACCCGGAACAGCTCACCCAGCTTATCAGCGTTTTCGGTTAACTGCTCCTCTTTAATCACCTCCAAGGCTGCAATGGCTACTACGGCAGCCAAAGGGTTTCCGCCGAAGGTAGAGCCGTGCTCGCCTGGCTGAATGCAGAGCATGATATCGTCGTTTGCCAGCACGCAGGATACCGGTAGCACGCCTCCTGAAAGCGCTTTACCCAGGATTAGAATGTCGGCCTTAACATCGTCGTAGTAGCTGGCCAACAGCTTTCCGGTGCGGCCAATGCCCGTCTGTATCTCATCGGCCATCAGTAACACGTTATACTCCTTACAAAGGGCATGCGCTTTTGCCAGGTAGCCCTCATCTGGTACCACCACTCCGGCTTCGCCCTGGATCGGCTCCACCAAGAATCCGCAAATATTTGGGTTTTCCTGCAGAGCCTGCTCCAGCGCGTTTATATCATTATAAGGAATCACTTTATACCCCGGCATGTAAGGCCCGAAGCCTTTGGTGGAGTCCGGGTCGGTGGAAAAGGAAATGATGCCTGTGGTGCGGCCATGGAAGTTATGCTCCACCACCAGGATCTCGGCTTTGTTCGGGGCGATGCCCTTTTTCATGTAGCCCCACTTGCGCACCAGCTTGATGGCGGTTTCCACGGCCTCGGCACCCGAGTTCATGTACAAGGCCTTGTCGTAACCGAAGTACTCGCAAATGTATTGCTCGGCTACCCCCAGTTTGTCGTTGTAGAAGGCACGGGAGGTTAAGGTAAGCTGCTGCGCCTGCTCTACCAAGGCATTGATGATTTTTGGGTGGCAGTGCCCCTGGTTCACGGCGCTGTAAGCCGACAGGAAATCATAATAGCGTTTGCCCTCCACGTCCCACAGGTAAACGCCCTCGCCGCGGTTCAGCACCACGGGCAGCGGGTGGTAGTTATGGGCACCGTACTGGTGCTCTACATCAATGGCCTGTTGGCTGGAGGTGATTGTTAGCGTGCTCATAGTTTTTCGTTTTATTTTCTCTCATGGCGCCACCGCAAGCCATGCGCGGTTAGCAACCACTATAGATACAGTGATTTTGTAAATGTAGTAAATCGGGTACTGGTATGAAACCGCTGCCCCCTCTCCTATACGGCGCTCGGGCATTGGCTGTGGCATCCGTTAGCCTTTATATACTAGTTTGTGTAAGTTTGCAGCCTAAGCGATACAGATGTGAGTCAACAGTTGAAAGAAGGGGAAGATTACTACCTGAATGCGCAGGGCTTGATGGTGTTCACCGCCACTTACCACCTGAAGCGGGGGTACTGCTGCCAAAGCGGTTGCAAGCACTGCCCCTATGGCTTCCGGAAGCAGCAGAAAGGCGAAGAAGGCTTAAGGCAAGTATAAAATATGTCACCCAAAACGCCTGTCAGGTGACGCTATACACATTTGCAGGAAAAATATTTCCTATGGCTTTGAAATTCTGTATCTTTTTTAGGATATTTGCACCCCTATTGAAATAATTTAGAAGAATATACAAGATGGCACGAGTTTGCGATTTAACAGGTAAAAGACCACGCGTAGGTAACAACGTATCTCACGCTAACAATAAGACGAAGCGTAAGTTCTATCCAAACCTTCAGAAGAAGCGTTTCTACATCCCGGAAGAGGATGCTTGGGTAACACTTAAAGTTTCTACGTCTGCACTTAGAACAATCAACAAGAACGGTATTTCTTCCGTGTTGAAGAAAGCAGTAGAGCAGGGTTATATCATGTTTTAGTGGCTGCGGACGGGCTACGTCTCCAGCTGGCTTGCTTTAGAGCTTGCAGCGGGTAGCGAAAGTTCGGCCGGGTTTGCCATCTGATTTATATATGATTCCACCGGCAACGGAGAGAGGTGTGTCAGCGGTAGCTTCACTTCGCTCCGTTGCCGTTTTTTCGACGCTGCTTTTCAGTTAGCTGCTTAAGGGCGGGTGCCTTTTAGGTAGTATGGCGAGGAAAAATGGAGGGGAAGGCATCGCCTGAACAGCCATGGTAACGGATCTATGTAAAGGTTGTGAAAACATGCAAAATTGTTTCACAATAAAATTTATACTTTGTTTGTTATTAGAGTTTTAAGCAGCTATATTTGCAGTCCTAAATAAAAAATTACATTAGAGATGGCTAAAAAAGCAAAAGGTAATAGAATCCAGGTTATTATGGAGTGTACAGAGCAGAAGACTACTGACATACCTGGAACTTCAAGGTACATCACTACCAAAAACAGAAAGAATACTGCGGAGCGTCTTGAGCTGAAGAAGTATAACCCGAATCTGAAGAAAGTAACTTTACATAAAGAAATTAAATAACCATGGCTAAGAAGGTAGTTGCAACCCTAAAAACCGCCACAGGTAAAGACTGGGCAAAAGTAATTAAAGCAGTAAAGTCGCCTAAGACAGGTGCTTACAGCTTTAAAGAAGAAATGGTGCCTGTAGATAAAGTACAGGATTACTTCAAAAAATAGTAAGCCTACTCTACTATATAGATAGATCACATGAAGAAGTCCCATTAGTGGGACTTTTTTAGTATATTACCGTTTCACCGAAAGTCGTCTTCCTTACTAAAACCAACCGTATGGGCATTTTTGACTTTTTCAGCAAAGAGAAGAAAAAAGAGTCGCTGGACAAAGGCCTGGAGAAAACCAAGAGCAATTTCTTCGGTCAGTTAAGCAAGGCTGTCGTCGGCAAATCCACTGTTGACGTGGAAGTGCTCGATGAGTTGGAGGAGATATTGGTGCATGCTGATGTGGGCGTCGATACGACCGTGAAGATCATCGACCGCATTGAGAAGCGCGTAGCCAAAGACAAGTACGTGAACACCTCGGAATTGGACCGCATCCTGCGCGAGGAGATTGCCGCCCTGCTGGAGGAGAACAACTCCGGCGACGGCGCCGACTTTGAGCTGCCGGCAGGTATAAAGCCTTATGTGATTATGGTGGTTGGCGTGAATGGTGTGGGTAAGACTACAACCATTGGCAAACTGGCTGCCCAATTCCACAAAGCAGGTAAGAAAGTAGTATTAGGCGCTGCCGATACCTTCCGGGCCGCGGCCGTAGACCAACTGATTATTTGGGGCGAACGCGTGGGCGTTCCGGTGATCTCGCACGGTATGAATACGGACCCCGCTTCAGTGGCTTACGACGCCGTGAAAAAAGGTGTGGAGTTAGGTGCTGACGTGGTGATTATCGACACGGCCGGCCGACTGCACAACAAGGTAGGCTTGATGAACGAGCTCTCGAAGATAAAGCGGGTGATGCAGAAAGTGACAGAAGACACCCCGCATGAAGTGCTCTTGGTACTAGACGGAAGCACAGGCCAAAACGCGCTGTTGCAGGCCCGTGAGTTCACCAAAGCCACCGACGTAACGGCCCTGGCCATTACCAAGCTCGACGGCACTGCCAAGGGTGGTGTGGTGATCGGGATATCCGACGAGTTTAAGATTCCGGTGAAGTATATTGGGGTTGGCGAGAAAATCGAGGACCTGCAGCTGTTCGACAAGCACGGATTTGTAGAGTCGTTCTTCTCGCGCTAATAACCATTAACGCACATACCATGGAAAAGCTTTTGCTGCTGCCATTCGTGCTGTTGCTCTCTTCTTGCAATGGCACTAGCCAATCTGTGCATACACCGGAAAGCCGCGAGCAGTTAGGCACTTCCAACCCCCAGCAACAAGCCGTGGCCAACTCTTCACAAGCGCAGCAAGCGCCCATTGCGCAGGGTATTGCCGGACAAGTCATCTGGAAATCCGGCAACCAGATGCCCTCACCAGATGCGCCGCCCAGCAAGGGCAGAGGCGTACAGCGCACCTTGTACATCTACGAGCTAACTAACAGCACACAAGCCCATACCGTAAACGGTGTTTTTCACACCAACATTCAAACTCCCCTAGTTACTCAGGTAGATACAGATGCTGACGGCAAATTTGCAGTGAGTCTGAAACCTGGCAAATACAGTCTTTTCTCTAAAGAGGATAAAGGCATGTATGCAAACCTCTTCGACGGTGAAATGAACATCAACCCGGTGGAAGTGCAGGAAGGGCAAGTAACAAATGTAGAGTTTCTGATAAATTATACTGCTGCATATTAGGGCAATAACCTTCAGGCGTTTCTGAGTTACAAGTGTAAGCACCATTCCGCTGCAGCAGTTGAAGAAGCTCCCTATAGCTGGTCTTCTGCCTATGATCATAAAAAAGCGGGCCACCATACATAATGAAAGTTACGTGTAGTGGCCCGCTGTTATTAAGTTTGTTTTGCTGGGATGTAGCGTATTAGCTATTGTCTTTGCCGTTGTAGTTACTCCACTGCGCTTCTCCTTTCGGTTCGGAACTTGTTATTTCAGCACTTTTGGTTTTGCTCAGCTCCTTGTTCATTTTCTCAGTGAGCTCCATTTCCTTCTCAATTCCTTTCTCACGGTTTTGCAAGCCTTCCGTTTCTTTTACATGGTTGATAGGGTCTTCCACATAATCCCAGCTTTTGCCCGTAATCGGCATATTCCCGTCATTCCATGGTCCTCGTGCACTTTCGCCTTGTGACAGGTTAAAGTATTGGTTCGTGAAACGCGGATCCGCCTGCAGTACTCCCGGCGGGTAGTTTGGCTGTATCGTAGAAAGGGCTGCTTCAAACATCTCGAAGTGGGCAACCTCCCGTGTCATCAAAAACGAGAGGGTTTCCTTTACATACGGGTCGTCTGTAAACTGCATTAAATATTCATACACCAGTTTCGCCCTGGATTCAGAAGCGATATTAGAGCGTAAGTCTACAGTTAAGTCGCCGTTAGAATGCACATAAGAGGCGCACCACGGAATACCCTGGCTGTTGGTCAGGCGTGGTCCACCAGCGCTCAGTACGCCGAACTGCGGGTTTGACATAGCTTGATGAATTATATTTTCTTTGGCAGCTTTACCATCCAGCACACCCATAATCTCAGATTGGTCAGCAGCATCCTTTAACTCGCCGTTTACACCTTTGAGCAGCATCTGAATTGTAGCACCCACAATTTCTAAATGGCTGAATTCTTCGGTGGCGATATCCATCAGCATATCATACTTATCAGGGTATGGTTGCTTGGCAGCAAAAGCCTGACTGAAGTACTGCATGGCAGCGGCTAGCTCACCGTTTTCGCCTCCAAACTGCTCTAGGAGCAAGGTGGCAAATCGGGGGTCTGGTTTAGACACTCGGGCATTGAACTGTAATTCTTTAACGTGATGAAACATAGCTTGCTTTCTTTAGGTGTTTAACCATCAATAAAACGGCGGGCTAAAAGATTTGTTAAGGGGCCATCCTTGCTTTTGCCACTATACCAGCACCTGAATGAGGGAATTTTCTAACGAAGGTTTACTACAGTTGCGCCTCTTTTGAAAGGCCAGCGCCTCTGAATAAGGATTTTATCATCAACAGTACCCGCAGCATAACCATATCGTCAGGCTATAGACGACGCACTTAAATCAGGTATTATTCCAATCAACATTAAGTATAAATACATCACTTGCTCAAATGGCTGACTCGAGCTATTTTTTCTTAAATACTCATGTTTCTTATGCTACTGAATTTCTTAAAAGGAGCTTTTTCAAGTAGGTCTGTCTTAATCTTCTGGTACAAAAGGTTAGTAGCTTCAGAAGCACTTATTTTATTCCCTAAACATATTGTACCTTTGCAGCTTGATTTCCAAAACGAACTAATACAGGTTGGCATTGGTTTTCAGTGACTAACAAGTATTATCGCGATAATTAATACATAAGTGAAGGTAAGAACTCTCAAAAAAGATAAAGTAAACGTAATTACATTAGGTTGCTCTAAAAATCTGGTGGATTCGGAAGTGTTGATGGGGCAGTTGCGTGCCAACGAGATCGAGGTGGCGCACGAGTCTGACAAAGACGATTCCAATATAATTGTGGTGAATACCTGCGGCTTCATCGATAATGCCAAGCAGGAGTCTATCGATACCATTCTGCGCTACGCAGAGGCCAAAGAATCGGGACAGATAGACAAGCTGTACGTGACAGGCTGCCTGTCGCAGCGCTACAAAGACTCGCTGGAGCAGGAAATTCCGCAGGTAGACGCTTATTTTGGCACGCTGGAGCTCCCGCAACTGCTCAAGAAGCTGGATGCCGATTATAAGCATGAGCTGATTGGCGAGCGTCTGATCACGACTCCGTCTCACTACGCTTATTTCAAGATTGCCGAAGGCTGCAACCGTCCCTGCTCTTTCTGTGCTATACCTTTGATGCGCGGCAAGCACGTGGACCGTCCGATAGAGGACTTGGTGAAGGAGGCCAAGCGCCTGGCCAGCATGGGCACCAAAGAGCTGATCCTGATTGCGCAGGACCTGACTTACTACGGGCTGCAGCACTACGGCGAGCGTAAGCTGGCTGACCTGCTCCGCAACCTGTCGGATGTGAACGGCATTGACTGGATACGCATGCAATATGCCTACCCGTCGCAGTTCCCGATGGAGGTGTTTGACGTGATGAACGAGCGCGAGAACATCTGCAAGTACATGGACATGCCGCTACAGCACATCTCCGACAACATGCTCAAAACTATGCGCCGCGGTATCAGCAAGCGCCGCACGATCGAGTTGGTAGATACTATCCGCCAGCGCGTGCCGGACATCGCTTTAAGAACAACGCTTATCGCAGGCCATCCGGGCGAAAGCGACAAGGATTTCCAGGAGCTGTACGACTGGGTAGAGGAGACGCGCTTCGATCGTTTGGGAATATTCACTTATTCGCACGAGGAAAACACGCACTCGCACACCTTGGTGGATGATGTGCCGGATGAGGTGAAGCAGGAGCGCGCCGACGCCATCATGGAATTGCAGCAGGGCATCTCGGTGGAGCTGAACGAGGAGAAAGTAGGCAAGACCTACAAAGTACTGTTCGACCGCAAGGAGAGTGGCTATTTTGTGGGCCGCACCCAGTACGACTCACCAGAAGTAGACAACGAAGTGCTGGTACCAGCTGACAGCAACTTCGTCCGCCTCGGCGATTTCGCCAACGTCAAGATCACAGACTCTTCTGACTTTGATCTGTACGGGGAAGTGGTAATGTAGACCTGTAGACCTCCCCCTGCCCCCTCCTAAAAACAGGAGGGGGTGTAGAATACATCAATCAGCAAAAGCCTTGCTCTATTTTTGAGTAGGGCTTTTGCTTTTTTTGGAACAAAATGAATTTCAGGCAGTGTTTTCTGGCAAAATATACCCCATGCGAAAAGACCAGGTGCACAGCATTCCAAACCTTAAGATGGAGCGTGCGCTCTTACGGAATAATATGACGCCAGCAGAAGAAGAGCTTTGGCGCCTCCTTCGCAAGCACAAAGCCAGCGGTCGCAAATTTAGAAGGCAGCATAGCATCGGGAGCTACATTGTGGACTTCTACTGTGCCTCGGAGAAGTTGGTGATAGAGGTAGACGGCTCCGTGCATGACACCCCGGAAGCCATCGAGAACGATGAAATTAGAGACAAGACTTTGGAACACCTAGGATATAAAGTCCTCCGAATCAGAAACAGCGAAGTCTTTGAGCAACCGAAATCGGTGATTCAAAGGATTATCGATTTCTTTCATATCGACACCTAAAATCCCCCCTCCTGTTTTTAGGAGGGGGTTAGGGGGAGGTCATTTCAACACGTGCCTGCTCAGCACCCGGTAAGCCTCGTTGATGTTATCGCCTTTCCGGAAATCCTGCTTGATAGTCGGTTCGGTTTCGCCGGTGAGCCAGATCTTTAGCTCAGCGTCGAGGTCGCCGATGCCGGCGCTCTCTTTAGAGAAGGACTTGATGTGCTTGTAAGGCACGCTTTGATAGTCGATTTTGGTGCCGGTCAGGCCCTGCTTGTTCACCAGAATCAGGCGCCTGTTCGTGAACACCAGCATGTCCCGGATCAGTTTATAGGCGCGCTCGATCTGCTCATCCTCAATCAGGATCGGTTGAAACTCCTTGGTTATTTTTTCGATGGACACCTCCGAAGCGTGTCCCATCATACCGCTTAATAATCCCATAGCTTTCTTTATATATGATTCTGTACATCAGTGTACGTATGGCCCCGGATAGGTTTTCGGGTTGGGCGCGATCCTGCCATATACTTGCCTGAACCCGGATAGCTGCTGCTCATACCGGGTCAGGCGCTTTCTATCGGATCGGCTGCAAAACACAAAATAAAGCCGTTACTTTGTGCGGCAGCGGGCAAAATGCTGGATTATTGCAACACATTTCGGGGTAAGCTGTTAAAGAGGCTATACTCAAGGCAAACATGCAGATGGAAGTATCTACAATGAAAGTTTCTACAATGGACTACGCCGCCACCGGCGCATTCTCCCAGACGATATCCGATTACCTCTGTCGCAGCGAGCAGCTACGGCCGTTCTACAACCGCTTCCCGACATTGGAGGCTTTTGAGGCCCAGTTGCAGGAGAAAAGTTTTGGTGCTGCCCAGCGCGAAACGCTCCATCAAGCGCTTCAGGAACAATACACGAGTGTTGCTGAGATCCATCCGAACGTGCAGCAGAACATTGACTCGCTGCAGCAGCCTAACACGTATACCATCACCACGGGGCACCAGCTCAATATCTTCACGGGGCCGCTGTATTTTGTCTATAAGATCATCACGGCCATCAACACCTGCCGCCAACTCAAAGAGAAGTATCCGGACTACAACTTCGTGCCGGTATACTGGATGGCTACCGAAGACCATGATTTTGCGGAGATAAACCATTTTAACCTGTTCGGGAAAAATTATACCTGGGAGACAGCCCAGAAAGGCGCCGTGGGTAGGTTTACGATGGAGGGAATGGAGAAAGTGCTGGAGGAGCTGCCTGAGGCTTACCCCGTTTTTGAAGAAGCTTACCGCAACAGCAAGAACCTGGCGGATGCCACCCGTGCCATCACACATGCCCTGTTCGGAGCGTATGGCTTAGTAAGCATCGACGGCGACCATGCCGAGCTAAAGAAAGCCCTGACGCCCGTAGTGGAGCAGGAACTGACCGAGCAGCGCTCGAACAAACTAGTGGAGGAGGTGAATGCGCAACTAGAGCAGCTTAACTACAAGCAGCAGGTATACTCCCGCGACATCAACCTGTTTTACCTGTTGGATGGACTACGCGAGCGCATTGTGCTGGAAGGGGATAGGTATGGAGTCCTGAATACCGACATCAGTTTCGGTCGCGACGAGATGCTGCAGGAGGCCAAGGCGCATCCTGAGCGCTTTAGCCCGAATGTGATCCTGCGCCCGCTTTATGAAGAGTTGATCCTGCCGAACCTGGCTTATATTGGCGGTGGGGCAGAGGTAGCCTATTGGTTCCAGCTGAAAAAACTGTTTGAGGCCTACCACGTGACTTTCCCGGTGCTGATGCTGCGCAACTCTGCGCTATATATCAGTCGCAGCAATAGCAGCCGTATGCATAAGCTGGATCTGCAGCCGGAAGATATGTTCCAGGATTACCAGGGCCTGAAAAAGTACCTGTCGGACCAACTGCATGAGGAGGAAATTAGCCTGGAGGCGCAGCGCGACACTGTGGCCGCTGCCTTTGCTGCGGTAGAGGAACTGGCTAAAAGCGTAGACCCAACTTTGGTGAAGGCCGTGGGTGCTGAGGCGCAGAAAGTCCACAACTCGCTGCAGATGCTGGAGAAAAAGATATCGAAAGCCCGCGACAGCAAGCATGAGCAAACCTTCAAGCAGCTCGAGAACCTGAAGGACAAGCTGTTCCCGAACGGCGGCCTGCAGGAGCGCCACGACAACCTGCTGACATACCAGACGAATAACCCGAATTTTATACCTGCGCTGGTAGAGGCCTTCGATCCGTTCGAGTTCAAATTCACGATTCTGGAGGAGGAGTAATGGAGAAAGCGGAGCTACGCAAGCAAATGCTGCGGCAGCGGCAGGCTCTTCCGCCGGAAGAGGTGCAGGCACGCAGCCAACGCATCGCCGATAATTTCTTCCGCCACCTATCGCTACAAACTGGCCAAACGGTGCATGTGTTTCTGCCGATCCTCAAGCATAACGAGGTAAACACCTGGCTGCTTATTGAGCGCTTGCGGGAGGAGCACCCTGAGGTGCGGGTAGCCGTGCCCGTAACTGATGTGGCACAGCATGTGCTGACGCACCATGAACTGACAAAAGAAGCTGTGCTGGTAGAGAATGCCTGGGGGATACCGGAGCCGCAACAAGCCCAAATCATACATGCCCGGGAAGTAGATTTAGTGGTTCTGCCGCTGCTGGCCTTTGATGAAGTGGGCCACCGCGTGGGTTACGGCAAGGGCTTTTACGATCGCTTCCTGGCCGACTGCCGCCCTGATGTGCTGAAAGTAGGGCTGAGCCTGGAGCCGCCCATCCCGCGTATAGCCGACCCTAACCCTTTTGATGTGCCGCTTGATGTAGTGGTGATGCCGGAGGGGGTATGGCGCCCGGAAGAACGATACTAACACGCATGCCACTAAACGAAACCGGCAGCCCCTGTTAAAGGGCTGCCGGTTTCGTTTAGTGGCATGGCCAGGCTTATACCTGCTCAGGCTTTACCAGCTCCAGTTTGTTTAGCTCTGTCGTGATGAAGTTTACCTCATCCTGTGTCAGTTTTACGTGCAGCGCTTTGGCATTTTGCGTGGCCTGTTCAGCGTTGCGGGCACCCACCAGGGCAATCGTGATGCCGGGCTGCTCTACCGTCCAGCGGATGACGAGTTGGGCCAGCGTGGCATGCTTCTCGTCAGCCAGTGGTTTTATCTTTTGCAGGAATTCATCCGTGCGCTTCAGGTTATCATCCTGGAAGAAATAAAGGTTGGCACGGTGGTCGCCTTCGCCAAACTGGTAGCCGGGCTTCATCTTGCCTGTCAGCAGGCCGCGCTCCAGCGGGCTATACGCCAGGATAGATTTGTTCTGCTCAAGGCAGTACGGCACCACATCCTTCTCGATATCGCGCTTCACCATACTATAGGGTACCTGATTCGATACCAGTTGCACATATTTCTCCGCCTCCTGCATTTGGGCCACATTGTAGTTGCAGACACCTGCGTGGCGCACCTTGCCCTCTTTTATCAACTGCGCCACTGTTTCCATAGTTTCTTCGATCGGGGTGGTCACGTCGGGCCAATGGATCTGGTACAAGTCGATGTAATCCGTCTTCAGGCGGCGCAGGCTGTCCTCGCACTCCTTGATGATGCTCTCGCGGCCGGCGTATTTATGAATGGCAATGTCCCGACCGCTGTTGTCTTGGCTGTTAAAAGCCAAGGTGCCTTTTGCCAGGTCCCAGCGCATGCCATACTTAGTCAGAATCTGCACCCTGTCGCGGGGCAGGTCTTTGATGGCCTCGCCCACAATCTCCTCGCTGGTGCCCTGCCCATATATTGGAGCCGTGTCGATGGAGGTAACGCCCAGGTCGTAAGAGGCGCGTATGGCTTGTACGGCGTCTTTGCGCTCGGTGCCGCCCCACATCCAGCCGCCGGCGGCCCATGCGCCAAATGTTACAACCGATACTTCCAGGTCTGATGTTCCTATTTTTCTGTATTCCATAGTCATGATGTGTGATAAACGGGCAGAAGTTTCTTCGGCCTGCCCGATAGAAGGCTTAACTGTGTTATAACGCTAGCTTGCGCAATAGGTTAAAGACGGGGGTTGCCAACAAGGGTTATAGATCCACGCTTTCTTTGGCTAGTCGGTTTTGGCCTCTTGCTTTCCTTCCTGTATGGTCTCGGCTGCCTCTTGCTGGGTGTCTTCATCTGCTTCAGGCTCTGTTTGCTCATACACATTCTCAGGCGAGAAGCTAAGCTTGATGTAGATAGGGAAGTGGTCGGACTCAATGGATGGCAAACGCTCAATGTCCACTAGCTTAAAGTGGTCGGAGTGGAAAATATGGTCGAGGGGCCAGCGGAGGAGCGGGTAATGGGCATTAAAGGTGTTGAAAAAGCCCCTCCCAATACGAGGGTCCAGCAAGCCACTAACTTCCTGAAACAGCTCAGTACTCTGCGACCAGGCTACATCGTTAAAGTCGCCGGCTACTATCACGGGGTATTTGGTGTCGGCAATGTCTTTGGCCACCATGATGATCTCGGCGTCCCGCTTTTTAGAGTTCGGGTCTTCGGTGGGTACAGGGGGCTTCGGATGCACTGCGTGCAGTTCTACCCAAGTACTGTCACGGAGCTGCACGTATGTCTTGATCGACGGGATATCATCATCCAGCAGATAGCTCACCTTGGTCTGGCGTAGGGGCAACTGGCTGTATAGGTGCATACCATAGGTGTTGCTGAGCGGGATTTCCACTTTGTGAGGATACTTGCGGGTAAGTGACGCAACGGCCTGCTGCCATACCGAATCCGACTCGAGCAACAGCAGGATATCTGGGTTCTTTTCCTGGGCCAGAACGGTTAGCTTGCCGAACTCATGGTTTGTCATCAACACATTAGACACCATAATGCTGATGTGCTGGTCGGCGCTGCTAGTAGCTTCAGCGCGCTTCACCTGGTTGGAGGCCAAAAAAGTGTATGGGTATATATTGATGGTTTGGTACACAATGGCCACCACTAAGCCACCTATCAGTAATTTGTCTCTTTTGCGGTTTTTGGTGCCTAGCCAGAGGTAAGCCAGCACGGAGAGCAGCGCCAACCCCAGTATCTGCATGCGGGGGTAATCGAATACGCGCACATACCACGCCTCAAGCGAGAGTAGGGGCAAAGCAGTAGCCAGTATGGCAAAAGTGCCTAAAGCCTGTAAGAAGACAAGGAGCGCATTCTTCATGGGTGATGGGTTGGGATAGTATAAGTGCTCCGGAATTATTGGTGAAGCACTTGTTTTTTAGTGTAGCAGTACGCAAATATAGGATTAGCGTTGATGTATGGCTGAAGTGCAGCGGCAGATCAAAAGCGCTTAAAACAGAAAGCCCTTCCATCTTATGATGAAAGGGCTTGGAGGCCGTCGTTGTATCAGGCTATTTTTTCTTAGCGGCTTTGCGCGCTGTTTTCAGGTGCTGCACCGGGCCAAACTCCGCTTGGTTAACGGTGGTGGTGCGCAGGTATATTCTGCGGAGCTGTACCTCCACCGGGGCCATCGTCTTGGTCATGTCTGAGGAGATGACCTTGCTATAAAACTCCTGCGCCTCCTTAGACTCCCCACGGCCAAAGCTGTGCTTCGATTCGTTCATGTTTACCGGTAGCCCCGGGATTACCTGGTAGGTCGTGCAAACAACCTCGTACTTTGGCTTAAATGCCTTGGATACTTTTTTAAGCAGCGTTTTCATGTATTTCTCAATTAATCCTGAATACTCTATCTACCTGTAAGATAATATATTTATAAATAATTATATATGCAGATTATAAAATAAAAAAACCGCTGCACACGTGTGTTCAATGGCTGCGCAGGCAACACAGGCTATTTCAATTTAGTTTAATCCGTACTGAAATTTAAGCGGAATGGCTGGCGCAGGTTGTATTGCTACCGGGCAAAACAACAGGCACTGCCTGCAGGGCTTACTGCCAGCTATTTTGCTGAGGCAGCCAACAGCTTTTCGATCGTCGGGGCCAGTTTCTCAGGTTTGGTGATGGGAGCGTAGCGCTTTACCGGTTTGCCGTTGCGGTCGATCAGGAATTTGGTGAAGTTCCATTTGATGCGGCGGCCGAGTATACCCCCTAGGTTTGCTTTCAGGTACTTAAAAAGCGGATGAGCGTCTTTGCCGTTTACATCCACTTTATCGAACATCGGGAAACTGACACCATAATTGATCAGGCAGCCTTGCTCAATCTCTGTTTTGCCCCCCGGTTCCTGCTCGCCAAACTGGTTACACGGGAAACCCAAGATCACCAGGCCATCGTCTTTGTGCTTACGGTACAATGCCTCCAGCCCTTCGTACTGTGGCGTAAAGCCGCACTTACTAGCGGTGTTTACCACCAGCACCACTTTCCCTTTGTAAGCATCCATCGGCACTTCCTTGCCTTGCAGCGAGGTGGCCGAATGGGTATAAAATTCTGATGTCATCATGTGGATGTATTTGTGCGCTTCCTGTCCTGCGGGTATAACTCCCTTACAAGGATAAGGTTCACGGCAGTTACCCGAGCAAGCCTGTTATAAATTGCGGATTATACGACCGGTTTTAGGCCGCGCGTCATTTCGCGTTTGCCCGGAGGGCCAGGCAGGGCCTCCACCTCAAAACCTGCGGCTTTCAGGCTGCGCTTGAAAGAGCCCTTGGCACAGTATGTTACCAACACACCACCAGGCCGGGTAGCCTTGTATAGTTTCTCGAACATGGCATCGGTCCACAACTCCGGCTGCTTTTCAGGCGCAAAGGCATCAAAGTAAACTACGTCGTAGTACGAGTTCGGGGCTACAAACTCCTCCAGCGTTTCGTGTATCTTCTGCAGCGTAAAGTAAGGGATGATTTGCACCGGCTCGTTCCA
The DNA here is from genome assembly GCF_054482735.1 of Pontibacter sp. CAU 1760. Taxonomy (NCBI): domain Bacteria; kingdom Pseudomonadati; phylum Bacteroidota; class Cytophagia; order Cytophagales; family Hymenobacteraceae; genus Pontibacter; species Pontibacter sp. CAU 1760. The sequence goes on from NZ_JBTLRL010000001.1 coordinate 58,179, forward strand.
GGCGCAGGCGTGCAGGCTCTGGAAATATTCCTGCAGCTCTGGGTTGAGGATAAATTGCTCAAAGTGCAGCTGCTTCACCACCTCCTCCGTCAGCGGAAATTTTTCCAGCGTGTCGTATTGGATAAAGGCTTTCTGTGCCAGCGCAATCGGGAACGTCAGGATGGCGTTCAGGCCCGTGCCGAAGCCAACCTCCAGAATCTTAATGTCTTTTTTCTGTGCCAGCACATGCTCCAGCCCATGTTTTATGAACACGTGTTGCGACTCCTGCAGCGCCCCGTGCACCGAGTGATAATGCTCGTTTAGGTCCGGCACGTAAAGGGTGTTAGAGCCGTCTTTAGTTTGTCTTATTTCGAGGTGCATCTTTTTTGTGTTACTTTACAAAGTTACGCATTGTAAGATACTGTGCGCAACAGCAGCTAATATAATAGTATTTAGCGCAGCGGAACTGCTAAAACAATTTTCTATACCAGAAAAATTCCACGGAGCCCCCTGCTGGTGCAACAGCACGGGGTTTACCGGAAATGAAATCGCAAAGGCATTACAACATATACACCCAACTATGGCAAGAGTACAGGTAGATATCCCGGCACATACCCATTTCGAGGCATCCATACCCATCCGCATCACCGACCTGAACTATGGTGGCCACCTGGGCAATGATGCCCTGCTCTCGATCCTGCACGAGGCACGGCTACAGTTGCTGCACCATTATGGTTATACCGAGCTGAAGATCGGAGGTGCCAGCCTGATCATGGCGGATGTGGCCATCAGCTACAAGGGGGAGGGGTTTTACGGGGATGTGCTGCAGATCAGAATGGCCTTCAACGACCTGAACAAGTATGGCTTCGACATTACGTACCACGTGCTGAACCAGGAGGGGAAAGAGGTGGCTCGCGCCAAGACAGGCATGTTGTGCTTTGATTATACGGCGCGTAAGCTGGTGTCGCTGCCGGCAGAAGTGAGGACAAGGGTAGAGCAAGGCGCTTAAAACTATACTACGGCGCTAGCACTTATCAGAACACAATTTGTAAAACGGAGTATGAACAGGAGAAGGCACGCCCATCAACGCACGCAGACATTCCAAACACCTGAGAACTACATGAAACGCCTCCCCCTGTTCCTCTTGCTGCTCCTGTGCTCCTGCATGACCTCCAAAAGGGTGAAGGACTACCTGGCAGCGGCAGAAAGGCAACCGGAAGCCGAGGTGATTGTGGCTGACTGGCTGGAGGAGCACCAGTCGTGGTATGCCCAAAAGGCCGCTCGGGATTTCCCGGCACCAGCGCAGCTAACCGTAAAAGCCCCCACGCTGGAGCCAGCGTCAATCATTATCCAGGCCGATACCATGCGATGCCCCGAAGCAGCCCCATCCGTGGTGGTCCGGCGGGTTTACCTGCCTGCCCCCGCAGCACAGCCTAATGTCTCGCATTTTGAAAAAACGATCCGGGAGCAGGAGCAAGCCATGCAGAAAAGCAGGGCAGCACTGGACGCTGCCCGGAATGCGCTGAAGGCCGAACGGATAGGGCATGAAACTACCCGAAAGCAGCTCCGGCACACAGAAGGGGAACGAGACTACTGGGAGGACAAAAACGAGAAAAAGTTCTGGGCCCTGATCGTGATGGCCGTTTGCGCGGTGTTATACATCGTGTTCAAGACACTGGCTGCCCGGGTTGGTCCTACAGAATAGCACTACTGGTCTGCATTGTGCCACGCCGCTTTCTGCTGTAATACAGGCCGTCATGAACCAAAGCCCTTAAAATATGTTTATCTTTGTGCTGGTTACGGCTGCCGCACAGGTTTAACCGAAGTACTGCCTGTAAGGGCAGCGCAAGCACCACAACCAGCACTTTTTAAATTAAATACAGCAACAGACTGTTCTTGCAGTATGACTTTGATCGCAGACATCAACATTATCAATAAGAAAGACATCCGGAAGCTCACGCTAGACGACCTGAAGGCGTGGTTAGTGGAGCAGGGCGAAAAGCCGTTCCGGGCCAAGCAGGTGTATGAGTGGCTTTGGAAGCACTCGGCCCGGTCTTTCACCGAAATGAACAACGTGAGCCTGGCCTTGCGCGAAAAGCTGGAGCAGCACTTTGCCATCAACGCCGTGCAGGTTGCCACGCAGCAGCTGAGCGCAGACGGCACCATCAAATCAGCCTTTAAGCTGCACGACAACCACATTGTGGAAGGCGTGATGATACCGCACAACGAGCGCAAGACGGCCTGTGTGAGTAGCCAGGTGGGCTGCTCGCTTACCTGTAAGTTCTGCGCCACCGGCTACATGGACCGCCTCCGCAACCTGGATGCCGCCGAGATCTACGACCAAGTGGTGCGCATCAACGAGCAGAGCATGAAGCAGTATGGCGAGCCCCTCACTAACATCGTGTACATGGGGATGGGCGAGCCACTGCTGAACTATGCCAACGTGATGAAGAGCATCGAGCGCATCACAGCCCACGACGGCCTGATGATGGCCGCCCGCCGCATCACGGTGAGCACCGCCGGCATTGCCAAGATGATCAAGAAGATGGCTGACGATGGTGTGAAAGCTAACCTTGCCTTGTCGCTGCACGCAGCCAATGACAAGAAGCGCAACGAGATTATGCCCATAAACGAGACGAACTCTTTGGAGGCGTTGACAGAGGCCTTAAAATATTACCACGAAGTAACCGGCCGCAAAGTGACGTATGAGTACATCGTTTTCGCGGATTTTAACGATACGCTACAGGATGCCGAGGAACTGCTGCAATTCTCCAAAATCATCCCTTGCAAGATCAACCTGATCGAGTACAACCCGATCGAGAACGCCGATTATCAGAACACCAACGAAGAACGCTGGCAGGACTTTATCTACTACCTCGCCGACCGTGGGGTTCAGGTGAACGTGCGCCGCAGTCGGGGAAAAGACATCGATGCGGCCTGCGGGCAGTTAGCCGTAAAGGAGAAACAGCCTGCCTAAAGCCGCGGCTATGATTTTAAGCAAAGAGCCCCTGCCAGTAAACTGGCAGGGGCTCTTTGCTTTTTGCAGGTGTACTTCTTTTGTAAAGCTATGGCTAACCCGACTCGTAGCGCCCTTCGGGCTGGGGTCTTCCGCTTTTTGTATCGTGGGGCTCTTTTACTACCTCACGCTGCTCTACAAATACAGCATGTGCTTTGGGGCGCACATGCTGGCCATACTTCTCGGAGTATTGCTGTGTAAACTCAGCCCCATAAAACACTATCAGTGAGGAGTAATAAATCCAGATGAGGAGCACGATGATGGACCCTGCCGCGCCATAAGCCGAGCCAGGGTCGGAGGTTTGGATATAAAAGCCAATACCCAGCTTACCGATAGCAAAGAGCAGCGCCGTGATCAGGGCACCGATCAATGTGTCCTTCCATCGGATATGCGCATCGGGCAGGTACTTAAAGATCAACCCAAAAAGCAATGTGATCAGTCCGACAGATACCACGAAGTCTACCGCTTTAATCAGCCAGACGCTAATACCGGGCAGCATATCCGTCAAAAATTTGCTTAACACGGAAATAGCGGCACTGATCACGAAGGAAATAAGCATGAGCAGGGCGATGCTCAGGATAATACCGAACGAGGAGGCCCGTACCTTGGCCATTTGCTTAATGCCACTGGTTGGCTTTACCTTCAGGTTCCAGATGCTGTTCAGCGACTCCTGCAGGGTAGAGAAAAAGGTGGTAGCCGCAAAAATAGTGGTGCCGATACCAATCCAAAGCGCCCAGCCACTGGATTCTGCCATGGAGGCATTCTTGATGATGGACTCAATGGCATCTGCGGCGTCCTGGCCTATCGCCTTGCCAATGGTGCTAGACAATTCTCCGGATACCGCCTTGTCTCCCAGGAAGAAACTAGCCACCTGGATCAGGATAATCAGGATGGGGGGGATAGAGAAGATAGCATTGAAGGCAAGTGCTGCCGCGAGGCGAAGAGAATTGTTATCCAAAAACTCAGAAGCCGAGGTTTTTAACAATCCTCCGATGCCTTTTAGTGTATAATCAGCCATAGGCGGTCTGTTTCATAGATTTGGTTCACTGATGGATACGGAGCCTCTTGCACTTTAGTTAAATTCAGGAGCAGCGGGTATACTTAGTATGCAATCGGTTCGTACCTTGTGCTAAAGTCTACACTTATATCCCATGATCCTGAAAAATCTCCTGAAAAACCTTTTGGTGCTCTGCCTGCTGACTCTGCCATTGGCAGCGGCCACTGCCCAGTCTGACAGCAAGGCCAAGGCCATTGCCGACAAAGTAGTACAAAACATGGGTGGCGAGAAGGCCTGGAACAAAACCCGTTACCTCGCCTGGACCTTTAACAACCAGTACCAGGTATGGGACAAGAAGAAAGACCGCTTCCGTTGGGAGAAAGACAGCCTCGTCGCCATCATCGACACCCAGACCAAGGAAGGCAAGGCTTACATTGCCGGGCAGGAAGTGCAGGACCCGGAGGAGAAGCAGAAGATGCTGGAACGCGCCTATGCTTTATACATCAACAATGCTTATTGGCTGGTGATGCCCTTCAAGCTGCAGGACCCTGGCGTAACGCTAACCCACGTTGGCGAAGAGAAGACCATGGACGGTGCACAGGCCGATGTGCTGGAGATGACCTTTGAGCAGGTGGGCCTGACGCCTCAGAACAAATACCGGGTATGGGTAGACCAGCAGCAGGGTTTGCTCACGCAGTGGGCCTTTTACAGAAATGCCTCAGATGCAGAGCCTGCCTTCACGCGCCGCTGGTCGGATTACAAGCAGTATGGCAGCATCAAACTGGCCAGCGACCGCAGCAACCCGCAAAGTGACTTTAAACTGATGCACATTGCCGCTCCATCGTCCGTGTCAGACAAAGTGTTTAACAGCCCAACGCCGATTGAGAAGCTGAAATAACAACTGTATAGTTACTTTTATAAACAGAAAATGGCTACTCCTACCGAGCGGCCATTTTCTGTTTTAGATTATACCTATAGCTTGTCCACCGTAGCCGTCAGGGTGCCTTTGGCGTTCACGACTGCTTTTATACCCTCTGGCGTGAGGTAGATGTTTTGTGGGGTGATGTCGTGGATGGTGCCGCGCAACAGCAGCGACTCATGGACGCGGCCCTGCTTGTCGAGGGAGGTTTGCAACAGCTTTTTCGTGTCGTTCAGTTGCTGCTGCACCGGGAAGTTTACCTGCTGCTGTATGATGTCCAGGAACTTGTTTTTAGCCAGCCAGCTGGCGGTGCTTAGGAGCCTGTCCTTCGTTTCCAGGTCATAGTCTACGTTGCGGACTTTGATGGAGGCGGTGGTGGCGTCGTAGTAAGGCGTACCGCGCAGGTATATCTTGCCCACTATTTTCTTGGTGAACAGGCCCGCTTTGGTTTTGCCGTCCACATCCAGCATCAGCACCAACTGCTCGCCGCCGGGCGTAATGGCCGCGTTCTTCACCGTCAGCTGGCTTTTGCCGCCGTCAAATTTATAAGTCTGGTTGGCTACCTGCTCCTGCAGCAGCTTACTGACATGGGCATAGGGGATGGTGGTGGTCAGGCCCACCTGAATATCATCCGCCAGGCGCTTGTCCACAATCAGTTTCGGCAGGTTCTTGTTAGGCTTCAGCTGTGGCTTGCCATCGGTGCTGACGGTGATGTAAGAGGTAATGGCCAGGCGCGTGTTGAGGTTCCCGTTCTTGGCCTGAAGCGGGGCCATGCGCACTTCCTGCGGCACCACACTCAGCCAGGCATTCATACCATCGTCCAGCTTCACAGGTTCCTGCAGCAGCAGCCAGGCATCGGTCACGTACTTTTTCATGTCCAAGTGCTGCTGCAGTTCTTTGTCGAGCTGCTTGGAGAGGGTACCCATTTGCTGGCGCAGCGCCGGCTCCACAAAGCGGGCCAGGCCAATTTTAAGGGGACCGAGCTCGAGGGTGGGTTTGGTATTGCCCCATTCAAAGTCGCCGCTCGTTACGGTGTTGATGCGGTAATCTTCAGTCAGGCCAATCTTGCTCTCTGTTTTGATGACCATGTCGAAGCTGGTATCCTCGGTCTTGTCGATGGCCGGGCAGAACTTGCAGGGGTCCCATTTCCAGCGGCCTTTAGCGTAAATGTGCAGCGGAACGCTAAAGTATACCCTGTCGCCCTCTGCCTTGATGCTCATCCGGCCTTTTTTAGACACTGTTACAGCCACGTTGTCGTCGTTCGGGTTATCGTCTTTGTAAAGCACACCCGATACCTCCTGGTTCAGGCGGTTTTCCATGGCTGCAATAGAGATAGACACCGGCACCGCAATAGAGGAAATCTGTGGGGTATAAGCAGGCGCCGCCACAGTAGTGCTGGCTGGTGCATTTGCGTTCAGTTTGCTGGTGCTGGAGCAACTCTGCAGGGTATGGCCTGACAAAACAATAGCTACAAGCCAGGCCGATAATTTGAAGATGGGTTTATTCACGTATTTTGCTGATTATAAAAAAGTGGCGCAAGTTAGCACGCCTTTCTTATATCAGCTATACCCGGCAAGGGCCGTGCCGTAAATTTTTAATTTTCAGGAGGTTTAGTGAAGTGCTTTCACATGTTTCAAAACAAACCAAAAGCAGGAGATGCCAGCTGGAATCAATTACCTGTGGCTGGCATTTCCTGGTTTTGGTTAACGAAGAACTTAGAATGCAAAACTCACCCGTAGCCCTCCAATGCTGAACGTAGAGAAATTAAAGTTGCTATAGTCTTCTTAGATATAGTTTTCAGCGGCAATTATATCGTTCTTGAATTGTACCTCCGGTAAGCTCCTCCCAAACCAGCCACAAAGGTTTTGTCTCCGGCAACGGGCTTCAGTGTTTCGTCTGTTGTGGTTTGTGCGTTGCCAGCGAATGTAATGCCGCAGGCAAGGGCAAGGAGGGCAAGTCTTGTTTTCATGTATCTAATAGCAGTGGTTAACAACACTAAATATATAAAGCTTTTATATAGTGTGAGAACATTGGTATAGATTGGGAGAACTCATTTACCGAAGGCCCACTCTCTGTACTTTGCCTCTACTTGGTGTAACGCTTTTGTTAGTTCAGCGTCGTCCTTAAAGTGCAACTGCGTGAGCGTTCTGTACTCAACTTGCACTTGCACTTTTTCAGTCGCGAAAGGCCAAGGTTCCACGTGAAGTTCCTCCTCCTGTTGCTTGATGAAGTATGTTTGCCCGTCCGGCCCAACGGTAATCTCCAGTGCGCGGCCATCGGCGGGCACCTCCTGGCGGCACAGGATTAGCGAGAGCCGGTCGCACCACTGCATGATGGCATAGGCGCGGTTGGCTTCCTGCTTGGTTATACCTAAGCTTTTTCGGCAAGACTGCTGCAACTGCACCTGTTCATCCAGAAAGGCAACAGCGTTTTTTTGCTTTTCGCGCAGGGCCTCATACAGAAAGCTCATGTGCATCGAGGTGAGCAGGGCTACCCAGCGGCTCTGGAACCGCACGGACTGCATCAGGTCTTGTGCCTGCTCCAGCGTGGTGGGCTGCAGCGTGAAGTCGGCGGGGGCACCGGCTGGCGTAAGTCCGTCCTTTCCGCGCCAGGTTTTCTGCCGGTTGTCGTGGTTGGCGATGGCTACCAGGGTTTCCACCCAATGGGGGCAGCGCAACTCCGGTTTCAGGTGGTGCGCCAGTTGCGCTGCCAGCACGCCATGCGCCTGTTGATAAATGATTTCCCAGCCTTCGGGTATCGCGTTTACAATCATCTTCTCTTGTTTTCCTTACCGAGGTATAAACTGCTTTTGCCGGAGAAAGTTGAGAGGCTGACAGGGTATAAAAGCAGAAACGGTTGACGCCGCAGCATCAACCGTTTCTATAATCGTTATGGCACGTTAGCCTACACAGTTTGTTTCAGGTTCAGGAGCATGTCTTCCGTCATGCTATCCAGGGTATAACTTGGCTGCCAGCCCCAGTCATTTCGGGCCACGCTGTCGTCGATGCTCTGTGGCCACGATTCCGCTATCTTCTGGCGCGCGTCCGGGTTATACACAATCTCAAAATCCGGGATGTGCTTGCGGATAGAAGCTGTGATCTCTTCCGGGGCAAAGCTCATGGCACCCAGGTTATAGGAGTCGCGCACCTTAATCTGGTCAGCCGGGGCGTGCATCAGGTTCAGGGTTGCCTTCAGGGCATCGGGCATATACATCATCGGCAGGTAAGTGCCTTCGCTCAGGAAGCACTCAAACGTCTCGCTGGCCAGTGCCTTGTGATAAATGTCCACGGCATAATCGGTAGTGCCGCCGCCCGGCAGGGCTTTATACCCGATCAGGCCAGGGTAGCGCAGGCTGCGCACATCCAGCCCATACTTCTGGAAGTAATATTCGCACCAGCGCTCACCGGCCTGCTTGCTGATGCCATACACCGTGTTCGGGTCCATGATGGTTTGCTGCGGAGTATGCTGGCGCGGGGTGCTCGGGCCAAAAACGGCAATAGAGCTCGGCCAGTATACCCGGTTTACTTTGTGCTCCAGGGCCAGGTCCAGCACGTTAAACAGGCCTTCCATGTTCAGGCGCCAGGCAAACTTGGGGTTGCGCTCGCCGGTAGCCGACAGCACAGCCGCTAAGTGGTATATTTGGGTGAATTTGTACTTGGCTGCAACTTGCGCAAGCATTTTAATGTCCAGGACATCTACCTGCTCAAAAGGGCCGGAATCGCGGAGGTCAGCCTGCTTCGGTGCCGCCACGTCAGCCGCCACCACATTCGCGCCGCCATACATCTCCCGCAGAGCCAGGGTAAGCTCCGAACCCAGTTGCCCACAGGCGCCGATCACTAATATTGTATCAGGTGAGTTTGCCATTTCAATCATCAAATTTGTGCAAAGTAACCTATTTCAGTTCAATCCTGAAAGCAGCCGGAAGAAGAATGAGCACAGCATAAAAAGCACAACATGCGCTCAAAAAAGCCCTTTTAACCTGTGTGATATGGAGATTGTAAACATCTGGTGCAAACGTTGCGCAGCCTCTAAGATATAAAGAACGCAGTTGCAGATTTAGCAATGCCACAGCTTGTGGATATGAGGTGACAGGAGCACAGCGGATTTTATTATATTTGTTGAGAACAGCAACGTTTTTAAGACGAAGCAATGCGGGTGCCCCCGAAGCCTGTAACTTTGCAGGCAAACAACAGGTAGGCTAAGCCTTTACAGCATGACGTTTGAAGAATACCTGATCAAGAAAAGAGTGAACCAGGCGGCTTTTGCAGCTGGCGAACCGGCACGTTACGTGGCGTGGCAGGAGATGTATACCCAGATGCACCCCAACAGCTTTGCCATCGCCGTGAAAATGCAGCTAAATAACGTGCGCCTGCGCTACCACCTGGCTGAAGCGGATATACCTAAAGCCGCCCCGGCCCCTGCTGTCGAGGCGCCGCGCCCGGCTGCCCGAAGGGCCGTTGCAGCCCGGCCAGCAACGGCCGCGCCAGCAACCCCTGCCCCAGATGTTCCACAGGAAACATCTGAAGAAAAGGAGGTTACGCCAAAACCACGGCCTGTAGTGAAGCGCCCTGCTGCCCTGCCTAAAAAGCCTGCGAAAAGCGCACCAACGGAAGGTGCCGCCGAAGAGAAGCCTGCCGCTCGGCCACGACCGGTTATAAAACGACCGGTTATGTCGAAGCCGGCAGCCGAGGGAGACGCACCGGCAGAAGAAAACAACACAACCCAGCCCGCCGAAGCCAGCGATAAAACTGCTCCGAGGCCAAGGCCCGTTATCAAAAGGCCTGCGGCGCTTCAGAAACAAGGCAACAAAGAAGAGCAGCCAACCATCCCGGCAGCAGACCAACAAGCAGATACGGCATCAGACCAGCAGGCGGAGACAGAAGCAACACCTGCTGCCAAACCAGCAGCACGCCCGCGGCCAATCATAAAACGCCCTGCTGCCTTGCAGAAACCGGCGCCGGAAGCAGATGCAACTAAAAGCCCGGCTACGGACCCTAGTGCACCGGAAGCCCAGAAAACACCACGGCCCCGTCCGGTGATGAAGCGGCCGGCTGCTTTAGAGCAGAAGCCAGAGGATACAGCAGTTCAGGAGCCAAGCCAGCCAGTAGGAGCAACGCCGGAACCAGCAGCGGAGGTGCCGCAGGAAGCTCCTAAAACTTTGCGGCCCCGACCGGTGATGAAGCGGCCCACGGCCTTGAAGAAACCACCGGCCGATACGGCAGCACCCGAGGATACTGCTTCAACCCCGGCTTCGGAAGAAACAATGGCACCCCCCGCAGAAACGCCCAAGCCGCCACGGCCAAAACCGTGATGAAGCGACCTGCACCACCACAGCGGGCCGAGGAGACTGATGCGCCTGCCGAACAGCAACCAGCCGCTGCGCCGGAGGAAGCTCCCAAGCCAACTCCCCCGCGCCAGCGCCCTATCATGCGCCGCCCTCCTCCAAAGCCGGACGAAGGCGAAGCAACCGGGGTATAAGTTGAGACCACTTTAGAACACAAGCGAGAAACGAATAACTACTAACAACCATGTACGAAACGTTAAAACCAGATTTAGAGAAGCAGCTGACGGAGATTCAGGAGGCGGGCTTATATAAGCAGGAGCGCATTATCACCACGCCGCAGGGCGCTGACATTGACACTACGCAGCAGCCGCACGTGCTGAACTTTTGCGCCAACAACTACCTGGGCCTGTCGGCGCACCCGCGCGTGATTGAGGCGGCAAAGGAAGCCATCGACACGCATGGTTACGGGATGAGCTCGGTACGCTTTATCTGCGGCACCCAGGACATCCACAAGGAGCTGGAGCGCAAAATTTCGGAATTCCTCGGCACCGAGGACACCATTCTGTACGCGGCGGCTTTCGATGCCAACGGCGGGGTGTTCGAGCCTCTGTTTGATGCGGAGTCTGCCATCATCTCCGATGCCCTGAACCACGCCTCTATCATTGACGGGGTGCGTTTGTGCAAGGCGCAGCGCTTCCGCTACGAGCACAACAACATGGCCGACCTGGAGGCAAAGCTGCAGGAGGCGAAAGACGCCAAGCACCGCATCATCGTAACCGATGGCTCTTTCTCGATGGACGGCACCATCGCGCAGCTCGACAAGATTGTGGAACTGGCAGACAGGTATAAAGCATTGATCATGGTGGATGAGTGCCATAGCTCGGGCTTCCTGGGCAAGACCGGCCGCGGCACGCACGAGTACCGCAACGTGATGGGCAAGATCGACATCATCACGGGCACGCTGGGCAAGGCACTGGGTGGTGCGATGGGAGGTTTCACCTCGGGCCACAAGGAGATCATCGACATGCTGCGCCAGCGCTCACGTCCATACCTGTTCTCCAACTCACTGGCTCCGTCTATTGTGGGCGCTTCTATTGCCGTACTGGACCTGCTGAGTTCTACCACCGAGCTGCGCGACAAGCTGGAGTGGAACACCAAGTACTTCCGTGAGCAAATCACGGCTGCCGGGTTCGACATCAAGCCAGGTGACCACCCGATTGTGCCGGTCATGCTGTACGATGCGCCACTAGCACAGGAGTTTGCGGCCCGTATGCTGGACAAAGGCATTTATGTAATCGGATTCTACTTCCCGGTGGTGCCAAAAGGCCAGGCCCGTATCCGGGTGCAGTTGTCAGCGGTGCACGACAAGGAGCACCTCGACAAGTGCATCACCGCCTTTACCGAAGTTAGCAAAGAGCTGGGCGTGCTGAAATAAGCCCTCAAATTATTTTATACTGGCAAAGCCACTTCCTGATTTGGGAGTGGCTTTGCCATTTTATATCTTGAACAGTTAAACAGGAAAGGTGGGTATGGGAAATGGAAAGAGAAGGCTGGTCAGCGACTGCTTTGCGCGCCTTTTGTGCTGTACCTCATGTGGTTTATAAGTGAAACGCTTTTCTAAAAAAAGCAGGCTGCCTGCAGTTCAATGGATATAATCGAGACTAGTCCCTTTGTCGCCCTTTTCATTGCCCTCAATTACGCGCTGGTCATCGTATCGCTGGTGCACCTGATTTTCCGGACGCGGTATACCGTAACGCAGCGCCTGGCCTGGATGGTGGCCCTGTGGGTACTGCCGGTACTAGGCCCCGCCACCTACTGGATCTATTGGTTCAGGAAACAGTAGAACTCCCTACAATCTTTTGATTCGGTATGGCTGTTAAGCCGCGCTGGCTGATTTTTCTGGTGTGGTGGCTACTGCCCGTTGGTCGGCATCGAACAGGAATTGATTCAGCTTGATGCGCAGGTCAGCCGATGAAAGATTGCGGTAAGCCTCACCGTTACGAACCAGAGCGATCTGTCCTGTCTCCTCCGACACTACCAGCACGATACTATCTGTGATCTCAGTCAGGCCGATAGCCGCTCGGTGGCGCAAACCCATCGAAGCCGGTATGTCCTGGTTCTCCGAAACTGGCAGAATACAGCGGGCCGCTTTGATGCGATTTCCGGAAATGATCACAGCCCCATCGTGCAACGGGCTGTTCTTGTTAAAGATCGACATCAGCAACCGTTTCGAGATAACCGCATCAATCAAGTCGCCGGACTCAGCATAGTATTTCAACTCAGAGCTTTTCGCGAATACGATCAGAGCACCGGTGTTTTTGCCAGCCAGTGTTTTGGCAGCTTCGATAAAGGGGGTCAGGCTGAGTTTCTCGCTTTGCTCGCGACGCCAGGGGAATCCACGGAAAAAGCGGTCGTTGTTGAAAGCGGTAGTCTTGCCGATCAGCAGCAGGAAGCGCCTGATCTCGGGCTGAAACACGATGATGGCCGCCAGTACCCCCACGCCCATAAACTGGCCCAGAATAATCGTGAGCAGCTCCATGCCGGCGGCACGCACCACCAGGTATAGCAGGTAAATCGAAAGCAGGCCCAGGAAGATCTTCAGCGCCACGCTACCCGTCAGGAGCTTGTACAGTTGGTACAGCAGCACCGTCACGAGCAGGATATCAATGATATCGAGCAGTTCTATCTCTAAAAAGCCAATGCTGAATAAAAAGATCAAAGTATTGTTTTCTTGTAAAGTTCTATCGTTTGCTTGGTCTCTTGTACGTCGTGCACGCGCAAAATGGCTGCACCCTTCATCAACGCCATCATGTTCAAGGCTATTGTGCCAGTCAGGGCATCCGCTTGCGCTATCCCCAAGGTTTTATAGACCATCGATTTTCGGGAAAGGCCTGCCAGCACCGGTAGCCCAAAGATACGCAACTCAACCAAGCGGCGCAGCAACTCAAAGTTATGACTTATAGTTTTAGCAAACCCAAAGCCGGGATCCAATATGATGTCTTTTACGCCCAACTGTTTCAACTCCGCGACCTTCGCCTGCAGCTCGTCCACTACCTCCATCACCACGTCGTCGTACTTTGCCAACGTCGTCATGGTCTGCGGCGTTCCACGCATGTGCATAAGTATGTAGGGCACCTGCAACCGCGCCACTTTGGCAAACATCCCCGCGTCCAGGGTGCCGCCCGAAATGTCGTTGATAATGGCTGCCCCCGCCCGGATGGAAGCCTCAGCCACTGTGGCCCTGAAGGTGTCCACGGAAATCACTGCCTCCGGGAAATGCCGGATGATGGTTTCAATAGCTGGCACTACCCGGTCCAGCTCTTCCTGCTCCGGGATATCCGTGGCACCCGGCCGTGAGGAATAGCCGCCAACATCCAGTATGTCAGCGCCGTGGGCAAGCATACGCTGTGCCTGTTGCAGCACCGCTTCATTTGTTTGCAGGCGGCTGCCGGCATAGAAAGAATCGGGGGTTATATTTAAAATGCCCATCACTAGCGGGGCGTCCAGAGAGAGGAGCTTTCCGCGGCAGTTCAGTGTGGTTTTTGTGCTAAAAAGCGTATCTTTCGCTTCCAATGGTGCATTTAAGTCTGTTGATTTTAAAATTAAAGCTAAAAAGTTGATTAATCAAACACTTCAGGAATATGATCAGGTAGTGCAGCGCTGCAAAGACACCTTCGTGAAGAAAACGAAGGACTACGGCACGGCCTGGCGCGTACTGCGGCTCCCTTCCATCACCGATCAGATCTTCATCAAGGCCCAGCGCATCCGCTCCATCCAGGAGAAAGGCAAGCAGCTGGTGGAGGACGATATCAGCGGGGAGTTTGTGGGGATTATCAACTATTGCGTGATTGCCCTGATGCAGCTGCACCTGCCTGCCGACGCGCCGATGAACCTTCCTGCTGAGGAGGTGGAGCGGCAGTATACCCATCACATCGAGGAAAACGTGAAGCTGCTACAGGCCAAAAACCACGACTACGGTGAGGCCTGGCGTGACATGCGCGTGAGTTCCATCACCGATATTATCCTGATGAAGCTTTTCCGCACCAAGCAGATTGAGGACAATGCCGGGCAGACGCTGATCTCAGAGGGTGTGGAAGCCAATTACCGCGACATGATCAACTATGCCGTGTTTGCTTTGATTAAATCGGGGTTCGCGGGGTAACCTTCCCCTGCTCCTTCCTAAAAGCAGGAAGGGGAAAGCTCGCTCATTGCTTTTCGGTGATCAGCGGTGATGAAGCCTTCTTAGGTAGTTTAAGTTTAAAATTAATGATACTCCCATACATTACATTCTCCTCCTGTTTTTAGGAGGGGGCAGGGGGAGGTTAAACATAAGGAATGAAATATATAAGCAAATTCTTCTGGCTCTTTGTAGGAGTGCTTTTCATATTTTCAGGGTTGATCAAGATCAACGACCCGGTAGGCACAGCCATCAAGCTGGAGGAGTACTTTGAAGTATTCGCCACAGACATTTCGCCTGTTTTTAAGTCGTTTGAACCTTATGCGCTGTTTCTTTCCATCTTCCTGAGTGCGGCGGAGATCGTGCTGGGGGTAGCCCTGCTGGTGCGCTGGAAACTGAAGACCATCCTGACGCTGCTGTTGCTGATGATCGTGTTCTTCACGTTCCTGACCTTCTACTCAGCTTATTTCAACAAAGTGACGGATTGCGGCTGCTTTGGCGATGCCATCAAACTGACGCCATGGGAATCGTTTACCAAGGATGTCGTGCTGTTGGTGATGATCGTGGTGTTGCTGTTCACGCAAGAGTACCTAAAGCCCTTCATGCGTCCTGCCTCGGGCGCGGTCATTACCATCATCACCGCGGCTATCTCGATCATGGTGGGGTGGTATGCCTACGAGCACCTGCCTTACATCGATTTCCGCGCCTACAAAGTCGGCAACAACATCCCGGAACTCATGAAACCATCGGCACCGCTGCGGTATAAGTACATCATGACGAAAGACGGGCGGCAGGAAGAGTTTGAGGAGTACCCAACCGACACGACCTACAAATTCAAAGAGATGGTGGCGGTTAACCCCGAGGATGGCCCTAAAATCACCGACTTTAATGTATGGAACGATACAGCCGATTTTACCCAGGAGGTACTGACAGGGAAGAAGCTGCTGATTCTGGTGCAGCGCGTGGACAAGGCCGAAACCGGAAACATCGGCAAGATCAAAACACTGGTAAAAGCGGCTGAAAAGCAAGGTGTCACCCCCATGGTGATCACAAGCAGTAGCGGGCAGGAGTTTGAGGTGTTTCGCCACGACGTGAACCTGGCTGTCCCGTACTATTATGGCGATGGTACGGTGCTGAAAACCATCATGCGCTCTAACCCGGGCGTGCTGCTGCTGCAGGACGGCATTGTACGTGGCAAATGGCACCACAACGACACCCCGGAGCCGGAAGAGGTGGAGGAGTTGCTCATCAGTAATCCTTAGCCGTTTTCCATTGCCCGTTTTTCGGGTGAGATTAATCCTGCCGCTTCGATAGGAACAAAGCGCTCGAAAGGCAGTATGGTTACCATCGAAAAGCGAGGCACGCGACACGGTAAACAAAATACAACCAACAAATGAAATTCCTGGGATTTATGCTGCGTCGCCTGGGCCACGGACTGCTGATTATGCTGGGCGTGCTGGTGGCGGTATTTTTCCTGTTTAACGTGCTCCCCGGCGACCCCGTAGCGTTGCTGGCGGGGCAACGCTCTGACCTGGCCACCCGCGAAGCCATCACCAAAGACCTGGGCCTGGACAAGCCCCTTCCGCTACAGCTGCTTTATTACATGAACGACGTGTCGCCGCTCTCGGTGCATGAGGACACGGAGGCGAACCGGGAAAAATACGATTATACCCCCCTGGTTGATTTTGGGGACGATGTGTTGGTTTGGAAGACACCATACCTGCGCCGTTCTTTCCAGAGTAACAAAAGCGTTACCGATATCCTGCTCGATCATTTTACGGGAACGCTTTGGCTGGCCGCCGCTGCCATGCTCATCGCGACGGTATTCGGTATTTTGTTTGGTGTGCTGGCTTCGCTGCGGCCCCACAGCTTCTGGGACCATGCCCTCATTACGACGTCGGTGCTGGGGATATCGGTGCCTTCTTTTGTGGCGGCCATCCTGTTTGCCATTACCTTCGGCTTTTATTGGAGCGACTGGACAGGCCTGAGCCTGACGGGACAACTGTACGAGATAGACCCTTTTGAGGGGCGGCAACTGATGCTGCGCAACCTGCTGCTGCCAGCCATAGCCCTGGGCATCCGGCCCTTGGCCATTGTGGTGCAGCTCACGCGGAGCTCTATGCTGGATGTGCTTTCCCAGGA
Source organism: Pontibacter sp. CAU 1760 (assembly GCF_054482735.1). Classification (NCBI taxonomy): domain Bacteria; kingdom Pseudomonadati; phylum Bacteroidota; class Cytophagia; order Cytophagales; family Hymenobacteraceae; genus Pontibacter; species Pontibacter sp. CAU 1760. The sequence goes on from NZ_JBTLRL010000001.1 coordinate 74,693, forward strand.
CTATATCCGGACGGCGCGCGCCAAAGGCCTCAGCAGCTACAGGGTCATCACTGGCCACGCCCTTAAAAACGCACTTAACCCGGTTATGACAGCGGTATCGGGTTGGTTGGCCTCCCTGATGGCAGGTGCTTTCTTTATAGAGTATATCTTTAACTGGAAAGGCTTGGGCGCCGTAACCTTGCAAGCTGTACAAAACCTGGATTTCCCGTTGGTGATGGGCGCTACCCTGTTTGTGGCTTTCTTGTTTGTCCTCATCAATATATTTGTGGATGTGCTTTACGCCCTGCTGGACCCGCGGGTAAAGCTGGAGTAGAGAGTTGCGGGTTACAAACCCCGATTACCAATGGCTGGCGCTCTATGGAGTGTTCCGGATCTTTAATTTCTAATTCTTAACGCAAGGGCATGATCATTTTCTTAGTCGGTATGATGGGAAGCGGCAAAACAACGCTGGGTAAGCAACTGGCTGAGCAGCTGCAATACCCTTTTGTGGACCTGGATGATTACTTAGAGAAGCGTGAAGGCCGCACGATTGCCCAACTGTTTGAGCAGGAGGGGCAGGCGCATTTCCGGGAGCTGGAGCGGGCAGCGCTTGAGGCCGTGGTACAGGAATTCGATCAGGCAGTGGTGTCAACGGGCGGAGGGGCCCCTTGTTTTTTCGACAACATGGATTTTATGAACAGCCATGGCAAAACAGCTTTCTTGGATGTGCCTACAAACGAAATCGCCAACAGGCTGATGGTTACCGATTTGCAGGTCAGGCCCTTGCTGGCTGGCAAAACACCAGATGAAATAAAATCATACCTCGCCAAAACATTAGACCAACGGCGGCAGTTCTACGGGCGTGCGCACGCCATCCTGACGGGCCCGGCCATAGGGGTGGCGGCGTTGGCACAATTATTCAACCATAACGAGGGAGGCTCGTTATAAAGGATATTATAAGGTGCATTATGTGCACCTGCATCCAAATATATCTTATTTTTGCAGCTTAAAAGTTTAGCAAAACATCTCTATGAAACCCAATCATAAAGGGCGTGCGCAAATCTTCAGTAACCCTTTACTGGAAAGACTGACCAGAACACACATTGCACTGCCTATTTCCATATTTGTTGCCATCGCCATCGGCCTGATTTACTATGGCATCACGCACAGCTTTATAGGTGTGCTGGAAGCCCTGGGCTTGTTCATCATCGGTTGGCTGCTGTTTTCGTTGATGGAGTACATGGCCCACCGCTTTGTGTTCCACATGGATACCGATACGCCAACCAAAGCCAAGATCCAGTATACCTTCCACGGCAACCACCACGAGTACCCCAAGGATAAGGAAAGGCTTGCAATGCCTCCCATTGTCAGTGTTTTAATCTCGTCGCTTTTGTTCTTTGTCTTCAAGCTGGTGTTCGGCGCTTTTGTATTCGGTATCCTGGCCGGGTTGCTATTTGGCTACGCGATGTACTTGTTTGTGCATTATGCCGTGCACGCCTATGCGCCCCCTAAAAACTTCCTGAAAACACTGTGGGTGCACCACAGCATCCATCATTATAAAGACCCAAACGTGGCTTACGGGGTTTCGTCGCCGCTTTGGGACTATGTGCTGGGCACTATGCCGAAGCGATCCCGCTAAAGCAAGCATGCATAAAAAAGGGAACCAGTGATGGTTCCCTTTTTTATGCATAGTTGAAATCATTTTTGTGATTAACCTCGGCCTCTAAATTTGCGGAAGAGCCATGTAACGAGCAACACGATAATAACAATGATGATCAGGGCTGTCCACATGCCAGCTTCAAAGATATCGCCGACAAGCTCACAGCTGCTCAATGTCAAGGACAGTAGCACGATGAGCGGTATAAAGTAGGCTTTTATATTTTTCATAGTTGTAGGGATAATATGGTTTTATTTGAGACCTGTTTTATTTGGCGAAGTATTAACAGGTTATAATATGATAATATCGCCATGTTACTTGTTTACTGCCACCGGCTCAAAAAGGTTGAAGGCAAGGGAAAATGAGACTTCCGTGCGAGGACGAGGGATACAAGTTGACAAGCATTTGCCTGCAGAAAGAATAACAGCGGCATAAGCCGCAGCGTATGGTGGGGCGAGTAGGTATACCAAGGATGGGAAAGCCGGGCTGGCAAAATTAAAATGCTGTGCCACTGCTGTTACCGCAAGAATTGAGTTGTATATTTACATTGTTAGTAAAATTATGGGTCGTTTGGATATAAATTTCGTAGGCTTTCTTGAGTTTTGAACAGTATTACGAATTTATTGTTCTTTTGAAAATTACATAAGTATATGAATAGTAGCAATAATTCTTCAGACCCGGAAGTGGTTCTGATTGGTGCGGGCATCATGAGTGCCACACTGGGCGTGCTGCTGAAAGAGTTACAGCCTGATCTTAAAATAGCGATTTATGAGCGGTTGGATGTGGCGGCGGCAGAGAGTTCAGATGCCTGGAATAACGCAGGTACAGGCCACTCGGCCTTCTGTGAGTTAAATTATACCCCCGAGTTGCCCAATGGCACGGTCGAAACGAATAAAGCAGTTAAAATAGCGGAGTCTTTTGAAGTGTCAAAGCAGTTCTGGGCCTACCTGATCGAGCGCGATCTCATTAAAATCCCCGGAAACTTTATACGCAGCATCCCGCACATGAGCTTTGTGTGGGGCGATGACAATGTGAGCTTCCTGCGCAAGCGGTTCCACGCCCTGACGGCCTGCCACCTGTTTCAGGGGATGCAGTACTCTGAAGACCCGAAAGAGCTTGAAGAGTGGATGCCTTTGGTTATGGAGGGGCGCGGCAAGCAGAGAGTGGCCGCTACCCGCATGGACATTGGAACCGACGTGAACTTCGGGGAGCTGACGCGCTGCATGTTCGACCACCTGAAGGAGATGGAAGGGGTTACGCTGTATTTTAACCACGACGTGCGCAAGTTAAAGCGCCACGACGATGGCAGATGGCAGCTTAAAGTGAAGAACCTGGCAACGGGCAACAAGCAGAAGGTGCTGGCTAAATTCGTCTTTATTGGGGCAGGCGGCGGCTCGCTGCACCTCCTCGAAAAATCAGGTATACCGGAAGGGAAAGGGTATGGCGGCTTCCCGGTAAGCGGGCAGTGGCTCAAGTGCACCAACCCCGACGTGATCAGGAAACACCAGGCGAAAGTGTATGGCAAGGCCGCTGTTGGCTCCCCGCCTATGTCGGTGCCGCACCTGGATACACGTATGATCAACGGAAAACGCGAGTTGCTTTTCGGCCCTTATGCCGGGTTTTCAACCAAGTTTCTCAAGAGCGGGTCATACCTGGACCTGCCGCGTTCCATCAAGATAAACAACCTGCGGCCGATGATGGCGGCCGGCATTAAGAACCTGCCGCTCACCAAGTACCTCATCGACCAGGTGCGCCAGTCGCCTGAAGACAAAATGGCTTCGCTGCGGGAGTACTTCCCGGATGCCAGGCGTGAAGATTGGGAGCTTGAGGTTGCGGGCCAGCGGGTGCAGGTGATCAAAAAAGACCCGAAGCATGGCGGTGTGCTGGAATTCGGAACGGAGGTAGTAAGTGCAGCCGATGGCTCCATTGCGGCTTTGCTAGGTGCTTCGCCAGGGGCCTCCACGGCTGTGTCTATCATGGTGGGGTTAATCGAGCGCTGTTTCCCACAGCAAATCCAGACCCCGGAATGGCAGGAAAAGATGAAGCAGATGATTCCGTCTTACGGCGACTCATTGGCAGACAACGCTCTTCTGCTGGATGAAGTGCGTGAGCATACCAGCGAGGTGCTTGGTCTGAAGACCATCGAGCAGGAACAAGTGCAGAAATAGCACCCAGCATATATTTTATAGAGGCCCCCGCTGCAGGAAGCGCATAAACATGCGCTCCTGCAGCGGGGGCTTTCTTTTTATGGTGTGCCCTTTCGCAGAGTCAGGCTTTGTGCATTTGGTCCGGAAGGTGGTTCAAATCTCCTGTGCCACGGTGCACTGGTAACACGCAATACTTATTGTCAAATAAGTAGCTATATAATTTTGATATTCAGAGTGATTAATTACTATTTATGCTGAAATAGTTTCTTTTTAATAGAAGAGCGTTTATATTTAGCATACATAAAGCACAGATGCTCTTGACACTGAGCAGTCTTGGCGTAAAGCTTATTTCAATTCCAGCCTTGCAGGAGGCATACTGATAGAGCTGATAAACAGGTATTCAAAGCCGAATCGGTTTTCGCATACAGAGGGGGCATTTCAGCACATCAGTTTCCAGTACGTAGCAATTTTGCGCATACGTTAGTGGGCATCAGCATTTGCTTGCGGCGGGTCTGCACAGCATCGTCAACAAAATACATCTAACAATACCACAACCAGAAGTAAAGGGCTCTGCTCTATCCTTCAAGACGCACGCACACGCGAATAAGTGTTAGATGTACGCTATAAAATAATGCACTGGCCAATCGTGTAGGAACTAGCCTAAAGGACCATATCTGTACGATTGACTTCAGAAGCTAGGACTTAAGGTACTATCGCAGCGACTCAAGAAGTGTTTTTCTGTAGCATAGTCGGTATTCGCCACGGCAATTATGCCATGGCATAAGAGTTAAAATACAGAGCAATGAACAAAACCATTTTAGCAATAGCTTTTTTAGCCGGCGCGCTGGCACTGCCCGCATGCCACAACCTGAAGCCGGACGGAGCCGCCCTTCCCCTGCAATCGAGGGCGGAGCGCGAGGAACTGTATAGCCAGCTAACAGAGGAGCAGAAAAGGCTGCCTGAAAACGCTGTGCTGGGCCTGGAGGCTGCTGAGGGCTTAGAAGTCAAGCTGTTTGCCTCCGAACCCATGATGGGCAACCCCACCAACATCGATGTAGATGCCAAGGGGCGCGTGTGGGTATGCGAAGCTTATAATTACCGCAACGAGCTGAATCCGAACAACCCGCAGCGGGAGGCCGGGGACCGCATCCTGATCCTGGAAGACCTGAATGACGACGGGCACGCTGACACTGCCAAGGTGTTTTACCAGGGGCGGGACATTGACGCGGCGCTTGGGGTGGCGGTGCTGGGCAATAAGGTAATTGTGAGTAGCAGCCCAAATGTGTTTCTGCTGACCGACACGGATGGCGATGATGTGGCAGACAAAAAGGAGGTGCTCTATTCCGGCTTAGGCGGTGTGCAGCATGACCACGCGATCCACTCTTTCTCCTTTGGTCCGGACGGAAAACTGTACTTTAACTTCGGCAATGAAGGACGGCAGATTCTGGACCGCAACGGCAAGCCCGTGGTGGATAAAGATGGCAAGCAAGTGAACAACAGTGGACAGCCTTACCGGCAGGGTATGGTCTTTAGGGTAAACCCCGACGGAAGCGATTTCGAGGTGCTGGCGCATAACTTCCGCAACAACTACGAGGCTGCCGTGGATTCTTATGGGACCCTCTGGCAGTCTGATAACGATGATGATGGCAACCAAGGCGTGCGTATCAACTACGTGATGGAGTATGGCAACTATGGCTATACAGATGAGATGACAGGGGCCGGGTGGCGCTCACGGCGCACCAACATGGAGAAGGAAGTTCCCCTGCAGCACTGGCACCAGAACGACCCCGGCTCGATTCCGAACCTGCTGCAAACAGGTGCCGGCTCACCTACAGGTATGGTGGTGTACGAGGGGAATCTGCTGCCTGAGGTATACCGCAACCAGATGATCCACACGGACGCTGGCCCCAATACTGTGCGAGCCTACCCCGTAACCCCGGATGGGGCAGGGTATAAGGCCGAAATCGTGCCGTTGGTGGAAGGCGTGCGCGATCAGTGGTTTCGGCCTTCTGACCTGAGCGTGGCTCCAGACGGCTCTATCTATGTATCCGACTGGTATGACCCTGGGGTAGGTGGCCACCAGATGGCCGACATCAACAGAGGACGCATTTTCAGGATAGCGCCCCCACAAACGCCCTATCATACCCCCAAGCTTGACCTTACGTCACCGCAAAGTGCTGTCGTAGCGCTGCAAAGCCCTAATCTGGCCACGCGATACTTGGCTTGGGAGCAGTTGCACAATTGGGGTGCAAAGGCGGAACCTGCGCTCCTGACACTTTGGGAGTCGGACACCGACCGCATGCGGGCCCGGGCACTCTGGCTGTTGGCCAAGATAAAAGGGCGGCAAGACAAGTATATTCGGCTAGCCTTGAAAGACAAGAACCCGGACATACGGATAACCGGCCTTCGCATTGCACGGCAGGAGGCAGCTAATACCATCCCATACATCCGGCAACTGGTAAAAGACCCTGACCCGCAGGTGCGCCGCGAAGCTGCCATAGCGTTGCGCCATAACACGGCTGCAGAGGCTCCGGCGCTTTGGGCAGCGCTGGCGCAGCAGTACGACGGCAACGACCGCTGGTATCTGGAAGCATTAGGCATAGGTGCAGACGGGCAGTGGGACAAGTTCTTTACAGCCTACCAGGCTGAAGCAGGCAAAGAACTGAACAGCCCGGCCAGCCGGCAGATTGTATGGCGCGCACGTACCGGGCTGGCATTGCCTTACCTGGCGCGGCACATCACAGCGGAGGAGACCCCGGCAGCCGACAGGGCAAAATACTTCCGGGCATTTGATTTTGTCCAGGATCCGGCAAAGGAAAAGACACTGTTGGGTTTACTGGATGCTACCGGGCCTAACCAGGCGGAAATCGCCAAATTAACTTTGAATCACATCGGCCCGGAGAGCCTGGCTAAGTCGCCAAAAGCAAAGGCTGTCCTCAACCGGACATTGGCAGCGCTGGAGGGGACGCAGGAGTTTGTGGACCTGGTGCAGCGCTATAAACTAAAGAACCAGAACCCAGCCCTGCTTCGGTTGGCCCTCGCTCGCCCGGACAGTAGCCTCGGGGTAGAGGCGGCAAAGCTGTTGCTGAACAATGGTGGAACAGCCCTGATCAAACAAACGATTACCGGAAAAAATGAGCAGCAAGCCCTGCGCATGCTGCAAGCGCTCAGCCGGATAGGTAACAATGAATCGATGGGGCTGCTAGAGGAGGTGATGCTCAATAAATCCGAGGGGATGGCAGTACGCAAAGCAGCCGTGAAGGCACTTGGTACTGGCTGGAGCGGAGAAGAGCGGCTGATGCAGGTTGTGAAAGGCGGTAAGCTTCCCAAGGCGCTGGAGCCGGCTGCATCCGCTGCCCTGGCCGGGGCTATGCGCACCGCCATTCGGGATGAGGCACTGAAGTATCTGAAAGCTGTGAACGCCACGGAAGGCAAGGCCCTGCCGCCCATTAGCGAGTTGGCCATGCGGTCTGGCGACGTGCTGAAAGGCAGGCAGATGTTTCAGCAGAGTTGCAGCGTGTGCCACCAGGTGGGCAACGACGGCGCTAACTTTGGCCCGGCACTTACCCAGATTGGTAGCAAGCTGACGAAAGATGCCCTTTACGTATCCATCCTGCACCCGGACGCCGGAATCAGCTTTGGGTATGAGGGCTATGTGCTGAAGTTGAAGGATGGCAGTGAGGTGGCGGGCATTATCTCCAGCGAAACGGAAAGTGAAGTGGAGCTGGTAAGCCCTGGCGGTATGAAGAACCGCTATGAGCGCGCCAATGTTGTCGCGAAGACACAAATGGAGCACTCGATTATGCCCGCGAACTTGCAGCAGGGGATGTCGGAGCAGGAACTGGTTGACCTGGTTGAGTACTTATACACACTCAAAAAGCCCGTAGGCAACACCGTTTCTGCCAGATAAAGTATTGATAAAAGTATAGAGCAGAATCTCACTACTAAGAAGATATGAAGATCCCATCTAACCGGCGCAATGCGCTGAAACACATGGCCGGCGGAGCAGCGCTTTTTGCCTCGGCCATGTTGTTGCCGGAGCCCTTGAAGGCAGCAGGCGCTAAAGAGATCAGGCTGAAAGGCAAGATCAAGCACTCAGTGTGCAAGTGGTGCTACAAAGATATTCCCCTGGAAGAGCTATGCAAAGCTGCCAAGGGGATTGGCTTAAGCTCAATCGAGTTGCTGGGGCCGGACGAATGGCCAACACTTAAGAAGTACGGCCTAACTTGTGCCATGGCCTGGGGCGCAGAGAAAAGCCTGACCGAAGGCTTTAACGACCCGAAATACCACGATGAGCTGGTGGCACGCTACGAGGCCATGATTCCGAAAGTGGCCAGCGCCGGATTGGATAACCTCATCTGCTTTTCTGGTAACCGCAACGGAATGAGCGATGAGCAGGGTATGGAAAATTGCGCCAAAGGGCTGAAGCGGCTGATGAAGACGGCCGAAAAGCACAAGGTTACCCTCTCGATGGAGCTGCTCAACAGCAAGGTTAACCATAAGGATTATATGTGCGACCACACCAAATGGGGCGTTGAGTTGGCCAAAATGATTGGTTCCGATCGTTTCAAGCTGCTGTACGACATTTACCACATGCAGATTATGGAAGGCGACGTGATCCGAACCATTCAGGAATATCATCCCTATATCTCGCATTACCACACCGGCGGGGTACCGGGCCGCAACGAGATTGATAATACGCAGGAGTTATACTACCCGGCCATCATGCAAGCTATTGTAGACACTGGCTTCAAGGGGTATGTGGGGCAGGAGTTCATCCCAAAATCAAAGGAGCCTTTGACCTCGCTCCGCGACAGCGTGGTTATTTGTGATGTGTAAGTGATTTTCGAAGTAAGAAGCTAATGCTTAATAGTTTATCTCTAAGTAATGTCATAGTTTGATTAGCCATGTTTTACAAGGGAGGCACATGGCAAGTAAGAACTACTTTTTAGCCTAGGATTATACCCTAAAACGAACATATGTTTTAGGGTATAATAATTTGAAATAATTAAAGCTGCAAGGGTAAATTTAAAATGAGTAATTAATTACTTTTTATATGCAAAGTGTTTTTATTTCTATAAAAGAGCACTTATATTTAGATATCAAAATTGAAGACTACAGTTAACCACGAAATACTGTTGCCATATCCACAGAGCATTAGCCTCAATCGTGGCCACTGATTAAAGGTAAATGAAACCGGTTCGGTTTTATCTTACATAGGGGGCAATCAGTGAGCCTGCTTTTAACACTTAGCCGAGCATTTTATGCCAGCGTGCAGCATGCGCACTTGCTAAGGTTGGTAAAATGAACAATCAACATCAAGTTTTCTGAATAAGCTTATTCTGAAGGCACAAAACCTAAGTTTTGCTACCTACAGCACCAATTTCTGCGTGCTCTTTTAAGTGTGCTTACAACATTAATTAGAGTGCGGTCTGGTGGGTTTTATCGAACTACAACGAGAGTATATTTTATCATTCTATAACCTTAAAGCAAGATGACCTATGCAACACAATTTACAAAAAGAGTTGAAATACTGGCTGGTATTGCCTCTTTTGCTATTTTCCTTGATAACGCACGCCCAAGGCCTAACCGTAAAGGGAAAAGTAACTGACGAGAAAGGCATTGGGCTGCCAGGCGTAACGGTTCTGCTGAAGGGCACCAATACCGCTGCCCCTACCGGTATGGATGGCACTTACACGCTCAACGTGCCAAATGGCAATGGCACGCTCGTCTTTACGTACATTGGTTTTTCGCCGCAGGATGTTCCCATTAACAACCGCACCACAGTAAACGTGCAACTGACTACAGACGCAAAGGCACTGGAAGAAGTGGTTGTGGTGGGGTATGGTACACAAAAGAAAGAGACCGTAACAGGCTCGGTTGCTGCCGTAAAGGGATCCGAACTGGAGAAATCGCCCGCGGTTAACATCACCAACTCTATTGCCGGCCGTATGCCCGGTGTAGTAGCCGTGAACAGAAGCGGTGAGCCGGGGTATGATGGCTCTGTAATCCGGATAAGGGGCTCGAACACATTGGGTGAGAACGGGGCTTTAATCGTGATTGACGGTGTGCCAGCCCGTGCAGGAGGTATAGAGCGCCTCAACCCTGCAGACATTCAGAGTATTTCCGTGCTGAAAGATGCTTCGGCAGCCATATACGGCTCACGTGCCGCCAATGGCGTTATTCTGGTTACCACCAAGCGTGGCACCAGCGGCAAACCAAAACTTTCTTATTCCTTTAATCAGGGTTTTGCGCAGCCTACCGTTATACCAGACTTGGCCAATGCCACACAGTTCGCTGAAATGCGCAATGACCTGGAGATCTACAACCGCGTGCCCGTTCATTTGTGGGGCGAGGCAACACAGGCTTTTGCCAACACCGGTAGCTATACCCTGCCCGACGGATCTGTGGTTAACTCACACTATGGGCCGGAGGATTTCAAGAAATTCAGAGATGGCTCTAACCCATGGACGCATCCGAACACAGACTGGTATAAAGCTACGTTGAAGGAATGGTCTCCGCAGTCGCAGCATAACCTGCAGCTAACGGGAGGCAATGACAACATCCGCTTTCTGACATCACTGGGCTATGTGAATCAGGATGCATTCTACAAAAACTCTGCAACAGGTTATAAGCAGTATGACCTGCGTGTGAACCTGGATGCAACCATCAGCGAGTACATCAAAGCAAGTGTTGGAATGCTTGGGCGCCAGGAGAACCGCTTTTTCCCAACCGTGGGGGCCGGGGCTATTTTCAGGATGCAGATGCGTGGTATCCCGACAGCGCCAGCCCGCTGGCCTGATGGAAGACCGGGACCTGACATTGAAAACGGTGAGAACCCAGTGGTGATTACCACAAACGAAACAGGTTACGACCGGGACAACCGCAACTACCTCCAAACAAATGGCTCTGTGGAGATCACAAACCCTTGGATCGAAGGACTTAAGTTTACAGGTACGGCAGCAATTGACAAAATGACCCGCCGCCAGAAGAGATGGCAAATTCCATGGTACCTGTACTCTTGGGACAAAACAAGCTACGAAGATGATGGCGTAACGCCACGGCTCACTTCTGGCCGCCGGGGGCCAGCAGACCCTAACCTGAACCTGGCCAGCGAAGAGCAGCTTAATATCCTGCTGGGTGGTATCCTGTCATACGACCGCACCTTCGGCGACCATGCCGTAACGGTAATGGCTGGCACAAACCGGGAAACCATCGATTGGGACCGCTTTACTGCTTACCGCCGGTACTTTATCTCGCCTGCCATCGACCAGATTAGCGTAGGTGGAAACCTGGAGCGCAACAACGGAGGTGACGCCTCTGAGCGGGCACGCCTAAGCCATTTCGGACGCTTTGCCTACAACTACAAGGAAAAGTATATGGCGGAGTTCCTGTGGCGCTACGATGCATCAGATATCTTCCCGAGGGAAACTCGCTATGGATTCTTCCCAGGCGTACTGGCTGCCTGGCAGATCTCAGAGGAGGAATTCTTCAAGAACAGCGTCCCTGTGGTGAACTACCTGAAGCTGCGTGGCTCGTGGGGGCAGATGGGTAACGATAACCTCGGGGCAGAGGGCAACGCTTACAACTACCTCTCCACAAACGTGTTCGGGACTTACATTATCGGCGGGCAGGAAGTGTCTACGCTGCGTGAAAACCGGGTGCCTAACCCTAACATCACCTGGGAAGTAGCAAGTAATGCCAACCTAGGTATGGACGGACAGTTGCTGCAAGGCAAGATCAACTTTGAGTTTGATGTCTTCTATAACAAACGCACGAACATCCTGTGGTTCCGGAATGCCTCTGTGCCCCAGACCACCGGTATCAGTTTGCCACGTGAGAACATAGGAGAAGTAGCCAACCGGGGGTGGGATGCTTTGATTGGTTATAATGGCCAGGTAGGCGATGTGGCGTTCAGGATCAGCGCCAACGGTGGATATGCCAGAAACGAAGTATTGTTCTGGGATGAAGCACCGGGTGCCCCCGACCACCAACGGTCTACCGGCAAGCCTATGGGCACTGCCCTGCGATACGAGTATGACGGTATATTTGTCGACCAGGCTGACATCGACGCCAATGCCCTTGACTATAGCGCCATCGTTGGTACGCTGCGGCCAGGCGACATGAAGTACAAGGATATCTCCGGACCAAACGGCGTGCCGGATGGCAAGATCACACCAGACGACAGAACAAGGGATCCCCGCAATGATATCCCTACTTTCCAGGGAGGCCTAAACGCTAATGCCAGCTTCAGGAACTTCGACTTCAGCGTACTGTTCCAAGGGTCAGCTGGCGCAGTAATGACGATGGGCACCGGCGAAATGGGAAGTATCGGTAACTTCTTAGAGGACATCTATGTGAACCGCTGGACGGTGAATAACCCGAGCAGTGAGCACCCGCGCATTGCCGATCGTGGCAACCAGTATTATTCCGGAGGAAACACTTACTGGATGAGAAGCACAGATTACATCCGACTGAAAAACATTGAACTGGGCTATACCCTGCCAGCCACCCTAGGCAGCAAAGTAGGGCTAAGCGCACTGCGGGTGTATGTAAATGCTCTGAACCTGGCCACCTGGGACAAGCTAAAGGTGTATGACCCTGAGAACGTGAACTCGAACGGGCAGTACTACCCTCAGTCCAGAATTATCAACACCGGTGTAACAGCAACATTTTAAGCGCAATCAAAATGAAGAAATTTAATAGATTAAAATCTTTGTCTTGGGGAGTCATAACAGCTTTGGTGCTTTCAACCGGCTGTAACGATGATTTCCTGGATACTCAACCCCTGACGCAGATACCCTCCAACGTAGTTTGGACGGATGCCTCCCTTGCGGAGGCTTTTGTAACCAACCTCTACACCGCCTTGGGCAATGGCGGGTTTGATGAGCAGATGATGGCATCCTTGACGGATGAGGCCCTCTTTACGCACCCAGGGCGGGGTATCAACACCATCACAGAGGCCCGCTCTAATCCGGCTGATCCGGGATGGATCAACTACACCCTGAATTGGCCTAACATGTACAGCCACATCCGGGCGTCTAACCTGGCAATCGAGAACCTGCGCGACCCGAAGTTCAACAACCCCGCCATGCAGGAGCGGTTGTTAGGCGAAGCATTGTTCATGCGTGCATACCTCTATCACCAGTTAGTGCGCTACTATGGTGGTGTGCCGCTTGTGGAAAGGTCATACGCCTTGGGGGAGGATGATTATACCATTCCCCGCAACACGTTTGAGGAGAGTGTGAACTTTATCGTGAAAGACTGCGATGAGGCGGCCGGTCTGTTAGAAGGCAAATCGATGGCTAAGGGGCGCGCATCTAAAGTGGCAGCCTTGGCACTCAAGTCCCGCATATTGCTGTATGCCGCTTCCGACCTGCACGACATCCCTACAGCTCGCGCAAAATCGGACGCGATTGCCGCTTTTACTAAGCCTGAACTGATCGGGTATGTCAGCGGGAACCAAACAGAGCGCTGGCAAAAAGCGCAGGCAGCTGCCAAAGCCGTACTGGACATCCCCGGCCTTGGGTATGAGTTGAACCTGTCTGCACCCGTGTCCGCAGAGCAAGGCACGCAGAACTACGTCAATGTGTCCCTGTTTCGCAATGGCGGGGAGCAGGACATGATCTTTGGCCGAAACTTTATACAGTCGAAAAATGAGAACGGCGGCCGCATTGGCTTGTTCAACGGTCCGAACGGCTATCGTAACTGGGCGGGTAATACGCCGCTGCAGGATCTGGTGGATGATTATGAGATGATGGACGGCAGTGAGTTCAGCTGGGATAACCCGGCTCACCGGGCAGCCCCTTACGCCAACCGCGACCCGCGCCTGAAGGCGACAGTGCTTTACGACGGCTCTGACTGGAAGCCAAGGTTCACGACGACAGACCCTGCAAACCAGATTCAGACCGGGCAATACGAGGTGATTGGCGCAAACGGGCAGAAGACAATCCACTTTGGGCTTGACACCCGTCAAAGCTCTATCGAGGACTGGAACGGTACCCGCACCGGTTACTACATGCGCCGCTTCGTAGATCCAAGCCCGAATTTAACGGATATGAACATGTGGCAGCAAGTGCCATGGGCGTTTTTCCGGTACACTGAAGCTGTGCTGAATTATGTGGAAGCCAGCATTGAGCTTGGTGAAGATGCAGTGGCACAGCAGTGGCTGAACAAAGTGCGTTTCCGGGCGGGTATGCCTGCCGTCACCGAAACAGGTGATGCCCTGATGGAACGGTACCGCAACGAGCGCCGGGTGGAAATGGCTTATGAGGAACAGCGCTACCACGACGTTCGCCGTTGGATGATCGCTTCACGCGTAATGAGCCAGCAGCCCCGCATCATCGACATCAAAGGCGTGTTGAAGCCAGGCAAAAACGTGACGCTTTATCAGCATAGCACAGACAACTACACCTATACATACAACCCGATTGAGCTTGGGAAAGGTGTTGAGAACCGGGCCTGGAACGATAAAATGTTTTACCTGCCGATTCACCGGGACGAAATGAACCGTAACGACAAACTGGTGCAAAACCCAGGGTACTAATATCATCTCTGCTTTACCTACTATCTATGCTGGCCTTAAAGTGCCAGCATAGATTTTTTATATAAAACATATTTTGTTTTTGATAGCAAAAGCGGGTGCTGACGGATTCTGAAAGCTACATTTTAGTTAAAGGTATTGGTCCTGAACAAGCGTTTGACAGGTTTAGTAGAGCTTAAAGAGGCGCAATGCTATATTTTTCGATAAAAATTATGTAAAATCAGAGGCTAAAGGAGCAGGCGGGCATCACGTTACGGCTCTCTTGTTTCTCCGGCAACTACTTTTTCTGCTTTCACTAGATTATTACCAGTTCATTCATGCTCAAGTACACCCACACGTTACCCATACTGCTTTGCACCGCCCTTTTTGTATTTGTAGGATGCCAGGAGAAGTCGGACCATGAGGAAAAGCATGCTGAAGCTCCTGCCATAGCATCGCCACCGCTTTTTACTTTATTGTCGCCAGACCAAACGGGCGTCAAATTCGCCAATAACCTGACGGAGGGCCTCAACACCAATGTGCTCATGTATGAGTACTTCTACAACGGGGGGGGAGTGGCAGTAGGTGATGTGAATGGCGATGGGCTACAGGATATTTACTTTACCGGGAACATGGTAGAAAACCGGCTGTATTTAAACAAAGGCAACCTGCAGTTTGAGGACGTGACGGAGCGTGCCGGTGTAGCAGGCCGCAAGAGCCCCTGGACAACCGGGGTGACAATGGCCGATGTGAACGGGGATGGCCTGCTGGACCTGTATGTTTGCTACTCGGGCAAGGTGCGGCCGGAAAACCGCCAGAACCAGCTTTTTATCAATGAAGGTGCCTCTGCGGACGGCATCCCTACGTTCTCGGAGCAGGCTGCCCGGTACGGCCTGGCGAGTGCCTCGAATAGCACACAGGCTGTTTTCTTTGACCTGGACCGTGACGGGGATTTGGATATGTTTCTGCTAAACCACAGCCCGGAGTCATTGCCATTGCTGGACGAGGTGACAACGGCTGAGATTCTCCGCACAGAAGACCCGCAACGGGGGGCAAGGCTTTTTAGAAACGACGAAGGCCACTTTCAGGACATCACAGCGGCCGCAGGTATTCAGTCATCCTCTCTCTCGTATGGCTTGGGGGCTGGGGTAGCTGATATAGATGGCGATGGCTGGCCCGATATTTATGTTTCCAACGACTATGACATTCCTGATTTCCTGTATCTCAATAACCGTGACGGCACATTCACTGACCAACTTAAAACAAGCCTGGGCCATACCTCGCACTTCTCGATGGGCAACGATTTGGCGGACATTAACAACGATGGCTTGCCGGACATTTTTACACTCGACATGCTGCCGGAGGACAACCGGAGGCAAAAACTGCTTTTCGCCCCGGACAACTATGAGAAGTTTGATCTTAGCCTAAAATCGGGTTTTCATTACCAGTATATGCGGAACATGCTGCAACTGAACAACGGCAACGGCACGTTCAGCGAAGCGGGCCAGTTAGCAGGCTTGTCCAACACTGACTGGAGCTGGGCCCCGCTCGTGGCCGACTACGACAATGATGGCTGGAAAGACCTGTTCATCACAAACGGCTATCAGCGGGATTATACCAACATGGATTTCATGAAGTACATGAGCAGCTTTGTGCAGCAACAGGGCAGTAATATGGGCCGGGCGCATGTACTGGAGCTAGTGAACAAAATGCCCTCCTCTAATGTAACCAACTATATCTACAAAAATAACGGGGGGCTCTCGTTCGAGAAAAAGGGGGCTGCCTGGGGTATAGATTCCCCTTCGAACAGCAATGGCGCCGCCTATGCCGACTTGGACAATGACGGTGACCTTGACTTGATTATCAACAATATCAATCAACCGGCTTTTATTTACCAGAACCAGGCCAATAAGCACCTGAGCCACCATTACCTGCAACTGAGGTTAGCTGGCGCGGGCAAAAACACGGCTGGCATAGGGGCTACTGCAACGCTCTATACCCAGGGCAAGCAACAATACCAGCAGCTCATGCTATCCAGGGGGTACCAGTCCAGTGTGTCGCCCATCCTGCACTTTGGGCTTGGTTCGGATGCTGCGGTAGACTCGCTGCGCATTGTGTGGCAGAGCGGCAAGCAGCAAATATTGCGCAACGTGCAGGCCAACCAGCAGTTGCTGGTTTCAGAAAAGGACGCGAACAAAATGTATATGCCTGCCAGGCCCGCTGCGCAGCTATTCGTTGAGGCGAAGCCACCGCTGGCCTACACACACCTGAACAACGGTATAAATGACTTTAAACGGCAGCCACTGTTAGTAAACCCCTTGTCTTTTGCAGGACCTTGCCTGTCAAAGGCCGACGTAAACGGGGATGGCCTGGAAGATGTGTTTGTGGGGGGAGCCGCAGGGCAGGCAGGCCAGCTTTACCTGCAAGGCCGCAAAGGTAATTTCATACCCCAAAACGTGCCAGCCTTTGAAGCTGACAAAATGAGCGATGACGTAGAGGCCCTGTTTGTGGACATCAACAACGACAAGGCCCCGGATTTATATGTCGTGAGTGGCGGGTATCACCATTACACGCCAAAGGACGCCTTGCTGCAGGACAGGGTATACCTGAACGACGGGAAAGGCAACTATACCAAGAGTGCAAAGGCATTGCCTGCCATGCATGTAAGTACCAGCTGTGTTCGGGCAGCCGACCTGAACGGGGACGGGTTTATGGATTTGTTTGTGGGTGGCCGTGTGGTGCCCGGCGCATACCCGGAAACGCCACAAAGCTACATACTGTTAAACAACGGCAAAGGGGCGTTTGAGGACAAGACGAAAGCGATAGCCCCGCAACTGCAGCGCATCGGTATGGTGACTGACGCCGTCTGGCACGACTTGGACGGTGATGAGCAGCCAGAGTTGGTTGTAGTAGGGGAATGGATGCCCATTATGGTTTTTGCCGCTGCCGGAGACAAACTGCAGGATGTAACCAGCACTTACTTCAGACAAAAATACAGGGGTTGGTGGAACAAGCTGCTGATAGACGATTTTAATCAGGATGGGAAGCCGGATCTGATCGTTGGGAATCTGGGGTTGAATGCCCAGATGAGAGCGTCCGAGCAAGAGCCTGTAGAGCTTCATTATAAAGATTTTGATGCAAATGGCTCTGTTGATCCTATCCTTACATTTTACATGCAGGGCAAAAGCTACCCTTACGTAACGCGCGACGAACTGCTGGATCAGATGAGCAGCATGCGTACGCGCTTCACCGATTACAAGAGCTATGCTGACGCGACACTGCAAGACATCTTCACGGAGGACGAACTAGACGGCGCAAAGCACCTGAAGGCAAACCACCTGCAAACCACCTATTTTGAAAGCAACGCGCACGGGAAACTGCAGCAAAAGCCCTTGCCGTTGGAGGTACAGTATGCGCCCGTGTATGCACTCGCCGCTTTAGACTATAACGGCGACGGCCACCAGGACCTGCTGCTGGGAGGGAACATGAACCAGGCAAGGCTACGCTTCGGGAAGTACGACGCGAATTACGGCATGCTGCTGCAAGGGAATGGCAAAGGAGGCTTTGAGTATGTGCCGCAGTCAAAGTCTGGGTTGAAGCTGCAGGGAGATGTACGGAGCATTATACAGGTGAACAACACCTGGCTGTTCGGG
Source organism: Pontibacter sp. CAU 1760 (assembly GCF_054482735.1). Lineage (NCBI taxonomy): Bacteria > Pseudomonadati > Bacteroidota > Cytophagia > Cytophagales > Hymenobacteraceae > Pontibacter > Pontibacter sp. CAU 1760. The sequence goes on from NZ_JBTLRL010000001.1 coordinate 92,651, forward strand.
ATGAATCAGCAGGGCCTGAAGGCGTATAAATTACGCCCATGAGAAAGGCGGCCGCCATTTAATTGAACACCGTTTTGCAGGTGCCACCAAAAGGTGGGTTGCGTGCTTGCAAGAAGGGCCGCACAATAGCAAGGAACTTTAACCGCTGCCTTGGCAGCCTTAACCACTTTTGCATATGAGAAGAAGCGAATTTATCAAGAGTAGTTTGCTGGGAACGCTAGCCCTGACCACTGGTGCCTCGGCCGTAGGGGCACCGTATGCCCCTGAGCCAAAAGCCGCAAAATCCTTTAACCTGAAGTATGCCCCGCACTTTGGCATGTTCAAATCATTGGCAGGGGATGACCTTATCAAGCAGCTCAATTTTATGCGGGAGCAGGGCTTTACGGCGCTGGAGGACAACGGCATGATGGGGAGGCCCGTAAGCGAGCAGGAAAAAATAGGGAAAGAACTGCAGCGCCTGGGAATGACAATGGGCGTTTTTGTGGTTGATAAAGGAGGCAATTCGCAAAACACGTTGGCGGCAGGCAAGCAGGCGCATGTCGATATTTTTTTAGACGGATGTAGGCGTGCGGTGGATGTAGCCAAGCGTGTAAACGCAAAGTGGGTGACAGTGGTGCCTGGCGATTTTGAGCGCAACCTGCCTGAGGGCATACAAACAGCCAACGTGATTGAGGCACTCCGCAGAGGCGCCGAAATACTGGAGCCGCACGGCATCACGATGGTGTTGGAGCCGCTCAGCGACTCGCCGAACCTGTTCCTGCGCACCTCCGATCAGACCTATTTAATTTGCAAAGCGGTAAACAGCCCCTCCTGCAAAATCCTGTATGACGCTTATCATATGCAAAAAAATGAGGGGCATCTGATCCGGAACATGGACCTGACCTGGGATGAAATCGCCTATATCCAGGTTGGGGACAACCCGGGCAGAAAAGAGCCCACTACAGGAGAGATAAACTACAAGAATATATTTAAGCATATTCATGAAAAAGGCTACCAGGGTATCGTGGGGATGGAGCACGGGGTAGCCGGCAAAGAAAAAGCAGGCGAGCAGGCGCTGATCAAGGCTTACCGTGAGGTAGATAGTTTTATGCAGATTTAGACCTGCCGCTGAAGTAGCATGGGCGAAGGTGCAGGCAGCTTCTGGAGTTAGTTGCCTGCACTCCGCTCAATTGGCATGAGTCGAAGGGAAAGGGGTAAACTTAAAGAAGCCAGATGTGGCAGTGTCTGCCACGGATCCGTCAGGGCGGTGGTAGATGAAATAGGCCTCGAGTGCTTTCCGCTTTTGCACGAACTGCAACGCTTCTGTCAGACCCATACCCATCAAGGCGTTGTCGTAGGCATCGGCAGTCATGGCATCTGCTGCCCAAACCGTTACACTGATCAGTTCATTCTCCAGCGGATAGCCCGTCTTGGGATTAATTAAGTGGGACACTTTACGCCCTCCGTGCTGGAAAAACTTGCGGTAGTTGCCGGAAGTGGTGACAGCACCTTCCGGCAGGCTCATCAAACGCTGAATCGGATAGGTATCCTCGGAAAGGGTGGTGGTGGCCGGGCCCTCTATGCCAATGGTCATCAGTTTGCCGTCGGGCTGTTTTCTGCCTTTTACCCGCACTTCGCCTCCCACCTCTACTAAGTAGTTGCGGATACCACGCTGTTCTAAAAGGTGAGCCAGCACATCGACTGTGTAGCCTTGAGCAATGCCGTTCACATCAATCCGGACACAGGGAGATGCTTTTGTCAGGAAAGCGCCACGCAGGGCTATCTTTTCATCTCCAACACAGGATAACAGTGCCTGCACCGTGGCAGAGTCAGGAAGTGCGGTAGTTGGAGAAGCGCTAAACCCCCATGCCTGCACAAGCGGCTGTACCGTGATATCGAAGGCTCCGTTTGTTTGCGCGGAAACCTGTTTGGCCCTCCGCACGACCTGCTTTAGGTGCTTGTCCACACGTAGGCCTTTTTCGGATCTGTTAAACTGGCTGATGAGGGAATAGGGCTTGTAGAGCGAAAGGGAGCTGTCTAGCTGAGCGAGCACAAAATCGATCTCCGCCTTGGATACAAGGCTATCCGCGGCATAGTAGCTGACCTGATACGTAGTGCCCTGGGCAAAACCACGAATATGAAAGGGGGTTGCTGCCTGTTGCCTGTACAGAAAGGGGGTAAAAGCCAGAAGCAAGCAAAAGAGGGCGAACCGCATAAATCAGCGCTTTGAGAATGAAAGGGTGGTTTCCTGCTGCGAGTGCAGGTACAAACAAAAAAGGTTGCTTCCGGAGACTTTGAATTATTCTCCGGAAGCAACCCATGCAAGCCCCAGGGGGCTAAATTACTTTTGTTTTGCCCGGCATGGCAACCGGGTAAAAGCCATTCGACTCCGGAAGAATCTTCGGCAAGGTATCCCAGGTATAAGCATCAGGCATCAGGCTGATATCAGAGTTCAAGGCGTCTTCCCACTTCACTGTCTGGCCCGAATACGTGGCATACCGGCCTAAAAGGGAGGTCATGGTGCTTTTCGCCGCACGCTCCGCATCTGCAAACTTATACTTCCCGGCAGCTATGGCCTCAAACAGTTCGTTGTGTTCTGCCTGGTATGGGTTCGGGTCGTTTGCGCCATCGTGGTTGTAGAGCACATTGCCTTTGTGGTCCCATATCTTTCCATCGTTGTTAGCGGAGAGGTATACCTTCCCTTTGGTGCCCTGGAAGCTTTCATCCACCCGGTTTTGCGTACCCTCGAAGTGGCGGCACTGGCTCTGGATCACAGATCCGTCGGCATACACAAACTCAACAGTGTGGTTGTCATAGATCTCGCCATACTCTTTGCCGGTTCGCTGGAAGCGGCTTCCGGTACCCTGCGCTGTTACCGGGTAGCTGTTCTTAACCCAGTTAGCCACATCAATGTTGTGTACATGCTGCTCTGTGATGTGGTCGCCGCACAGCCAATTAAAGTAGTACCAGTTGCGCATCTGGTATTCCATTTCGGTTTGGCCAGCCTCTCTAGGGCGCACCCAAACGCCACCGCTGTTCCAGTAGACCTGCCCGGACACTACATCGCCAATGGCGCCGTCCTCTATGCGCTTGATCGTCTCGCGGTAGTTGTTCTGGTAGCGGCGCTGCAGGCCCACCACCACATTCAGCTTCTTCTTTTTCGCCTCTTCGGCAGCGGCGAGCACTCTCCGGATGCCCGGAGAATCTGTGGCTACGGGCTTTTCCATGAACACATGCTTGTTCTGCCGAACTGCCTCTTCGAAATGTATCGGTCTGAAACCAGGAGGAGTTGCCATTAACACGACATCAGCCTTGGCAATAGCTTGTTTATACCCATCAAACCCCACGAATTTTCGTTTGTCCGGCACATCTACTTTCTCCTTGCCAAACTTGGTCAGCAGGTTTTTATAGCTAGCGTCCAGGCGGTCCTGGAAAGCGTCGGCCATAGCCACGAGCCGTACATCGTGCTGCGTCTCAAGCGCCTGAAATGCGGCGCCGGTGCCTCTGCCACCACAGCCAATCAGGGCAATGTTGATGGTGCCTTTACCAGCAGCATAGGCTCCGGCGAGCGGCATTTGGCTGAGCATCGCGCCTCCGGCCAGAATAGCCGAAGTTTTTAGGAACTCGCGCCGTTTGTTTGCGTCATTTTCTTTCATGGGGGATGGGTTTATAAATGGTACATATCAATAGTCGGGGGTAGGTTGTTGATTGTAGTAAGCGTCGATGGCTGCTTGCGAGGGCGGTGTAACCGGGCGCACCAACCGGAGGCCAACGAAAGGAGCTTCCGGAAACCACCAGTTGCTCTTGGGGATCTGCGGGTCAATCCGTTTCCATTTAGGGTCCGACCCTTCGCGGTTAGCGGCACGCAAGGCTCCTGGCTCGTCTTTGAAAGAGCCCCCTCGAACCACATGAGGATATAATTTAGTAGGGGTGGCAAGCGGGTTCTCAGCTGTTTTGCCTTTCAGTTGCTGGTAATAATCCGGAATATACTGGTCCATAGTCCATTCCGCCACGTTGCCGTGCATATCATACAGGCCCCAGGCGTTTGGGTTTTTGCTGCCAACGGGGTGCGTTTTTGAGTTGCTGTTCGCTTTAAACCAGGCATGCTCCCCGAGTGATGAGGGGGAGTCCCCGAAACTGTAAGCTGTGGCAGTGCCCGCCCGACTGGCATACTCCCACTCCGCCTCTGTGGGCAAGCGATAAAAAACGCCGGTGCGGGCATACAGCCATTTACAGAACTGGATGGCGGCGTATTGGGTCATCCCTACGGCCGGGTGGTTCTCCTTGCCCATGCCAAAGGTCATGTCGAGGTATGGCTTGGTAGGGCGGGTAACGGCATCCACGGCAGCACTCACGTTGCCATTGCTTTGCGTGATCTCATAATCCTTGTATACAAAAGGCTCGAAAATATCCCAGGTAACCTCATGTTTGCCTATCCAGAAGGGGGAAACCGTTACCGTGTGTTGTGGGCCTTCGTCTGCTGCTCGCTGCTGTTCTGTATCGGGGCTGCCCATTTGGAAAGAACCGCCGGGTACGGCTACCATGTCAAAGGCCAGTTTTGTGCCGGGTATAGCCTGGGTGTAATTTTTCTCGTCAGCCTGCTGGCAGAAGCCGGCATGAGCGACAAGTACTAGCAGGGATATGCCAATCAGGCGGGGCAGGACATTCCGGGAAATATTCAAAAGGTGCATGTACGTTAGCATTTTATCCGGGCAAAAACTTAAGTTATCCAATCGCAACTGAAAGGCTTGCGTGAACCTAAGCCGTTGTACCACAAAGCGATAATTAAAAAAAGCGAATAGTGAAGTTTGTATAAATATTGGAAATTATTATAATATAAACAAGATGTTTCACCATTAATAAGTATGCTGTGGCATTCTTATGGCAAGCCGCAGGGAGTGGGTTTTAAACGCTTGATTTCTGCTGGGTATCATCGGACAGACTATCACCCAAGAGGCCCTGCGAAGCAGCTAGCAGGTATACACCCAAATAGCTGCCTCGCAGGGTATTTCAACCGCTAGCTATCAGTTCTCTTCCTTCAGCGTGGCCAGGAAACTCACCACGTCGCGTATTTCTTTTTTGCTGAGCAGGTGCTGCATATTCGGCATGCTGGAGGCGGCATTGATGCGCTTGGCGATGTCGTTGTGCTGCACCAGGGTGTCTGGCTGGCTACCTACCTTCAGCAAGATGCCGTTCTTTTGCTCTCCCTGCAAGATACCGCTTATGGTTTTGCCGTTCTTCAGCTCTACCGTCACGATGCCGTAGCCAGGCGCCAGGCGGGCGCTAGGTTCTACAAGGGCGGTGAGAAGTTGCGGGCGCGTGAGCCTTTTAGACACACCGTTCAGACGCGGGCCGGCATTACCGCCCATGTCGTCGTAGGAGTGGCAGCGGATACACTGGGCCGTTTGGTGGGTGAAGAAAATCCTTCTGCCCCTGTCGGCATCTCCCCCATGCAGGCTGCCTTCAAAAGAGGCGGCTCCTCCTGCTGCTGAGGTAAGGCTGGCATTTACCTTTTGGTAGCGCGAGGACAGCGTAGCCGAGTGGGTGCTGTCGATGGCGTCTGCCAGTTCGAGGTGTATCTCTGCTGGTAACTGGCCCTTCTCCATTTTGGTAAGCAGCGTCTCGAATACGGGCTGCGTTTGCGCTACAGGCAGGCTACCCAGGGTCAGGAGAGCGGCTTGCTTTTCTTCCGGCGTTCGTTTGTTGATCACGTCCGTGAGCAGCGAAACCATCAGGTCCTCGGGGATGTCGGTCTGCCGCAGCATGTCGAGCGCAGCTATGCGCACCACCTTGTCTTTGTCTGAGATAGCCTGCTCAATGGCCTGGCCTATCTGGGCATCCTGCTGCTGGGCTAGCGCCTTCAGGGCTGCCACCCGCACTTCCGGTTGCTTGTCGTTTTTCAGGCGGGCGAACAACTGAGGGGAGGCCTTTTTCACCTGGAGCTTACCTAGGGCTTTCACCGCACTCAGCCGCAGCGTGGCATCCCGGTGGTCCGACACCTGTAGCAGCGCATCGGCGGCCTTGTTGCCTGCCAATACAGGGTCTCTTGTAACAGGGCCTCTGTAGCGGCCATCCACACGGTCCAGCACCGACGGCTTGGGCCAGGTGCTCAGGGCATCCATGGCTTCGGCGCGCATGGCAGTCGGGGCGCTTTCCAGGGTAGCGTAGTTGATCAGGTTTTGCATGGCCTCCGGTGAGCCCACGCGCAGGTTAGCGCTGATGGCGCGGCGCAACAGGGGCTCTTGCTGGAAACGGGAATCCTGGAGCACATTGCCCAGGGCAGGCAGGGCATCTTTGATAGAGAGGTCGTCGTGAATGGCGCGCGCGGCCTCCGTAACAATAAACTCTTCCTTGTCCTTCAAAAATTTGGCGATACCCGGGTGCTCCATCCGGCGCAGGGTTACCACGGCGGCAAGGCGCACTGCCGCCGATGGGTGGTTGGCTAATGCAACAACGGGTGCGGACTGCCCGATACGGGCCAGCGCTAAGCTACCTGCATGCCGGATGTAGGCATCGGCATCGTTGTTGGCCTGCAGCAGCTGAATGATGGGCTGCACCGCTGGCTTATAAGCGATACGCCCCAGGGCTTCGGCGGCAAAAAAGCGGGCACGGCTGTTTTCGTCTTTCAGCACCGGCACCAGGGAAGCGCCTGCTTCCTTAAACCGGATGTCGCCGATCCATTTGGCTGCCTGCGCCCGGATCTCCGGGTCCTGGTCTTTTAGCAGGGGCAGCAGGGCCTTGGCATACTGCTTGTCCTGGCGGGCCAATTGGCTGATACCCCAGATGCCGTGCACACGGGCCAACTGATGGCCTTTTTGGTTGATGGCTTTCCTGAATTCCTCAGCGCCGGTTTTGCCTCTTTTTGCCAGCTCAAACTGGGCTTTCTGGCGCACGCGCATGTCGGGGTTTTTCAGGAGCTCGCCTAGGGCGGCCTCCTTGCGCTTGCTGAAATCTTCGGCCAGCAGCTGTTGCGTTTGTTTCCGCTCTGCCCAGTTCGCTCCGTCTTTGTCATCCAGTTTCCAGATGCGGCCATGGTCCTTGGTGCCCCAGCCGTCAATCCAGTCGGCCACGTACATGGCTCCGTCCGGTCCGAAGTCGATGCCGGTTGCCAGTACGCCACTCATGATCTTCTCGCTCTCGCCCAGCTCAAACGTAGCGCCCTTTGGCTTCAGCTTAAAGGCATGGATGCCCGACTTGGCGGGGTTGCCCACAAACTCAGCGATAAAGAAGGTGTTCTTATACTTCGGGCTCAGGGCTGTGCCGGGGTTATAAAGCATACCGGTCGGGCCGCTGACGTAGTTGGCAATGGCCGGGGTGATGTAGGCTGCCTGCCCCTCGTGCCGGGGTTTATACATCTTCTCGTCCATCCATACCTTGTAGGTGTTGTTTTCCGGGTCGCGGTACTTGCCGAACTGCCAGTTGGTGCGCCAGCCGGTGTCGGAGCCATTCACGATGTATACCAGTCGCTCATTCTCACCGGGGTGGTCACCGTCGTTGTCTTCGCTGATGATGTTGCCATACTCGTCGAACACAAACTCATGTGTGTTGCGCAGGCCGTGGGCGAAAATCTCAAAGTCGCTGCCATCAGGGTTAGACCGGGCAATCACGCCGCTGTTCGGGTGCTTCCACTCTTTGCCGTCCGGGCCTTTGCCACTGAAGCCTATATCACCGATGCCCCAGTAGATCTTGCCGTCCGGGCCCATCTCCAAGCCCGACATACCGTGCCCGCCGAAGCCCACGTGTATGCCATAGCCATGCGAAATAGATGTTTTCTCGTCGGCCACGCCGTCGCCGTTTTTGTCTTTGATGCGCCACAGGTCCGGGGCCACGCCTACAAACAGGTCATCCCCCTCTACCAGTATGGCTCCCGCCACATCTGTCACCTCGTCGTTAAAATCCTCTACTACCAACTGCGACAAATCCGCCACGCCATCGCCGTCGGTATCCTCCAGGCGGTATACATGTTCTTTTTCAACGGTCATGTCGCGCCAGTCGTGCGAGCCGTCTTTGTTCATGTCGGCCAGCCACTCGTTTTTGGCGCTGTTCTCCGGGGCGAGCACCTTGTGCAGGAATGCCCGCTTTTCCGCTATGTTTCGCAGCTGTATCGAGCCAATCTCCCAGTCCTGGTGCCCCCGGATGTCAAATTCCGAGTTCTTCTGCCGGTTGGTGCGGGTATAGTAGAGGCGTCCCTGGTTGTCGATGTCAATCGAGATGGGGTCGGCCACGAGCGAGTCTGAACCCCAGAGGCGGAGCGAAAGCCCCTCGCTGAGTTCGGGGGTAACTAAGCCCTCGATGGAGGTGGCCAGTTGTGCCGCCTGCGCGGGTTCTATCTGCTTGATGCGCCTGTCTACAGCTTCCTCCTGCTGGCTGCAGCCAGACCAGGAAAGGACCGCCAGGAGCAAGGCGCCACACAGTTGCTTCGGGTTTTTGATAAAGGGATTGACAACAGTTTTTTTCATGTGCAGTGTATCTCGGGAATATGATTAGTCTGTGCTGTATGTAGAAGCAAGTCGTTTTATGGGCTTGGGGCTATGCATAAATGGTTTTAGCAAAACCAGATACATTGGCTCCAGCGGGTATGGTTCAGTAATAAGCGTGATTGATACGTTTAAGATAAGCAATTAAAATTAATCAGCCAATAAATTGCTGATTATCAGCGAGCGGGTAGGGCTTTTTTAACGGTGGATATAGGAAGGTGGTGGCCGTTTGCCTGGCTTCAATATTATATAATCAGTACCTGTACGTCGCTGCCTTTGCTTGCGAGGCATAGAAGGGCAGGCCAACCTTATGGAAAAGCGGCTTTGTAGCATCCTCGTGTTTCCCGGCAACAGATCACAATCTTCCACTATGTGCGGTTAGATTCCCCGGAGTATAAAGGAGGGAGTATAAAGCAGAATATTGCCTTATTAAAAATGAAAAAGGCTGCCCAAGCGGGCAGCCTTTTAGTATGTTATATTTCTTGTATTTAGCGTTTCAGCACGGCTTTCAGGCTGCGCACCTGCAAGGCGGTAGAGAGGCGCACCAGGTATACACCCTGCGGCATGCCATTCCCGCGAAGCTCAAACTCATACAGCTTTTCTGCTTCTGCGGTTCCTGAGGCTAGCTTCCTCACCAAGGCACCTTTCATGTCATACACCTCCAGCATAAAGGGCTCCTCCTGCTTTAACCGGAAGGCAATGGTCGTTTTCTCGGCAAAGGCCGTTGGGTAGCTGTAGAAGCTGGTGCCGGAAAGCGCCGTGCTGCTGGCTGCTGCCAGTTTGTTGCTGGCCGAGCCTTTCATCGGGCTGTGCACCACAATGGAGCCGCCGCCAATTATAGTTTCTGCCAATGCATCGTCTGCGTCATCTCCCAGGTTGTTGTCATACACTACTGCATCATTGTTGTTCTTGTCCCAGATTCTGATTCGGAACTTGTCGACGTTTCCACCACCGTTCACCTGGCCATCGGTGGCCGCAAGGATAAACCCGTAGTTCCCGAAGCCGTTGATCGTGCCCTCACCTTTATAACGGGCCGTGGCACCTGAGATAACCAGCCATTCATAACTGCTGCTCTTAAAGTGCAGGTCGGCTGCCTTAAACTCAAAGTTCGTGTCGCCGGTTGGCACGGTGGCTCCTTTCTTGTACTTAGACACGAAGCCGAAGTTCGCTTTGCCAGCTTTGGAGGCATCAGACCTGTAGGCACCTGCCGGAGAGTCTATCCAGCCGCCGCCTGTTACAAAACCACCCTCCGGATCATACACCACCGTGTACTGGAAATTAGTAGTCGCGGTACTGCCGCAAGCGTCTGTTACGGTTAGCCCAACAGTGTAAACGCCGGTGGCACTGTAGGTATGGCTGCCACTAAGTCCTGTTCCATTGATCGTGCCAACAGAGTTGCTGCCATCACCCCAATTCCAGGAAGCGCTTTGCAGGTTGTTGTCGGTACAAGAGGCTGTAAACGACATGGCTGAGTTGATCTGCATCGGAGCGGCGTCAGTTGGTAAAATGTTGCTTAGAACCGGCGCATCATTGTTCACCGTCACCGTGAACGAGCCTGCGGATACGTTGCCGGCTGCGTCTGTTGCTGTTACGTTCACCGTGGTGGTGCCCACCGCAAAGGTAGCCCCTGAAGGGATATCCGTTTCCACGGTTACCCCGGCGCAGTTGTCCGTGGCTGTAGGCAGGTAGGTAACAATTGCACCACAGCTTCCGGCCTGGTTGCTTACTACAATATCGTCAGGCAGCGACAGCTCAGGGAACTCGTTGTCTGTCACGGTTACCTGTTGCGTGGCAGTGGCGGTGTACCCGGCGGCATCTGTTACGGTCCAGGTAACGGTGGTGGTGCCTATTGGGAAAACAGCGGGTGCATCGTTTTCAACAGTAGCACCGGCACAGTTGTCTCCGTAAGTTGCACTTCCCAGATCGCTAATTGTTGCCCCACAACTACCGGGATCTGTATGCTGAGATATGGCTGCTGGTGCACTGATGGTAGGTGGCGTGTTGTCTATTACCGTAACCGTGAAAGAGCGCTGTTCCGCCTCGTTGCCCGCGTCGTCTGTTGCCGTATAGGTTACGGTTGTCGTTCCTACTGGGAATGTTGCCCCAGGTTCGTAGTTAGAATCAACTGTAACTGTTCCGCAGTTATCGGTGGCGGTTAGAGCGGCCCAGGTAGCAGTAGCTGTACAGCCTGAAGCATCTGTTCCGGTATAAACGGTAATGTTAGTTGGTGCAGCAGAGAGTACAGGGGCTGAAGCATCAACAACAGTTACAGTCGCATTAGTGCTGTTACTAGCTCCTTTAGAATCGGTTACAGTTAACGTAACAGTTGTTTCACCTAAAGGATAAGGCCCCACCGGCACAACAGAAAAATCAAGCTCATCTCCATCCTCATCTGTTGAGCCATCATTAAAATCTCCTGCTGTGGCATTTCCTGCGCAATTATCATCTGCTGAGATAGTAATTGATTTGGCAATAGCAACTGGTGCCGAGTTGCAGTAAGAATTATTTACACTAACCATTATAGGTGCTGAAGTAGCGGAGCATGTATTCGTGTTTGTTACCCTCACAAAATAGTTGGCCGCTGTACCTACCGTGATAGACCGAGTTGTTTCGCCAGTGCTCCACAAATAAGCTGTACCCTCATTCGCTGTTAAAGTAACGGTGTTACTTGGGCACAGACTGGTTGGGCCAGAGGGAGTGATTGTAGCTGTAGGCGCACTGATAACACTAACAGTAGTTGTTGCTGTAGCAGAGCAGCCACCACCTGTGATGTTAGTAAGTCTGGCAGTATATACTCCCGCGTTTGCCGCTGTTACATTCGATATAACCGGATTCGCTGCATTTGACACAAACCCATTAGGACCTGTCCAGGATATGCCTGTTTGTTCTGCAATAAGAAAATCAAGTTGGTTAAGTAAGATCTGGTATTGGTTTTCAGGTGCCCCGGTACCGTCCCTATCTGCATGAAAGTCTTGGTCTGGGCCCTGTACAATAAATCGGCCGCCGCCAGTTGGGTGAATACCAGCAATTGCCATGTTTTCCCCGGCTGCACCTTTTATGTATACCTGCATCCAAGATGGCCAGTTGGTAACCTGAAGGTGATGGTTTATAAAACAACTATTTACCCCGTTTGCTATCAGTTCAGGGAATGGCGCCGGAGAAACCAGTTCGTAACTGCAGCCATAGCTTCCGTCATACTGATTACCAATAACTCCTGGGGCCAAATCTGTAATGTTTACCTGGTCCTCCCAGAAAACACTGCCACCTAATGCAAGGTAATTCTCTATAAGTGTCCATGGGGCGTTCAAATATGAAGAGGATGCCCACGTGAATAGAAGAACGTCATATTTATCACGCAGGGCGGAGGCTCCGCCTGCAGCAATGCTATTGAACATGGTTTCGGAAATACGCTCTATTTTACCGGCTCTGTCACCTGATGAGAACAGTTCATCAAACTCTCTATTACCACTATTACCACCAATTCCTGCCATTCGTACATAAGCAGACGATACCCCACCCACAGTTCCGGCAGCGCTTAATGTTAGCGTACCTCCTTCACAAACAGGTCCAGAGTTATTTATAGAAGTTATTGATGGCGTGATACATTGTGCTAAAGAACTATTGCGTGTTGCTATTAATCCCAAAACTAACAGCCAAAGCACTTGTAAAGATTTATAAGTATTTTTCATAGTTTTACTTTAAAAGTTATAATTGACTAAATATGAGCCATTGCGATTTCAGGTCATGGTATAATTCCTTTTCATTGCCAGACAAGGCTTCTTCATCTGAGTGGCTTAAGTAGTCATTTATTGCCCGCTTGTAGTCAGATATTTCTTCTGGGTATAATTTTATCCAGTTTTTCAATTGTGTGATATTTCTATCCCGATCATAAGCATATTTATCACCATAAATTGGTTTTCCTGTTCCATCATGCCTTAATATTGGAGGCAAGTGTGGAGCCGCAACTTTGACAGGATGATTTGATGGGAGAGGAGTAGACTGGCTCCAGCATATTGTTGAGATACCGAATATTATAAAAGTGGCGACTGCTATACTTTTATAAAAAAAGCATTGTTTGTTTATTTTCATTTTAATATTTATTAATGGTTTAACTATAAATAAGGCGATAGGATTAATAAGGTCTGAATAGCTAAGGGCAGCAACTATTCAATAAAATAGTAGGGCAACCCTCTCTGTATGATTGGACAAAGAGGTAACTATAATACAAGAATCGGCCGATATGTATGGAGTGATATAAATATAATAGACTTGTGAGTGAATGCAAAATTAAATTGTTTTTATTCAAAAAAATACCTATAAGTAGGTACTGCTAAGAAGAATGGCGATCAAGTAGAAATTTTTCTGGAGATATAGAGCAGGGGATATATTATTCGCCTTATTTTCCCTATAATGCACCTTTAAATCCTGCTATCTACTGAAAACAAACACATGCTCCATACCCATACCCCTGCCGTTGCCCACTTCATCACGCGCTGGAAAGCCTCCGGCGCTTCGGAACGCGCTAACTACCAGCTGTTTTTAACCGAGCTGTGCGAGCTGCTGGGCGTGGAGAAACCGCAACCTGCCACCGACAAGGTGCACGAGGCAAGCTATACTTTTGAGCGGCCCGTGGTGTTTGACGATGGCGAGGGCAAGACCAGCACCAACTTTATCGACCTCTACAAGAAAGACTGCTTTGTGCTGGAGGCCAAGCAGGGTGCTGACAAGGCAAGTATAAGCGAGGCCGAAATGCTGGGCGCGGAACGGGCAAAAACCAAAACCGGCACTGCCACCCGCGACACCCGCACCTGGGACCGCGAAATGAAGAAGGCCAAGGAACAGGCCCTGCGCTATGCCCGCTCCTTGCCGACCACCGAAGGCTGGCCTCCGTTTCTGGCCGTGGTGGATGTGGGCTATTGCATTGATTTGTATGCCGACTTTGCGAGGCAGGGCAAAACCTACGTGCCTTTCCCGGACCCGCAGAACTACAGAATTACCCTCGACGAGCTGCACCGCGAAGAAGTGCGCGAGCGCCTACACCTGCTCTTCACGGAACCGTTGGAGCTGGACCCGAGCCGTCGCGCTGCCCGTGTAACGCGTGCGCTGGCCGAGCGGCTGGCGAAACTGGCGGCCTCTTTGGAGCAGACCGGCTATACACCGGAGCAAGTGTCGGGATTCCTGATGCGCTGCTTGTTTACCATGTTTGCCGAAGACGTGCAGCTGCTGCCCGACAACTCGTTTACCAAACTGCTGCAGGACTACCGCCAAAGTATAACCTACTTCCCCGATGCCCTGAAGGCGCTCTGGCAAAGTATGGACAGGGGCGGTTTCGACCCGGCCCTGCGCACGGTTATCCCGCAGTTTAACGGCTATTTGTTTAAAGACCCCGAGGCGCTGCCCATCACCGAGGCGCAACTAGACCTGCTTATACTGGCCGCCGAGGCCGACTGGGCCGACGTGGAGCCTGCCATTTTCGGTACGCTGCTGGAGCGGGCTTTGCAGCCGCGCGAGCGCCACAAGCTGGGTGCCCACTACACGCCCCGCGCCTACGTGGAGCGCCTGGTAATGCCTACCGTTATTGAGCCGCTGCGCGAAGAGTGGGAAGCAGCCCGAACCGCCTCGGCTATACTGGAAGACAACGGCGACGAAGCCGGAGCCCGCAAGGAGATAGAGAACTTCCACCGCCGTTTGTGCTCGGTGCGCGTACTGGACCCGGCCTGCGGCAGCGGAAACTTTTTGTACGTAACCCTGGAGCACCTCAAAAGGCTGGAGGGCGAAGTAACTGAGTACCTCGACCATTTCCCGCGCCAGTTGGGCTTCGATATGACAGGCGGCTATACCGTAACCCCGGCGCAGTTGCTGGGCCTGGAGGTTAACCCACGGGCAGCGGCCATCGCCGACGTGGTGCTCTGGATCGGGTATTTGCAATGGCACTTCCGGGCGCATGGCTCGGCCACCCGCCTGAGCAATCCTATTTTGCGCGAGTACGGCAACATAAAGCAGCAGGACGCGGTGCTGAGCTACTCCGAACGCAAAGAACGTCTCGACAGCAATGGCCAGCCCGTTACCCGCTGGGATGGCCACAGTACCAAAACGCACCCGGTTACCGGACAGGAAGTGCCCGACGAAACCGCCCGCACCATCACCTACGATTACCTCGACCCCAAACCCGCCACCTGGCCCGAAGCCGATTTTATTGTAGGCAACCCGCCATTTATAGGCCCTGCCCGTATGCGCGAGGCTTTGGGAGATGGCTATACCGAAGCGCTCCGCAAAGTATACAAAGGTGCTGTGCCGGAGAGTGCAGACTTCGTGATGTATTGGTGGCATAAAGCCGCTGAAATTGTTCGAGCTGGTAAGGCTGAACGCTTTGGCTTCATCACCACCAATAGTATAAAACAGACCTTTAACCGCCGTGTGATTGAGGCGCAGATGCAGGCAAATCCGCCGCTCTCCATCACACTTGCTATACCTGACCATCCGTGGGTTGATAGTGCGGATGGTGCAGCTGTAGAAATTGCTATGAGTGTGGCAGAAAAGGGAGATTCTATAGGTAGGCTTCTAACTGTTGCATCTGAAACTAGAACGTCTAGTATGGAAGTTGAAGTCACCTTTCATGAAAAAGCTGGAAAAATCCATGCTGACTTTCGGATAGGAGCTGAGGTGATAAACTCCAAAATGCTTAAATCAAATTCTAATTTGAGTAGTAGAGGAGTTATGTTGTTTGGAGCTGGCTTTATATTAGAAAAGAATCAGATAAGTAATTTTGATTATACTGAGAATTCTGAATCAGTCAGAGTAATAAGACCATACATGAATGGCAGAGATTTAACGGCAAAGAATCGTGATGTTTATGTGATAGATTTTTATGGACTATCAGTCGAGCAATCACGTTCAAAATACCCAAAAATCTATCAACACATCTATAATCATGTAAAGCCTGAACGTGATCAAAACAGAGATAAAAGTATTAGTGAGAATTGGTGGACGTTTGGAAGAACCCGACCAGAAATAAGAGAAGCAATCAAAGGTACAGGCCGATTTATTGCTACAGTAGAAACTTCAAAACATAGATTTTTCACACTTTTAGACGAGTCCATACTTCCTGATAATAAACTTATAGCAATAGCACTCAATGATGCTTTTCATTTTGGAGTCTTATCTAGCACTATACATCAAAAATGGGTTTTAGCAGCAGGCAGTACCTTAGAAGATAGACCTGTATATGTAAAAACAACTTGCTTCGAAACCTTCCCCTTCCCTACCGCTACCGAAGTACAGCAGGAGCAGATCCGAGGTATAGCCGAGCAGCTGGACGCGCACCGCAAGCAGCGGCAGGCGCAGCACCCCACGCTCACCATCACCGACATGTATAACGTGCTGGAGAAACTGCGGTCGGGCGAGGCGCTTACTCCCAAAGAGCAGAAAACCCACGAGCAGGGGCTGGTAAGTATACTTTTGCAGCTGCACCAGGAGCTGGATGCCGCCGTAGCCGCCGCCTATGGCTGGCCCGCCAACCTCCCCGAAGAAGAGATACTCGAGCGCCTCGTAGCCCTGAACAAAGAGCGTTCTGCTGAAGAAGCACGCGGCCACATCCGCTGGCTCCGCCCCGCCTACCAGAACCCGCTAGGCACCCAGCAAGGCGAGTTGGGTATGGAAAGCAAAAAGAAAGGCAAAGCCGCCACCGCAACCGCCAAAGAGCAACTGGCCTGGCCTAAAAACCTGTCGGAGCAGGCACAGGCCGTGCAACGCGCCCTGCAGCTGCACGAGCGCCCCGCCACCGCGCAGGAACTGCTGCAGCAGTTTAAGCCAACAGGCAAAGCCCAGCAACCCCAGCGTCTCCAGCAAATAGACAGCCTGCTGCAAACGCTCCACGGCCTGGGCCTGTTAAGGAAAACCGAGCAGGAGCAGTATGCGCGGTAATTCGCCATGCCACGCAAAACCACCCCAAGCCCTCCCCCCACTTTGTCCTTTCGAGCCTTGGCGAGAAATCTGGAGTATAGCCTATCCTATAACCCCAGATCTCTCCCGCTGGTCGAGATGACAGCTGAAGGTGAGGTAGCATACCCTTTGTCATTTCGAACGAAGTGAGAAATCTGGAGTATAGTTTTTTCGATCACCAACTCTTTCTCTGCCGGTCGAGAAGACAGAAGATGCAGGCCTTATTCAGGGTAAAAAAGAAGTAGTAACACGCATAAAAAGAATGCAACAAGCTTAACCGGGGCAACCTCCATGCATAGCCACAACTA
Organism: Pontibacter sp. CAU 1760; assembly: GCF_054482735.1. NCBI lineage: Bacteria > Pseudomonadati > Bacteroidota > Cytophagia > Cytophagales > Hymenobacteraceae > Pontibacter > Pontibacter sp. CAU 1760. The sequence goes on from NZ_JBTLRL010000001.1 coordinate 109,356, forward strand.
CTTTGTGTACATCACCACCAACCCAGGTAAAACGGTCTTATACATCGGCATGTCCAACACCTTGCAGCGGCGACTGGAGGAGCATGCCCTGAATGCTGGCTTACCTCATACCTTCGCCGGAAGGTATTACTGCCACCTTCTAGTATACTATGAGCGATTCACACAGGTAGAGCATGCCATCGCGCGGGAAAAGGAGCTCAAAAAGTGGAGCAGAAAGAAGAAAGAAGCGCTCATCGCCCAGCAGAACCCGACGTGGGCTTTTTTGAATGAGGAGATAGCAGAGGACTAAAAGTCTCCCTTTCCCCCTGTCATCCCGTTCCCTGTCATCTCGTTCCCTGTCATCTCGACCAACGGGAGAGATCTGGACGCTATGGGTATAGGGTTCACTCAGATTTCTCGCCAAGGCTCGAAATGACAAAGGGTGCGCTGCCGTTCCCTGTCATCTCGACCAACGGGAGAGATCTGAAATTTATGGGCTCTCTCAACTCAGATTTCTCACTTCGTTCGAAATGACAAAGAGGGGTATTGGAAATTTGCAGAGTCATACCCCCTTGTCCCCTCGCTCCAATGCCACATCCGAAAGAATAAAGATGACAGCCTAGGTAATTCGAAAAGCATATGAGAAAATAAGCAGGTAAAGCGGTTGCTATCCCAGCTTATTAAGGAAAACGGAGCAGAATTACTATATTAAACGGGTGATTTTTAAACAAAGAATATAACCATTTAAATATTTAATAAGTAATACCAGTTGCCATAATGGCTGACATGGCTATCAAGGTACATTTTAGAAAAATAGATATCGCTGTTATATAAATCAATCCTATAAACCTGATCTATATGCTTCACAGAACCTGCCTTGTATGGGCTTTACCCTTGTTATTGATAGCCAGTGCTTGTAGCATGCAAGCGATTGATACCGCATCAGCAGGAGAGGTTTCGGCAGAAACAGAAACGCTGGAACAGGAAACACCGCAACCTGACCAGGCGCAGTCCCTAGCAGGTGAGAATACGCCGGCTACCAGGACTGCTGCAGATGCCAGTTCAGCTGAAGCACCGGTTGCGAACGCTACTCAGGAAACCAGTGCAAACACGGCACCTGAGCCAACAAATGAAAAGAAGCAGAGCGCTGATGATGCGCCCCTTTTCCAAAGCCCGAACTATAAGCTGGGTGGCAAAATAGTGCCGGGCCATTATGCCTGCCAGGAAATGCCGGGAATGCAACTTAAAAGTTTGAGCGAAATGGGCACATTCCAGCGCTCCACCACCCGCTGGACCAGTCAGTTTGATATACTGGACGGGGCAACTTATAACTACCGGGGCTCCACACCCCGGCCTGGCAACTACAATTACAACCTTAAAAGCGGCACAATTACCTGGACTAGCGGCCCCTACAGCAGTGACCCGGGCGAAGAGGATACCATTACAGGTATATTCACAAAGCGCGCCAGCGACGACCATCCGGTAATACTATTGGTGTTCCGTAGCCCAGCTTATGGAGAATCATGCGAGTATTGTGCGCTTGTACCTAAGCAGTAATCAAGATTTCATAGCCATAGCTGGTCTGGGTTGATCAGGTAACATAGTATAAAAATAAGGCGCGTAATTAACTTTTATGCGGCTTATTTTTATACCCCATGCCAGGGTAGGGTCGTTTCATTCTCTGCTTTACTGGCGCCCCGAAGGCTTTCGGGGTGTCTAAAAATGGTGTCGGGTTTGCAACTCGACTGGGCCAGAGGCCCAATTATAATTTACACGAGCGAGACGCTAGCGAAGGCAATGTTAAAATGAAACAGCCCTGAATACCAGGGTATCAGGGCTGAAGATAAAACACTGCTTCATCATCAGAGGGCCTTTTCCTGAAGCAGCATTAATTGTTGCACCTGCATACTGAGTCGTTTAGCTTCCGCCGAAACTTTTTCCAGGCACCTTCGGGCTGACGGCTATACGCCCTCCACGGGCCGTAACCATGTTCGCTGCTCCCAGGGTAGTTACAATGGTCCGTGTTTCGTTTGTGCCCATGTTTTGGCTGATAGCGGTAAGCTGACTGTGCAGAAAACCTTGTATGCTCCAAAGCATATTGCAAACCAGGGCGGCAGCATCAAAAGGGTTTTTTGCCCTAAGCCGGACGAATGCCAGCGGTGGTACTATGGGCAGAAAGCCAAAAAGCACCTGCTGCATTAGTGTTAATAATCCGGGCTGGGAGGTATAAACGGCCAGCTATCTACCGAAAGATTCGGAAGGGGGAAAGGGATGCCATGGCGCAGGTTTTCTGCCGTCTTTCGCCAGGGCCGGGTATGGTGGGGCATCAGAAAGCAGATGGGCGAGAACCTTCTTTAAGGTTGCGGGAGCTATTGTTTAAAGGCGTCGGTATGCCGGGCTACACGGTAGTAATAGCCCATCATAAGCACAAAACAGATGCTGTAATACAGCTCACCCAACTCTTCTTCCCGGCCCGTTGGCTCATCCAGCATCAGCAGGGAAGCCAGTATAAAACCAATGCCCAGAAACCTGGGAGGGAGGACCAATTGCCTGAACAGCACCAGCACCTTGTTTTGCTTCGCTACCAGCCGGGGCAGCAAAATGCCATACACCGACACGACCACCAGGGCAATATGCTTCGTCTTGATCTTGAAGATGCCCTGAAAGGTATTGTGGAGGTTCGTCTCGTGCTGATCGCTGTACCTGGCGAAAAAACCTGTTGTTTCCCAGCCAAAGATGCGCTGCCCCCAACTGATTTCCTCCAGCCCGGCCAGTAAACTGAACAGCGAGAACAGCACAAAGAACCAATGCAGGTACGCAAACTTCCTGTAGATGGCCACGGCCGCTAAAAGCGCTACGGTGCTGGTAACGATCAACCCTAAAAAGGTGATCCACTCAACGAGCTGGTCCTCCTGCAGCACATGCCGGTACAGCTCCCTGGCAAGGGCGTAGAGTGCTATAAACAAAGCAGTCAGCCCAAGAAAGAGGTACCAGGTGGTATACCGGAAGTGTCTGATTTCAGTCTCGGGGTTAGGCATGCCGCTAGCTCGTTAATTCGTGCTTCTGATCCTTAAATAAAACGCTGCTAGAATATCCAGGCAGAAGAATATTGGTTGCAACGCAGGAAGGATAAATAAGTTGGCCTGCCATAATTTGCAACGGGCTTTCTGACGGATGAGGCCTTGCCTTCTACCTGGCCTTAGCAGGATAGGGGAATCAAAGCTCTGGAAAGCACTGCGCAGCTACTGCCAGGTTTCTTAGCAGCATGACAGGAATTTTTGAATGGTTTTACTGGAATGTAACAGCCCTTATGTAACAAGGGGATGATTTCTGAACGCGCTTGTGCGTGCGTAAAATCGCACAAAAACAAAAAAGCCACTTACGTTATCCGTCAGTGGCTTTCTCTGTAGCTCCCCCTCCTGGGCTCGAACCAGGGACCCCATGATTAACAGTCATGTGCTCTAACCAACTGAGCTAAGGAGGAATCTTATGTTGTTTTCAGCGACTTTCCCGCTGATTGATGGTGCAATATTACGGCAGTTTAGATTATGGTGCAAGTCCGGGCTAAAAAAACTTTTGGCATCTGCCGTAATTTACTGAAAATCAATTTCAAAAATTTAGTTGGTGATATGCAGCACCGAACCCGATAAAGTGGTGCGGTACTTCCGGAGGCCATATACAGCCGGGCCGCCCGAAACCTCACCCTGCAAATTAAACTGAGAGCCACAGCAGTCGTCTACGAGAAAGAGGTTCGACGGGTCTACGGTTACTTTAGAGCAGGAAGCCGTGGGGTCGTAGGGGCAGGCGCGCTCAAAGGCGTCATACTGGCCTGCGTTTTGGCGAACGACCAGAATGCCCTTATACCCCCCCGAAAGGTAAGCGTGGCCACCGTCCTGGCGCAGCCCCGGGTACAGCTGGCTGTTTACGTTCACTTGCTGGTCTACCACCACATCAGGGATGTGCGGCCCGACGGTGTTGCTGCCGCAGGCTGTCAGCAGCACGACCAGCAGGGGCAGCACGGCCAGCAGCAGTCTATTCATAGGTATAAAAGCCCTTGCCTGTTTTGCGGCCGTGGTGCCCGGCATCCACTTTCTGCTGCTGTATGCGGTTTGGTCTGAATTTGGCGTCATAATGGAAAGCCTCGAACATCGAGGAGGTAACTGAATAATTAGTATCAACACCAATCAGGTCCATGAGTTCAAAAGGGCCCATCTTAAAGCCGCTGGCCTGCATCAGCTTGTCAATCGTTTCCACATCAGCCACGCCCTCTTCCAGCAGCTTCAGGCCTTCCACGTAAAAGTGGCGCGCCACCCGGTTCACGATAAACCCGGGAGAATCCTTCGCCATCACCGCCGTTTTGCCCAGCTTCTCGGCCAGCTGTTTTATAATTTCAGCAGTTTCAGGCGAGGTAGCGGCCCCCGAGATCACCTCGACCAGCTTCATGATATGCGCCGGGTTAAAGAAATGCATGCCCACTACGCGCTCCGGGTGTGCCACGGCTGCCGCAATCTGGGTGATGGGTATGGAGGAAGTATTGGAGGCCAGGATCGTATCGGGGGTATTGATGCTGGCCAGCTCCTGAAAGATGCTCTGCTTCACCTCCAGGCGCTCCACCACGGCTTCAATGATAACGTGGCAGCTCAGCTGCAGCGTGTCGCCGGTATAGGAAATGTTGGCAAGCGTAGCCGTTTTCTCTGCCTCCGTCAGTTTGCCGCGGGCAATGCCTTTGTCGAGGTTAGTGATGGTGGTCTGCTGCGCCTTGTCCAGTACCTGCGCGTTAATATCGAACAGGATGGTCTTGTAGCCTGCCTGCGCACAGATCTGGGCAATGCCCTGGCCCATGGTGCCGGCTCCTACTATACCGATGGTTTTGATATCTTCTAATTTCATGGCTTAGCGCGTTTCTATAAAAACGATGAGTGAATGCCCTGCAGTACTTCTGTTTGATTTAAAGTATGGCAACACATTCACTCATTCACTTATGCAGTCATTCAAAATTCCTAAATAACTCCTTCAAACTGGCGCAGGAAGCGCACATCGTTCTCGGTGAACAAGCGCAGGTCCTTTATCTGGTACTTGAGCATCGTGATGCGCTCGATGCCCATCCCGAAGGCAAAGCCAGAGTATACCTCCGGGTCGATGTCGGAACTTTGCAGTACCGCAGGGTCCACCATACCGGAGCCGCCAATCTCAACCCATCCTGACCCTTTGCAGATGTTGCAGCCCTCGCCTTTACAGATAAAGCAGGTGATGTCGATCTCGGCGCTTGGCTCTGTGAACGGGAAGAACGACGGGCGGAAACGGATCTGCGTGTCCTGCCCGAACATCTCCTTGGCAAAGTAATACAGGGTTTCCTTCAGGTCCTTGAAGCTCACGCCCTTGTTCACGTACAGGCCCTCTACCTGGTGGAACACCATGTGCGCCCGTGCCGAGATGGCCTCGTTGCGGTATACGCGGCCCGGCATAATGCTGCGGAGCGGCGGCTGGTTGTTCTCCATCAGGCGCACCTGCACCGTGGAGGTATGGGTGCGCAGCAGTTGCTCCTTGTCCTCGCTCAAGAAAAAGGTGTCCTGCATCTCGCGGGCCGGGTGGTTCTCCGGGAAGTTCAGCGCCGAGAAGTTGTGCCAGTCGTCCTCCATCTCCGGGCCTTCCGACACGTTGAAGCCGATACGCTCAAAAATGCGCACGATCTCCTGGCGCACCAGCGAGAGTGGGTGGCGCGTGCCCAGCGTGTTCGGAACGGTAGGCAGCGTGAAATCGAAGCCCGTGTCGCCGGATGTGTCTGTGGCGTTGGCCAGCTGCTCCTGGGCCTGGTCGAAACGCTCCTGCGCGCGGTTCTTCAGGGTGTTCAGCTGCTGGCCCACCTCGCGGCGCTGCTCTGCCGGCACCTCTTTCAGGTTGTTGAACAGGTCGGCAATGCGGCCCTTGCGGCCTATGTAAGCGATGCGGAATTGCTCCAGTTCGGCGGCGTTGCTCAGCTGCGCTGCCTCTATCTCTTGTGCTATTAGTTGTATGTTCTCCACCATAATACACAAAGATAATAATTTGATGCGTTCGGCCTCTATTCCGGTAATCCTGAGTTGGTGCAAGAGGAGGGTGTTTGACTAACGTTCGCAGGGACAGGGCGCGACCCAATGCCGTAAACGTAAGGCGAAGCTGTCATTCCGAGCCTTTGCGAGGAATCTGAAGAATCACAGTACAATAAAACATTCCAGATCTCTCCTTTCGTCGAGATAACAGATTAGATATAGCTTCACCATAAGTTTACGGCATTGGGTTGCGACCTGTCCGAATCATTTTACCAACCAAGCTATCAGAACCAGGATTTACAGGATTTGAGGATGCACGGGATGGCGTTTCTGTAACGCATCAATTAAAACGTTGCATTGCCTTGGCCATCCGTCATGCGAACAGTACCCGACCTGTATTTACAATTGCCATACCTGCTTTCCATAAGTATTGCGGCTGAAGGTTGGCGGCGCATCGGTAAATTGCAGAAAGGCGATATGCTTCGTAGCTTACCGACTAAAACCCGCAGCTCGCCGACTTCTTCTTCGTGCCAACCTATTAACCCTGGACGCGTGCACTGGCTTTGAGTACCTTTATATCAGAAACTTAAAGAAAAGGAACTATGGAAAATAAAAATCAAAACCCCAACAGCGATAACTGGCAAAACCCACAGCGGGGCACCAGCGGGAAAGTATTGGCGGGCCTGCTGCTGGTAACCGTCGGCGTTTTCATCCTCGGCTCGCAGCTCCATCTCTTCTTCTTCCCGCACTGGGTGTTCTCGTGGCCCATGATCCTGATTGTAATTGGCCTCTTCATTGGGTTCAAGCATAACTTCCGCAAGTCAGGTTGGTTGGTGCTTGTGCTTATCGGCTCCATCTTTCTCCTCAACGACCTGATTGTTGACATAAACCTACGGGTATATTTCTGGCCGATACTGCTGATTGGACTTGGCCTTTGGATGATGCTGAAGCCGAAGAACCGGCACGAGGATTTCTACCGAAACCTAGCCCCCCGCGCTGCCGAGCCCAATAAGCAAGAAGCTGATGGTCTGAACCCAGACGAGCCAGGCACAGGAGCTCACACAACCCAGGGCAATTACAGCACCGAGGAGGTTGTGGACTCGGCGGCCATCCTGGGCGGCGTAAAAAAAAACATCATCTCTAAGAACTTCAGGGGCGGCGAGGTGGTGAGCGTTTTCGGGGGCACCGAGCTGAACCTGAGCCAGGCCGACCTGCAGTCGCCGGCCGTGCTGGAGGCCACGCAGATCTTTGGGGGCACCTCCCTGATTGTGCCGGCAAACTGGCAGGTGAAGTCGGAGGTGGTCGCCATCCTGGGTGGCATGGACGACAAGCGCCCCCTGCTGCAGAGCAGTAGCTACGACCCTAACAAGGTGCTGATCCTGAAAGGTGTGGCATTGTTCGGCGGGTTAACCATCAAGAGCTACTAAATTGTTACGTGTTTTATTGTTGATTACCAAGTGCTGTATGGCTATCGGTTTAACAGTTATTTACAGTCTATAAGCAGCATGAAAACAATTAGCAGGTAACAATCTCCAATTAACAACCACCAATTAACCATCATCCCACATGCCTACAGTTCGTGTCATACTGGTATACCTTTGCTGGGCGCTGTTATGGGCGGGCGTGCAAACGGCGCTCCTGTGGTATGGCGGTTTGCCCCTGAAGCTGGCGGCAGTAGACGCGCTCCTGACCAATTTGCTGCTGGCAAGCGGCAGCTACGCTATGGGGATGGGCCTGCGCTACTATCAACCCAGCATAAGAGAGGCCGCCTACCTGCTGGTGTGGAGCCTGGGCTTGGCAGTGCTGAGTACGATGGCCTTTTACTGGGTTGCCGCCCAAATTTTTGTAGCGGAACAAGGGTATGTGGCTTTTATAGAGGCTACCCTGGGGGTTCGGTTTGTGTTTACATGGCTGATGGTTCTGCTGCTGCTCTTGCTGAGCTGGTTCTGGTTTTATACCCTAGAGCGGCAGCAGGACGAGCAGCGCCGTGCCGATGCCGAGCGGCTGGCCCGTGACGCGGAGCTCCATACCCTGCGGCAACAGCTGCAGCCGCATTTTCTGTTTAACAGCCTCAATTCTATTTCCGCCCTGCTGGTGATGAAGCCTGAAAAAGCCCGCGCCATGATCCAGCAGCTCGCTGACTTTTTGCGCGGCACCCTGCGCAAGGACAACCAACAGCAGGTAAACCTCGCCGATGAGCTAAAGCACCTGGAGTTATACCTCGAGATCGAGAAAGTGCGGTTCGGCCATCGGCTGCAAACCGCGATAGAGGTGCAGGAAGATGCCCAAACCATGCGCTTGCCTGCCCTGCTGCTGCAACCTGTGGTAGAAAACGCGATCAAGTTTGGTTTATATGATACCGTGGGCGACACAACCATCCGCATTCAGGCTACCGCGCAGGACCACCACTTGCTGCTGCAGGTAGAGAACCCCTATGACCCCGCCACTGCGCGCCCGCAGCAGGGCACCGGCTTTGGCCTGAGCTCCGTGCAGCGCCGCCTGTACCTGCTCTACGCCCGCCCCGACCTGTTGCAGACCCAGCAGCAGGGAAACCAGTTTATCACCCGCATTAAGATACCGCAAAACTAGAACGATGATGAAATGCCTGATTATAGACGATGAGCCCCTAGCCCGCAGCATTGTGGCCGAGTACCTGCAACAGTACCCCGAACTGGAAGTAGCCCAAGAATGCGGCGATGGCTTTGAGGGTATAAAAGCCATCCAGCATCACCACCCTGACCTCGTCTTTCTCGACATCCAGATGCCCAAGATCAATGGCTTTGAGATGCTGGAGCTGGTGGAGCAGCAGCCCGGCGTGATCTTTACCACCGCCTATGATGCCTATGCCCTGAAAGCCTTTGAGGCCAATGCCGTGGATTACCTGCTCAAGCCTTTCAGCCGGGAGCGCTTTGGTGCTGCCTTGAAAAAATGGCTGGAGAAACGCCATGCGGGCACTTCAGGGGGGATGGCGGCAGAACTGAACGAAGTGCCTGCCAAGCAGCCGGAAGAGCAACTGCGCATCGTGGTAAAGGCGGGGAATGATATCCGGATCATACCCGTGGAAGACGTCCTATACCTGGAGGCGTACGATGACTATGTGAAAGTCCATACCCCGGATGGGCTGTTCCTGAAGAAGAAAACCATGCGTTACTACGAGCGGGTGCTGGACGCTAAGCAGTTTGTGCGCGTGCACCGCTCCTACATCATCCCCCTTGCCCAGCTTACACGCATTGAGCCTCTGGAGAAAGACACGCACATCGCTTTGCTGAAGAACGGGGTGCGCGTACCCCTGAGCCGGAGCGGTTACAGCCTGTTGCGCACCGTGCTTGGCATCTGACCCGGCACAGCTTGCCTACAACCACCTCTGCCGTGCTATTCGTCTACAAAATCGGGCTGTTTAGCTAGTTTAACGTTCCCTTAACTTTAAATGCGCTACATTTAAGTCGTTGTTTTTCAGGTAGTAGCAAACTTTCTGATGGCAAGCCTGTTCAGGTTATATCTTGCCGGAAACTTTCGAAATAGAAAATGTTTCCATAGTTTTGCGGCCGATACGTGATATGGAAGCAGTAGAAAGAACAGACACTAAATCGAAGATACTGCAGGCGGCCATTGGGCTGTTCTGCCAGCGGAGCATTAAAAGCGTTTCGATGGATGACATTGCCCAGCACCTGGCCATGTCCAAAAAGACCCTGTACAAGTGGTTTGCCAACAAAGACCAGGTGGTGTACGAAACGATGGAGAACTACCTGGCCACCGTGCAGGGCGACTGCGAGTGCTTTGTGGAGACATCGGGCAATGCTGTAGAGGAGATTTTTCAGATCATGGCGCTCACCAAGCAGGTGTTCTCCCAGATTCACCCTTCCATTTTCCATGACCTGCAGAAGTACCACCCGGAGAGTTGGGCGCTATGGCACCGCCATAAAAACAGCTTTATGCTCACGAAGGTGAAGGACAACATTCTGCGGGGTATAAACGAGGGGCTTTTCCGGAAAGACCTGGATGTGGAAATCATCGCCCGCATGCGCCTGGCCATCCTGGAGCTGCCTTTCAACAACCAGGTGTTCCCGCCGCATGAGTATAATATCAGTCGGGTGCAACTGGCTGTGCTGGAGCACTACATGCTGGGCATCGCCACGCTAAAAGGCCATAAGCTCATCAACGAGCTGCTGCACATCAAAGAGGAAGAATAAGAGCAAGACAATACACCTTAAAATTGAACATGAAAAAAAGTCTAAGCCTGCTAGCCGCCTTCCTGATGCTGTGGAGCACTTACGCGGCCCATGGCCAGGGCGGCCAGTCCTTTAGCCTGCAGGAGAGCATCAGGTACGCGCTGCAGAACCGCGCCAGCCTAAAGGTTAGCCGCAACCAGCAGCGCATCGCCAAGGCCCAAGTGGGCGAGATCCGGGCGATGGGCCTGCCGCAGGTCAACAGCTCACTGGAAATCGGGGATAACTTCATTCAGCAGCAGAGCTTCCTGCCAGCCGAGTTTTTCCAGGACCCCAATAACCCGAACGCACCGGAGCCGGGCACCTTTGTGCCGGTTACGTTCACGCCGGCTTATACCGGCAACGCCACCGTAACGGGCAGCCAACTGCTCTTTGACGGCACTTACCTGATCGGGCTAAAAGCAGCGAAGACCTACACCGAGCTGTCGCGGAAGCAGGCGGAGCAGAGCGAGATCGAGGTGGCTGAGCAGGTGGCCAAGGCCTATTATGGGGTGCTAGTAAACCGCGAGCGCTTCGAGCTGCTGAACCAGAACCTCGTGCGCCTCGACACGATCCTTTACCAGACCGGCGTGATGTATGAAAACGGGGTAGCCGAGAAACTGGACGTGGACCGGCTGCGCGTGCAACTGAACAACCTGAAGGTAGAGCAGCAGAAAACCGCCCGCCTGATGGCTGTGAGCGAGAATTTGCTCAAGTTTCAGATGGGGCTCGACCAGCGGCAGCCCATTCAGCTCACCGACGAGTTGGCCGAGGTAGAAGTGGACATCAGCCAGCTGAACCCGCAAAGCTTCAACTACAGCGACCGCATCGAATATTCTATCCTGGAAACGCAGCGCGACCTGGCTGAGCTGGATTTGCGCAACCGCAAGTCGGGATACCTGCCCAAGCTTTCCCTGAATGCTCGCTATGGCTACATTACGGCCAGCAACAGCTTCAGCAGCGTAACCAAGACCAGCAACTGGCTGGAATACGGTTATGTGGGCGGGCAATTGCAGTTGCCCATTTTCGACGGGCTGCGCAAGCACTACCAGATCCAGCAAGCCAAAGTAGCCCTCGAGAATACCAAGTTGGGTTTCGAGGCCTTGGGCCAGAGCATCGACCTGGAGCTGGCGCAAGCCTCCACCGAGCTGACCAACGCACTGGAAGTGCTGGAGGCCCGGCGCGAGAACATGGCCCTGGCGCAGGATATTGCAAGGGTGGCAAAGATCAAGTTTCAGGAGGGAGTAGGGACTAACCTGGAGGTAGTGACCGCCGAAACCGACTTGCGCGAGGCACAGACCAACTACTATGCGGCCATGTACGATGCCCTGATTGCCAAAGTGAATTTAAGCCGCGCCACCGGCACGTTGCTGGCTGAATAAAATAAGAAAGAAGATCCCCTTTAAGAACTACAAATGAAACGATACATCGGAATTTACGCTGTGGCCCTGGTGCTGGGTATGGCAGCATGCGGCACAGGCAACGACAAAGAGGCAAAGCTGGCAGAGCTGAAAAGCGAGCAGGAAAGACTGGGGCAGGAGATTGCCGCCTTAGAGGCCGAGTTGAAGGCGGACGGCAAGACAGTAGCCAAAGAAAAGAAGACGGTGCCCGTAAGCGTCACCACCCTTGCGCAGGACACCTTCCGCCATTACCTGGAGGTACAGGGCCGGGTGGACTTTGATCAGAACGTATTTGTAAGCCCTAAAGTGGGTGGCGTACTGACCAGCGTGCGCGTGGACCGCGGCGACCGGGTATCGAAGGGCCAGACCATGGCGACCATCGATGCGCAGGTGCTTGAGCAGAACATCGCGGAGCTGAGAACCCGCCTGGAGCTGGCCCGCATTGGCTTTGAGAAGCAGCAAAACCTCTGGAACCAGAAGATCGGCACAGAGATGCAGTACCTGACGGCCAAGAACAACAAAGAGGCCCTGGAGCGCAGCCTGGCAACCTTGCAGCAGCAGCGCGACCAGTTCAACATCAAGTCCCCGATCAGTGGGGTGGTGGACGATGTGGTGCCTAACGCCGGGGAGGCTGTGATGCCGGGCATGGGCATCATCCGGGTGGTGAATACGCAAGGCGGCAAGATCGTGGCCGAGGTGTCTGAAGCTTACCAGAGCAAGATAAACGAAGGGGATAATGCGGTGGTGTTCTTCCCGGACCTGGGCAAGGAGGTGGAGATGACCGTGGATGTGGTGAGCCAGTTTATCAACCCAACCAACCGCACCTTTACGGTGGAGCTCCGCTTTAAAAACGACAAGAGCCTGTCCCTGCGCCCGAACATGGTGGCCGTTGTCCGGATTCAGGATTACAGCAAACAGGGCGTGGTAGTGGTGCCGGTAAACCTGGTGCAGCGCGATGAGAACAAGGCTTATGTATACGTGGCCCGCAAAGACGGTGACCGCTACGTGGCGGCCCGCAAAGAAATAGAGACTGGCAGAGACTACAAGGGGATGGTAGAGGTGCTGAGCGGACTGACCAGCGGCGAGCAGGTCATTACGGCCGGTTACCAGGGGCTGAACGAAGGCCAGCCTGTCGTGTTCTCGCAGGAGAGCCTGAGCCAGAAATAACCACCAGAAGCAAGCGATTATGAAGCAGTTTAAGCCAACTAACTGGTCGATTGACAATAGAACCAGTATCTATATCATCACCATTATCCTGACCCTGGCAGGTATCTTTTCTTACGTCAACCTACAGAAGGAGAATTTCCCGGACATCGTGATCCCGACGGTGTTTGTGGGGACGGTATACCCGGGCACGTCTCCCTCTGATGTGGAGAACCTGGTTACGCGGCCTATCGAGAAGCAACTGAAGGCCTTGTCGGGGGTGAAGAAGGTAACGTCTAACTCTATCCAGGACTTCTCCATGATCACGGTGGAGTTTAACACCGATGTGGATGTGCCGGCAGCCAAGCAGTTGGTGAAGGATGCCGTGGACAAAGCCCGCTCAGACCTGCCGACCGACCTGCCCCAGGACCCGGATGTGCAGGAAATCAACTTCTCGGAGATCCCCATCATGCAGGTGAACGTGTCGGGTAACTATAGCCTCGACAAGCTGAAGAATTATGCCGAGGAGCTGAAAGACCGCATCGAGTCGAGCCCCGAAATTACGCGCGTGGACATGGTGGGCGCTTTGGAGAAAGAGGTGCAAGTAAACGTGGACATGTACAAGATGCAGGCCGCCCGCGTTACGTTCAATGACGTCGCCAACGCGATCTCCCGCGAGAACATGACCATTTCGGGTGGCAATGTAACGGTGGGCGATATGAAGCGCTCGGTGCGCGTAGTGGGCCAGTATACAGACCCGAACCGAATCAGCGATATTGTGGTGCAGTCCGTATCAGGGGGCAACATCCGGCTGGGTGATATTGCCCAGGTGGCCGAGGGTTTTGAGGAGCAGGAAAGCTATGCCCGTCTTGACAACGAGCCAGTGATCACGCTCAACGTGATCAAGCGAAGCGGCGAAAACCTGATCGAGGCTTCTGACAACATCGCCGCCACCATTGATGAGATGAAAGGCGCCACGCTGCCCGACGACCTGAAGGTTACCGTAACCGGTGACCAATCCACCCGGACGCGCCATACCCTGAACGACCTCATCAATACCATCATCATCGGCTTTGTGCTCGTTACCCTGATCCTGATGTTTTTCATGGGGACGACCAACGCCATTTTTGTGGGCCTTTCTGTGCCGCTCTCCATGTGCCTGGCCTTCATTACGCTGTACTTCTTCGGCATCTCGCTCAACATGATCGTGCTGTTTGCCTTTCTGCTGGCGCTGGGTATTGTGGTGGACGACGCGATTGTGGTGATTGAGAACACGCACCGCATTTACCACAACTCCAACCTGAGCATTGTAAGAGCTGCCAAAGAAGCGGCGGGCGAGGTGTTCGTGCCCGTGCTGGCTGGTACGCTTACCACCATTGCGCCTTTCTTCCCGCTGCTGTTCTGGCCGGGGATGGTGGGCAAATTTATGCAGTACATGCCCATTACGCTCATCGTCACCTTGGCGGCATCGCTGCTGGTGGCCTTTATCATCAACCCGGTGTTTGCGGTTTCCTTTATGAGGAGAGACCACGAGCAGCAGGTATCACCAAAAGCGCGCCGCCGCTTTGCCCTGGTTAATGGCATTGCTCTGGCTGTAGCGGTGGTGCTGTACCTGGTGGGGTGGTATGGCACCGCCAACCTGATTGTGCTGGGCGTGCTGCTGGTGGCGCTCAACAAGTATGTGTTTACGGGCTTGATCAACGGGTTCCAGAACAATTTGCTGCCGCGCTTCATGAACGGGTATGAGCGCCTGCTGCGCTGGATGCTGGTAGGCAAGCGCCCGGTAGGGGTGTTTGCCGGGGTATGGGTTCTGCTGCTGCTCTCGTTTGTACTCATTGGCGTACGCTCGCCTAAGGTGGTGTTCTTCCCGGAGTCTGACCCCAATTTCGTTTATACCTACATCAACATGCCGATCGGTACGGACCAGGCCGTGACGGACTCCGTGACCAAGCTGGTAGAGCGCCGCATTTATGGTGTGATTGGGCAGGACAATGCGGATGTGGAGTCTGTGATCTCGAACGTGGCCATTGGGGCCGGCGACCAAAACGAACGCAGCGTTACGGCGCAGTCGCATAAAGGAAAAGTAACGGTGGCTTTTGTGGAGTTCATGGACCGCAGCGGCGAAACGAACACCAGTGAATACCTGAACCAGATCAGAAACGCGGTGCAGGGTATACCGGGTGCCGACATCACCGTGGGCCAGGAGCAATCGGGTCCACCAGTGGGAAAACCGATCAGCATCGAGATTGCCGGAGAGGATTTTGCAGAGCTCATCACCCTGTCGAAGCAGGTGGAGACCTACCTCGAGCAGCAGAACATTGAGGGGATAGAGGAACTGCGCTCTGACCTGGAGGACAGCAAGCCTGAGATTGTGGTGAACGTGGACCGGGTGCGCGCCAACCGCGAGGGCATCACTACCGGGCAGATCGGACAGGAGATCCGGACGGCTATTTTCGGCAGAGAAGCTTCCAAGTTCAAGCGCGATGAGGACGAATACCCGATCCAGATCCGCTACGCCGAGCCCTACCGCGACAACATCGACGCCTTGCTGGGCATGCGCATTACCTACCGCGACATGAACAGTGGGCAGGTGCGCCAGATCCCGCTTTCCTCCGTAGCCTCTATTGATTATTCTACGTCATACGGCGGCATCAAACGCAAGAACCTGAAGCGTATGGTAACCCTCGAGTCGAACGTGCTGGCTGATTATAACCCCAACGAGGTGGTGCAGCAGATTGAGCAGTCGCTGGAGAGTTTCCAGACGCCGGAGGGGTATACCGTGCGCATGGGCGGCCAGCAAGAGGAGCAGCAGGAAACCATGGAGTTTCTGCTGATGGCGCTCGTAGCGGCCTTCTTTATCATCTTTCTTATCCTGGTTACCCAGTTCAACTCTGTCTCCAAGCCGTTCATCATCCTGTCGGAGGTGCTGTTCAGCATCATCGGGGTGCTGCTGGGCTTCTCTATCTTCGGGATGGATGTATCCATTGTGATGACGGGCGTTGGTATAGTCGCGCTGGCAGGCATTGTGGTGAAGAATGGCATCCTGATTGTGGAGTTCACGGATATTCTCATCGGGGAGGGGATGGAGCTGAAGGACGCGATCGTGGAGGCCGGCAAGACCCGCCTCAACCCAGTGCTGCTCACGGCCACGGCCACCATCCTTGGCCTGATTCCGTTGGCATTGGGTGTAAACCTCAACTTCTATACCCTGTTTACCCGGTTCGAGCCCCACTTTTTTATGGGGGGAAGCAGTGCCGCCTTCTGGGGGCCGCTTGCCTGGACAATCATCTTCGGGCTTAGCTTTGCCACAGCCATCACCCTGCTGATTGTGCCGGTCATGTACCTGCTGAACCAGAAACTGAAAGACAGGCTGCGCGGAAAGCCGCAGCAACAGACGGGAGCCACAGGCGAAGAGGCCCCCATCCGCAACAATAAAGTAAGAGAATACACAGTTTAAAACCTATGTTACTACAAAGCACAGCTATCGAAAAGGAGGTAATCCGGATTATCAGCAGAACAAAAAGGATAGAGCCCGCACGCCTGCAGGCAGCCAAGCGCCTTGAAAAGGACTTTGGCTTCGAGACCCTGGACGTGGTGGACATCATCCTGGCCTTGGAGAAGAGCTTCGGCATCACCATCCCGGACGAGGTGCCCATCCACACAGTAGGCGACTTTATTGACTATGTGGCGAGCCATACCTACCAGCAGGCAGGGTAGCGGCATCATATTTTGCAAAACCCATAAACAAGAAGCGGGCAGTCTTAACAGGCTGCCCGCTTCCTGTTTATGGGTTTTGTTTTGTGGGCTGCTTGCACTCGTGCCGCAGCAGCCTGTAAGGGATCATGGCCGAAGCATGATAATCTGAAGAAGTAAATTTTATGCGATGCGGTAGGGTTTAGAAGATGGAGATGCGGAATGCTTTCAGTTTCTTGTCCAGCAACTTGGCGTCGCCGCAAATGCTGTCGAGCAGCGACCAAAAGCCTGGGCCGTGATTTTTCTCTACGGTATGCGCCAGCTCATGCAAAATCACATAATCGCAAAGCGCGTCAGGCAGACGCATCAGGTGCAGGTTCAGGTTGATGTTGTTGTTATGGGAGCAGCTACCCCAACGCGACTTGGCGTTTTTGATGAACACGTTCTGGTATTCCAAGCCAAACTTCTCGGCGAAATAGGCCACACGCTGCGGCAGGTACTGCTTTGCCTCTTTTCGGTAAGCCTCCTCAATAGACTTACGGATGAACTTCTGCACGTCCGGGTCGGCTACATCTTTAAAGGCAGGGTAAAATACGTTGATATAGCCGTTTTGGAGCAGGCAGCGCATATCATACCGGGCATGGGTGAGCAGGCGCAGGGTATGGCTCCTGGTCTGAAACTCCGACTCATGGGTATATACCGTCAGCTTTTCCTCCTGCTGCTCCATGCGGGACTGGTGCTCGCGTATCCAGTCGGCTTTAGTATAGATAAGCTGTTCGGCTTTCTCAAAGCTGATATGCGGCGGCACGGCCACCCGAATCCCCTTTAAGGGGCGCACACTTATACTCAGGCGTTTTGCTTTTTCGCTACGCTCAAACAAAACTTTCCCGATCCCATCAATGTGCAGATTAACGGAAGTAAGACGAAGAAACGATGAAGACACTTTGGCTAATAGTTAAAGTACAAATTCTCACGTTCAAATATATACATTATATCTCTTAAAAAAAGCCTAATGCCCGATGATTTATATGATTTATTTTAAATTAATGTATTTGTATTGTACTATATGTAAATAAATATAGCATCCTGAAAGTGTGGTATAACTGCCGATCAGAGCCAGGGATAGATAGCGAATTAGTGCAAAAAAATAGGCAAACCTATAATGTAGGTCTGCCTATATAACAATTCTGTGGTACTACTGGTGTTAACGGATATTGCCGCCCGTAGGCCTTTCGTCGTTGGGGTTCTTGGGGCTGCGGCTACTGTCTGTCGTGGCAGTGCGCAACGTAGGCGCATCCGTGCTTTCAGCTTCGCCGTGTGTGGAATGGTGCTTAACAGGGCTAACAGGGGCAGATTCCTTGGCTTTTGCGTCGGTTTTGGCCGGCACAGCCCCCTGTAGCTTTTTCCATTCGTCTTTCTTTGCTTCCATCAGTTTCCAGGTTAAGGTTACTTACATGTCTTTCGTTGTCTGTATCTCTGTGTCGCCCTCAGCGCGGTCGCTGTACTTGGGCGTACCAAATGAAGTGTCGACATTGTGCGGTTCTGTTACAACGGGCTTCACCTTGATCGGGCGAGTGGCATCCCATTCTTTAAACCTGTCCAGCTCCGATTTGATGCTGGTCATAAACCAGGCCAGCAGCGTTGCGTCGTCCAGGAGGCCGATTACCGGAATCACATCCGGAATGAGGTCGATAGGGGTGATGAAGTAGATCAGCACAGCTACGCCCCCTACCACGGTCGACGAAGGGATACCCTTGTACTCGCCGGAGGTAGCGGCCTTTATCATGCGCGTTAGCAACTGCAGGTTTTCCCATACCTCGCCGGCCAGCGCACCTACTCCTTTCTTGGAGGATGCTTTCTTCAGGGTGTCGGTTATGAGCTCAGCCACCTGGGAAGGATGCTTCAGGTATACCTCAGCTTTTTTAAGTATATTTTTGAAAAAAGGGCTTTGTGCAATGTTTTTGCCCTCTGGTCTTTGGTTCTCCATTGGTGTGTATGCTTTTATAAGGGTCAGATATCCTTTGTGAATCAATGCCACTGCTTTGGGCTGCAAGTTGCTTAAACAATGGTAACCTTTCTATACTTGCTGCCAATAATTTTGTTCGGCTTGGCAGGCAACAAAAAGGCCCTGCAGTTAACCTGAAGGGCCTCCCTGTAAGTGCATCTGCTGGCTTAGTTTACCCTGCCGGCAGCGTAAAAGTTCTTTCTGTAGTATGGCTCCTGCAACGAGCTCACCTTTACGCCCCCTGTGGTAGAGGAGTGTATAAACTTGTTGTTCTTGAGGTAGATGCCCACGTGGTAGATGGGGCCTTTGGCGCTTCTTCGGAAAAACACCAGATCGCCGGTGCGCATCTTGTCCCGCTTTACCCGGCGCACATCCTGAAACATAGACCGGGAGCTGCGGCTGAGGTCCACGCCATACACATCGCGGTAAATGCGGGTCACGAAACCAGAGCAGTCGGTGCCCTTTTTAGAGTTGCTGCCATAGCGGTAAGGGGTGCCAACCCACGTGGAGGCCGTCTCAACCAGCTTCCTGTAGTCCGGGTTGCGGAACCGCAGCCCCAGGTTCCGGACGAAGTACTCCTGCTGCACAACCTCAACCGCTGTCACAGGCTCGGGCGTCAGGTCGGCTTGCAGGGCCTGTACCATGTCCTCGGGTGAGTTTATTGCGTAGGGAGTAACAGGAAAGGTGCTGCCCACAATGGTTGCCGGTGCGGCTGGCGATGTCGGGGCTACCTCGTAAAAGTAAGAGAGCGCCAGCGAGAAAATGGCCAGCACGCTCAGGATAATTGATTTTGTCATAGGGTTTAGCTTGTGCAAAGCTGCCGGGGCAGCCTTTACAGTATTCACCTTTTGGCGATAAAAACGACTCTCGGAAAGAAGCCAAAAAGCCCGTAATGCCCGCCAGATACAAGCAGGCACTTTAGCAGGCGAACAAAAATAGGCACTGGCATCCAAAACACCAAACCCAATCGCCGGGTTATTTGCTTGCTACTGTGGTGGTTCTGGCAAATTCGGCGGCAGGGGTATGGGTAAAGTGTTATTTCTGACGAACCGATAAACCATTTTTGAAACCACGAAATTTAATGGCGTGATGGATTATAAAGTTGTAGAACGCTCGCCCTTTGCAAGAATTGCGCGGCTGGTCCTTAAAAGCAGCAATGTGGCCATGGTGCTGGACAAGACCATACATTTGAGCGGTGTGAGCCGCGACCACTTCCTGCAAGACGAAGGCTGGGTAGCCCATGAGCTGTGCCATATCCGGCAGTTTCGGGAGCACGGCTTCTTCCGGTTCCTGTGGCTTTACCTCCGGGAGTCGATGCGGGTAGGATACTATCATAACAAATTTGAGGTAGAGGCCCGCCTGGAAGGGATGAAGCACCGCAGGCACATGCACCCCGCCAAGCGCGCCAGCAACACCATCGCCCCCACCGACTTGCCCTTTCCCGCTGACAGCAAGCGCGAGGTATAGCCACAGCAGGCCTCTTAGCGGCGTGCTGTGGCTATGAAATATAAGGTATGGTTACTAAGCCGGGGCAGGGCTGGCTTAACAATTCGCCTGCCTGACCGTTACTTATACCACTGACAAATGGTTTAACACTAAAAACAAACTTGATAATGGCGAATAAATTAGAAGGCAAAAAAATAGCGATTTTAGTAGAAGAGGGATTTGAACAGGTGGAGCTGACCAAGCCGCTGCAAGCCCTGAAAGACGAAGGAGCAGAGGCGCATGTCATCTCCCCGAACAAGAACAGCGAGATCAAAGCCTGGAACCACACGGATTGGGGTGATAAGTTTACGGTAGACAAGAAACTGAGTGAGGTGAAAGCGGCGGATTACAACGGGCTGCTGCTGCCAGGCGGCGTGATGAACCCCGACAACCTGCGCACCAACAAGGAGGCGGTAAGCTTTGTGAACGAGTTCATGGAATCTGGCAAGCCCGTGGCCGCCATTTGCCACGCCCCCTGGACGCTGATCGAAACGGGCAAGGTGAAAGGCAGGAAAATGACCAGCTACCATACCCTGCAAACCGACCTCAAGAACGCCGGCGCTGACTGGGTAGATCAGGAAGTGGTGATAGACAAGGGGCTGGTGACCAGCCGTAACCCCGATGACATCCCGGCCTTCAACAAAAAGATGATCGAAGAATTTGCCGAAGGAAAACACGATAGATAAGGCTTATGTTGGTAAAAATAAAAGAGGCTGCACCAGATAGGGGGCAGCCTCTTTTATTTTTATACATGACTTTATATACTCAACAGTACTGCTGTATGTTATGAAGACGGGAAAAGCCGGAACAGCTCGCTGGCCGAAAACTCTAACAGCACCACCAGCACCAGGTCCAGCAAAAACAGGAAGACACCTTGCAGCACCACGGCCTGGCCCCAGCCCAGCAGTTGCTCCGTTTTTGGCGAGTTGCGCGACCGCTCTTTCAAGTAAGCCCCGATAGCGATATAGGCCAAGTCCAGGCCCACATTCAGGTACAGAATCTTCTTGTAAGTCAGGTGCTGCTTCAGGCTCTGCAGCAACGTAACGGTGGCTGGGTCTTTAGAAAATATGCTATAAAGCGCAAATCCGGCAATCATCAGGTTCACGATGTTCCAGTAGAGGTTCATCTGAAAATAGTATTTGCGGCTGCGGGTGGCTTTGGTCAGCTTTAAGCCGCCCAGTAGGATATTAAGGATCGCCCAGCCCGCCAACACCAGCATTCCTGCCTTTAGCGTGACGGCCTGCTGCTGGTTAAAGACCTGTAGCGGCGTGCTTTGCGCAGCTGCAGTAAAGCCAAGGAACAAAAGCGGTAGCAGGCACCAAATTTTTTTCATAAACACATTCTAGTTTGTATAGCAACGCCCAAAAACCGCGCTTAGCATATCAGAAGCCAAGTAGCTGGCACAGGCCTTACAGCGTTTGGCCAGGAGGGCGAGGTGTAAAGGCTTGTCTATCAATCCTCTTTGGGCTTGGCCACCAGGTTAATGCCGATGTTAACTTCAGGGTAAATTGTTTTATCGCCTAACGACTTATCAGACTGGTATACCAGTCCCCATTTGGTACGGTCGATGTTAAAGTTGGCTTTGGCGCGAAGCAATGTGTCGAGGGTGACGCGGGCCGGGAAGGAGACGCTTTTGGTAACGCCTTTGATTGTAAGGTTGCCTGTGATGCGATGGGTTGGGTTCGTGATGCGCAGCTCGCTGTAAGCTCTCGGTTTTGACTTGCTGGCCTGGGGTTGCTCGTCCACGCTGTCGAGCCGGGCAATGCCTGTCAGCTCAAATGCAGCGGTAGGGTGCTTCTCCACATCAAAGAAGTCGGCGGAGCGCAGGTGCGTGGTCAGTTTCTTGTTGCTCTCGGCATCTATGGTTTTGTCCTGGGAGGAGGTGTTGGCAACATCCATGATAAAGTGCCCGCCGGTCAGCAGCCCGTTGCTCATAAACAGCTCACCTGTTTTCAGCTTAATTACCCCATTGTGGCGCCCCGTCATTTTAGACCCGATCCAGGTAACCTCGCTGCTGGCCGTATCCACCGCAAAGATCTGGCTGGGGTATGCTGTCGTCTTTTTGTCCACGGCATCGGCAATCACCGCCTCATCGGTTTTGATAGTGGTATCGCACGCTGCCAGCATGAAAATCAGAAGTCCCAGCCATAGCTGGTGGCGCAAAAATTGAGGTGGTTTAACCATTATGCGTCATGAAATAGGGTGGAGTGGCCTGTTATATATTGGAGGAATACGCTGTAACAGGCAAAAATGATATGGGTACCCCAAGTGAGCACGCGTCGGGTTCCTGCGCTTCTTGCTTTACAAGGTGCTTGCCAGTCAGGGTTTTGAGTTCGGGAAATCAAAATTAAGCTGGGACTAGCGTGCTTTCACAGCATGAGTTAGTGCCAAAAAATCTGCGTAAAACCGCTTTTCCGATTATAGGATTATTCTGCTGTGGGCTTCTTTCGGTCTGTAGCTGTGGGGAAGTTAATAACTTTAGCCAAATGCTGATTTTTGCGTTCCATAATATGAAATTGTTAAGGAATGTTGCCTTTTTAGGGAGGAAGTCCACATGATTTAGTGGACAACTATAGGCTTTCAACAAAGTTGTTAACATTTATCCACATCAAAATTGGGGATAGCTAGTGGATTTGAGGAAAATATCCACACTTTAGTAGCTTGTGGATTCTGCTGCTAATTGCTTTAGTTTTTGCATTGTGGCTATAATGCAGCCGTTAGCAAACAAGGGTATGGAGGTAGAATGATTAGAACATGCGCTGTGTGTTTCTTGTTAGCTTTGTGATATGCTTAAAATTGCCTGGACCGACGTTTTCGCACATAGTTTGCCAGAGGGGCACCGTTTCCCGATGGCTAAATACGACCTGCTACCTGAACAATTGCTTTATGAGGGCACCATCACGCCTGAAAATCTTTTTGCACCGGACCCGCTGCCCAAGCAGTATGTACTCGAAACGCATGAGGCAAACTACTGGAGCAGGCTTAGCCAACTGCAACTCACGCCCTCCGAAATTCGGAAAACCGGGTTTCCGCTCTCAAAAGAACTGGTGCACCGGGAGCTAGTGATCATGAACGGTACCTTGCAGGCTACGCTGTTTGCCCTGGAGTTTGGCATCGGGATGAATGTAGCTGGCGGCACACACCATGCCTTTACAGACCGCGGCGAAGGCTTCTGCCTCCTCAACGACATCGGTATTGCAGCAAATTACCTCCTCAACCACAAAGGTTTCCGGAAGATCCTGGTCGTGGACCTGGATGTACACCAGGGCAATGGCACGGCACAGATTTTTGAGCACGAGCCGCGGGTATTCACCTTCAGCATGCACTGTGGCCACAATTACCCTTTCCATAAAGAGCAGTCGGACCTGGATGTGCCGTTGGCTGAAGGCACCGACGATGCAGCGTACCTGAAGCTGCTGCACCAGCATTTGCCGCGCCTGTTGGATGAGGTGCATCCGGAGTTCGTGTTCTTCCAGTCGGGGGTGGATGTGCTGGCTACGGATAAACTGGGCAAGCTGGGTATGAGCATCGGTGGCTGCAAAGAGCGCGACCGTACAGTGCTGGAGCTGTGCCAACGCCACAAGCTGCCTGTAACAGTAAGCATGGGAGGCGGTTACTCCAAACAAATTGCGCACATCGTGGAGGCGCACGCCAACACCTTCCGGTTGGCGCAACAGCTGTACTTCTAACAAGCGCTAACTTAGTATGGCAGGGATGTTAGTGGCGGGTCTTCAGCTTATCCGAGTCGTCCTTTTTCTGCGGCAGCAGCAGCTTTTTCAGGATCAGGTATACCACCGGTGTGAGCGCCAGCACCAGGATGCCCATCAGGATCAGCTTCATGGCTTTCACCAGCACCGAGATGATGAGTGCCGAAATAATGATGGAGGCAATGAAGATCAACCAGAAGTGAAGCTTTCTATTATTCATAAGGTCAGGGTATAAGTAGCGGCAAAAGTATGGCTGGCTTTAGTTTAAGGTAAGTATAAATCAGGGCTTTTGCAAAAGCAGTTGCCACCGGAAGGCCCACATCCAGCGCAGCTTATACTGCCGGACGCCAGCCTGCTCAACAAGCCGCCGGAGCTCGGGCCGCTTAAAGGCTCGCCAGACGGAGAGAGGCGCGTCGTTGCGCACGAGGTATGATCCCTTGAAAACTGTCGTGATGGCCTTAATGGCATAGTACGCTAACCAGTGGCGGTGCAGGTCATTGATGATAACGGCTATTTGCGCCTGCGCATGCAGCTGGCGGAACATCTGTACGAGTTGCGCATTGCTGAAGTGATGGCAAAAAAGACTGCACACGATGATATCGTAGGGCTGTCGGGCAAAAGCATTGGAGAAGACATCGTGCCGGGCAATGCTGATTTCGGGGTATGCCTGGCATTGCTGCCGGGCATACTGCACCATGAAGTCGTTGGCATCTACGCCGGTAAGCGCCACCTGAAGCCTGTTTTTCCGCGCCCAGCGGGCAATTTGCTTGAGGGTGTCGCCACCACCGCAACCAATGTCAGCAATGCGCAGTGGCTGTGGCTGCCCGATGACCAAGCTTTCCAGGGCGTTCAGCACCACCTGGTGGCCGCCCAGCCAGTTGTTGATCAGTTCCAGTTCTTTCAGGTTCTGCCTCAGTTCCTCCCCCGATAAGGTGAGGTCGTCCATCAACTCCGTCTCGTCAGACCGCTGCTTTAGCTTCTGCATAGTGCACTTTCAGTAACATCGATTCGAGGGTAAGGCCCGGGCCAAAGGCGAAACTCAGGACAGGCTCGTTTTGCTCGTCAGTGGTCAGGGTATCCATCAAGGCCTTCAGCACGAACAGTACCGTAGCCGACGACATGTTTCCGAAGTCGTTGAGCACCTGGTAGGCGAAGCGGTTGTCGTTGCGCGACATGCCCAATTCCTGCTCAATCACCTCCAGGATGCGCCTGCCGCCGGGGTGTATGGCAAAAAACTTGATCTCCGACACCGTTGTTTTAAGCCCCTGCAGCAACCTGTCAGTAAGTTCCTTGATGCCTTTCTTGATAAGATCAGGCACATAAGAGGAGAGCGTCATCTCAAAACCCGTGTCGCCAATGTGCCAGGCCATATCACGCCGCCCCGCAGGCGCCAGGTCGCAATGGAAGGACTGGAGCTCCAGGCTCACGCTGGCATGGGGCTGGCCCTGCATCAGTACCGCAGCGGCCCCATCGCCAAACAGCGCGTTTGATACCAGGTGGTCTTGCTGGGCGTGTTTCTGAAAATGGATGGTACAGATCTCCGTGCACACCAGCATTACTTTTGCCGCCGGGTCAGACTTGCAAATGGCGTCTGCCAGCTTAATGGCGTTGAAAGCCGCGTAGCAGCCCATAAAGTTAACGGCGGTGCGCTGCACCGAAGGCGAGAGTTCCATGCGCTCTACCAACTCAATATCCAGACCGGGTGCATACATGCCCGTGCAGCTAACCGTAATCAGGTGCGTGAGGTCTTGCAGGGCAATGGCGGGTGCCTTGGTCAGGCAGTCGCGAATCGCCTGCTCCGACAGGTCCACGGCATACTTCCGGAAAGCATCCATCCGGCGCTGCACTGTCGGGAAAGGCTCGAGGGTAGGGGTGTTGGGGAAAAAGGTGAAGTCGCCGTTTTGCCGGGCATAGTCCTGCAGCACACTGTAGCGCTGCTTGATGCCGGATACCCGGTAAAGGGCCTTGAGTTTACGGGTGTCGTGCTCATCGAACTGCAGCGCTGTTGCCATAAAATCCGCGATCTGCATTTGCGGAATCTTATGCGCTGGGTTTGCTGTGCCGATGGCGCAGAGGTAGCTCTTCATGTTGTATGGTTGATGCTTGGTCGTCTTTTGTCGTTTTGCGTTGCCCGGCGCGCCGTTAAGAGCGGCCACCCCGCCAGCAAACAGGCTGATGAACAGGAGCAATGGCGTTTAGCCATGAACGCTACTAGCTTACGGATGCGCTTCTGTTTAAGATGTGGCAGCGCGAAATGGGAGCGCGCTAGAACGGCTGCCCATGCGTGCGGCGCATGATGAGTTTGGTAGCCGCCGGCAGGTGTTTGAGGGTGCTCACGGCGAGCTCAGAAACGAGCGGGCTCCCGAAAAGACCCTGCACGGTACGGCCTACGGTTAGCCGGTTGGCAAAAGTGCTCTTCCAGCGGCGCCGGTACCCATTTTCCAGCTCCTGACGGTTGTGGCCGTTCCTGAAATACCGCAGCACCTCTTCGGTGGCTATCTTGCCGGAGTGTATGGCGATGGCCATGCCGTTGCCACACAGCGGCGTAATCATACCGGCTGCGTCGCCGCACATCAGCATGTGGTGCTCGATGCAGGGTTTGTTAGCAAAGGATATTTCATTGATCACCTCTGGCTGCTCGTACAAAAAGGTGGCTTGCTCGAAAATGCGGCGCAGGTGCGGGTTCTGGCTAAGCACGGCCTGCTCCATTTGCCCGATGCTGCCGTGGGTCTTCAGGTTTTGGCGGGTGGTCAGGTAGCAGAAGCAATAGCGGCCGTCCTCTATCGCCGATATGCCCGCATACCCATCCCGGAAATTGTGCAGGGCGATCTGGTGGCGCGGGGAGTCATATGCAAGGTGGTACTTTACGCCAATGTAGGGTGAGCGGGCCTGGAAAAAACGCCGGTTCAGCTGCCGGTCCAGGTTGGTGCGTTTGCCATAGGCGCCCAGCACTACTTTCGCCTGCAGTGCGCCGCCCCCTGAGAGGTGTACTGAAAAGGCGTCGTTTGCAAAGGCGACATTCTGCACCGTTTGCTGCAGGATAAATTGCACGCCCTGTTGCTGCGCCAGTTGATAAAGGTGATGGTCGAGGGTATAGCGGCTAAGTCCAAAACCGCCGAGGTCCAGCCTGGCTTCCAGCAAAGTGCCTTTAGGCGAGGAAAGCAGGAAGCGGCTGATGCGTGCCGGGCGGAGTTCTCGCAGCTGCACCCCCAGGTGACGCAGGTAGGGCAGCACTTCGTTAGAAATGTATTCGCCGCATACCCGGTGGAAAGGGTAGTTTTTTTTCTCGACAAGCGTTACCTGCAGCCCGGCTTTTGCCATGCCCAGTGCGCTGGTGAGCCCAGCCAAACCACCTCCGATTATAACGACGTCTGTTGCCAAAGTAGTATGCGTGCCTATTAAATTCGTCCTATACCTATTGCGTTAAATTGGTGAATGACGCAATTTTTTGGTGTAAAATGCAAGAACAAAAAAGAATGCCTGCCGTTTTAAATAAGTGGAATAACTTTTGTTCTTATTGAGAAAGACTTTACTGTAAAAATTTATATGAAACACCTTATACTGCTTCTCTTTATCAGTCTGTCGCTACACCTAGCGCATGCCCAGGTACGTACGCCTGTGCAAGTGCCAGCTGCCACGCAGCAGGCCGAGAAGGAAAACCCCCTGAACCTTGATTCTTCAGAAGGCAATGTAGCCATCTACCCTAACCCGAGCAACGGCGTTTTCACCATTTCTATATCCAACCTGGAGTCCCGTAAAGTGGTGCTTCGTATCATGAATGTTATCGGAAACGAAATTCTGCACGAAACGTTGACACGCACGGATGGCCAACTGTCTAAAACAGTGGATTTAAACCGCTATGCAAAGGGTTTATACTATGTGAAACTGGAAGCAGATGGCCACAGCATTGTGCGCCGTGTTGTTGTAAAATAATTTAGGCAAACTAAAAAAGGAGCAGCTGCTGTAAAGTGGCTGCTTTTTTTGTGCCTGGTCCGGTCCGCAAATCAGGGTAGCCGCTCAGGTAAGATGGCTTTGGGGATATAGCCGGTCTGCAGCGAGGTGTCCTGTAGCAGGTGGGCCTTCACAAAAATATTATCCGTTGTGTCCACCACATAGAGTTGCTGCGAGGTGTCGAAGCGAGCCAGCACCGTGCCGTCGAAGCTTGGGCGGGCATAAAGGCTACCCGAGATAAGTGAGCGGGAGGTATAAAGCACATCCTTCGGCATGGGAAGCAGTTTGCTGGCAGCGCTGGGAATTTTGGTTTCCGCTTCTTCATCATGGTGCACCGCTGTGCTGCGATCGTGGCAGGCGAGGAGGCAAAGGGAGGCAGAA
This sequence comes from Pontibacter sp. CAU 1760, assembly GCF_054482735.1. NCBI lineage: Bacteria > Pseudomonadati > Bacteroidota > Cytophagia > Cytophagales > Hymenobacteraceae > Pontibacter > Pontibacter sp. CAU 1760. The sequence continues at coordinate 137,334 of NZ_JBTLRL010000001.1, forward strand.
GAAACCAGCAGTAGTATTAAAATTTTCATCAGGGCAGGGTATCAGTGACTTTCTTTTTATATGCTTCCGCGGCTATTAAGTTGCTCTTCGGGTAGTTTTACCGTGATTTAAAAGAAGGGTGCACGCTTCAGCTGGTCTTGATAAAGGCCATCCAACCCTAGGGTTGCATACTTACGAGGACCGGCATTGCCAAGAGCTGGGTGGGGCTTATAACACCAGCTGCTTTAAAGCGGGAAGCGTAAATTGGGGTAATCCTCCCGGCTAACTCAGCCTACATGCCTTGTTGTTGGTGCGCAGTCCTGTTTTGCCCCCCTATACTCTTTCGATACTCTGTTCCGCTTTAGCCTTTCCTGTGTTTACGTCATTTGGGTCATCAGGGAGCCATCGGTAACCCTGGTCCGGCGAAAGCGTTATTTTTACGGTTTCTATGGTCATGCGTCTTTTACTGTAACAGTGAGGCAGCATTACCTTACACAGCGTTAAATTAAAGCTATACATTGCCATTTATGCATACCAACTCAATCTACTCTAGCCTAATGGTGGCGCTGCTGGCCCTGGGTGCCTGCCAAACGCAGAAGCCCACCGACAGCGCCATCACCACCACCGAAACCACTACCAGCACCGCAGGCAGCAAGCCGGTATGGCAATCGGATGCCTACAGCATTTACCGCGACAGCGTGGTGCAGGGCGATTTCGTGGCCCGTGCTCTGTCGGCTACCGAACTGACGTCGAACTACCAGAGCCCGGCCAATGCCTTTGTTTCCCCGCGCATCACGTTTAAGTTCGCCATCAACGGGCGCGATAACGAGATGGTGTCCGGAAAAGACCATCACTTTAACTGTGTGGGCGGTGATGGAAGCTGCGCCACGCCCGTGATTACGTTCGGGCAACAGCTCAACGACACTACGACAGCTCAACGACACTACGCTGGTGCCCAACGATACCTACCTCGCACCGAACACGGAGATGAAAGTGCGCCTGGACATGCAGCCGGTGCTACAGGACTTCCGGAAGCAGGGCTTTTATACCACCGCCACTGGCGACAAGATCTACAAAGAAGACTTTAAAGGGGTATATATTGCCGGAGGGGCCGACCCGCTGAGCTGGGACTTCGATAACCTTGGCCGGAATGAAGGTGCTAAGCTGCAGGACCCGGACGGAGACGGCATCTATGAGATCACGCTTTTGATGAACGCCAACAAAGAGGAGAAGCAGACGGCACAGCGCTGGCAGATGTCACGGAACACGGCCGCTTTCCCACAGTATACCTCGGGCTACCCGCTGGGCGACGCGATCTATAACCTGGCCTTGGAGGAGATGATCAATGCGGTGGAGCCCGACAGCACCTTCCGGACAGGCAAGGAGTGGGCCGGCGTCTGGACCCGCGATATCAGCTACAGCATCATCCTGAGTATGGCGCAGCTGCAGCCTCGCGTTTCTAAGTATAGCCTGATGCGGAAAGTGCAGAACGGCCGCATTGTGCAGGATACCGGAACGGGCGGCGCATACCCTGTCTCCACAGACCGCATAATTTGGGCGGTGGCGGCTTGGGAGGTATACAAGGCAACCGGCGACAAACAGTGGCTGCAGGATACTTACCAGATCATCAAAAACTCCTTAGAAGACGACTACAAAAACGCTTATAACCCGGAAACAGGGCTGGTGATGGGCGAGTCGTCGTTCCTGGACTGGCGCGAGCAAACCTATCCCCGCTGGATGCAGCCTGCCGATATCTATGAGTCAGAGAACCTGGGCACCAACGCGGCCCATTACCAGGCTAATACGGTAGCAGCGGAGATGGCCCGCCTGCTAAACAAACCGGAAGAGGCTGCAATGTTCAAGAGCAAGGCGGCAACCATACAGGCAGGTATGAACAGGCACTTGTGGCAAGAAGAGAAAGGCTATTACGGGCAGTACTTGTATGGCCGCAATTACAAAATCCTTTCGCCGCGTGCCGAAGCCTTGGGCGAGGCCCTGTCGGTAATCTTCGGGGTAGCGGATGCTGCGCGCAGCAAAACCATCGTGGCCCATACCCCCGTCACGGATTTTGGTATCCCGAGCATTTACCCGCAGATTCCGGGCATCCCGCCGTACCACAACAACGGCATCTGGCCTTTTGTGCAGTCGTACTGGAGCTTAGCGGCAGCCAGGGCGGGCAACGAACAGGCCCTGACCGAGAGCATCAGTGCTATTTACCGTCCTGCTGCCTTGTTCCTGACCAACAAGGAGAACTTTGTGGCCGCTAACGGCGACTATGCCGGCACCCAAATTAACTCGAGCAACATGCTCTGGAGTTTGGCGGGCAACCTCAGCATGGTGTATAAAGTGCTGTTCGGGATGGATTTCCAGGCAGACAAACTGGTGCTGAAGCCATTCGTGCCGCAGGCCTTTGCCGGAAGCCGCAAACTCACCAATTATCCGTACCGCAACGCTGTGCTGAACATCGAGATGCGTGGGTACGGCAACCAGGTGAAGTCTATTGCCATGGATGGCAAGCCCCTGGCAAATGCGGAGATACCTGGTGACCTGACAGGCAGCCATACCATTCAAATTGAGCTGGCTAACAACGCGGTGGGCGGCGAGGTGAACCATGCCGTGGCTTATACCTCCCCGGAAACCCCGCAGGCAAGCTATAAAAACGGTTCTCTGTCCTGGCCAGCCGTGGCAGGCGCTGTGCGTTATCAGGTAATGAAAAACGGGCAGCCGTGGCAGGAAACAACAAGTACCAGCCTGCCAGTACAGGCCGAGGGGTATGGCGAGTACATGGTGCTGGCCGAGGATGAAACCGGTGTCACTTCCTTCGGCAGTGAACCGGTAGTGGTGGTGCCCGACAAGTTTAAGCTGGTATATGAGGTAGAGAAGTTTGCCCCGAAAGCCAAGCTGCCTTACCGCGATTTCTCCGGAGCGGGCTTCGTGGAAATCAGCAAAAAGCAGAATACTACTGTAGAGATGAAGGTAACCGTGCCGCAGGATGGAATATACGCCATCGACTTCCGCTATGCCAATGGCAATGGCCCGATCAATACCGAGAACAAAGCCGCCATCCGAACGCTCAAAAAAGGCAATGATTTTGTAGGAACCATTGTGCTACCGCAGCGTGGCACCGGCGAGTGGAACAACTGGGGCTTCACCAACACGGTGGAGGTACCGCTGCAAAAGGGTAGCCATACCCTGTCGCTCACGTTTACAGAGCCAACGAACCAGAACATGAACCTGGAGGTAAACCAGGCCATGGTAGATTATATGCGGGTGATCAAGATAAAATAAGCCCCTGTAGCGCTAACCACTCAGCTTGCCGTTTCTTCGGCAAAGGCCTCCGAAACAATAGGCTCGGAGGCCTTTTTTTGCCCTACCCTTACCGTTCGTTTCCATGCTCATGCTGCGGCGTTGCCGCACCGTTTATGTTCAGCCTCAGCGAAAAAATCAACCTAGATTTAAATTATTTCAATTTAAATGTTATAAATGTAACAAAATAATGGATTAAAAGTATTCGGTGGAATATTGATTATCTGTAATGTTCAAACACAATGTTCAACCAAACCTTTAAACTATGTTTAAACACTTACAACTCGTGCTGAGTGCCGCCGTCTTGGCTGTGGCTATTGCTGCGGCTGCCTGCTCTGAACTGGACCGCAAGATTGATGTACCACAGAGCTTTACGTTCCTGCTAGACCAGGCCGAAAACACAGGGACCGACTTTGCCATGGTAGTGGACAAAGACACACGCGACGGTGACATCGAGAAGCACAAGGACAAGATTAAGAACTCTGCTATCGAGAAGGTGACCTTTGTAGTGGAGAGCTACAGCGGGGTGGGCGGTACCACGCTTACAGGCAACCTGCAGTTTGCCCAAAAAGGAAATGGCAGCTACAAGACGATTGGCTCCGTTAGCAACGCCAACCTGCAGGCACTTTCCGCCAGCGGCGAAGAGGTGCCTGTCAGTATTTCCAACGAGTCGGTTAAAAACGAGCTGAAAGAGCTGATCATGCAGGGCAACATCATCTCGTTCAAGCTGGAGGGTAGCACCTCCTCCAACCCCCTTATCGCCCGTCTCAAGTTCAAGGTGTACTCCAATATCACGGTGGGCCTGTAGCAACTGCTGAAAACCTCTTGGTGAAAAAAGAAAAGCCACCCTGCCATAATGCAGAGTGGCTTTTTTGTGGCCCTGCCGCGAATCGAACGCGGATCTAGAGTTTAGGAAACTCCTATTCTATCCGTTGAACTACAGGGCCAGCTCAGTGCTTTTTGCTGCGACAAATGTACAGTAATTACCGGCATAATACAAGCAGGGCTGAGGGCCCGCGGGCGGGCTAGTACGAAGCCACGGCCACCGCAAAACCAAGCACTGTCAGCACGAGACCCACCATAAAGATAGTATAGGAAATGCGCAGGATTTTGTACTTGCGGCTCAGCACGTCGCCCAGGTAATAGATGTCTGTGATCATGTTGTTGTACAGCGACTTCTTGTCGCGCATGATCTCGTGCATGCCCTGCTGAAAGTCCTCCAGGGGCAGCTTGGTGAAGTTACCGAAGAAAAGCAGGTTTACGTTGCGCGACACGATCTTCTTCTTTTTCCGGTTCATGGCAAAGCTTGTCACCTCGGGTTGCGCCGAGATGATGGCGAAGATAACCGACCCGAGCGTTGTGAGCAGCAGGATGCCAATCGGGATGATGAGCGTGCGGTGCTGGGTGAAGTCGGTGCCGATGATGGAGGACTTGGCGCTGAGGTATGTGATGACCACCGACAGGATGATGGCGTTGAGGCTGATCATCATGTTGGCTTTGTTGTCGGCGATGGCGCTCAGGTTCAGGTGCGTGCGGTACGTGTTCCGGAACATGGTCTCGATGCCGCGCTTGGGCTGGGCCAGTGTTTCGCGGTGTTTCTTGTCCGTCTTCTTCTTTTTCTTTTCCTCTTTGCTCAGGCGCTCCCGCTGCTCCTGTATGTTCAGCCCCAGCTGGGCGGCGAAAATGCGCTGTGCGTGGTGCGAGTGAAAGGTGGTGGAAAGCAGGAAATCCATTTGAAACTGGGCCCACTCCCGGTCCGTGAAAAACCTGTCCTGGAAAATCTCCCATTCCACGCGCAGCAGTTCGGCGGTGGCCGAGAAAGTGGTTTTGCCGATGTTCGCCAAATCGGCGTCTACCAGCAGTTCCTGCAACGGGTTTTGGGGTGTAACGGTGTGTTTGGTGGCTATGATGCAGCCCTCGATCCGCTTGATTCTATCCGCTGGGTATTCGTGCTTGGAGAGCCATTCGGTGGCAATCCGGATGCTCTCCTCTTCATGCCCTTCGTACGCATCCACATACCCCGTGTCATGAAACCAAGCCGCCAGCGTCAGGTCTTGCAGTTCCTCATCCGTTAGGCCGCTGTGCTGCCCAAGTTCTTCTGCCACCGTCACCACCTCTAGGGTATGGCGGTAGTTGTGGTAAACCAGCTTCTTCGAAAGCTTCTCCTTGAACAATTTAAAAACAAACTCACCTGCTTGTTTTATGAGCTTTGGCTTTTCCATAAGAGGTTTTGCGTCTGTGAGGGGCATAAGGGTATATCTAACTATCTATAACAGGTGGATGCAGCATGCTTGCAGTTGCTTCGGTTACGGTAAAATCACACATTTTGTTGAAAGCGCAGAAGCAGTTACAACCGATTATAAGCAAGGGGGCGGCCTATAACTAAAAACTTCTGCCACTCGTTTATCAATTTCAGTTCTGCTGTGCCAGTAGCCTTTTTTGCCAAGTAAACCAAAACGCGCCTCGCTGCCTAAGCCTGTGTGCTTTTTCTGTGTGCGGGAAGGTAGAAGTCGGTTCGCTAAAGCTTGTGAAATGGCTTGAAAACATCTGGGCAGCAGCACGAAATAGATGTGAAATAACCTATGACTCTACCTGTACTCATTTGGCACAAGCTATGCCTTCACCCCTTATGGCAGGCGCTTTTATTGTGCATTACCCTGACTGCCTGCGTCTCGCAGCAGCCTTTTTACAGCCGCGAGGCGCAAGACTGGCAACAAGACGTGCCGCCACCCAGCGAGAAGGCCATCTATTCCGTGTTCCTGATCGGAGACGTGGGCGCCCCGGACCTGGATGGAGAGCCTTCGATGAAGCTAATGCGCAGCCAAATGGATGAAGCTGGCATGAACAGCGCCACGATCTTCCTGGGCGACAATGTATACCACAACGGATTGCCTAAGCCAGGTGCCTATGACCGGGAGGTATCTGAGGCCCGCCTAAACGCCCAGCTCGACATCATGAAAGGCTACCCTGGCGAGAAGTACATGATCCCGGGCAACCACGACTGGAACCACAGCGGCCGCGGCGGCATCGAGGCCATCCTGCGCGAGCAGCGCTATGTGAATGAGTACCTGACAGAGGAGAATATTGTGGTGGGCGGCGACTTTTTCGTGCCCGGCGATGGCTGCCCTGGCCCATACGAGGTAAAGATCAGCGATGACATTGTGCTGATCGCCATCGACTCGGAATGGTGGCTGCACCCTTTCGATCGGCCTTACGGCGATAACACGCACTGTGGCGCTGCCACCGAGGTGGATTTTCTGGTGCAACTCGAGGACCTGATTGAGAAAAACAGCGGCAGCGATATCCTGGTAGTGGGGCACCACCCGCTTATGAGCCGGGGAGCGCATGGCGGCTTTTTCTCTTTGAAGGACCACTTCTTCCCGCTCACCATGCTGCGCGATTGGATGTACCTGCCTTTGCCGGTCATCGGCTCTATTTACCCGTTTGCCCGCAAGTATGGCGGTATCCTGCAGGACATCCCGCATCCCCGCTACCAGGCCTATATAGAAGGCCTGCTTAACATCTTCGATAAATACGACAACATTGTGTACGCCGCAGGCCATGAGCATGCCCTGGAGTACTTTAAGCACAATAACCTCTCCCATATCGTCAGCGGGTCGGGCTGCAAGGTGCAGTACATAAATCCTGGCGGCAATGTGACCTATGTGCAGAAGGTGAAGGGTTTTGCCAAAGTGATGTACTATGATAACGGAGAAGCCTGGGTGGAGTACTGGGAGCCTATTGGCGATGGGTCTACGGGCAGAATAACCTACCGCGCACCGATGTATGCCAAGAAGCCGCGTAAAGAGGTGCCCCTGGTGGAAGACAAATTCAACTACGCTGACAGCACCATCACGCTTTCGGCCAATACCGATTACCAGACTTCCGGCTTACGCCGTAAACTGCTCGGCAACCATTACCGCGAGGTCTGGGCTGCCCCGGTGGAGGTGCCGTTACTGGATATGAAAAACACTTTTCAGGGCCTTACCCCATACCAGAAAGGAGGCGGAAAACAGACCGCCTCACTGAAAGTGCGCAACCCCGACGCCAAAGAGTATACGCTGCGCACCATCGACAAGGACCCTACCAAGGCCCTGCCGGAATATTTGCAGGAAACCGCTGCCCGCACGCTGCTGCAGGACCAGATATCGGCACAGCACCCCTATAGCGCCTTGGCCGTGCCGCCGCTTGCCGATGCCGCCGGCGTATTCCATACCAATCCAAAGCTGGTATACATCCCCAACACGCCTTACCTGCGCCAGTACATCGATGAGTTTGGCAATACCTTGGCCTTTCTGGAAGAGGATGCCGATGAGAACCACGAGGAAACTGCCAGCCTTGGCTATGCCGAGAACCTGGTGGGTACAGAAAAGCTGCTGCAGGAACTGGAAGACGACAACGACAACGAAGTAGACCAGCAGGAGTTTGTGCGTGCCCGCCTGCTCGACATGCTCATCGGCGACTGGGACCGCCATGAGGGCCAGTGGCGCTGGGTAGAGGAGAAAAAGAAAAACGAAAAAGGGAAGCTGTATACCCCCGTGCCCGAAGACCGCGACATGGCTTTCTTTAAGGTGGATGGTATACTGCCTTGGCTGGCTACCCGCAAATGGGGCGTCCGGAATGTGCAGAACTTTGGGTACGACTTCCCGGATGTGATTGGCCTGAACCTCAGTGCCATTACCCTTGACAGGACCTTTACTTCGCGCGCCACACGCGAGGACTGGCTCCGGTTAGCCCAGAGCATTAAAGCCAGTGTGACCGATGACGTGATTGAAGAAGCCGTGCGGCAATGGCCTGAAAACGTACAGGAACTCTCAGGTCCCGAAATCGTTGCGAAACTGAAGTCCAGGAGAGACAAGTTGCCGGAGGTGGCGGAGCAGTATTACGGTTTCCTGGCGAAGTACGTGGACATATCGGGCAGCGACAAGCACGAGCGCTTTGTGATCAATCGCCTCGACGACGACCGGGTGCAGGTGATCGGCTACAAAATAACCAAAGAGGGTGAGGTGATGCAGGAGCTGTACAACCGCACGTTCTACAGAAACGAGACCAAGGAGATCCGGATTTACGGCCGCGACGGAGAGGATGAGTTTGTGGTGAACGGCGATGTAGACAAAAGCATCCTCGTGCGCATTCTCGGTGGGGGCGACAAAGACAAGATCGTGGACAGCTCCCGTGTCAGTGGCCCGAAAAATTATACGGTGATTTATGATACTGTAACGGACAACGACATTGCCTTTGGCAGCGAGAGCAAAGACAAGACCAGCTCAGACGAACGCGTTACGCGCTACGATCGCGACAACTTCAAGCTACCCTACGTTGGGCCAAGGCTATCGGCAGAGTACAATGTAGACGACGGCCTGTTTTTGGGGGCGGGCGTTCTGCTGCGCACCCAGAAGTTCCGGAAAGCGCCTTATGCCTCGGAGCACCTGCTGGAGGCAAACTTCGCTTTCCTGACCAAGTCGTTTAACGTGCGCTATACCGGCGATGTGCGGCAGGTGCTCAACGACTGGAACCTGGCTATGAATGCTGCGGTGCAAGGACCGCAGTACCAGCGCAATTTCTACGGCTTTGGCAACAACACCAACCAGTCCGGCGATTTGGATGACAGCTTTTACCGGGTGCGCTACCAGCGCCAGTCTGCCGACGCCTCGCTTTACAAGGACCTGACTAACTTCCTGAAAGTCGGGGTAGGGCCTACATACGAGCGTTTCCAGGTGGAGAAGCCGGAGCGGGAGAGCTTTTTGCTAAACGAGGCGCGTGCCGGCAGACTGGAGCCCGGCACCTTCAGCCCGGCCACTGGCGAGTTTGAGGTGCAGGACTATGCCGGGGTTTCGGCCTATGCAAACCTCGATGTGATTGGGGCAGGCACCAGCACCGAGGCTAATCCCCGCATTGGCATGCGTTTCCACAACCGCATCAGTTACAACCAGCAACTAAACGGGGAGGGGCTGAGCTATACGAACCTGAGTTCAGAGTTTCGCTTTTACATCAGCCCGAATTTTCCGCTACAGCTCACATGGGCCGGCAGAATCGGGGCGGCGCATAACATCGGCGATTTCCGGTTTTACCAGGCTAACACCTTGGGGGGCACCTCCAACCTGCGGGGTTACCGGCGCACACGCTTTGCCGGACGCAGCAGCCTTTATGCCAACGGCGAGGCCCGCATTCAGCTCTTCGACTTTAACCTGTACCTCTCACCGGGCAAAATTGGCGTACTGGGTTTGCTGGACGCCGGGCGGGTGTACTATGATGGTGAACCCGAGCAGTCATTCTTCAGAAGCCTGCACACGGGGTATGGCACCGGGGTATGGGTAGATATGATGAACCGGACCGTCTTCTCGCTTTCCTATGCCATCGGGGAGGATGATAAGCTGTTTATGCTGAATTTCGGCTTCTTTTTTTAACACATTGCCGCCACACTAGTATAAATAAGGATAGCCTCCAGAGAGGCTTATACCTGAAGCATAAACACGACCGAAAACTATGAAAAAGACCTGTACACTGCTTTTTGTGCTTTCTTTGTTCTGCATGGCGCAGCAAGGGCAGGCGCAAACCCAACAGACCGTTACCGAAGGATTGGGTGATGTGATTGACTATGCCTCTCCCAACGTGAACGGCATGGGGCGGCCCCGCGGGGTGGTGGCCGGTTATGAGCGGTTGCCGCAGTTCGACATCGACTCGGACTCGGAGGACCCGAGCGTGGGCGACGGAAGTGCCCATGTGCGGCGCAACAACAAGTTCTTCATCCGGGCCTTGGCCCCGCTCATCAACAGGCCGCAGACGAAGCTGATCATCGGGTTCGACTACCAGATGGAGGAGTTTAACTTCGATAACGTGACGCCAAGCTCCTACCCGCTCTACAGCTACCTGGAGGACAAGGACCTGAAAAGCATTGGCCTGCAGCTGGCTTACCTGCATTCTTTGGATGACCGTCGGTTTTACATTGTGCGGATAAAGGGGGAACTGAACGGAGATTATACCCACGACGACATCAACATCACTGATTACCTGAAAACCACTGTTGATGTGGCCTATGGCTGGAAGAAAAACCCAAATTTCGCTATCGGGGTGGGCGCGCAGCTGGGCTATACCTATGGGCGCAAAAATATTTACCCCGGTATTCTGTACAACCGCACGTTCACGCCACAGTGGGGCGTGGAGTCTATCTTTCCGGCAAACGTGCGCATGCGCTACAATGCCAATGAGAAGACACTGTTTTACGCCGGTTATAGGTTGGAGGGAGCAAGCTACAATCTGTTTGTGGACGAGCCCCCGCTGTCTGAGTTCAAAGACCTGGAATATCGCCGCACCGACGTAAAGGCCCTCGTGCGCATGGAGCGCGAGATCTACGATTTCCTGTGGTTTGCCGTAGAGGGTGGCTTCCGGCAGTATTACCGCAACCGGATATTCGATGAGATTGGTTCCAGAGACGAGATCATCAACAACGACCTGGCTGGAGCCGGCTACGTGGGGTTAGAGTTATACCTGACGCCGCCGCGCAAATGGTCTAACAGGGGCAACCGGTAAGCGCTAACAACAAGAGATAGGTATAAGCAGAAGGGGGCAAGCTACATTAGCTTGCCCCCTTCTGCTTAATTGTCCTGCTGGTCTTCTCCCCGATTGGGGTTCATCCCTTCCGGGATCAGGTTACGGAGGTAATCATACGTGGCGTACTGCGACCTGATGTTCGTGGGAGCGTCGGGCTGTATATAGCTGTTGTCGGTGTTACGGGCCTTAGCGTCGTCTTGCAGCTGCAGATCGATAATAGCGCGCACCTGCTCCACCAAGTGCGGCTGAAGCAGCGGGAAAGCCACCTCAACCCGCCGGTTCAGGTTGCGCGTCATCCAATCGGCGGAGGCTACATAATACTGCTCGTCGCCGTTGTTGTGGAAAATGTACACCCGGGCATGCTCCAGGTAACGGTCCACGATGCTGCGCACCCGTATGTTTTCGCTGATGCCTTCTATACCCGGTGCCAGGCAACAGATACCACGCACCAGCAGATCAATCTGCACCCCTGCCTGGCTGGCAGCATACAGTTTCTTGATCATGCGCTCGTCCTGCAGCGCGTTCATCTTCAGGATCATGCGGGCGGGCAGGCCTTTCTTGGCGTTCTTGATCTCCCTATCGATCAGCTTTACAAATTGCTCCCGCATGTTCAGCGGGGCCATCAGCAAATGGTGAAATTCCTTGTCCGGCTGCCGGTCGATGAAAAAGTTGAAAACCTGCTCCACATCCGTCGTTATCCGCTTGTCGGAAGTGAAAAGCGCGTGGTCGGCGTAAATCGTGGAAGTGTCTTCGTTGTAATTGCCGGTGCTTAGGTAAGCATAGTTTACCAGCTTGCCTTTCTCGTTGCGGGTGATCAGGCCCAGCTTAGAGTGCACTTTCAATTCAGGCACCCCGAACAGCACATTGGCCCCGGCCTTCTGCAGTTTACCGGCCCAGAAAATGTTCGACTCCTCATCGAAGCGGGCTTTCAACTCTACCACCACGGTAACCAGTTTGCCGTTTTTAGCGGCCCTGGCCAGTGCCTTGGCAATAGCGGATTTGTCAGCCACACGGTACAGCGTTGCGCTCATAGCCGTTACTTTCGGGTCGTCGGCAGCCTCGTTAAAGAGCCGCAGCACGTAGTCGAAGGACTGGTAGGGGTAGTGCACCAGGTAATCCTGCTTTTGCATGGCGGCCAGCATGCTCGGCTCCTGCTCCAGTTGCGGATGCACCAGGGTTGGTTGCGCGTCATATTTCAGGCTCGGCAGGTTAAAGTCCGGGAACTGGAAGAAGTCGCGGAAATTGTGATACTTGCTGCCTTCCACCAGTTCGTCTTCGGTTACGCCGGTGTGGGCCATCATCATGTCCAGCAGGTCCTGCGGCGTTTCAGGGTCATAGAGCAAGCGGGCCGGGTAGCCGGTTTCGCGCTTTTTCAGGCTCTTCCGGATCTTGGCCATCAGGTTGCCCGACACTTCTTCCTCAATGTCCAGCTCTGCATCGCGCGACACCTTCACGGCATGCGCATCGAATTTGCGGTACTTGTCAAACATCCTGGGCAGGCAAAACCGGATCACATCATCCACAAACATCACGTAGCGCTGCTCACCTACCGTTGGCAGTTTCACAAAGCGGCTGCCATGCTTTTTGGTCGGGATCTCGAGCATGGCGAAGCGCTCAGGCTTGCATGGCTCGCCCTCCTGCGGTTCCCACATTTTTATGCTGAGGTATACCGTCTGGTCTTTCAGGAACAGGTGCGTTTCCGTCTCATCCAGTATGATGGGGAGCAACAAGGGCTCAAGCGCCTCCTCGTAATAGTCGCGCACCCACTCCTGCTGCTCCGGGTTGAGTTCGTGCTCTGTTAGCAGGTGGATGTCATGCGCCCGAAGGTCTTTTAAGATGCCCTCCCGGAACACCTCCCCAAATTCCTCTTGCTGCCGTTTTACTTCCTGCATCACCTGCCCGAACGTGTCAGACGGGTCGTCCTGCAGCTTCTTGCGGGTTTTTTCCTTCAGCTTGATCAGGCGTTTGAGTGTGGCCACGCGCACTTTAAAGTACTCGTCGAGGTTAGACGAGAAAATGGCCATGAACTTAATGCGCTCGAGCAGGGGCACGCGCGGGTCTTTTGCCTCCTGTAATACTCTATAGTTGAAGGCAAGCCAACTCAGCTCTCTATCCAGTAACGGATATTGCGGAGAGGCTTTCTTCTCTTTCTCTTTTTCCATGTTGGTTGGTGCTCTAAGGGTGTGCCGGCAGCGTCGGGGCTGGGCTACTTGTAGTTCTTTGGGAAGTCATAAAATAGCATGCTGGCAATGCTCTTGTCGATATCATGCCAGTCGTCGCAGTCAAACTCCAAGGCCACAATACCTGTGGTCGGGAGGCTGGCGATATGCTCAGGGGCAAGCATGTTGGCAAACTCGCTGAGGGCCTCGTTGTGGCCCACGAGCATCAGGGCTTCTACATCGGGAGGTGCGTTCTGCACCACATTCAGCAGGTCTTCTTTCCCGGCGCCATACACGTTTTCGTCCACTACAATATCATCTGCATCGTAGCCAATCTCTTTGCCCACCAGCGTGGCTGTGGTTAATGCCCGCACGGCGGAGCTGGAGATGATCAGGGTCGGTTCTACGCCACGGCCAGCCAGTTCCTGCCCCATCAGCTGGGCGTCGTTGCGGCCACGCTTGTTCAGGGGGCGGTCATGGTCGCTGAGCTCTTCAAAGTCCCAGCTCGATTTTGCGTGCCTAAGTATATATAGCGTCTTCATACAATCAGTTAATGATAAACCACAAGGCTGCAAAAGCTGCACTTGTGGCATTGCTACTTACTGATTGTAAAGGTAAATGGTTGTGCCACGGGCGCGGCAGGTACGGCAGAAGCGCTCAAAGGCAGTTAGAAACGCCTTGGCGGCCAAACGCGCAGCGGGCATGCTTGGCAAGGGGGATTTCCTGAGGGTATTTTGAATCGCGTCAAAAAAAAGCGTCCTGCGTCAGGTGTACCGAAGTATACCTGACGCAGGACGCTTAATGGGTATGGTTTACGCTAAGCGTTGTTTGGGTAGCGTTGGTAATGGAGTTCGGCTACGCGGCGCTGCAACTCCATGCGCAGCTCCTCGATGTTGATCTTGTTGGTGGCGGACACAAAGAGGGCGGGCGCGTGTATCTTGGCCATATAGGTTGCCTTCAGGTCCTCGATGGATGGGCGTACCTCAGCACCTTCCTCCTCCAGTTCCTGTTGCCGCTGCTCCAGGTACTGGTCTACTTTGTTAAACACCAACAGCACCGGCTTCTCGGCGGCGTTGATGTCTTTGAGCGTTTCGTTCACCACAGCAATGTGGTCCTCAAACGAAGGGTGCGACACATCTACCACGTGCATCAGCAGGTCGGCTTCGCGTATTTCATCCAAAGTAGATTTGAACGACTCGATCAGCTTGGTTGGGAGCTTGCGGATGAACCCTACGGTATCAGAAAGCAGGAACGGGATGTTCTCCAGCACTACTTTCCGCACAGTGGCATCTACGGTAGCAAACAGCTTGTTCTCGGCGAACACCTCAGACTTAGAGAGCAGGTTCATTAAAGTGGACTTACCCACGTTGGTATACCCTACCAGGGCCACGCGCACAATGCCCGAGCGTGCCTTGCGCTGCTCGAAGTTCTGCTTCTCGAATTTCTTCAGGCGCTCCTTCAGCAAGGATATTTTCTCCCGCACAATACGGCGGTCCGTCTCGATCTCTGTTTCACCAGGACCCTTCATGCCGATACCTCCTTTTTGCTTGGAAAGGTGCGTCCAGAGGTTGGTGAGGCGCGGCAGCAGGTATTGGTACTGCGCGATCTCTACCTGGGCATGCGCCTGTGCCGTTTTGGCCCGCAACGCGAAGATATCCAGGATGAGCAAGCTGCGGTCCACGATCTTCACCTGCAGCTCACGCTCTATGTTTCGCACCTGCGACGGGCTGAGGTCATCATCGAAGATCACCATATCCACCCCATGCTCCACGACATAAGCCTTTATCTCATCCAGCTTTCCGCTTCCCACATACGTGGTTCTGTCCGGTTTGTCGAGCTTCTGCACGAAGCGCTTCAGCGTTACGGCACCGGCCGTTTCAGTTAAAAAAGCAAGCTCATCGAGGTACTCGGTAGTCTGCTCATCGGTTTGTCGGTAATTAGGTACGGACACCAGCACAGCGGTTTCCTGTGGCTTGGAGGTCTCGTAGAAGTTCTTCTTCCCCATTAAGTTTTATTTTTTCAGCGTGATGGTATAGGCCGCCAGGGCTTCCGCTTCCTGCTCCGTGAGTTGGTCGCCGAAACCAGGCATCAGCCCGCGGCCATTTTCAATAACGTTAATTCTGCCATTTAGGCCCAATTGGCTTTCCGTTAAGTTAGCAGCACCAGCAATTCCTTTGGCGCCATTTTCGCCGTGGCAGCTGGCACACAGCTTGTTATAAATGGCTTTGGCATTCTCTAATTGTGCTTCGCTCATCGCGGCCATAATCTCCTCCTGCGGATGCTCTGTCTCGCTCAGGCGGTCATCACCTGGCTCAGCTTCAGGGGCTTCTGCGATGGCTTCCGTTTTGTTCATGGACAGGCTGTTGGTCTCGGCCACGCCATAAACATACAGGAAAATGAAAAGCGCCAGCACAGTCAGTACCTTGTTCTCGCGCTTAATGCCGATAATGCCAAGCGGAATAGCCGCCAGCACCAGCACAATTTTCACGATCAGATAAGTAGGGATGCCGCCGTTGTACAGGAACAGCAGATAGCCGCCCGACAGCAGAATGAGCGTGCCGAAAATCATATCCAGCACTTTGGTTTTGCTTCTCATTTTGGCAAGGGCATCGCGCTTGTTCAGGAGCAACAATACGGCTTTCACAGTAAACAGCAGCAGGAAAAGCACTACTACCAGCACATGGGTATGCAGAAATGCGATCGGGGGCATAGGTCTATTTTTTTGAGTGTAGGGTATAATTCAAATTCGGCGCAATTTACTTTAATTTTCTGATGCTTGCGCTAAAATGCTAACTTACGGCCTTTTGAGAAACGCCCACAAACTGCCGCGCTCATTTGCCATACTATGCGAATAGCCCTTGTCATCAACACCTCCTGGAACATCTACAACTTCCGCCTAAGCCTGATTCAGGCCTTGCAGGCGGCGGGGCATGAGGTAGTAGCCATTGCGCCGGAAGACGCCTATTCTGAAAAGCTAAAAGCAGCCGGTTGCCGTTTTGTACCGCTGCCGATGGATAAGCGCACCAACCCGTTCATGGATCTACGTTTGCTTTGGCGCTTATACCGGACTTACCAACAGCTGCAGCCTGATGTGGTGCTGCACTATACCATCAAGCCAAACGTTTACGGGGCTTTGGCCGCAAACTGGGCAGGCATACCCTCCATCAGTAATTTAACGGGGTTAGGTACGGTGTTTATCACCCAAACATATGTGTCTGATATTGCCCGACTGCTCTACCGGATTGCTTTCCGGTATCCGGCCAAAGTCTTTTTCCAGAACGAGGATGACCGGCAGCTGTTCCTGCAGCAAAAACTGGTGCGCAGGGAAATTACGGATCTGTTACCCGGCTCCGGGGTAAACCTGCAAGCCTTTACTCCGGCGGAGGGGTATAAACGGGGCCAGCCTTTCACGTTTCTGATGGTGGCGCGTGTGCTGTATGACAAAGGCGTGGCGGAGTTTGTGGAAGCCAGCAAACTGGTGCAAGCCAAATACCCGGACATCAAATGCCAGCTGCTGGGCCCGCTGGATGAGACAAGCAGCGCCGGCGTGAAGCGCCAACAACTGGATACCTGGCTGGCAACTGGAGCAATTGAATATCTGGGCACAACCGATGACGTGGCTCCGGTGATAAGGCGGGCAGACTGTGTGGTGCTGCCCTCATACCGCGAAGGTACGCCCCGCACGCTGCTGGAAGCCGCTGCCATGGCCAAGCCTCTTATCGCGACGGACGTGCCAGGTTGCCGGGAGGTGGTGCAGCACGAAATAAACGGTTACCTTTGCCAGGTGCGCAATGCCGGGGACCTGGCTGCCAAAATGCTGCAGCTGCTAGCGCTACCGGATGAGGCCTTGCACCGCATGGGGCAGGCCAGCCGTCAGTTGGCAATTACCCGCTTCGACGACCGTATTGTTATAGAGAGATATTTAAAGGCAATTAACTTAATCCTAAATTAGCGGGTTGCGAATAATTGAAGGTACTAGAAGGCATTCAGCAAACTACAGCCGCTGCAGCAAAACAAACAGACGACACGAGAAATAATGGAACACAAACTTTACCACATCGAAGGGCTAATCGAGTTTCTGCCACGCGTATTCAGAGATGACAGGGGCTATTTTCTGGAAACGTTCAGCCAAAAGTGGTTCGAGCCTTTGGGCATAGCGCCCATTTTTGTGCAGGATAACCAGTCGGTATCAGCGAAGGGGGTGCTGCGTGGGCTGCATTTCCAGAAACCGCCCCATGCGCAGGGCAAGTTGGTGCGCGTTAGCACAGGCAAAGCGTTAGATGTGGCTGTAGACCTGCGCAGAGACTCGCCTACGTACGGGCAGCATGTGGCCTGTGTGCTGGATGCGGAGAAGCACAACCTGTTTTACATACCCGAGGGATTTGCCCATGGCTTTGTGGCTTTAGAAGACAATACCACCTTCCTGTACAAATGCACAGATTTTTACCACCAACCATCGGAGGGAGGCATCCTTTGGAACGACCCGGCCTTGGGCATTGACTGGGGTATAACCGACCCGCTGGTGTCGGAGAAGGATGAGGTACTGCCGCTACTAAGCCATTTCGACTCGCCGTTTTAGAAAAAGGTATTTAACAAATTACAGTGAATACAGAGCATAGCAGGAGTAGTATGCCTAAGGTTTGTACATTTGTTTCATATTTAAGTTTGTTGAGTTTTATAGCTTGAAGTTTAACTGAAGCGAGGAGATTGGTTTTATGCTGGTGGTAAACCGTTCTCTTTCTGCGCCTCCTGATATTGTTCCCCTGTCTTTATGACTCTCATTTACATCGCCGTAGGTGCCTACTGCAGAATATCGTTGTTTGCTGTACTCAACTGTTGCTTTACATTCTGCTACAAGGAAGAGCCGAGGTAGTAATGAAATACTTATATTAATGAAAGGTTGTAGAGCCAAACCTGTTGTTTTGTATTCTCTTTTAATCTGCTCGTTTATAAGTCTATTTTCACCTATAAGAATATTGTCGATTTTATACAACCGATTAATAAGAAATGGCGCTAAATCTATACCTTGCCCAAATGTAAAGAATGAACCGATTTTGTATTGCCATTCATGGCCTATAGAAAGTTCAAGAAATTTGGTAGTAAGCAGTGTGTCTTGTGGAACTGGGTTGGAATTAAGTGTTGTTAAATATGTTCTTTGGTCATAAGCCCCAGAAGCGCCTAACCTAATGGCTTTGTTTTCTTTATATTGATACCTGTACATCAACCCTAATGCAGTAGGATGCTTGGCTGTGAAGCCATCAGCATCATAAATCGGGTTTACAGTTACTCCTAACGAGTGCCTATAAAAACTAGAGTCCTGTGTTTGCGCTTTCGCTAGTTGGCAGAAGCAGAGTAGGAGAGTGAGTAGTAGTAGCTTATTTCTCATGGCTAAAAATTTTAGGTGAAAGTATGCGAATAATACATCTAAATATAAGAATGTTTAGATGTAAAAGTAACATGCCTTCTTGTACTTCTCTCCCCCCCCCCCCCGAAATGGTTTTAGATGCTTTTAGAGGGCTTTTTGTGTGCAAAAGAGAGCTGGAAAAGAGGGAGAAGTAACATTTGAATCACTGTAGCATCTGCTGTATTTTGCGTTCCTGAAAAGCAAAGGGGCAGGAGTTTTGTTGCTCCTGCCCCTTTGTACACAGAATAAGTAGAATGAGATGATCAGCCAAGCTCCTCCACCAGCGTCTCCAGCCCCATCCCCCGCGAGCCTTTGATGAGCACATAGCTTTCTGAAACAGGGTGTTCTTGCAGCCATTGCTGTAGCTCCGGCTTCGTCTCAAAGTATAAAAATTTCTCGTTTACCTCTGCGCCATACTTCATGTCCTTGCCGCAAAGGATAACGGTCTCGAAATTCTGTTCAGCCACTACCTCGCCCAATGCCCTGTGCTCGGCCTCGCTCTCTGCCCCCATCTCAAACATATCACCCAGTATCACCACCTTCTTTGGTGCATGCATGCTGCCGAAGTTGCGCACAGCGGCGGCCATAGAAGTAGGATTGGCGTTGTAGGCATCCAGGATGATGGTATTGCTGCCCTTCTGCAATACCTGCGAGCGGTTGTTGACGGGGCTGTAGGCGGCAATGGCCTCGTTGGCTTGCTGCAGTGATACGCCAAAGTATTTGCCGATGCAGGCGGCGGCGGCCATGTTCTCGTAGTTGTAGCTGCCCACCAGTTGGGTTCTTACCACGTTGCCGTCCTCGTCCTTGTATACCACGTATGGCGAGGCTTCCAGCAGTTCGCTGTGGTAATAATCGCCGGGGGCGGGATAGGTCACTTTGTCTTCGATGCGGCGGCTCATGCGCAGCAGGTGTTCGTTGCCGGTGTTGATGAAAACCGTTCCTCCTGCATTTAGCAGGTGCACATACAGCTCGCTTTTGCCGCGGGCCACGCCCTCCAGACTGCCAAAGCCCTCCAGGTGCGCCTTGCCGATGTTGGTGATCATGCCGTGGGTCGGCATTGCAATGGAAGAAAGCAGGGCAATCTCCCCGATATGGTTGGCCCCCATCTCGATGATGGCCATCTCGTGCTCTGGTTTTATGCGCAGCAGCGTAAGCGGCACCCCGATGTGGTTGTTCAGGTTGCCCTGCGTGTAAAGCGTGCTGAACTTTTGGCTAAGCACGGCATAAATGAGTTCTTTGGTGGTGGTCTTGCCGTTAGAGCCCGTGATGCCGATGACCGGAATGCTGAGCTGGCGGCGGTGGTGCCGGGCCAGGTCCTGAAGTGTTTGTAGCGTATCCTCTATCACAAAAACATTGTCTGCGGCCATAGCCGGGTCATCTACCACAGCGTACTTTGCTCCTTTCTCCAGCGCAGTCTTGGCAAATTTAGCGCCTTTGAAATTCGGGCCGTTCAGGGCGAAGAAGAGGCTTTGGTCCTGCGCGGCACGGGAATCGGTGCTGACGTGGCGGCACTCCAGGTACTTTTGGTATAGAAACTCGATGCTGTTCTGCATGAAATGCGTATTTTTAGCTTAAACAAGGCATGCGCGGCATCGGTTCTATCGTTCTAAACACGTTGCCCTGCACTGTGGCAATATACATTCAAAACCTTAAAAGCGACAGTGCCCCAACGTGCAGGCACTGAAATAGTGCTAGCCATCACGATCCACTCCGAAGCATGAAGCAGTACCTCATTCTTTTATACCTCTTTTTTAGTGCCCTAACCACGGTCATGGCCCAGCAGGCAGCGCCGCTGCAGTTCCGGTTTCGGCAGGATGTGCCGGTTTCGTCGGCGGGCAGGCAGTTGCAGCATCCCTGGAGCGGCGGCCTCAACACGCCGCAGTTCTCCACCCTCGACCTGAACCTGGACGGGCAGCCGGACCTCTTTGTCTTCGACAGGCAGTTGCAGAAAGTATTCACCTGGCTGGCCGTGCAGCAAAACGGGCAATGGCAGTATACCTACGCGCCAGCCTACGAGGCCCTTTTCCCGGCTGACCTGGAGAAGTGGGCGTTGCTGCGCGATTATAACTGCGACGGCTTGAAAGACATTTTTACGAGCAGCCCGCTCGGCATCAGGGTATATAAACAGGAGCGTAGTAGCAGCGGGATGTTAAAATTCTCTTTGGCCGAAGAGGCGCTTTTCTACAGCAACGGCCGGGTAAACATGCAGATGCAGAGCGCCGACATACCCGCCATCACCGACATCGACAACGACGGCGACCTGGATATCCTGATTACAGAGTTCTCGCGCGGGTTTACGCTGGAGTTGTACCGCAACCAGCAGGTGGAGAACAAGCTAACCTGCGGCAGCCTGGCTTACGAGCAGCAAACCACCTGGTGGGGAGGCATTACGGAGTGCGATGGCTGCAACAACTATGTGTTTGGGGCCTACTGCCGTGTGGCGGGGCCGCTGCACACCGGCCATGAGGGTTCTGCGCTTTTGCTGCTGGATATGGATGCCGATGGCGACAAGGACTTGGTGATGGGAAGCGTGCAGTGCCACAACCTGGTGCTGATGGAAAACAAGGGCACAGCCACCCAAGCGCAGATGACAGGCTATACCCCTGCCTTCCCGGCTACGGCACCTATGACGCTTAAAGGCTTTCCGGCAGCGTATTACGAGGACGTTACCTTTGATGGCGTTCCCGATATGCTGGTTGCGCCGCAAGCCACGCAGGACTTACAGGGTATAAACTTCGAAAACGCCACCTGGCTTTACCACAACCAAGGAGCCGCCAATCGGCCAGACTTTCAATTTTTGCAGGATGATTTTCTGCAAGGGCAGATGATCGATGTGGGCGAAGGTGCTTTCCCGGCATTTGCCGACTTGGATGGCGACGGTGACCTGGATATGCTGGTGAGCAATGCCGCCGCTACAAGAGGCAATGCATACAGCGCCGCACTGCACGTGTACCGCAACACCGGAACCGCCGCTGCGCCCGCTTTCACTCTCGAAACCAATGACTATCTGGGCTTGCAGCAGGCACAATTGTTTAACCTGCACCCGGCCTTCGCCGACCTGAACGGAGACGGTGCCCTGGACCTGGTGCTGGGGTATAAACTGGCTGCCAGGAACACATCGCGCATCAGCTACATCCCAAACAAAGCAGCAAAAGGACAGCCTGCGCAATACAACTTTGGGGATGTGCGGCAGTTGCTGACGGTACCCGACAATGCCTCGCCTGCTTTTGTAGACATAGATGCGGATGGAGACCAGGACTTACTGCTGGGCCAGAGCGACGGCAGCCTCAGTTTCTACCAAAACACAGGAACCAGCACGGCTCCTGCGTATACCGCCGAGGTGGTTGCTTTCGGCGGTATCCTGCCGGATTATACCCGTCGCTTGCTGGCCCCGGCCACGGCCGATGTAGACGGCGATGGCGTGCCGGACCTGCTGACCACCGACGATAGCGGCACGCTGCGCATTTACCGGAATCTGCCTGGCGCCTTAACGGGCGCTACTCTGACCGCTGAAACAGAGGTGCTGGGAAATCAGTTGTTAGCAGGTCTGCAGGCGACACGGTTAGGCAAAGGGTTGCATCTCACCACAGCCAATCTGGGCGAGAAGAATACCCTGCACATCATTATCGGCACACAGGGCGGAGGCTTGTATATGCTGGAGCAAACAGGCGGCAACACCAATCAACCGGCAAACCCAGAGAGCAGCCTGACTTTAGCAGTATACCCTAACCCTGTCGATAGAAGTGGCTCAGGCAATGTACAGGTCAAGGCCTCAGCCCCTGTCAGCATCCAGGTGTTCGATGCTATTGGCAGGCTGGTTTATGAGCGCACTGGCATGTACAGTCGTACCCATACCCTGCCCATGCAGCACCTGAAAAGCGGTATCTATATTATTCGGGGTATGGCTGAGAGTGGCCAATATGTTTGCTCTAAATTGGTGGTGCGCTGATGCAGGCTTTCCTATACCTCGACCTGAAAGCTGTCGCGGCGTACCACAAGGCGCTGCCTGCACACGTTAAAAAGGAGTTGCCTGCTGTGGCGGTGCTGGATGTGGACACTTCTTCTGGCGAGTTGACGCTCCACTATGCGCTGCGCCTCCTTCGGGAAAGCGAAAAAGCCGTGGTATATGTTAGCGCAGATGCTTCGCGTGCTGACTTTGGCGGGACGATGCCATTGCTGGAGGAGCTGTTTGAAGGCCGTGCAGAAACGCTCGTGCTATTGGATGGGAATCACCCGCGGCTGCTACGCATGTTGCAGGCACGGCCACAGGTGCAGTTCAGGCAGGTGAATGAGGAGGAGGCATTGGCAGTAACAAAGGCGTTTCTGGAGAATTCGGTTCATTCAGACGTCACTCCCGCATAGCCTGGTTGCCTGATCCCCTCAACCGGTATAAATGTTCAGAAACGGCCAACTCCGTGTTACAGCAAATCAAAATGATCAGCATCCAGGTGTGCCGGAAAAGCATCCCTGAAATCTGTTAGCTCCTGTTTACTAAGTGTGAGGGTATGGATGCCCTCCGCATGGCTGCTGTCCAGCAAATGATAGCCTTTGGGGTGGATAATGGCAGAGTCGCCGGAGTAGGGGTGGTTGTTTCCGTCGGTGCCTACGCGGTTTACGCCAACCACATACGCCACATTCTCGATGGCGCGCGCCTGCAGCAGCGTGCGCCAGGCAAGGCTGCGGGCCTGCGGCCAGTTCGCCACATACAGCAGCAGGTCATAGCTGTTGCTGACGTTGCGGCTCCACACCGGGAAGCGCAGGTCGTAACACACCAGCGGACAAATATTCCAGCCATTCAGCTCTACGACAATCTTCTCTCCGCCGGCAGTATAGGTGTGGTGCTCGCCTGCCATCCGGAAGAGATGCTTCTTATCGTAGGTGGCATAGCTGCCGTTGGGGCGCACCCAATACAGGCGGTTTAAGTAGTGTCCGTTCTCTTTCACCATCACACTGCCGGTTATCACCGCCTGGTGCTTTTGCGCTTCCTGCCGCATCCACAATAAAGTAGGGCCTGCAGCCTCTTCTGCCAGCGCCTCGGCCTCCATACTAAAACCGGTCGTGAACATCTCGGGCAGCACGACCAGGTCTGTTTGCGGCGCGGCGGCAGCCAGCTTCTCCGAAAACATGGCGCGGTTCTTCCCCGCATCCTGCCAGTGCAGTTGTGTCTGAACAATGGTTATGCGTAGGTTCATAGTGTTTTGTGTGTTTCGTTTTCCGGTAGGGCTGCTCTATAGCTTTGCCAGCCTTTCGCCGGCGGCTTGTAGGGTTTCCTCATTTTTGGCAAAGCAGAACCGGAGATACTTGTGGTCTGTCCGGTCGTGGTAAAAGGCAGAAACCGGAATCGCTGCTACCCCTGTTTCTTTGGTCAAACGCTTGGCAAAGTCCTGGTCATGCTCCTGCGAGATGCGGTCATACCGGGCCAGCTGAAAATAAGTGCCCGCCGATGGGAGCAGCTCAAACCGGGAGCCGCTTAGCTGCGCCAGGAAGAAGTCGCGCTTGGCCTGGTAAAAAGCAGGTAGCTGAAGGTGATGCTCCGCGTCCTCCATAAAATCGGCAATGGCCAGTTGCAACGAGGTAGGTGTGCAGAAGGTGATAAACTGGTGCATCTTGCGCAATTCTGCCGTTAGCGGGGCCGGGGCCACGGCATACCCCACTTTCCAGCCGGTAGCATGGTATGTTTTGCCGAAAGACGAGACCACAATGCTGCGTTGCCGCAACTGTGGGTGCTGCAGGGCGCTGTAGTGCTGCTGCCCATCAAATACCATGTGCTCATACACCTCATCACTCACAACCATGATGTCGGTGCCCTCCAGCAGGTTTGCCAGTGTATCCATATCCTGCTTCGTCATCACTGCGCCGGTCGGGTTATGGGGAGTATTGATGATGAGTAAACGCGTGCGCGAAGAGAGTCTTCTTTTTACCTGGTCCCAGTCTACGCGGAAGTCTGGCAGCGCCAACGACACATAGATCGGTGAGCCGCCGCATAACCGGATAACCGGGGCGTAAGAATCATAACAAGGCTCCAACACCACCACTTCATCGCCGGGCTTTACAACTGCCGTAATGGCTGCGTTCAAGGCCTCGGTGGCACCAGAGGTTACTGTTACCTCGGTATCAGGGTCTGGTTGGTAGCCATACATGCTGCTTGTTTTGCGGCTGATGTTTTCGCGAAGTTTAGGCATACCGGCCATCGGGGCATACTGGTTGAAGCCCAGGCGCATGTAGTTGTCCACCAGATCCATCAGCGGCTTCGGACAGTTGAAGTCCGGGAAGCCCTGCGAGAGGTTGATGGCCTGGTGCTCGCTTGCCAGCGCCGACATGACAGTGAAAATGCTGGTGCCAATGTCGGGCAACTTGCTGGAAGGGTAAGTGATCATAAGGGAAGATAGCTTGGTCAGGGTAATTAAGATGCAACGGGTATGAACAGTGTTAAGTTGTGAGACGCATTTGCTGTATCAGCGTTTGCAACGCCGGCACTTCATCCTCCTCGAACCACGGATTTCGCCTGATCCAAAACTGGTTGCGAGGCGATGGATGAGGTATGGGCATGTGCTTCGGCAGATATTCGTGCCAGTTGGCCACCGTTTCGGTTAGAGTGGCTTTGGTAGTGGAGCCTAGGAAATAATTCTGGGCATACTTGCCCACCAGCAGGGTAAGTTGGATGCTGGGCATTAAGGCCAGCAAGGATTGGTGCCAGTTCCGGGCGCATTCCGGGCGCGGGGGCAGGTCGCCGCTTTTACCCTTGCCGGGGTAACAGAAGCCCATCGGCACGATGGCCACCTGTGCCGGGTCATAAAAAACAGCAGGTTCCAGCCCGAGCCATTGCCGCAGCCGCTTTCCGCTCTGGTCGTCCCAGGGGATGCCGCTGGCATGTACCTTGGTGCCGGGGGCCTGCCCCACAATCAGCAGCCGAGCACTGGTATTGGCACGCAGCACAGGGCGCGGGCCGAGTGGCAGGTACGCCTCACAGATCCGACACGATCGGATTTGCTGCAACAAGTGCTCTAAAGATGACATGGTAGGAGCGAAGATACGGAAACTGCCGGAAACAGCGAAAGCCGGTTTTAGCCGGCTTTTATGATGCTTGAGCAATGCTTAGATCGCTATCCCTGGTGTCTGTTATCCCTTCCGTCGCGGTCAGGCAGGCCTTGGCGGCGGCGGCGTCTGTCGTCGGGGTGTGGTATTGTCTCATCCTGCATCCAACGGTCTTCGGCACGCTGGTTGTTCCGGTCGAAGTTCACGTCGCGCTGGCGCCAGGAAGTATCACGTGAATGCTGCTGCTGTTGCGGGTAATGTGGCCTGCGTTGATTCGGAAGCCACTCTTCGTGCTGTCTATGGAAGTCGCCTTCTACTCCAAAGCGGCCGATGTCGCGCGACTGACTATTATTGGGGTGCAGGTGCAGCGGAAGCAACGGCTCGCCCCAGCGGCTTTTAAAGTCATTAAAGTAGCGCTCACGCTCAAACTGTTCCGGATGCTGCTCCCGGCGGTGGCGCAGGTCCCGGTGGTGCGAGTGGCGTGGGTCTTGTTCGTTATGGTGCATGGCTGGTATTTTAAAAGTGAAAAATTGGCAGAGAACCCTATCTATTCATTTACGCGGTGATTATGAGTATGTTCGGATTATGCGCAAGCTCTAAGTTACAAAAAAATAGCACCAACTGCAAGGTTGGTGCTATCAATTTTGAAACAAAATGGAAATAACGTTGCGTTTTTAGCAAATTAATGGCTTCTGCGGTCGCTGTCAGACTCGTCTGCCCAGCGTGGTCCGCCTTCATATCCGCGGTCGAAAGATCTGTCGCGGAAGCCCTCTGAACCATAGCGCCTGTGCGAGTCCAGGCGGTCAGAGTCAGACGTGTAACGCTCACCGCGGTTCTGGTATTGCGCATCGTCCGAGTGCCAGATATCGTTCCAGGTGTCCTTCACGCGGTCCATGATGCCGCGCTCATCGTGGCTGCGGTGCTCGCCGGAGTCTGGCGTATACCTGTTTTCGCGGTACCAGTTATGCGAGCCACTGCCGTAGCGGAAGTCATCTTCCTTGTAACGGCTGCGGCTACCCGGGCCTTCACGCCAAGGGTCGTTGCGCTGCGTATTCCTGTCATCGTGTGAGCCTTGCAGCGACCCGCCCTCTGTATGCGGACGGCGCATGCTGTGCCGCTCATCGTGCTGGTAATGGCTGCTGCCATGGTCGCCGTGGTCTATATAAGAACGCTCGTTGCGGTACGAGCTGTTCGTGCGGCTACCATAATGGTCGCTTTGGGGCGCGTTCTGCCCTTGGTTATAGGCACTGTGGCTGCTGCCTCCTCTGCGGTAGTCGTTGCTGTCGCGGTCCTGGGCGCCACGGGGGCTCGGGCCGGTATGGAAGTAGTTTCCTTCGTCCCACTTGCGCTCGCGGTCAGCATCGCCGCGTGGGGCATAGCGCTGTTGGTGGCGGTTCTCGTTCTGTCTGTTTTCTCTATCGTACAACCTGCGGCCTATTTCCTGATTGTCGGTCCGGTCATTGTTATATGCATCGTTTGCCATAGCTTTAGTTAAATTTAGATCGTCTTGTAAAAATTATACCCATCCGTGTGATGAGCATTTTTATTTACGGGATTGCCGTGGCGATTGTTAAGCCCACAAAAAAGGCAGCGCCTCTCTGCTACGAGAGAAGCGCTGCCTGAATGCAGTAAGCAAAGCCTGTTTGAGCGTTAAAAGTAGGTGGCCATGATTTCGCGCACATCCGGCTCGGTCAGTGGCTTGGAATAGTGCTGGCGCACATCCGGGAACTGCTTAAGTTTTTCGAGGTCGTAAAAGCTGGCCGAGGAGGTGAGCATCAGCAACACCGCGTTACCTTTGTCGTTTGCAGGCAGCTTCTGGTATTCCTCCAGAAACTCAAATCCATCCATGCCAGACATTTTAATATCCACAAAAATAAGGTCGGGCCGCGGGGAATCCGCCTGCCCGGCAAAGGCTTTGTTCAGGTAATCCAGCGCCTCGCCCCCATCCGTTACCACCCGTATGTCAGGAGCTACCTCCATGCGCATAAGCAAGCGGTGGTTCAGGTAGTTGGTTGTGTCGTCGTCGTCAATCAAGAGGACCGTGTTCACTTGTTTCATTCTCTCTCTGTTCAAAAATCTCTAATTCTTCTTTTGCTTAAAGTACAGGTAAAACGTGGTGCCTTCGCCCAGTTTACTTTCGATGTTGATATATCCGCCGTGATTGGTCAGGAGCCGGTTTACGATGTATAACCCCAGCCCCGAGCCATTTACGTGGTTGTGGAAGCGCTTGAACATCTGGAACAGCTTGTTCTGGTGTTTGCTCATGTCGATGCCCAGCCCGTTGTCCTTCACCGTCAGTTCTATATAATCGCCCTTAGGCTGGGTGCGGAGGCTCACCTCCGGTGCCCTGTCCGGTGCCCGGTACTTCAGGGCGTTGCTGATGAGGTTAAAGATAATGCTTTTTAGGCTGGATTTAGTAAAGGGCAAGGCAGGTGCTTCGGCAAAATCCAGGTTGAGGCGCGCGTTGGTCTCCTGCAACAGGTCCTGCAGGCCCAGCTGCACGTCCTCTGTCAGGGTGCGCAGGTCTACCAACTCCATGTGGTCGGCCTGTATCCGCTGCACCTTCACGACATCCGACAGGTCCTGGATGGTGGTGTGGATTTGCCGCAGCGCTTTCTCAAACATTGCCTGCATCTTGGGCGCATCCGGGTCATTGAACGTGGCCACGCGTATCAGCTCTTGGTAAATACCGGCCATGTTCACAATCGGGAGCTTCAGGTCGTGGGAGGCGGTATACACAAAGCTGTCCAGGTCCTGGTTGATGCGCTCGAGCTCCAGGTTTTTTTCGACCAGTTGCTCTTCTGCGCGTTTATGGTCCTCTATGTCGGTGCAGGTGCCAAACCATTTTACAATTTCGCCCTCGGCGTTGCGCATGGGCATGGCCTGGCCCAGGAACCAGCGGTAAGTGCCGTTATACCCGTTCTTGATCCGGTACTCTATCTCGTAGTACTCGCCGGTTCGCAGGGAGTACTGGAAGCGTTCTACGGCCCGTTCCCGGTCTTCGGGGTGCAGTAAGGTGCTCCATACATCGCCTTGGCTTTCCTCCATGTGCAGCCCCGTGTACTCGTGCCAGCGTTTGTTGAAGTATTCGGTATAGCCGTCGGGGCGCGTGGTCCAGATAATCTGGGGGATTGACTCGGCCAGAAAGCGAAATTGCTTCTCTGATTTTTCTACCTGCTCGCGCAGCATCTTCTGGTCGTGGATGTAGGTGGCGGTGCCAAACCATTTGATAATCTCGCCGTCGGCGTTGCGGGCAGGCACGGCGCGGGCCAGGAACCAGCGGTAGTCTTCGGTGAAGATATTGCGCAGCCGCAACTCACGCTCATACTTCTCCCCGGTAGCCATAGAGGCTAGCCAATCGGATGTAGTGGGCTCCCGGTCGTCGGGGTGCAGGGCCGGCGCCCAACCGAAGCCAAGTGTCTCCTCCTCGGTCATGCGGGTATAGCTGTACCACTGCTGGTTAAAATAGTCTACGTGCCCGTTAGCGTCCGCGCTCCACACAACGTGCGGAATCGACTCGGCCAGCATCTCAAACTTGGCGTTGCTTTCCTCCAGGGCCAGCATCATCTGCTTCTGGTGCTCAATGTCGGTATGGGAGCCTACCCACATAATAATCTCGCCGGCGGCGTTGCGGATGGGCACGGCTCGGGCCAGGAACCAGCGATAGGAGCCGTCGGTTGCGCGCCACCGGTTTTCTGCCACAAAAGTGTCGCCGGTTTGGAGCGAGTGCCGCCATGCCCGGCTCGTTGCTGCTACATCATCGGGGTGTATGATGGTGGACCAGCCCCAGGCGCGCAGATCCTCGAAGGTGCTGCCGCTAAAGTCGAACCAACGTTGGCTGTAGTAAAATACATCGCCGTCTGGTGCGGCTGTCCAGGTCATCAGCGGCAGCGACTCCAGAATCTGGGTAATGCGGGCGGTGCTTTCCTGCTGTTGCTCGGTCAGCTGCCTGATTGCCGTCACGTCACGCATGGCGCCTATCATCCTGACGGGCTTGTTCTGCTCGTCCCGGATGATGTACCCGTTGTCGTGTATGAATTTATAGCTGCCATCGGCGCACCGGAAACGGTACTCTTGTTCCCACAACTCCTGGTTGTCGTCTTGCAGAGCCTGCATCGCAGAGGCTTCTACACGCGCGGCATCATCCGGGTGAATGCGGCTGGTGCAGGTATCCAACGTGGGCGTAATGTCCTCGTCTTTGTAGCCAAACAGCTTTTTGAAGCCTTCGTTCACCCAATGGCCGTTGGTTTGGATGTTCCAGTCCCAGATCACATCGTTGGTAGCCAGGGCCACGCGCTCAAATCGCTCCGTGCTTTCCTTTAGCTCCTGCTGCACCTGGTGGCGTTCTGTAATGTCTACCATGGCCCCGAGCATCCTGACAGCCTCGTTTTGCTCGTTATAGATGAGATAGCCCTGGTCGAAGACCAGTTTGTAACCGCCATCGGCACAGCGGAAGCGATACTGATCCTGCCATTTTTGCTGACCATTCTTAATGGCTTTGTAAATAGAGGCTTCCACACGGCCCAGGTCGTCGGGGTGTATAAAGTTCGTCCAGGAGGCAATCGTGGGGTCCCGCTTTTCCTCAGGGTATCCGAACAGGGTTTTATACCCTTCGTTCCACCAAAGGCCATCGTCCAGCAGGTTCCAATCCCAGATCACGTCGCTGGTGGCCATGGCCACGCGCTCAAAGCGCTCGTTGGTTTCGTTCTTCTCCCGCTCTGCCAAGGTTTGCCGGGTCACATCGCGCACCTCGTGCACAATGTACTGCAACTCGCCCTCGTCGTCCAGTACCGGGAAACTGTTGAGTTGCCAGTAACGGCTTTCGTACTGGCCCTCTTTGTTCAGGACGTCATACCGGTGAGAAGGAAGCTGTTGCGGGGTTTTGTGCGTGATAACCTGATTTAGCGATGCCTCTATGCTTTCGCGCGCTTTTGTGCGCTGCAGGTCCGGGTTCTCCGGGAAAACATCAAAGAGGGAGCGGTTTACCAACGCCTCACGGCTGCTATGGGTAGCCTGCAAGTAAGCGTCGGAAGCGGCCAGCACCGTTAAGTCTGGCGATAAGATGACATATAAACCCGGCAGTACCTGAAACAGCTGTTTGAAGTCTGGGTTTGGTAGCCGGGCAGGCGTATTTTCCATAAGTGTGCTTTCGGCCCCGAAGAACCTGGGTGAATCAGTCGAATGTAAAGATAACTAGAATAGCACGGCGACACGCCATGGCAACGTGAAAATCAGGCTATAACGGTACAAGTTATCGCTTCGGCTGCCAACACACTAGTCGGGGCGCTGCAACCTGGCTAGGTCTTCTGCTTTTTTCTTTGCGTCTACCAGGTCTGTCACATCCACAGCAGTAAGCAGGATGCCTTCTGTTTGGCCCTTGTCCGCTAATGGCTGGTATTTGAAGTCAAAATACGCTTCCCGCAAATTTCCGTTCCGGTCTGGGTCGATATTCATCTTGTATTCGCAAATCTGCACGGTGTCGCCCTCCTCATACACCTGATCCAGCAGTTTCAGCAGGCCCTCATACTCCGGTTCCGGCCATATCTCGCTGGCTTTGAGGCCCATGAATTTCCGGTTGCCATAGAGCTTGGAATAGCCTGGGGTAATGTACGAGCAGGTATGCAGCGGCCCTTGCAGCAGGCATATATGCGCCGGGGAGAGGCGGAGGATGTTCTGAAACTGGCGGTCTTTCTCCTCCAATTGCTCCATGGCCAGTTTTTGCTCGTCTATATCGGTTAAGGTGCCGATCCAAAGTGTAACCTTATGTTGGGCATCATGCATGGGCACGGCACGCTCCAGAAACCAACGGTAGGAATCGTCCAGATAGCTGTGCAGCCTGTACTCCAGTTCAAAGGCTTCTCCAGTAATGAAGGCATCCTGACGGGTGGTTAAAACCAGCGAGGTATCGTCGGGGTGGGCCATCTTTATCCAGCCTTCCGTTTGCCCTTTGGACATGCCGGTATAGCTGTACCAGTTCTGGTTGAAGTGTAAGATCTTGCCACTGGGGCTGGCCGTCCAGGCGATCTGGGGCAGGACCTCGACCAGGTGCCGGAAACGCTGCTTGCTCTCCAGCAGGTTATCCTCAGTTCGCTTCCTGTTTGTCATGTCCACGATAGAGCCTAGGGTAAAGCTGGGCTTGCCCTGTTTGTCGTAGATGATATGGGCCTGGTCCATCACGTAGGCATAGGTGTCGTCTGATTTCAGAAAGCGGTATTCGCCCGACCATGTTTTTTTTTTGGCTAACATGGCTTCTTTGATGCTGGCGTTAATAACCTCGAAGTCGTCGGGGTGCACGCGCGTGCGCCACGACTCCCCGCCCACGCCCATGTCCTGCTGGGTATAGCCGAAAACCTCCTCCAGGCCCTTGCCCCAGAACATACGGTTCTGCGCCACGTCATACTCCCAGGCCACGGCATTCAGGGCACTGCTGAGCAGGTCCAGCCGCTTGCTGTTGCGCTCATGTTTCACCTCGTCGGTGATGTCGCGGGTTTCATGCAGAATGTATATCAATTTCCCTTTTTCATTGAGAACAGGGGTATTGGTCGTATTCCAGAAACGCTCCTCAAACTCGCCCTCCTTACCAGCAGCAACCGGCACGTCAAAACGCAGTAAAGGCATTATATGCGGTTCCTTCTCCTTTACCACGTGGTTCAGGGAGATCAATAAATCTTCTTTAGCCCTCTGATTTGCGCTATTTGGTTTTTTAGGGAAAGTATCGAAAATGTTACGCCCGATCGTGTCCTCAATATTGAAGTTCGCGACCTTAGAATAAAGCACTGTACAACCTAGGATAGTGAAATCGGGTGATAAAAGGAGGTATAGCCCCGGCAATACCCGGAACACAGGGGCAAGGGTGGCAATGTTAGATAAGTTTGCTTTGTGTAAGGGCATATAATTTTAAACGTCTAAGAAAGCCCAATGGATTATTCAGCTTTCATTAACTAAACCTAAATATAATTAAAATAGTGCAATAAATAAGGAAAGCCACCCGCTTGCTGTTAAGAAAGGGGGTGGCTTTTTAGGGAGAAGCTAAAACAAGTTAGTGTTTGTGCTTAGGGCGTTTGTGTAGAAGTAACGGCCTGGATCCCAAAACCCTCAAACACTTGCCTGGCATCACGCAGGTTCCGGATATCCTCCACGATCACGATCAGCTTATGCTTGGCCTCTTTCAGGCGTGAGTGGCGTGGGTGCTGCTGCACATAGCGCAGTATCTGGCCAAATGTGTCTGACTGGAAATAGGCATCATTGTTCTCGCTGGGCAGGTAGCCTTTCATCACCTCTTTTTTGATGGTGAGCTTCTCGAAGCCGAGTTGCTGGGCCTGCCAGCGGAGCTTCACGATCTCCACTAATTGCTGTACTGCCTCCGGTAATGGGCCGAAGCGGTCTACGATGCTGGCCCGCAGCGTTTCTAGGTCGTCGAGGTCCTTGGTGCTGTCGAGTTTGCTGTAGAGGCTAAGGCGCTCCGAGATGTTGCTCACATACCAATCCGGTATCAGCACTTCCATGTCTGTTTCGATGTTGCAATCCCGCACCGGCTCGATAAACTGCTCCAGGTTGTCGTTCAGGAAAAGGTCCTTGAACTCTGTTTCCTTCAGCTCTTTGATGGCATCGTCGAGCACCTGGTGGTACATCTCAAAACCGAGGTCAGTGATGAAACCGCTCTGCTCACCGCCCAGCAGGTTACCTGCCCCCCGGATGTCCAGGTCGCGCATCGCGATCTTGAAGCCCTCGCCCAAGTCAGAAAATTCCTCTAAAGTACTCAGGCGCTTGCGGGCATCAGAGGGCAGACCAGCTACCGGAGGCGTCAGCAGGTAACAGTAGGCTTTTTTGTTGGACCGGCCCACGCGTCCGCGCATCTGGTGCAGGTCCGATAGGCCAAACATATGCGCGCGGTTAATGATGATAGTGTTGGCGTTCTCGATATCGAGACCCGACTCGATGATGTTGGTGGAGACCAGCACGTCATACTCGCCGTTCACGAACTTCATCATGCGTTTTTCCAGCTTCTCCGGCTCCATCTGCCCGTGGGCATAGGTTACCTTACAATCCGGAACGTGGCGCAGAATCATAGCGGCGATTTCTTCAATGTCCTTGATGCGATTATGCACAAAGAACACCTGCCCGCCGCGCTTCATTTCATGCACAATGGCATCCCGGATCAAGGCCTCATCAAACACGTGCAGCTCTGTCTTCACGGGCTGGCGGTTGGGCGGCGGCGTACCGATCACGCTCAGGTCGCGGGCACCCATCAACGAGAAGTGCAGCGTGCGCGGGATAGGAGTGGCCGTGAGCGTGAGCGTGTCCACGTTTACTTTCATCTCCTTCAGTTTGTCCTTGGTCTTCACACCGAACTTCTGCTCCTCGTCAATCACCATCAGGCCAAGGTCCTTGAATTTCACGTCCTTGCTCACAATGCGGTGCGTCCCAATCAGAACGTCCACTTTGCCCTCTGCCACGCGCTTCAGGGTGTCTTTGGTGTCTTTGGCGGTTTTAAAGCGGTTGATATAATCCACGGTAACAGGGAACTGCTCCAGGCGGTCGCGGAAGGTACGGTAGTGCTGCATGGCCAGGATGGTGGTCGGCACCAGTATGGCCACCTGCTTGCCGTCGCAGGCTGCCTTGAAGGCGGCACGTATGGCGATCTCTGTTTTTCCGAAGCCCACATCGCCGCATACCAGGCGGTCCATGGGGTGCGGCTGCTCCATGTCGGCCTTCACGTCCTCCGTGGATTTTGCCTGGTCCGGGGTATCCTCGTAGATAAACGAAGACTCCAGCTCAGCCTGCAGGAAGCCGTCTTTGGTGAAGGCATACCCCGGTGCGGCCTTGCGCTTGGCGTATAAACTGATGAGCTCGGCGGCGATGTCCTTTACCTTGCTCTTGACTTTCTTCTTCTTGTTTTCCCACTCCGGCGAGCCCAGCTTGCTCATGCTTGGCGGGCCACCCTCTTTGCCGCTGTACTTGCTGATCTTGTGCAGCGAGTGGATGCTGACATATAACAAGTCGTCGTCGCGGTACACCAGCCGGATGGCTTCCTGCAGGCGGCCGCCCACCTCCACTTTCTCCAGGCCGGCAAAGCGGCCAATGCCATAGTCCACGTGGGTCACGTAATCGCCGGGCTGCAACGAGCGCAGTTCTTTCAGCGTCATGGCCTTGGATTTGGAATGCCCCTCCTTGGCCTTGTGCTGGTAGAAACGGTCGAAAAGCTGGTGGTCGGTATAGCAGGTGATCTTGAGCGACTGGTCGATGAAGCCCTCGCGCAGCGAAACCGGCAAATGCTGGAAGCGCACGTCGTGGTCCAGCTCATCGAAGATCATGGTAAGGCGGTTGATCTGGCGCGGCGAGTCGGTGGCGATCACGTTCACGAAGCCGGCCCCCTGCTGCTCGTGCAGGTCCTTAACCAGGCGCTTAAAGTCTTTGTTGAAAGACGGCTGCGGCTTGGACTGCAACTGAATCACCTCAGCGGATTTAAAATGAAAGCGCTTGCCGATCTCGATAATATTGAAGCTATCGAGCAGCTTCTTGAACTGCTTCTGCGTCTGGAAAAGCTGTTCCGGGTCCGACACAATCTGGGTGCCGCCGCTGCCGACCATCATTTTCTCGAACGCGTGCGAGGCTTTGTCAAAGTACTCGTCAATCACATCCAGTGTCAGGCGCACGTCCTTAAACCAGATGTTGGTGTTGGCAGGGAGGTAATCCAGAAACGCCTCACGGGTTTCCTGGAGCAGCTTGGTCTGCACGTTGGGTATGATCGAGATGGCTTTTTTCGTTTCCACCGACAGCTGCGTGTCGGGGTCGAAGGTTCGGATACTCTCAATCTCATCCCCGAAAAGCTCGATGCGGTAAGGCAGGTCGTTGGCGTAGGAGTATACATCTACAATGCCGCCGCGCACCGCGTACTGGCCCGCCTCGTACACAAACTCAGTCCGCTCGAAGCCATACTCGGCCAGCATCTCGCTCAGAAAGTTTGTATCTAGCTTTTCCCCGATCTTGGCCCCCAGCGTATTCTCTACCAATGATTTTTTGTTGATCACCTTTTCCGTCAGTGCCTCCGGGTACGTCACGATCAGCTCGCCTTTGCCGGTTTTCTGGTTCAATCGGTTCAGTACTTCGGCCCGCATGAGTATGTTGGCGTTCTCGGTGTCGTCGAAGCTGTAGGGCCGCTTGTAAGAGGTCGGGAAAAGGAGGATCTCTTTCTCCTCGCCCAGCAGATTTTTGAGGTCGGTATAAAAATAAGCCGCCTCCTCTTTGTCATGCAGCACGAAAAGCTGGTGCTGATAGTTGAGGGTATAAATAGCAGAGGCCAGCACCGCATCCTGGCTGCCGGCAAGGCCTTTCAGCTGCAGGCGGTAGCCATCGGCGGCTCTCAAACGTTCGGCAATGGTTTGCACCTCGCTATCGAGGCGATACAGCTCAAGGAAATCTTTAACTTTCAATGGTATTCTGTTTTAAGGCACAAGTAGCACGCGAAAAGGCGCAAAACGTTTGTTGTCTACGTTTTGCGCTTCCATGTCATCTAGACAAAGATAACGTTTTTAAAGAACTAGCGAGAGGGGCAGAAGGTTACGGGTATTTGTTTGAACCAGGATTTGCAGAATCAACACATTAACAGGATAAAGCATTGCTGGTATTTCTCACCCACCGCTAGTATAGCGCCAGCACAATTGGTGGCTTTCTAGGATGCCAGTTTGTAATTTGCAACTGGCCGTATGGTAGTCCCGGCCCCCATCCCGCAGGTTTAGCGCCAGCGTAACTTGTAGCCACCATTGAAGCCAGTTTGCAACTGGCTTTCCCATACATGCTTTCGCTAGTTACAACCATCCCTCCACCATATCGCCAGTTACCGCTGCGCTCCAACTGGCGATATGGTGGGGTTTTGGGATATGATTGACTATCAGGCTGAGGTGCGCCTGGTCATCCGCCGAAACCATAACCAAAACCCTGCTTTCCGGCGTAATGCTGGTGGCGAGGTGCCAACGCCGAAATTGGACGGCGGCAGATATATGCGTAACTTCGGCTGAATCCGGGGTGCGCCTTGCGCGCCAGGTGGATGCTTTACTTTTAATTGCTGCATGGAAATTCTATTCGAAAACTTACCTAATCCCTTTGCCTATTTTGTGCCCATTTTTGCTGTGCTTATTATAGTCGAGGCCTATATTGGTTACCGTGAGGACAAGGAGTTGTATGACATAAAAGACTCTATGGCCAGCACCTGGGTAGGCCTGGGTGCCGCCTTGCTGAACACACTGACGAAAGCCTACCAAATTGGGCTGTTCTTTCTGTTCTATGAATTGTTTGAGCCGCTGCGCACAGAGTTCCTTGGGTATGAAAACCTGGGGTGGGCCTGGTGGGTATGGGCGCTTTGCCTGGTTGGCGATGACTTTAACTTTTACTGGCATCACCGCTTCTGCCATACCGTGCGCCTGTTCTGGGCCGCGCATGTGGTGCATCACTCTTCCGACAAGTTTAACTTAGGTACGGCTTTCCGCAACGGCTGGACCATCTTCCTGTACAAGCCAATCTACTGGATTTGGATGCCGATTGTGGGCTTTAACCCGGTGATGATTGCGCTGTGCATGTCGTTTAACTCTATTTACCAGTTCTTCCTGCACTCTACGCTGGTGCCTGATATCAAGGGCTTCAACAAAGTGTTTAACACGCCTTGGGTGCACCAAGTGCATCATGCCTGCAATGTGGAGTACCTCGACCGTAACCATGGCGGTATTTTGATCATTTGGGACAAGCTCTTCGGGACCTACCAGAACCGGGAGAAGCAGATCGAGCCGAAGTTTGGCGTGCTGCACCCCCCGCACTCCAATAACCCCATCAAGCTGAATTTCCATGAGTTTAGCGATATCTGGAAAGACGTGAAGCAGGCAAAGTCGTGGGAGCACAAGTTCAAGTACATTTTTTACCCGCCTGGCTGGAGCCCGGACGGCAGCAGAAAAACAGCCAAGCAGATGCAGGCTGAGATGGTGCAACAACAGGCAGCAGCTTCGCAGCAGCAGCTGGTTGTCTGATATCCCTGCCTAAATACCTGGTGGTGTAAGTAAACGCATCCCTGATTTATACCTAAAAAAGAAAGCCTCTCCGGACCTGAGTTTGGAGAGGCTTTTTAGCTGTAGGGGAAGGAATCGAACCTCCACGGAGTAGTTAGGCAAATATCTTTGTGCTAGTGATAGGTCAAAAAAGCTGCTTTATCCCAGAACCTCCACCCCCGAGATCGGAGGGCTTGTCTGCCAGTTTCAACACCCTACATTGTGTTTGATGATTCAAATATAGAAGCTCTTTTTTTAAATTGCAAATTTTTCAACAAAAAAAGTTTTTATGTGCGACTATATCAAATAATACGCGGTGATTTTGATTAAGTTGTAAAAAAAACGTCTTATAGCCTTATCTTTCACTTTCCATATTTTGCTTCTAAGATGCTTGAGGGTATGATTTTTAAGGACTTAGGCTGAAAAGTATGTCATTTTACATCTTGCCTATATCAAAACTGTGGGGTAGAAGCCAAATAATATTATTTATGACGGAAGGGTCGCCAAGGCGGGCTCCGGTGCTAACACAAATTGGTTTCTTATACCCAAGCCTAATACCCCCGGAAACTCCCAGTCAATTAGTTCATCATAATAAAAGCGATGCGATAACAGTTTAGTAAACAAGGGGAAGCGCCTGTTAAAGAGAAACACAGCCTAATTGAGTCACTCCCGTATATATGCTTTGAAAATCACGCCATTCCTCTACCACTCTAGTTTAAATCGATCTCATATTATTCAACCATTTAATTATTAACACATGAAACAAACCCGTATTTTAAACACGTTGGCTGTACTGCTCATCTGCTTGTTAGCCGCTACAGGCGCTTGGGCGCAAGGCAACAGTGCCAACAAGCCAAGTCCGGCTGCCGAGGCAACAGGTAAAATAGGCGATGCAACCGTGAAGGTTAATTATAGCAGTCCGGCTGTGAAAGGGCGCACCATTTGGGGAGATTTAGTGCCATACGGCAAGGTATGGCGCGCAGGAGCGAACGAGGCGACAACCGTTACATTGGATAAGGATGTGATGGTGGAAGGAAAGCCACTGGCTGCAGGCACCTACAGTTTTTATACTATCCCCGGTGAAGATGCCTGGACGGTGATCTTTAATAAAACTGCAAAGCAGTGGGGCACGCAGTACGATGAAAAGCAGGACGCACTACGCGTGCAGGTAAAACCTAAAGCAACTGCCAGCATGAACGAACGGCTGGCTTATGAAGTAACAGATAAGGGGCTTGTGCTTCGCTGGGAAAAGATGGAACTGCCCATTATGATCTCCGCTAAGAAATAGCAAAGGCAGACAAGCCACCATTAGCACTTACATGAAGAAAGCCTCTCCGGACCTGAGTCTGGAGAGGCTTTTTAGCTGTAGGGGAAGGAATCGAACCTCCACGGAGTAGTTAGGCAAATGTCTTTGTACTAGTAATAGGTCAAAAAAGCTGCTTTATCCCAGAACCTCCACCCCCGAGATCGGAGGGCTTGTCTGCCAGTTTCAACACCCTACATTGTGTTTGATGATTCAAATGTAACAAAATGTTTTGGTTGTTCAAATTTTATCAACAAAAAACTTGAAAAAATATTTAATTATCAACGATTGTGTAGTTGTGTGGCGAATTTATCATTGAACAGGCTTTGTGCTTAAATGCCTTCATGTGCTTTTGAGTAGCCTATGCAGGCAGGCGTGGTAGGTGAGGGATTGGGGTAAGTAAGGGCGAAAAGCATATAACGAAATTGAAATCAGGGTTTAACGGCCCTGCAGCTTGCCAAACCGATAGTTAAAAGCAAGGCTTACCTGGCGGACCACGGTATAGAAGGCTTGCTGCTGGTGGAAGTTCGGGGTATGAATCTGGCTCGAAGTACGCCTATACCGCTGGAGAGGGCTCCTTACGGACAAGCTTAGGCTGGCTCTATTGTTTTTCAGAAACTCCTTGTGCAATGACATGCTGCTCCAGGTATAGCCGCTGGCTCTCCCCTGCAACATGACATTCGGCGAGTTATAACTGAGGTTCCCGCTTGCCCGCCAGCCCTTCCCGAAACGATACGTAGTGGCTCCCCGCACATTATACGTAAACCCCTCGTTGCCTTGCGGGCTGCTTTGCTCCGCGCTGATGAATTTTACATAGTTAAAGCCGGCATCAAGGTTTGCGCTCAGCTTCTGAAAAAAGGTTTTGTTGCCGTTAAGCGAGAGGCCTAAGGTCTGGTTTTCGCCGATGTTGCCGAAGGTAGTACGGGCAATAGCGTCTGTCCCCAGGGTAGTAAAGCTCTGGATAGCGCTGTTTGTGAAGTGGTGGAAGAGCCCTATGCTAATGGCAGTGCCTTTTGTATACACCATATAGTCGAGGCGAAGGGTATGCGTTGTAGCGGGCCTAAGGCTGGGGTTACCATAGCTGATGTTCACGGGGTCGATAAGGTCTACATACGGGTTAAGCAGGTATAGGCTTGGCCGGTCGATGCGTTGGGTGTACGACAGCTTGATGGAGCTGCTTTCTTGTAACAGCCGCGACAGCGTAATACTCGGGAACAGATGGAGGTAGCCCTGCCTGGCACGGGTGGCAGAAGATTTGAACCGCGCATCCAGCTTGGTGCCCTCCAGCCGTGCGCCAACCCGGAGGCCCCACTTGTCTTGCTGGAGGCTGACAGAGGTATAAGCAGCGTGCAGTTGCTGCTGATAGCTGAAGCTGTTGCTGAGGCTGGAGTCAAGGTCAAAGGTGTAAGTTTCCGGGTTTTGGTTCTTGTAATAATAGCTGCTGCTGTTGTTCTCTACTGTAGACTTTATACCTGCCTCAAGCGCTTGTGCGCCTAGTGGTCGGGTATAATCTACCTGCAGCGCATACAGTTCGGTGTTGTCGTGGCTGGTCGTAACACTTTCCCTGCCTTCGTAATTGAGCACAGGCACCAGGGTAAAGCCTGATGCGTTTTCATAATTGCTATTGGTCAGGTTAAAAGAAACTGCAAGTGTATGGGCTTCTGCTTCATCAAGACTATGCTGATAATCCAGGGTAATATCATGGCCATTGCTGTTGTTGTGGTTCTCGCTCTGGTTTTGGTAGGCTTCCGTGAGTTCTTTCAGGCCATCTCTCCGCGCAACAGCCTGCATGAATTCGCTTGCGCTGCTGTTTCTGTTCATGCTATACCCAACCGTAATCAGGTCCTGCGGGCGCCACGCATAGGCTAGCTCGCTGCTTATGCCCCATGCTTTGCGGTTGTTCTCACTTATCCCGGTTTGCACCAGCCTGCCCTGCTTGTTTAAGTCCTCTCTTATGGAGCTGCTTTTGCCCGGTGGGCTCTTAGACGAGCTGCTACTGATACGCCCTGACGTACTGAACTTGCCAACCGCCGTGTTGGCGTAGGTGCTGGCGCTATACCCCTCCGGGCTGCTGCCTCCTAAGTTTGCAGCCCCATGGTAGCCGCGAATGCTTTTGCTGTGCGTAACGATGTTGATGATGCCAGTGGCCCCTTCTGCAGCATACCTGGAGGATGGGGTAGTGATCACCTCGATCTTTTTAAGCGCACTGGCAGGCAAGGATTTCAGCACCTCGCTCGGGTTGCCTGACAGCAAGGCTGATCTTTTGCCATTCACCAGAATCTGGTAATTGCTACTGCCATTCAGTTGCAGGTTATCATCTGCGTTGGTAGTTAGCTGCGGCACTTTGCGCAGCATCTCTAAGGTGTTGAGCAAATTGTGGTCTGGATCTGCTGTTACGTTATAGGTCAGTTTGTCTACATCCTGCTCAATTAGGGGCTTTTGTGTGGTAACCTGCACTTCCTGCAGTTGCATAGCTGTGGGAGCAAGTTGTATGATGCCGAGGTCAACAGCAGCAGTAGTTGGGGGAGGAAGCTTAAGTGTTGTGGTCTTGTAACCGACATAGGAGAGGGTGAGCCGGTAGTTGCTTGCGGGAAGGCCAGTTATAGCGAAGGTGCCATCTGCCAGCGTTAGTGTCGTTTTGATGGGATAGTTGCTGTCGGTTTCCTGAACGACCACAGTAACGTAGCTAAGCGGTGTTTGTGTGGTAGAGTCTATTGCTGTGCCATGTATGGATATTAATGTCTGTGCAGGGCATATGAAAGCTGAGCAACAGCATAGTAGTATGGTATATGTTGCATGCGAAATGATTCTTGCTATTTCTCGCCTATAGACCCTGATAATTTGAAGCATAACACATGAGGCATGAAAGCTAATGTCAGATAATGCGCATTATCTGACCTTTATAACAGGTAATAAGGTTAGGATATAATCACTGATCATATCCTAACCTTATTAAGCTACAGTATTCTAATCATTATTGTATGGCATCGCCAACAGGGAATTCGCTACCTAATACTTCGAGTGTTATATTCGTATAAGCAACGGTTGTTTCTGTTCTATCCATACCTGCAGGGCAGTCTCCAGCCTTGATTGTTTCATTCGTGGTAATAGAACCGCTCGCTCTACCGTTCCGAACTGGCACATCAAATGTAGATGATTGATTCTCGAAATGCTGCGTGAGCCCTGGCACTGGTGTTGATCTTCGTCCTTTGTTAAAGCAGTAGGTATCTACATTCAGATCAAAACTCACCGTAATTTTTACAGTCGAAACATTCCCCAACCCTGAGATATCATAATCTACTTTAAGTTGTTGTGTGCTCGTGACCGATGAGGTTAGTGGCGATTTAAGATTTGGATGCTGCGCAAAGGCAGATTGAAAACTAAACAGTGCAATCAGTGCAATAGCGATACTTAAGAATTTTGCTTTCATAATGTAGTATTTAAAGGTTTAATATAAAATTTATTAATCTTCAGTTGTGGCTGTATGAGCAAGGCATACAGGTGCCTGGTTGAAGCTTGTGAAGCTTCAGTGGAAGGCGAATGCAATACTAATAAGTGTGTAAATGATTGCTAAATAGCGTTTTGTTAAATTGTGGGGTAGCTCTTG
Source organism: Pontibacter sp. CAU 1760 (assembly GCF_054482735.1). Lineage (NCBI taxonomy): Bacteria > Pseudomonadati > Bacteroidota > Cytophagia > Cytophagales > Hymenobacteraceae > Pontibacter > Pontibacter sp. CAU 1760. The sequence continues at coordinate 179,713 of NZ_JBTLRL010000001.1, forward strand.
TTAACCAGCACAGCGGTTTGCGCTTTTAGAAAATCGAAGCCTCGTATATGGATTTTGGTTAAGTTTTAAAGGTATTTGCGTGTCTCTCATCTCTGTGCGCCCATCTGTACAAATGCTGTCGAAGTTTTTAAAATTATACGGATACAGTGCAATTTAAACGAAGTATATAACCAAAATGAAGTAACAGGCTCTGGAATGGTGGTGAAGATTAAAACACAGGTGGTGTGTAAATATTTATATTTATTATATATAAAATTAAGTAAATGAGATCTTTGCTTGTTTGGACTGCTCCCACAATGAAGCTCCAGTCTTGACAGATAAAGCTTAAAAGCTTATTACTGTCGTATGGGCTAGTAAAAAGTAAAGCCGCTCTGAACCTAGGTTCCAGAGCGGCTTTCTTTATTTAGCTGTAGGGGAAGGAATCGAACCTCCACGGAGTAGTTAGGCAAGAGCTGCTTTATTCTAAGGCCTCCACCCCCGAGATAGGAGGGCTTGTCTGCCAGTTTCAACACCCTACATTGTGTTTGTTGTTTCAAATGTAACACATTGATTTATTTTTTCAAATTTTGGCAATAAAAAAACTAAAAAAATATTTTATATATAACGAAAAGCCGCTTTTAAAGCTAATATGATATAGTTGCTGCCTGCGGCTCAAAGCAAGTTATTGGGCCAATTAGCGGGCTTAGCTTAAACTAACTAAGCTACTGCACCATCCAGCCTCGATCCTGCGCGCGTATACACTGAGATGAAGAAATTACTGATACCGATTGCTGTGGTTGGCTTTCTGCTGTTCGGGCTGCGGGCTGATGCGCAGCTTAAACCCATGGAAGCTGACTTGAAAGCCTATAAATGGAAAAGACGGCCACTACTGCTATTTACCCCGGCCAGGGACCATCCGGCGTATGTGCGGCAACAGGCTTTGCTGCGCAGCGTAAACGATGGGCTACAGGACCGCGACATGGTACTGATCGAACTGGTTGGGCCGCAGGAGGTATACCTGGATGGTGTTCGGCAGAAAAAACAGCAGAGCAAAGCTTTACGCAATCGCTTTCAGATATCGGCGGATGACTTTGCTGTCGTGTTGGTGGGCAAGGATGGTACCCGGAAATTGCAACGGTCAAGCCCTGTGCCAATCGAGGACATATTTGGCTTGATAGACCAGATGCCCATGCGCCGGCAGGAAATGCGCGGACAGGATAAATAAAATCACATAGAGCAATCAGCTAAAGACAAGAAGTGCATGACCATAAACAATACTGCTACCCACACCGCCCTGATTACGGGTGCATCTGCCGGCATTGGCTACGAACTGGCAAAACTGATGGCGCAAAGAGGCCACAACCTGGTGCTGGTAGCCCGCTCCAAAGATAAACTGGAAGCCATGGCGCTGCAGTTTGCCGTAAATTACAAGGTATACACCAAAGTGATCGTCGAAGACCTGAGCAAGCCCAGCGCGCCTGCCGCTGTTTTTGACGCCATCAAGCAAAGCGGCTTAACCATAGATGTGCTGATCAACAATGCGGGTTTTGGCTACTATGGTGCCTTCCGGGAATCTGACCTGCAACGGGAACTGGATATGATGCAGCTCAACATGGTTTCGCTCACGCATCTCTGCAAATTGTTCCTGGAGCAACTGCCAAAGGGGCAGCACGGCAAAATCCTGAATGTGTCATCCACAGCGGCTTTCCCGCCTGCAGGCCCATACATGGCGGTGTATTACGCTACCAAAGCTTTTGTGCAGAGCTTTTCGGAGGGACTAGCCGCAGAGTTGGAGGAAGACAACGTAACCGTTACAGCGCTATGCCCCGGCCCTACCGATACCGAGTTCAAGGACGCCGCAAACTTAGAGGGCTCCGGGATTTTCTCGCAAGTGTTTGTGGCTGATGCAAAAAGCGTGGCTGAGGCAGGATATGAGGGAATGATGGATGGAGAGGTGGTCGTTATTCCGGGCATCCACAATAAATTGGCGGTTTTCTCGATGCGGCTGGCACCGCGTAGCGTGCTGCGCAACATGGTGAAAAAGGTGCAGAAAAAGCGCGGAAGTTAAGGTCAGTTACTGGTAACAGCTTTGGTCCGTAACCAGCAGCTGCTCTACCGGAAATCCCATTTGTTCGGCGGTGCGCACGAGTTGCTGGTAGGTATCTTGGTCTAGTTGCGGGGTGCGCGATAAAACCCAAAGGCTTTCCCGGTCTGGGGCACCCACCAACACATGCTGATACGCAGGGTCCAGCGCCAGTATCCAATAGTCGCCTTTAAAGGGCCAGAAGAACTGCACCTTTAGCTTGCTGTTTTGGCTACCCTCTACCGGAAAGGCTTTTCCTTTGGCAGATTCTACTTCTCCATCAGGGCCGCCTTTCCGGCAAACGTTTACCACTTCCACATACCCTTCCTGGGTGAGGCGGTATTCGGCGTATACACAATGGCAGCCTTTCTCGTAGCGTTGCGGCAGCCGGGCAATCTCATACCAACGGCCCTGGTAGCGGTTTAAGTCAACGGTGGGCACGGTGCTGAGCGGCGCGTGGCTCCTGCTGCAGCTACTGATGATAGCCGTGGCGGCAAACAAGGCACCGGCGGTAAGCCAAAGTTTGGTCTGTTGCTTCATCGGGTGTTTTAACTCAATTGCTTGGTCATGCGGTAATGCTGGATGGTGCCGAACAAGACGTACGTTTCCTTCTCTACCTCATACCCGTTCCGGCGGTAAAAGTTAACTGCGTTTTCGCGGGCCTGCAGCACCAGGCTGGTAGCGCCCAGGGCCTTGGCACGGGCCTCCAGGTAATCCAGCAGCAGGTTGCCTAACTGCTTTCCCTGTTGGTCTTGCCGGATGCCCATAAAGCGTAATTGTCCTTCCTGGGGCGTGTTCAGGTGCAGGCGGCACACTCCCAAAGCCTCGCCGTCATCGTCTACCAGCATGGCATGTATGGCGGTGTCATCGTCGTCCACACGCTCGCTGCCTTCGGGTTGGTTCCAGGGCTGGCGCAGGGTCTCGTAGCGCAAGCGGTAATATTTCTTAAATTCCTCGGGGGTGGCAGGCTCTATTACTTCCATGTGCAGCGTATAGGGTATGGATTGATGGTCGAAAACTAGGGTATAAATGGCTGTGGCGCGCTGCCTGCATTACGGCTGCGCAACCGAGAGGCAATTTAGCGGTTAGGCGCTATACTCCATAAAGTCCGGTAAGCCGCCATACGCTATCCTATCCGAAAATAACATAACTTTGTTGGCTTTATAGCGTGTAAAAATAATTTTAGATACCAAACACAAACAAAACTATGGCATCTTTTGATATCGTGAGCAAGGTAGATCCGCAGATCATGGACAATGCGGTGAACACCGCCCGCAAAGAAATTATGAACCGTTACGACTTCCGTGACACCAAAGGCAGCCTGGAGTTCGACAAGAAAGGCAATGAGGTGCACATCGTGATGGAAAACGACATGCGTGTGCAGCATACCGAAGACGTGCTTATCGGCAAAATGGTGAAGCAAGGACTGGATGGCACGGCGCTGGATTTCTCCAAGGAGGCGTACCAATCGGGCGCGATGGTGAAGAAAGACATCAAGGTGAAGGCAGGCATCGACAAGGAAACCTCCAAGAAGATCATGAAGCTGATTAAGGACAGCAAGGCAAAAGTGTCGGCGGCTATTATGGATGAGCAGATCCGGGTGACGGGCAAGAAGATAGATGATTTGCAGGAAGTGATTGCCCTGATGCGCAGTAACACCGAAACCATTGGCATGCCTTTGCAGTTCATCAACATGAAATCCTAGGCGGTAACCGATACATATTCTTGCTGCGGCTGAGCGACAGGGGTTATCCGCCAGTACTAGCCGCAGTGCGCTTCTCATCACCAAAAAAATACTTCTATGGAAATTTTCGCGAATCCGGATACCTGGATTAGCCTGCTGACCCTGACCTTTATGGAGGTAGTGCTCGGCATCGACAACATCGTTTTTATCTCAATTATTGTGGGCAGGCTGCCGCAGGAACAGCAGGGCAAAGGCCGTACCATTGGTTTGTCGCTGGCCCTGATTTTCCGCGTCATCCTGTTGCTGTTCATTTCCTGGATCGTGAGCGCCAGTGAGCCGCTCTTCACCATCAACCTGCCCTTCACAGAAGAGGACTTCGGGGTGTCGTGGCGCGACATCATCCTGTTTTTAGGCGGTTTGTTCCTGTTAGCGAAGAGCACCACCGAGATTCACAATAAACTGGAGGGCGAGGAGGAAACGCATGGCGGCAAGGTATACGCGTCTATGTCTAGGGTGCTGGTGCAGATAGTGCTGATTGACATCGTGTTCTCCTTCGACTCTATCCTGACGGCGGTAGGTCTGGCGCAAGAGGTCCTGATCATGATCATTGCCGTTGTCCTGGCGATGGGTATCATGCTGGTGTTTGCCAAGTATGTGAGCGACTTCGTGAACGAGCACCCTACGGTGAAGATGCTGGCGCTGTCGTTCCTGATCCTGATCGGCTTTATGCTGGTGGTGGAATCGCTGCACCAGCACATCCCGAAAGGCTACATCTACTTTGCCATGTTCTTCTCGCTGATGGTGGAGATGCTGAATATGAAATTGCGCAAGAAAACCACACCAGTGCACCTGCGCCAAAATGAGGTGCTTGACCCTGAGAAAGAGCAGGTAGTATAGTGTTGATCAGATTGATTGAATCGATAGCAGAAGCGGCAGTACCACACAGGTGCTGCCGCTTCTGTTTTATAGGGGCAGGCGGCAGGTTACTGATTTTATTCATACCTTAGATAGCATGCCAATCGCCCAAAACCACAGGCTTATGCCTTACAGAAACGTTGTTACCGCGGCCCTGTTACTGCTGTTGATCACTGGTCTTGCATGGCTGAGTATTTACCTGCTGCAACCTCCCAGGCCCCTTCCTGCCGATGCACCAGCTGCCGTATTCTCAGCAGCGCGGGCCATGCGGCACGTGCAGCAGATAGCCCGGGAGCCGCATGCCATGGGCACCGCCGAACACGCCAGGGTGCGCGCGTATCTGTTGCATGAAATGCAGGAATTGGGCCTGAACCCGCAGGTGCAGCAAACCACGGCCGCGCATACCAGGCACGGTGCGGCATCGGTAGGGTATGTATACAACCTGATCGGGCGTTTAAAAGGTAGCGGCAACAGCCAGCAGGCAGTGCTACTGATGGCGCATTACGACTCACAGCCCAATGCCCGCGGAGCCGGAGATGACGGGGCCGGCGTGGCGGCTATTCTAGAGGCGATCCGGGCAATAAAGCAAGACAGCCTTCCGGTACACGATGTGATCGTGCTGCTGACGGATGGCGAGGAGTATGGCTTGTACGGGGCCAGGGCGTTCCTGAAGCACCCTTGGGCAGAAGAGGTGGCAATGGTTCTGAACGTGGAAGCACGGGGCAACCGGGGGCCAAGCATGACCTTTGAGCTGAGCCCGGAGAACGGTTGGGTGGCAAAGCAATACATCGCGCGGGCGCCCTACCCTTTTGTAAGCTCGCTGGCCTATGAGATTTACAGCCGGATGCCCAACGACACAGACTTTACCGTGTTTAAAGAGGCCGGATACAGCGGGGTGAACTCCGCGTTCATAGACGGGTTCGTGCATTACCACAAGGCCACAGACGCTCCTGAGAACTTAGACCAAGGTAGTTTGCAGCAGCACGGCAGCAACCTGTTAGCGCTTGCCCGGCACTTCGCCAACACCTCCCTTTCAGACACGAAGGCTCCAGACGCAGTGTTCTTTAATTTTATCGGCAGCTGGGTAATAACATACCCGCAGGGGCTGAATATTTTATGGGTCGCAATTACCTCGCTTTTACTTGTCCTAACGTTGCGGGTAGCCCTGAAAAAGCGCGCAGTTACAGGCCTGCAACTGCTGTCGGGTTTTGTAGTGTCGCTGTTTGTGTTTGTGGCGACCGTCATGTTGTTCGTCCCGGTAAATAGCCTGGTGCTGGACATGCTGCCGCTCACGCACCGCATTAACGGGGTGTACAGTTCCACGATATTCCTCTCAGGTTACCTGTTGCTGGCAGCAGGTGTATTTCTATTGCAGAGTTGGCTTGCCCTGCGCTGGCTGAATCTTTATGCACTCTTTCTAGGCATTGCTTTGCTGCAGTATGTGTTGATGCTTGTATTATATGTATGGGCACCTAATGCGGCATACCTGTTTATGTTTCCACTGATGTTTAGCCTGGGAGGTATACTTGCTGTATTCCTAACCGGTGTTTATACATTGCCATCCCTTAATCTAGGGTATGTGCTTCTTTACCTGGTGGCCGCTGTGCCCGCCATCTTTATCCTGATGCCGCTGGTGCAGGTCGTGTTTGTGGCTTTCGGGTTGCAATTGCCAATCGGTTCTGTAGCGTTGTTCGTGCTGTTGCTTGGCCTATTGTTGCCGTTGCTGGTGATGCTGGAGCGAAGCTTTAACTGGAAAGCGATTCCATTGTTGCCACTGCTAGTGCTGCTCTTAGGGATGGGGCAGGTATATAGGGCAATCGCACACGAAAAGCCATCCGCAACGCAGCCGCTGCACAGCCATGTCAGCTATCACCTGAACTCAGACACGGGCAAGGCCTACTGGGCATCCCTTTATCAAACCACCGACGACTGGAACCGGCAATTTTTTACCGAAAGCGCCATGCAGCCTTTAACGGCTATATACCCCCACGCTAAACAGAACTACCTGGTCAGCCAAGCTGAGACAGTTGCTTTGCCAGCACCGGAGGCAGAAGTGGTTTTGGATACTGTATTGAACGGGCAGCGGTTGTTGCGTTTGCGGCTGTCGTCGCCACGAGGGGCTGCCCACTTAGAACTAGCCTTGCAGCCGCAAGCAGCAGAAGACCTGAAAGCAGTTAAACTAGCAGGTGAGGAACTGCAACTGGAGCCCACGCAGGCAGCGGGAGGGGCAGTGTATTTTACGCGCTTACATGGTTTGCCCATCGAAAAGGAGACTTCTTTGGAGTTGCTGCTGCTACCCGGCACAACGCTTAAGCTCTACCTCTACGACCAAAGCATCGGCTTGCCACAGGCATTGATAAAGCAACCAAAGCCAGCCCATGTAATTGCCGAACAGGGCCGCGACAGTAACCTGACAGTAGTGCGCCATACCTATTTTTTTTAAGTAAACCGCAGCGAACAGGATAGCAGCAACAGGAGCCGGTGCTGTATTTTTTACAGAAGTTCTGCGTTGCTCAAACCAAACGGGCAGTTGTAGCAGTATAGGGTATAAACGCCTGCTATCTTCATACCTATGTTGTTCGATAAACTCCTGTCCTATACCCTTGGAATACTGTTTTTGCTCATGCTGGCCTGTAGTGGCCCTGATACATCCGATGATGCCCGTGTGATAACAGTGCAGCGTGAGTTGCGGCAAGACCCTGCGTTCTGGGATTACGCTGCCAGCAGCAATATGCTACAGGTAGAGATGGGGAAACTAGCCCAGGCAAAAGGGGCGACAGCCAAAACGAAGGCGCTCGGACACCAGGCGGCAAACTACCATGGAAAGGCCCTGCAGCGGCTAAAAGAGCTGATGGCGGAAGAGAAGCAGATCCAAGTGCCTGACAGCCTTGGCGGCGCAGACCAGGGGCTGGTGAAGGAGATGATGGCATTGGAGGGGCAGGCATTTGACACGCGCTACCGTGAGTTTGTTATCCACACCCATACCTCCCAACTAGACCGCTACGAAGAGGCCCTGCGCCTTACGGACGATCAGGCCACCCGCGAATGGCTGACTGATATGCGGCTTCACCTGCGGGAGCAGCTCAATGCGCTGGCAAGCCCCGACTCTGCAGCCGCTCCGGCACACTAGCTTTTCGCCTTTATTGAGGGTAGAGCAGTTATGAACAGAGCAAAAAGTAAACGCCACAGGCTGTTGCAGCGCATGGCGTTAAAGGTATGCTGAATCAATAGCACAGTTTACTTCCAGAGTTCGGCGGCTTTGCGGGCTATCCGGAAAAAGAGCTCCCGGCACAAACCCGCTACCTCGCGGGCTTCGGCTTCTGCATAGCCATTCTCGATGGCATTCAGGTAGTCGAAGTAAAGTTGCGCCAGTTCCAGCGAATCGTCTTCAAAACAATCCACCAGTTCTTCATGCACCATCTTCTCGGGTTCAAATATCTTGGAAGGGTATAACTTGTCTAGCTGATAGATCAGGTACTTCTGTTGGGTTTTATTCGGCTTGCCGCCAAACAGCTGCTCAATGGGCAGGTCCTCGTCTTCCGCGTCAAACTCCTCGAAGTCATCCTCTACAGCCAGCGGCTCATACACAATGATGTCGTGGCCAGTCAGCTCCAGGTACTCATCAAACTGCTCTTTGATCGGGATAAGAGTCGGCACGTCATAAGGCTCATTTAAGATGTTGGCTATGTGCAGCGCCATTTCCTTGCCCTTCTCGCCGGCAGCAATCAAAATCTGGTTAAATTGAGAAAAATCACAACCCAGGTATACGAACTTATACTCATCGTCGAGCACCGTAAAGCACCAAAGCGTGATAAACTCAGTATCGTCTATCACCACCGTGTCGATGTACAACTCGTTGATCTGTATGTAGTGCGGCGTGTATTCCTGAGCATCCATGGCCGTCGGGATTTATAGGTTGATTATTTGAGCAATTGAAGTCATGTACAGGTGCTTATAAATGTATACGGTGTTTTGTGGCGTATGGCAAAGCAGATATATATAATTTTAGCCAATGTATGGCTGTCAGTGCTTTCTCAAGCAACTTTCTAGGGATTTTTTCTCCTAATTTGCGCGCATTTTGGTGCAATTTGCATCCTGTGTTTTTAAGTGCAATTGTCTGACTGTGAGATGTGTTTGGGGCACGTGCCGTTTATTGCACCGTTAGATTACGACAAGGAATTATGGTTTAAGATTGGATTTGAGTTGTAACTTTAAAATATCAATATTTTTCAAACGAATCTAGGATATGCTGTAACCCTGTTCCAGTATCTTGCTTTAGATTGCTATTTTGACTTTTTACAAACAAGCCACGCCCTGCTTAAAATTGCACTGGTTTCCGGAGTTTCAATCAGCCCACATCCGCTCGATGAATTGCAGCGCATTTCGGTAAGCCAATTTCTCCAGTTGGTCCTGCGGATACTCGCTTTGCAGCCGCTCTAAAAGGTAACGGTAACTGGTGCCTGCCTGCTCATGCTCATTATAATAGAACGGGAAGCGTGCCGGGTCCGGGTGGTCGGCAAAGTAAAAGTAGTCGGCCCCAAAGCAAAGTGCGTCCTGCGCCCCATGGCCCAGGCCATACCGGATGTGGTGCAGTAGCACCTCCGGGTCCTCGGTGTGCACAAAAGCTCTGACAAAGTTTATCCCGATAAGGCCTTTGCGGCGAATGATCTCCTGCGTCAGCTCGTCGGGCAGGTTGCGCTTGTGGTCCCAGACCGGCCTGAAGTTGGAGTGGCTGGCGATAACGGGAACGTCCAGGCGCTCTCTGTCGATGTGCGTGAGCATGTCGAAGGCCAGGGCATCGCTGGTATGCGAGAGGTCTACGGCGATGCGGCGGCCATGCAGGTAATCGAGCAGCATTTTGCCGTCGCGGGTAATGCCCAGTTCGCTCATGTTGCCCCCGCCAAAGCGGTTTGGGGTATGGTGCGTGAAGCTGATGTATAAGACACGGCCGCAAGCCGTGATGATCTTCTCCAGTTTCTTAAAGCCGTCTTCCAGTTCCTCATCCTCCTCACAAAACCCGGCAGCGTTCTCGATGGCGGCCACCATACCCACGCCATTTTCGTTTTGCAATGCTTTATGCAGACTAGCCACATCAGTTACAGCGGTCAGGCAATTGTCGGCTTCGGCCAATTGCTTATACTTGTCGCGCTGCAAGGCGGCATAAGCGGTGCTGCCCGGTTCGGTGGCGGAGTAGAGTGCCATGACCTGCAGTTTTATGTTGCCTGCTGTTAGCGCAGGCAGGGCGCAGCCGATCTCCTCCACATTATCCTGTTTGGCATTGGGTACATCCGTCAGGTATACCAGCAGGTCGCAGTGCATATCGATGATAGGGAGGCGTCGGGATTCTGGCTGCATAGGGCGTTTGGTTAGGTCGGTTTATATACGGCAACCGCGCTACCCAGGGTATAGGAATGAATGCGGCTGCTTATTCAAAGCCGTCATCCATATCTGGTGCGCCTTGCTGGTTGTCGCGCTGGCGGCGGTTGTTCTGGTTATTGTCGCTGTTGATGCGGTAGGTGAAGCCCAGGTATACCACCTGCGACAGGCGCTTGTACTCCGCTTCGGTGCGGAAGGTCGGGCCATAGTTCAAGAAGTTGAATTGCCGCGTATTGAAGATATCCGACACGCGCAGTGAAACCGTTCCCTTTTTATCCAACACGTCCTTTTTCATAGCGAAATCGGTGCTGAACATCTGCTCGCGGCGGCCCTGTATGTCGGCGGTCGGGGCGCGGTAAAAGGCCGAAAGCTGCAAGTCAAGGTCTTTCCAAACTGTCATGGTAGAGTTGGCCTTGGTGTTCCAACTGATCTGGCTATTGCTTAGTTCGGTGTCTCCCTGGGTCGTATTCAGCTGTGTTCGGAAGCCAGAGAAGTTCGCGTTCAAGCGCCACCACTTGGCAATCGGGTAGTTCAGGCCAAACTCCACCCCATAAGAAACATTGCTATTGAGGTTCAGGAAAGTGGTCTGCGTGCCCGGCTCCTCCATGCCGTCTACCAGGACTACAGTAGCCGTCCGGAAACGATCGATCTCATCGGTGGTATGGCGGAAGAAAAGGCTCGAGTTAAAGGAGATATCGCCCCAGTAGCGCAGGTAGCCCAGCTGCAGCGAGTTGATGAACTCTGGCCGCAGCTTTGGGTTTCCGACACGGGTATTATACTGGTCAGTACGATCCACGAAAGGGTTGAGGAAGCGGTTTCGCGGCCTGTTGATGCGGCGGCTATAACTGAACTGCACCTTGTTGTCCTTGTCGAAGTCGTTGGTGATGAACAGGGTCGGGAAAAGGCTGAAATAATCGTTCCGGAACACCTCGTCAGTGGTGCGCTGGTCGGCTTTGGTCAGCGTCTGTTCGGCCCGCACACCCGCTTGCAAACTCACAGAGCCAAATTTATTGCTGTAGTTACCGTACACCGAGTATACCTGCTCATCATACACAAAATGGTTGCTCTGTAGCTCGTTATATTCCAGCTTGTCGGTGGTGTTGTTGAGGTCGAAGAAACGGGAGTCCTCATCCAGCTGCTCGTACGAGGTGCGGAAACCGGCTTCCAGGCGGCTGTCTTCAGAGTAGGGATATACGTAATCGGTCTTGGTCACAAAGCGGGTGTTGGCATCATCCACAAAGGTGCGCTGCACTTCGGGTAGCTGGCCGGGCAAGGCGTTTTCCTGTAGCTGCCGGAAGATGCTTTCCTCCTCGTCCACGTTGGTGCTGTACACGGCATATGCGGTCAGTTCCTGGCCTTTTTGCGCAAACGTCTGGCGGTAGCCCAGGGTCAGGTCGATGGCCAGCTCGTCTTCTCTCTCTTCCGTGAAACGGCGGCTGGCGCTCTGGAACTGCCGGTTCTCATCCTCAAAGCGGTACAAAATGTTGTTCTTATCCTTGTCCAGGGACGGGCGGTAGAGGGCCGAGGCGGAGAGGGTATGGCGCGGGGTGAGGTAGTAATCGGCGCCGAGGCGCAGGTTATGCGACAGGTCGCGGCTGGTGCGCGCGCCGTCCTGAATGCGGTAACTGGTGCTGTCGATGCGGCCGGTCAGGCTGTCGAGGTAGTAGTTCTCTGTGAAGCTGTCGCTGCTGCCGGGCCGGCTGCGCTGCCTGAAATCATACCCCCCGTTCAGTGACCATTTGTTGTAGCGGTAGTTCAGGTTGAGGGAAGCGTTGTAATTATCCTGAGTGGCGGCGGTAACAGCGGCCGACCCGTTAAAGCCAGGCGTTTTCTCTTTCTTCAGCACCAGGTTGATGATGCCGGAAGTGCCCTCGGGGTTGTACTTGGAGGAGGGGTTCGTGATCAGTTCGATGCTCTCGATGAGGTTGGCGGGAATTTGATCCAAAGGGATACCCGACAAGGAAGAAAGCTTTCCGTCTACCAGGATGGTGACGTTGGAACTGCCGCGCATGCTCACGTTGCCGTCGATGTCTACGGTAACAGAGGGCAGGTTCTGCATCACCTCCGCCACTGAGCCGCTTTTTGCGTTAATATCCTGGCTCACATTCACCACCCGCTTGTCGAGCGCATACTCCACCAGCGCCCGCTCTGCTGTAATCTCCACTTCGCCAAGCTGGGTGGCTCTTACCCGCAGCGCTACTGTGCCCAGCGCCACCTGTGGCTGCGCCTGCGTTACCCGAATATCTGGAACAAAGCGTGTTGGGTAGCCCACCATCGAAGCCCGCAGCACATACCGGCCCGCCGGCACGCGCTCCAGTATAAACTTACCCTCGATATCGGTGGTGGCACCCGTCACCAGCGATGAGTCAGGGAGTGAGAGCAAGACCACGTTTGCAAACCCGATCGGTTTGTTGTTGGCGCCCTCCGCCAGTGTCCCGCTTACCCGGCCTGAGCCAGGGGCCTGTTGCGCCTGCAGTATGAATGGTAGAAAGAGCAGCAGCGGGAGAAAATAAGAAGTAATTGTTTTCATAGCTTGGGATTGGTTCGGTTTCAACTCAGAGGTATAACTGGTAATTTACTGGGTAGCTTGTGAGCGGTGGTGCTGGTTTTGTGGCGCTTATAGTGTATCTTCCCTATCCGGGTAAGAAAATATCCTTTGTAAAATAGGACAGCGCAAAAGGAGGAAGGTTTAAAAGGCCTGCCGTTTTTTTAGCGAAAGGATTCCTGCAAATGCTGCAAAGGGAAGGCGAAACAAAGTACAGCCTGCTGTTATTTGCACGCTTAGCGGGGTGGAGTATCTTGGGATAAGCTTTTTTTGGTGGGGTGCAATTCGGTGTAGTCATTAAACCTATACCCGATTTTCCGTCTGAACAGCTGCCCGCATAGGGGCGTATGTATAAATTCACTCTGGGAAAGTCCTCCTTGCTTAAACTGCATTGCCATGAAACAATTTCTGCTGCTTTTTACTGCCATTGCCTTGCTGGTCGTCCTTTTCTGGCGGATGCGCCTGCATGAAACGCCTGTGTTTGCCTCTTCCGCTAGCACGAGCCTCACGGTGCCGATGAGCGAGAAGTACAGGGGCGTAAATTGGGTAGGCGGCGATTCCGTGACAAGGGAGCAAATGGAAACGCTGAAGCAGTACAACGTGAACTGGATCGCGCAAACGCCCTTCGGCTGGCAACGCGACTATAATTCGCCGGAGGTGATGCTCAGCAGAAGCAATCGGGCCTATTGGGGCGAGCGCGACAAGGGACTCATCCATACCACCACACTGGCCAGGCAGGCGGGCATTAAAACGCTCTTAAAGCCACACATCTGGCTGATGAACCGCGACGGCGGCAAATGGCTTGGCGACATAGCGATGGAAAGCGAGGCGGATTGGCAGCAGTGGTTCGCCAATTATCGTGTCTTTATCCTGCACTATGCCCACTTGGCGGAAGCGCAGCAGATGGAGGCCTTGTGTATCGGCACGGAATTATACCTCCCCGCCGCAAAACGCGAGCAGGACTGGCGCAACCTCATTCAGGAGATCAGGAAAGTATACAAAGGCAAACTCACCTATGCGGCCAACTGGAACAAGGAGTTTGAGGAAATCAAGTTCTGGGATGCCCTCGACTTCATTGGCATCCAAGGCTACTTCCCCCTCACACGAATTCAAAATCCTAGTGTAGAAGCTCTGCGACGAGGGTGGCAAGGCCATATGAAGTCCATTGAAAAAGTGCAGCGGCGGTATGGCAAACCTATCGTGTTTACGGAAATAGGGTACAAAAACACCCCGGACGCAGCCATTGAGCCCTGGCTCTGGCCCGATAGAAAGGTAGAAGATGTACCGTTGTCTGAGCAAACCCAGGCCAATGCCTACGAGGCGCTTTACCAGCAGTTCTGGCAGCAGCCTTGGTTTGGCGGCACCTTTATCTGGAAGTGGTACCCGCGCCTGCGCCCCAACCGCCGCGACCACCTCGACTTCACGCCCCAGGACAAGCCAGCCAGCCACGTGATGGCGCAGTGGTATGGCAAGTAAGTATAATTTGTCCCCCTTCGAAGGGCAGGGCCGTTAAGTTCTACCTGATTCTGGCGCGAATCTCCAGATTCGTGTCTTAAAGTGAATGTTGAGTTTCCGACTCAACTGGCCCAGAGGGCCAGAAAATAGTAGGACACGAGCGAGGATGCTCGCGCCATGACTTAATATAATGCAGAACTTAACGGCCTTACCCCTTCAAAGGGGGACTTTTCTCTAACGTGTCTTTCTTTCACTTAAGGCAGAAGGCTATACTTCCTGTGCTAGCATCTTGCTCAGGAAATCCCATACCACCACGCCGGTGGCCACCGAGATGTTGAGGGAGTGCTTGGTGCCGAACTGCGGAATTTCGAGAATAAGGTCTGACAGTGAGACAACCTCTTGCTCCACGCCCATTACCTCGTTGCCCAGCACAAACGCATATTTTTGCCCTGCTTCCGGCATAAAGTCGTTCAGCATAGTGCTGCGCTCTGCCTGCTCCACTGCCCCGATCTTATACCCGTCTGCCTGCAATGCCTTTACCAGTTCCAGCGTATCGGGCACGTGCACCCACTCCACGGATTCGGTAGCGCCTAAGGCTGTTTTCTCGATGTCGCGGTGGGGAGGCTGGCCCGTGATGCCGCAGAGGTATACCTTCTCCACCATAAAGGCATCGGCCGTCCGGAACACAGAGCCCACGTTGTTGAGGCTGCGCACATTGTCGAGCACCAAGACTAACGGTATTTTTTTCTTATTTTTGAAGTCCTCCACCGAATCCCGGTTGAGTTCATCCATCGAGAGTTTACGCATGTTTTTTAGACGCTAGATTTTAGACATAAGACACAAGACCTTTTGTTTCCAGCGCTGCAGTAAAGTTCCGGTGGTTTTAGGCAAAAGTCAAATCAAGGCCATGTTGTTGTCCCGACGCAGCATATACAATTCTCCTCTTCGGAGGGGGTAGGGGTAGGTTAAGCGAAATTTGGCCACTTAATTGATAAAGCTAGATGCAGCAGCATCAAAAAGATAAAAAAGGTATGAAAGGAGAAGGCAAAGGCACAGTCACCCCGCTGATGAAGCAGTACAACGCCATCAAGGTGAAGCATCCGGGGGCACTGCTGCTGTTTAGAGTAGGGGATTTTTACGAGACCTTTGGCGAAGACGCCATCAAGGCCAGCAAGATACTGGACATCGTGCTGACCAAACGCGGCGCGGGCTCATCCTCCGAAACGGCGCTGGCAGGCTTTCCGCATCACTCCCTGGACACCTACCTACCAAAGTTGGTACGGGCCGGAGAGCGCGTGGCCATCTGCGACCAACTGGAAGACCCCAAGACGGTGAAAGGCATCGTGAAGCGCGGTGTGACCGAGTTGGTAACGCCCGGCGTGTCGTTCAACGACCAGGTGCTGGAGCGGCGCAGCAACAACTACCTGGCGGCCATTCATTTCGGCAAAACAGAAACCGGCATCTCTTTCCTGGATGTCTCCACGGGGGAGTTTATTACGGCGCAGGGTGATAAAAGCTATATCGGGAAGCTGCTGCAAAGTCTGGCCCCCTCGGAGGTGTTGTTCTGCAAGCGCGAGAAAGAAACGTTTATCGACCGCTACGGCCCCGACTTTCGCTATTATGCGTTGGACGAGTGGGTATTTAACTACGACACCGCTTACGAGTCGCTGACACGGCAGTTCAGCACAGCCTCCCTCAAAGGCTTCGGCATTGAGGGGATGACCGAGGGCATTATCTCGGCGGGCGCTATCCTGCATTACCTTTCTGAGACGCAGCACCACGAAATCAGCCACATTGCCACCATCTCGCGCCTGGAAGAAGACAAGTATGTATGGCTCGATCGCTTTACCGTGTGCAACCTCGAATTGCTGTTTCCGCAGCACCCGGAGGGCGTGCCGCTGATTCAGGTGCTCGACCAAACCGTGACGCCGATGGGTGCCCGTCTGCTGAAGAAGTGGGTAGTACTGCCTCTGAAGGAAGTAGACCAGATTCGCCGCCGCCTGGACACGGTAGAGGCCCTGAAAAAGGATTCCGAACTGCTGCACGAACTTACGCAGCACCTGAAGCAGATAAACGACCTGGAGCGCCTGATCTCGAAAGTGGCGGTGCGCCGCGTAAACCCGCGTGAACTGGTGCAGCTCTCCAAGGCCCTGGATGCCATCCTGCCTATTCAGAAATCATTAGCCCTAAGCAATATTTCGGCGTTGCAGCGCCTGGCAGCACAGCTGACGCCCTGCGACGGGCTGCGCGAGGAAATCAAGAACGTGCTGAAGCCCGAGCCGCCTATGCTCACGAATCAGGGCAATATGATCAACGAGGGTATAAACTCAGAGCTGGATGAACTGCGGGCCATCGCCTTCTCGGGCAAAGACTACCTGGCCCAGTTGCAGCAGCGCGAGGTAAAGAACACGGGCATCAGCTCGCTTAAAATCGCCTATAATAAGGTGTTTGGGTATTATCTGGAGGTGAGCAATGCGCACAAAGACAAAGTGCCCGCTACCTGGATACGCAAGCAGACGCTGGTAAACGCCGAGCGCTACATCACGGAGGAGCTGAAAACCTACGAGGAGAAAATACTGAACGCTGAGGAGCGCATCTTCACGATAGAGTTTGGCCTGTATACCGAGTTGGTGCTTTATGCCCTCGATTTTGTGGCGCAGGTGCAGCAGAACGCCAAAGTGATTGGGGTGATCGACTGCCTGAGCTCGTTTGCCAACATCGCGGTAGCCAACAACTATATAAAGCCGGATGTAACGGAGGCGCATGTGCTGGACATCAAGAAAGGCCGCCACCCGGTGATCGAGAAACAGCTGCCGCTCGGTGAGAGCTATGTGCCGAATGACATTTTCCTGGATAACCAGGAGCAGCAGGTCATCATTATTACCGGTCCGAACATGGCGGGAAAGAGCGCGCTGCTGCGCCAGACGGCCCTGATCGTGCTGATGGCGCAAATCGGCTGCTTTGTGCCGGCAGAGGCCGCCTCACTGGGTATCATCGACAAGATATTTACCCGTGTTGGTGCCTCTGATAACCTCTCGAAGGGCGAGTCGACGTTTATGGTGGAGATGACGGAAACGGCCAGTATCCTGAACAACCTCTCGGACCGCAGTCTGGTGCTGATGGATGAGATTGGACGCGGTACCAGCACCTATGACGGTATATCGATTGCCTGGGCCATTGTGGAGCATTTGCACAACCACCCCAAGTTTAAGGCCAAAACGCTTTTCGCGACGCATTACCACGAGCTCAACCAGCTGGCCGAGGACTTGCCGCGGGTGAAGAACTATAATGTGTCGGTGAAAGAGGCGGGCGGCAAGATATTGTTTATGCGCAAACTGGTGGAAGGCGGCAGCGAGCATAGCTTCGGTATCCATGTGGCCCAAATGGCCGGTATGCCCAACAACGTGGTGCTCCGCGCCGACGAGATCATGCACCACCTGGAAAAGGAGAAAGTATCGGAGCACTCGCCACAGCAGAAGATGAAGACGGCTCCGAAGAATAACTACCAACTCAGTATGTTTGAGCCTCAGAATCCACAGCTAACGCGGGCAAAAGAACTCATTGAGCAGCTCGACATCAACACCATCACGCCGGTAGAAGCGCTTTTGAAGCTAAACGAGTTAAAATTGCTGCTACACGACAAGCAAAAGGAAGGCATTCGGTAAGTATAAGGGTAGTTGCTGGACAGGAGTTTGCCCATATCGCGCCAGAAAAACGGAGGGTGCGTTTGTTTTTCAGAGGCAGCGCTTTAAATTTACAGCATCAGATACGCAGGGCAGCAGGCCGCGCGACACCTTGTTGAAAAAGGGATGAAAATTTTCTCCCTGATTATCAGCGTAGAAAGCAACAGGTGCTGATTTTTTTTAAAGCAGGTATTGACATCTTAAATTTTGTCTCTATCTTTGCATCACTAAATCACTACGGCGGTTTAGGAAAAACAAAAAAGCGGGAGTAGCTCAGTTGGTAGAGCGCGACCTTGCCAAGGTCGAGGCCGCGGGTTCGAATCCCGTCTCCCGCTCGCTTAAAGAAAAAAACAAAGACGTTGTGATAAGCAACGTCTTTGTTTTTTAAACACATCTCTTCAGGAATAGCCTGAAGGTTGCCGGGATGGTGGAACTGGTAGACACGCAAGACTTAAAATCTTGTGAGCGCAAGCTCGTGCGGGTTCGATTCCCGCTCCTGGTACTAAGATTAAAAAAGCCCTGTAAACGTGATCGTTTACAGGGCTTTTTTGTTTTTCTGTCACTCTTCTCGCTATTCCTTAAACAGGAACAGGTAGCTCAGGGATAACGCAATTCGGCGATTAGTGATCTTATCGGTATAAGGCGGGCGCTTGTCATAATTATACCGATACAAGTCTGTGAGGCCCTGTACGTAGCGCAGGTCAAATACCAGCAGGCTTCGGTTTGCAAGTTTATACTGTATACCGCCTGCAAACACAGCGCTTATCTCACGGCGGTTCTCAACGGTTGATACACTGTCCTGGCCAGCCCCCACTCGTACCATTTCCATTGTAACAGTATCCTGCTCCAAAGCGCCAATCGTATACCGGAACTGGTCCTCGAAGTTGTAGGGCGCTTTTTCTGTCTTAAGCCCCGTAACGTTGCGGTTGTAGTAAGAGTCAGACCAGAAGCCCACGGAGGGGCCCATAGCAACAAAAACCTTCAGCCTGTTCTTGCCCGATGCGAACTTAATAAGCAGTGGCACCTCCAAATAAGTATTTTGCCACTGTTCGTAGCTTTTCATGTTTTGCTTGCCTTTCTCTCCCTCAAAAACGCCATTCGCTTTATATCCTTTCTGCACAAATAGCAGTTCTGGCTGAAATGACAAGCTGTCGTTGCCGATGTTCACCACAAAACCTAGCTCACGGTTGATGTTCTGATCGAAGCGAACAGGGTAGTTATAATTGCCTGGTTCGCGCCCCGGAATATAACCATACCGGATAGCGTCGTTATAGTGATAGTATTCGCTTTGATTTGTTCTGGAGAAATTTGTGCCTCCCTTTACGCCTATAGAAACCTTGTTCTGAGCCGAGGCAAGGCTGAGCACACACAATAGCATAAAGGCAAGGCTCAGCTTTATGCTGATTTTGTAATTTTGTTTCATAGGGGTGATAGATCGGGTGTGGAGACAAATTTTCCCTTCAGGACAAAAATATAATAAAACTAATTATATATAATAAACTATATCATCAAAACTCCTTATTGCTACTCTTGAAGCATGTAAGTAACGAAATCAATGCTCCTTGGATTGGTCCTTTGAATTTTTACCCTCGATTGCTTCTGTCCTTGCGACGGACAGTCTTGCAGCTTGGAAAGTATATGGCCGAAAGTAAGCCTCTCTACGCACGAATTCTATACCATCAAGCAACCTTCTGCTAATCCCTTGCAACACTAACAAAGAAAAGCCTCCTAATCTAATAGCTTGGAGGCTGTTAGTTCAGGAGGCTTTTCTACCCCGATAAAGATAGGGGTATACTTATCTCATTATTTAGATACTACAGCACTATTGCCGCAGAACTCTACTAACAATGCTGCGTTTTGCGCTGGTGCCTTAGAACCCATGTTAGCGCCTTCACCTGCTGTCGTGCTCATGTTGGCCGAAGAGATCAGGTGATCGTCAATACGCTTTGTCTTTCCGCCCAAAGTAGCGAGGAAGTCATAGCTCTTACCAACCTCTAAGGCTGTTGTTACAAGCTGACCCTTTACTACCTTACCTAAATAAGTATAAGCACCTGTGGACGCTGCCGGACGATAAACCATATCAAAATCCGGAATCACTACCAAGCCCTTGCTTGGGCATCTAACTTCCAGGTTTAGTGTTACAGCCTGTACTGGTATTGCAGGAGCTGCAATGTTAATAACAACATCCGTTCCACAAGTTTGATTCAATTGAGAAGTTGCAACTAACTGGCCTCTGTTATTATATACAAGGAGATTCGCAGGCGCACCTCTATATGCTGTATGCTCGATCATAGTTTGACCATCTGTCAATGATCGTTGGTAATCATAGATAAATTCATTAGAGCCAGCAAGTCTCACTTCTAATTTGAAAGTTTCAGTAATACCCTTTAAGTGTGGAGCATTAACAAAGTAAATTGATGGATTGAAACAAATTACTGCATCTACCTTTAAGAAAGCACCATAAACGGTAAGGTGGTTCGTCGTAAATGAAACAGTTGGCTTTCCGTTTACCATGGTCACGGTTGCTTCTTTCTCATATGCCCACTTGCCGGTGCTTTCTGTATAGCTATAGATGTCCAGCTTGTCGCCAGCAGCAATTGGGTTTGCGCTATTTGGTTTTTTGAAATCTGCGTTCAAGCCAATAGATAAAGAGATTGGCTGGCTGAACTTACGAACTTCTTTGCCATTCACGCTCATGTTGATCTGAGCTAAGCCCGCAGGCAAGAGAATAGCAGAAGATTTCGTGCCATCTGCAGTAGTTACATCATTGGCTAACAAAGATCCACCAGGGAATAGGGCCACAGAAGCGGCATTATTCTCTGAGTTAAAGTTGATTACCTGAAGGTTTACAGATCCGCCTGCAATGGGAGTACCATTAACATCCTGAAACTGCGTGTTAGCCGGAACAACAACCTCAGTCTGAGTAGGGGAAGCGGCTGTGGCGTTTGTATTAAGCACAATTGGCGAAGGAGAAGTGCCATCTGCTGCTAAAGCCACTGACTTCGTCTCTACAACTACTGTCGTAGGTGCATTCGATAACTTAACAACCTTAGCCGTTTTTATCTGGTTAAACTGATCTTTAGTGATTGTAACCGGGAAAGAGGAATCAAGGAAGCCGGTGCCACTCAGTTTTACAGTAAACTTAATTGGGTCACCTTCGGTTGGCTCATGCTTCGGGTGAACGCCCAGCGTGATTAAGCCACCTTCCATTTTCAGGGCCTTGTTACCGCCGCCGTCATAGATATAGTCGGCGTCCTCGCCAACCACGCTGATCTGCACGTCTTCCGGCAAGCCGTCTTTCGCGTCCTGCACCTGCAGCAGTACAGTGTATTTCATCACATCGGTTCTAACCGCGATGTCCAGGTCCTCTGTGTATTTGTCACAGCTAACCGTAGCGAAGCCCATAAGGCCCGCAGCAAATAGGGCAAGTAATTTATTTCTCATTGTTATTTAGCTTCCTTGTTGAATGTATAGTTGATGCCGAACTGCAGGGAAGGCAGGTAACGGTTGTCTTCGAAGTTCTTCTTCAGTTGCGCAGCGTTCTGGCCGTTCTCTGACAACAGCTCAGTGCCTGTTACCACTACATCTGGCGACGGCATGCGGAATGCACCTAAGGACACATCCAGGCTAACATTATTGAAAAGTTTGATGCGGTTCAGGCCTACTCCTAAATAAGGAGCTAATCCTTTCCACTCAGAATCAACAATAAATTCACCCACTTCTTCAGGGCTCATCTCGATATCACCATACTGGTAAGGGTCTTTCAGCATCACATTAGCAGTACCTTGCGCTTTGATGATATAGGCTGCTCCACCGCTAACAGATAGCTTGCTCAACAGCGAGGTAGCATCTGTAAACGGCTGCCACTCTGCAAGCAGGTGAACCTTTGAGAAATCGCCATTAAGGTCTACAACTGTGTTAGAAGACTTCGCCGCATAATCACCAGTCCACTTAACGGGCAAGAAAGTACCGCCAACGCGCAACTGCCACTGGTTTAAAAGCGGCAACTGTGCCTCAAGGCCGACACCTTGTGTACCAACTAACAGCCCTGCCGAAGCCGCTCTTGTGCTTTTGGCATAAGGAATAGAGATTGTCAGCGTATCAACCGGGCTACCCCCAAAATCTGATGCGCTGTTTGCTTTTGCCTGCAGCAGCGTTAAGCAGCAAAAGCAGATGAGTAATAGTTTTTTCATTCTATGTAAGTGTATAATTATTAGGAACTTCAAATATAGGGATATAACATTTCAGATAGTATAGTTTATATAGAATTTATTTAAGGGAATTGTAAAAGACTTTTCAATTCCGCATGCAGTAAGAATTCGGCTAGAGGACAGTAGCGGGAAAATGCCATTGTGCCACATTTATCAAACTTGATTGAGTGGTGGACGATCGCAAAAGCAAGGAAGCACCTATAGGGAAGCACTCATCAAGCAAAAATCACCCTGTGGCATATGGGTATACCCATATGCCACAGGGTGATTTTTGCTTGAACTAAAACTTGATGGATGTTTACCTCGCTAAATCCTGACTGCGGTTTGCGTCGATGGCGATGAGGATGAAAAGCAGAATAGTGAAAGACCACAGTGAGGAGCCTCCATAGCTGAAGAAGGGGAGGGGTATACCTACCACTGGTGCCAGACCAATCGTCATACCCACGTTTATCAGGAAGTGGAAAAATATAATAGAAGCCACGCAATAGCCATAGGAGCGACCAAAGACAGATTTCTGGCGTTCGGCCAGCATTACAATCCGAATGAGGAGAAACATGAACAGGCCAATCAGCAGTGTGCTTCCGATCCAACCCTGCTCTTCACCGATGGTGCAGAAGATAAAGTCGGTGCTTTGCTCTGGTACAAAATCGAACTTTGTTTGGGTGCCTTCCAGAAATCCTTTGCCCCAGAATCCGCCTGAACCGATAGCAATTTTAGACTGGGTGACATTCCAGCCAAAGCCAAGTGGGTCTGCCTCAGGGTTGATCAGGGCCTTGATGCGATTTTGCTGGTGCGGCTGCAGAACATCGTTCACAAAGAAATCCACGCTTAGAATCATGCCTACTACCAGCGCCCACAAAGCCATCATAGTCTTATAGCGGCGTAGCAGGCGGTAATCGAGCCAGGTGGCCAAAGCGAGTACCACTGTCATGGCTAGAATGAGGTATAGCTTCGGAACTAGCAGTGTTAAAATAAAAACGGCAGCCACCGAGCCTCCGATAATCAAGATGAGCGGCGAAATACCTTCCCGGAAATATGCCAGTATAAAGGCACCAAAAACCAGGGCAGAGCCTGTTTCGTTTTGAAGGATGATGATGGTAGGGGGCAGCAGGGTAATGGCTGCCAGCTTCATCTGGTCTTTGAAGTTTTGCTGCCGCAGGTTTACCGTGCTGAGGAACTTCGAGGCAGCCAGTGCCGTGGCGAACTTCGCCAACTCGGCAGGCTGCAGCCGTATGCCTCCTCCTAAGTCGAGCCACGAGCGGGAGCCCGCAATAGGCTTGGCTACAACCAGTGTGACCAGCAGCAGCAGGATAATGGCACCGTAAATGGGATACGCCAGGTGTTCATATACTTTATAATCCACTACCAGCAGCACGATAATCAGCAACAGCGAGGCCGCAATCCATACCAGCTGCTTGCCCGAGTTGATGTCAAAGCTCATAATGTTCACCACATTATCGGGGCTGTATACGGCGGCATATATATTCATCCAACCCAGTGCCACGAGCACAGCGTAAACCAGCACAGTTAGCCAGTCCAGGTTCTGGAGCATGCGGTTGCCGGTTGTCTGCCTGCCTTTCGCCGAGCCCATCATCACTCTGCCGCCGCCATGCACTTTTTGCTCTACGCCCATCTGCTTATTTAACATCCAAGTATTTTCTGCTGAGCACCCAATCTTCCATGCTCTTTCTGGACACGGAGTCTGTCAGGTATTTCTCTATCATCAGGCCGGCAATAGGGGCTGCCGACTGCGCCCCGAAGCCTGCGTTCTCCACATACACCGCAATCGCGATCTTTGGGTTTACCTTGGGGGCAAATGCCACAAACACCGCGTGGTCC
Organism: Pontibacter sp. CAU 1760; assembly: GCF_054482735.1. Lineage (NCBI taxonomy): Bacteria > Pseudomonadati > Bacteroidota > Cytophagia > Cytophagales > Hymenobacteraceae > Pontibacter > Pontibacter sp. CAU 1760. The sequence goes on from NZ_JBTLRL010000001.1 coordinate 203,483, forward strand.
TTGCCCTGGGGGTTCTCGGCCGTACCCGTCTTGCCGCAAACCTCTATCCCCAGTTTCTCCAGCGAGGCATTACGGCCTGTACCGGATTTCACCACAGCAGCCATACCGTCAATCACCGGGTCGTAGTGGCGGGCCTCTACCGAAGTAGAATGGCGCTGCTGGTATTCTGGCAGCGGCTTGCCGTTCTCTCCTACCGACCGGATAATGTGCGGCGTGAGGTAATAGCCTCTGTTGGCGATGGTCGCCATAAAGTTGGCCATCTGCAACGGTGTTACGCCCAGTTCCCCCTGTCCAATGCTAAGCGAGTAGATAGTAGAGAACTTCCAGCGATTTTCGCCATAGATCTTGTCATACATGCGCGGTGAGGCAATAATCCCCTGCTTCTCGTTTGGCAAATCGATGCCCAAGGCAGTGCCAAAGCCGAAACTGGTGATCTGCTCGCGCCAATTGCCCAGGCCGATGGAGGTATCCTTAAAGGTGTTTTTGGATTTGCCCTGATTCACCACAGCGCGGAACACCTGGTAAAAGTAGGGGTTGCAGGACGTCTGGATGGCGATGCTCAGGTTAGACGGAGCAGCATGCGCATGTGAGCATTTTACTAGGCTCTGGTTGCACGGGAACCCAGTGTTAGGGGTGATAATCCCATTCTGCAAGGCGATCAACGCCTGTGCCAGCTTAAAGATCGAGCCCGGCGGATTGCTACTTGCCATGATCGGGCGGTTAAACATGGTTTTGTCCGGCTCGTTCAGGAGCTGCACGTAGTTCTTGCCGTAGTCTTTGCCGGTAAACAGGTTCGGATCATAGAACGGGGAGGAGATATAAGCCAATACTTCGCCGGTTGCCGGCTCGATGGCCACCACACTGCCTTTGGCACCGTTCATTAGGAACTCGCCATACTGCTGTAGGTCTAAATCGATGGTGCTGATGAGGTTCTTGCCCGCCACTGAGAGGGTATCGTAGGCACCGTCTTTAAAGGAGCCTTTTTCAACGCCGCGCACGTTCACCATCTTATACTTCACGCCGCGCTTGCCCATCAGGTACTCCTCATACTCTAGCTCAATGCCGCTCTTGCCGATGTAGTCGCCTGGGCGATAGCCTTTGTAAGTAGAGTCCTCCAATTGCTTCGGACTGATTTCGGCGATATAGCCTAATGCGTGCGCCAAGCTCTGGTGCGGATAGCCGCGGGCTGTACGGGCATTGATATAAAAGCCAGGGAAATCGATGAGGTTGTCTTGGATGCGGGCAAAATCCTGCGTGCTGAGCTTCTGGTAAAAGGCTGACGGCTGCACATAAGAAAAGGACCGTGCTTTCTGCAAACGCTCGCGTACGTCCTCTAGCGGAAGGCCAACAAGTTTGACCAGGCGCAGCGTATCCAGGTCCTTTACTTCCTTGGGTATTACCATCAGGTCATATACCGGAGTGTTCTGTACCAACAGCTTGCCGTTCCGGTCGTAGATCAGGCCACGGAAAGGGTACTGGATAACGGGCTTGATGGCATTGGTTTCGGCCGCCTGCTTGTAGCTGCTGTCGAGCACCTGAATATAGAACAGCCGGAGGGCGAAAACGACACCTACCACTAAGAAGATGCCCTGAATAACGTATTTGCGGTTTTCTAAATAATTCATCGGTAATCTATCCGCGCTCGTTTTGGCGAAAAGAACAAGAGTTGTAGGATCACCGTTACGGTTGCCGTGAAGAGGGTGCTAAAAAGGACCTTGCCAGCTGTGTACAACACTGTCTGGAAATTGATTGTCTCCAGAAAGAACACAGCCGTGTGGTGCAGTAGAATCAGCGTAAACGAATAGGCCAAAAACCAGCGCCACCCCATCAGGTGAATGTTAACGGAATCACTGCTGTCGTAACCGTCGCGCGGGGTGAGAAGGTTCAAAACATGTGGCCTTAAAAACGCCAGCAGCACACTGGCTGCGGCATGTATACCCACCGTGTCATAGAACATGTCTACCGTAAATCCAGTGATGAAGCCCAGTAGCAACAGCCAAACCCGGTTAATACCCAGCGGCAAAAACAGCAGGAAAGCCACATAAATAAAGCAAAACCCGGTACCGAACAGCACCAGGTTGTCCAGCAGCAGGATCTGCAAGGCTACAAACAGGATGAACCTGAGGATATGTATGAGGCCAAAACTATTCATTGGTTACGATGCCTGCTTGTTGTTCTAAGTCATCACGCTCCTGTATTGCGGTGCTTTCCACCACGTATACATAAGACAGCTGCGCAAAATCAACCGCGAGCCTTACCTTGATGGTATAAAAGCTCTTATCCTGCTCTTTCTCCACCGAACTGATCGTGCCAACCATAATGCCTTCCGGAAAAACCGTGTTAAAGCCACTGGTCACTAGGGTGTCGCCCTTCGCCGGATTTATGTGCAGCGGTATATAATCTAACATGGCTGTGCGGTAATTGCCGCCAGTCCATTTTAGGGTGCCAAAGGTGTTGTCTTTCTTGATTTTGGCTGATATGAGCATTTGCGAGTGCAGCACCGAGGTGACGGTGGCATAGTTCTCCGACACCGTCTTGACGCGACCAACCACACCGTGCGAGGATATCACGCCCATACCCGGCTTCACGCCATCAGCAGCACCGATCGATAGGGTAAGGTAGTTGTTCATGCGGCGCACGGAGTTGTTGATCACACGGCCTGCATGCAGGATATAGGGAGCGGTATGGCTGCTGTCGGTGGCGGCGTAGAAAGTGGTATCCAACACAGCAGTGCTGTCGGAAATCCCTTGCGTGCGGAATTGCATCAACTCTTTCCGAAGCTCCGCATTCTCGCGGGCCAGGGTATTGTTGATGGATGTTAACCGGAAGTAGTCGGTAATGCCGCTCTGATACTCCAATACCTGGCCCACGTATTTGTTCGCCGAATTAAAGAAAGCCGCGCCCTGATACGTATTGTAACGCACGATCAGGTAAATGCACAGCACCTCCAGCAACACAAACACGAGGAACGCACGGAACCGGTATATAAATGCAAAAAGATTCCGCATGGAGCCCTGTTAGGTTAGCAGGACATTCTTAAATCCTTCGATGTTTTTGATCGCTGCTCCCGTGCCACGCACTACTGCTCTCAACGGGTCTTCAGCAATGTGGATCGGCAGCTTGGTTTTGGCGGCCAGGCGCTTGTCGAGGCCACGCAGCAAGGCGCCACCACCCGTCAGGTGAATACCGTTGTCGTAGATATCGGCGGATAGCTCCGGCGGTGCAATCTCCAGCGCTTTCAATACGGCCTCCTCGATCTTTGAAACCGATTTGTCCAAGGCAATGGCTATTTCCTGGTAGGTCACCTTAATTACCTTCGGAATACCGGTCATCAGGTCACGGCCACGGATTTCGTAATCAGCCGGTGGGTTTTCGATTTCTGTCAGGGCAGCGCCTACCTCAATCTTGATCTTCTCGGCAGAGCGCTCTCCGATCAGCAGGTTGTGCTGGCGGCGCATGTAGTCCAGGATGTCCTTTGTGAACACATCGCCGGCAATGCGGATAGACTGGTCGCAGACGATACCGGAAAGGGCCACCACGGCAATCTCCGTGGTACCACCCCCGATGTCCACGATCATGGATCCGATCGGCTGCTCCACGTCGATGCCGATACCAATGGCGGCAGCCATCGGCTCCTGGATCATCCATACCTCCTTGGCGCCGGCATGCTGCGCAGAGTCACGCACAGCGCGCTTCTCCACCTCGGTAATGCCCGACGGAATGCAGATCACCATGCGGTGCGAAGGCTGAAACAGGCGACGGCCCGTGTCGATCATCTTGATCATACCCCGGATCATCTCCTCGGCCGCGTGGAAGTCAGCGATCACACCGTCCTTCAGGGGGCGGATCGTCTTGATGTTCTCATGCGTTTTCTCGTGCATCTGCATGGCGTTGCGGCCAATTGCCAAAACACGGCCCGTGGTGCGGTCCACAGCAATGATAGAGGGCTCGTCTACAACTATTTTATCGTTATGTATGATCAAGGTATTAGCAGTACCAAGGTCAATTGCTATATCACTGGTTAAGAAGTTGAATAGTCCCATTTTGTAGGTTCAGGCTAGTCGGCGCCCAATTATATTTTAGATATACAATATTTCTAAACAGAAACTTGCGGCAAAATTAGTGAAATTCAGCGTAATTAATAATGTAGCACCCAAAGCCTCGGAAATTAAAAGTCGTTTCTGAAGGCAGTTGCTCCTGCATATGAACCTGTATAACGGCTAGCACTATGAAAAAATTGAATAGGGGGTGTGCTTCTCCTTTCTGGGGCGCCCGTAAAAAAGCATTTGCACGGAAGTTATGAAAAAATCCCCGGCCTTTTACCAAAGCCGGGGATTAATATAGACAGCTGGTGCCTGGTATGACTTTATTTAGTCCTTAATGTTTGAAATGGCGCACGCCGGTCATCACCATGGCCATGTTGTGGGCATCGCAGTAGGCGATAGAGTCCTTGTCTTTGATAGAGCCGCCTGGCTGCACCACGGCTTTGATGCCTGCCTCATCCGCGATCTCCACGCAGTCCGGGAAGGGGAAGAACGCATCGGAGGCCATTACCGTCTGGCTCAGGTCGAAGCCGAAGCTGCGAGCCTTCTCGATGGCCTGACGCAGGGCATCCACACGCGAGGTCTGGCCCACGCCGCTGGAGTACATCATCTTGTCGGTGGCCAGCACAATAGTGTTTGATTTGGTGTGCTTGCAAACTTTGGCGGCAAACACCAGCGCCTTCTTCTCGGCAGCAGTCGGCTCGCGCTGGGTTGCAGTCGTGAAGTCAGCTTCTGTTTCGGTCGCCAAATCCTTATCCTGCTCTATCACACCGTTCAGCAGCGTCTTAAACTGCTTGCTGGGCAGTTCGACAGGCTTTTGCTTCAGCAGGATGCGGTTTTTCTTGGTCTTCAAAAGCTCCAACGCGTCAGCGTCATATTCCGGGGCAATCAGCACCTCAAAGAACAGCTTGTTGAGTTCCTCGGCCACAGCCAGGTCAATGGTTCTGTTCGCGATGATCACGCCGCCGAAAGCCGACACAGGGTCAGAGGAAAGCGCCAGCAGGTAAGCCTCTTTCATGGTGTCGGCGGTGGCGCAACCGCAGGCGTTGGTGTGCTTCAGGATGGCCACGGCCGGCTCCTCAAACTCTGCCGCCAGGGCCACGGCCGCATCCACGTCCACAAGATTATTGTAAGAAAGCTGCTTGCCATTCAGTTGCTCGAACAGATCCTCTAACTTGCCATAGAAAGCGCCTTTCTGATGCGGGTTCTCACCATAACGCAGTGGCATGCTGTGTTGCACGCTTTGCTTGAAGGCAGGCTGCTCGCCCTCTCCGTTCATGTAGTTGAAGATATGGGTGTCGTAGTGCGAGGACACGTTGAAAGCCTTTGCGGCAAAGCGCTTACGGTCCTCCAGTTCAGAGGCACCGTTCTTGGCCTTCAGTAGCTCTACCACTTCGTCATACTGGTCGCGCGAAGACACGATGAGCACATCCTTGAAGTTCTTGGCTGCCGCCCGGATCAGGGAAATACCGCCAATGTCAATCTTCTCAATCACGTCGGCCTCCGGCGCACCCGACGCCACGGTTTCCTCGAAGGGGTATAAATCAACCACCACCAGGTCAATCGGCGGAATCTCAAATTTCTCTCTCTCCGTAAGGTCGCTCTCATTGTCGCGGCGTTGCAGGATACCACCGAACACTTTCGGGTGCAGTGTCTTCACGCGTCCCCCAAAAATGGACGGGTAAGCTGTCAGGTCCTCTACGGCTACCACGTCTGCTCCCTGCTCCTCCAAAAAAGTCTGGGTGCCGCCCGTCGAATAGATGGTCACGTCATGCTGCTTCAGGAGCTCTACCAATGGCTCGAGGCGGTCTTTGTAATAGACAGAGATAAGTGCGGATTTGATTTGAACGGATTGCATGGATATGGGTATTTAGGTTAATTTTCTATTTATTTTGATTCGCCAAAAGCTGCTCTACCACCTGTGGCAAGTGCTGGTGCTCTAGTTGCAGCACGCGGGCAGCGAGTGCCTCCGGTGTATCATCCGGAAACACCGGGCAGCGTTCCTGTCGGATGAAAGCACCTTTGTCGTACTCCTCGTTGATATAATGAATGGTAATGCCCGACTCCTTCTCGCCGGCCTGCACCACGGCGGTATGCACATACTGGCCGTGCATCCCCTTGCCGCCGTATTGGGGCAACAGCGCAGGGTGTATGTTGATGATGCGGTTTGGGAAAGCTTGCAGCAGGTTCTGCGGGACGAGCCAAAGGAAGCCGGCCAGCACGATCAGGTCCGGGGTGAACTGCTGAATCTGTTCCAGCACCCGATCGGATTTGTAAAAATCATCCCTGGAAAACAAAAGAGCCGGGACGTGGTAAGTCTCGGCTCTTTTTAGGGCATAGGCGTTCGGGTTATTGGAGAACAGGGCGGCCACACGGATGTCTGGGTGGTGCTCGAAGTACTCCAGCAGGCGCTGGGCATTGCTCCCCGATCCCGAAGCGAAAATGACTATATTCTTCTTATTTGGTCGTTCCAAAAGTACAGGCTTGTAATGAAGCTGCAAAGATAATGGGTTTGCCTTAAGAAGTTAGCAAGTAATGGGCAGAATATGTGTTAGCAAACACAACTATATACTGGTGGTGCCTCGTTGTGCTATTTCCTGAGCTGGCCTTCGTACAGCGCGATCCACTGTTGCGGGGTCATCTTGCCAGCCAGTTCGCCAATTAGCCCGTACGGCAGTTCCCCCACTTTCTTGAACCGGATACAGCTCTTGCCCATGTCCAGCTTTCTCGGGCTGTGCTTCGGGTATTCCCCCACAAACCATTCCAGCAGGGCAGGGTTGGCATAAATGCCCATGTGGTATACCGCTATGAAATTTTTTTGAGAGGCAATGCTGAGAAAAGGCAGCGGCAACTCCGGGGTGCAGTGGTAGCCTGCCGGGTATAAGGCATGGGGCACCACATACCCGATCATGCCGTAGCTCGTAGTCTCCTCGAAGCCTGCTGGCAAATTCTCCAGGATTACCTTTCGGAGCGCTTGCATGGCTATTTTTCTATCGTTAGGAAGGTTGTCGATGTATGCTTCTGGAGATGTGGCGGTGGGGTGCATGGTGTTGGAAAATTGAATGTATGAATCGGAAGATCAGGCATATCTGCAAAACCGCGGCGATCAGGTTATTTCCGCTTTGCCTTCAGTGACCAAGTAAATTTGAACACGGCCACTGTACCTCCGCTTTCATCGGTGCCCGTGCTGGTGGCGGTTATGGTTACGCCCTCACCCGTTGCCTTGGTTTTAGCAGCCGCTTCGGCAATGGCTTTGCCGTCAGCACAGGTAAAGTCTATCCGGCCAACGGCTTTCTTTGTGAAGTCAGCCTCCATCTGTGTCACCAGCATCGACACTGCCGGGGAGGATTTATACACCTGCATCATGCAGAGCACTCCTGTCGACAGCTCAGCCGCCATGCTCAGGCAGGCAAAGTAGATGGAGCGGAAGGGGTTTTTGTTGAGGTATTTATACCGAATGCGCACTGTTGCCTGCTCTTCTGTAAGGGCAGTTACACGCAGCCCTGCCAGGTAAGCCATCGGTAACTTGGCTAGCAGAAACAGCAGAAACAGCCGCAACCTCACTGGTGACAACACAATTGCCCTGAAAGCGGCAGCATGGTTTTCCTGACTGGACATATCGCTAATGGTAAACAGTGTACTAAAGCGCCCTACGGAGTTGCCCTACAGGTTTCACAGATCCCATGGGCCAGAAACTGCAGCTGGTGCACCTGGTAACCCGACGGAAACGAAAGCGGGGGCACCTGCACCTCGTTCAGGCAGTAGGTTTGGCTACAGGCAGTGCAGTTGAAATACACGTGTTTGTGCTGCTGCTTGGGCCCAGGCTGCTGACAGAGTACATATTTTATCGCTCCGCTCAGGTCGTTTATGCTGTGCACAATTCCCTTTTCTTCGAATGTATGCAGCGTTCTGTAGATCGTAACGCGGTCAAATTTCCCTTTTAATTCTTTCTCTAGATCAGAGTGGGCCAGTGCATGTTGGTTTTGTAATAGTAAAGCCAATACTTCCAGCCTTGCGTCCGTTTTCCGGAGCATGCATTGCTGCAGCATATACTGTGCTCTCAGCAGTGCATGGTAGTGTAGTTGTTCCATAGCATTTGTAAATATAGCACATTTGTGGGTTATGCTATAATTAATTGCATTTTGCCTTATCCAAATTAAAGCATATTGCTCCCGCCAATAGAATTATTATAATATTTATATTGATACACAGGGAGTTATGCTTCTTTTGGCTTCAAGCATAATGTTTGATACATCTGCTAGCCGCAATACACGTATATGCCCATAACCCGTGTATTGCTTTTCTGGTATATATACAGGCTTAATTATCCAATCAAAATGTCAACATCGATGAGAAGAACTTTACAACTATTGCTAATGCTGCTGATTGTTACCCTAAGTGCGGGCGTGACTTTAGCACAAACCATAGCCACCAACTTAAACAACGCCACCGGTGTGCAGATTGGCGTGCCGAAAGAAATCACGGTGACCACCACGGCTGGCAACAGCGCCGGTACCTACGTGCTTGGTAAATTTACCTTCACCCCAGCCATGGCCGGTAACGTGATTGTGAAATACCAGGACCCGCAATCGAAAGAGTTTGTTAACGTGCCTGTTAATGCAAACGGTGTTGCGCAGTTTGGTCCCTCTGGAGGCTATCTGCTCGGCAATGACACCTATAACCTGTTTATTCAGTTCAACTCTGCCCAGACGTACAATTATACCCTCGAGATGATTCCGGTGGCTGGCGGCAACGCGCTGGCATCTGTCAATGGCAGTGTTTCGGTGGCTGCTTTTGAGGAACCCACCATCAACGGTACCCTGGACCTCATCTCTGGCTTGGAGACGGGAAAAGACATCCTTTGGGAAATTTATGTAACGGCAGGAGAAAGAAAAAATGAGGCTGTCAACATCCATATGGAGCTGACAGACGCCGCTAAGCGCGAGAGTATTACCCTATCTTACGCCACTGACACTGCAGGCCTGAATTTTCAGCCGCTTCCTTTTAATGAGAATGGTGTAGCCATGATAGGTGATGAGGATGGAGAGCCCCTCACTTCGCGCCGTTACCTGATGAAGGTCAACTTTGCCAACGGCGGTGCTTATGCCTATAAGTTGCTGGTACGCCGGCCTGATGGCAACATACTGGCTACTGTAAGCGAGTCCATCACGGTAACCGGCACTACCACAGGTATAGACGATATGATTAGCGGCAAGCGCATCGCCGTGTACCCTACTATCTCAGAGGGCCTGGTGCGTGTAGACCTTGGGCAGATTCGGAATGCCTCGGTGACTGTGATTGATCTGCTGGGGAGAAAAGTGCTGGAAATGAACCAAGTGAACGGGAAAGCAGAGATTAATACGCAGAAATTTGCCAAAGGCACTTATTACGTAAAGGTGTCTGCCGGCAATGATGTGGCCACCAGCCGTCTGATCATCAAATAACTGAAACTTCTTGAAAACAGCTGAAGCCTGGGTCGGTAAGGTTCAGGCTTTTTCTATACCAGCAGCATCGAGAGGATTCCGAGCAGCATAATGAGTTTGTTGAGGTTGCTCAGGTAGGTGAAGTCTGACTTACGGTCGGCTTGGGCAAGCTTCAGCACCATCCAGATGCTGGGCGCAAGCACGAAAAGCAGCATATAGGTATCAAACAGAAGCGAGGTGGACCGATGCACCATGCTTGCCACCAGCAAACCCATGAAAAGGACAATCAGTGGGTATAGCACATACTTGGCGCCTCGCATGCCCGCCACAATAGGTAAGGTGCGGCAGTCAAAAGAGGCGTCTCCTTTCATGTCCTCAATGTCTTTGATGATTTCACGGATCAGGGAGATCATCAGGGCAAAGAGCGCATAGCCCAGCGTGGTTTTGTTGAGTTTATCATCATACACAGCCACTACAAGCAACATAGAGGCAGAGAGCAGTGCAATGGCCACATTGCCGATGAGCAGCAGCTTTTTGAGGCGGGCAGAGTATCCCCACAGTAAGAGCACCGCGCCCAGGTTTATCAGCCCCACGGGTATCTTCAGGAAGATGCCGATCAACACACCGCCAAAGGAAAGCATCAGATGCGCAAACATGGCTCTGCGCCTACGAATGGCCCGCCCCACCAACAGACGCTCCGGCTTATTAATGGCGTCGATCTTCACATCGTAGTAATCGTTGATGATGTAGCCGGCCGCAGCGATGCAAACGGTGGCGAAGGTAAGTGCCAGGAAGCCGGGCTCCAGCACCTTTTGCCAGCTGATACCGGCCGAAAGCAGGCACGACTGCACCAGTGCCTGACTTAACACGATCAGGAGGAGGTTTTGAGCGCGTATAAGCGTTAAAATAGGCTTCATAGAGCAGGAGGGTAGCCACACAAAGGTACGGGCAGGAGCCGAAACGGCAATAAAAAAGCCCCTTGCAAAAGGGGCTTTTTGGTTCTCTGAAGTAAACTATGTTAGATTCTTTTCACGTTTACAGCGTTGATCCCTTTTTTGCCTTCCTGTGTGTCAAACTCCACACGGTCGTGCTGCTGAATGTCTACGCCATTCAAGCCGCTTGCATGCACAAAGAAATCCTCATTCGTTTCGTCCTCAGTTATAAATCCATAACCTTTAGACTCAATAAAAAACTTTACTTTTCCTGTCTTCATAAAGATGAATAATTAATAATGGGTAATAAACTGAACGTAAACTAGAAAATATTTTTTATATATACAATACCGTATTAAGAGAAATCTACTATTAGTTTGTAGAAAATGTATATGCCCTTCGTTGTGATCTTTAGCAGTCATGTGCGTTTACCACGTATCCTGCGCTTTCATAATCCGCTCGATTAAATCGCGTACTGCCCCACGGCCCCCTTTTTTGGTAGATACAAAGGTGCTGATCTCAACAATGTCTGCTGCGGCATCGGCAGGGCAGGCACGCAGGCCGCAGCGTTGCATTACCTCAAAATCCGGCATGTCGTCGCCCATATAGGCCACGGTGGCCGGATGGATTCCCTGCATGTAGAGGTAATCCTCAAACGTGTCTACCTTCTCCTCAATGCCCAGGAAGATGTCCTCGATACCTAGTTGCTCCAGCCGTTTGCGCACGCTAGGCTCGTTTTTGCCAGAGATAATAGCCACGCGGTACCCTTGCTGGATAGCGTGCTTGATGGCGAATCCGTCTTTGATGTTAAAGGCGCGTACCTGCTCGCCGTCAGCAAAGCAATACAGCAAACCGTCTGTCAGTACACCGTCAACATCAAGCACAAACGTGTTGATGCGGGTTAGGTCTGTTTGAGTGATAGACATAATGTGGGTTAAGTTTTATTTTGTTGTCTGATGTATGGGCAGCAGCCTGCCTGAAAGCAGAAAAGGCTCTTCCCGGGAGAAGAACCTTTAAAACTATGCATTATATGTTTAGCAGCCTACACGGCCGGTAAAAAGCTTAGTCCTGGTTGTCGCGCCACTCATATACCCAGGCAGCCTGGATTTGCTCCAGGTGGCCTTCGTTGGCCTGCTCGCGCGTACCCTCAAAGTTAGGCAGGCTCAGGACCCACTCCAGCAGCTCTGTGAAACGGATGCGGTATATTTTAGACTCTGTGAAATCATCGCCAAACTTCTCGTACAGTGCCATCGCAATGTCCTCGTAGTCGTTCCATTGGATTGGCGGTTCGTAGCTCTTATTCATTCTGTTTATGGTTATATGGTTGTATGGCTAAATGGTTTTCAGGAGATAGTCAGCTTATGAAGATCAACAGTTAACCATGCAGCCATTTAATTAATGCCCCAGGAAATCCTGCTCTGGTATTGTTACCACGATGTCCTCGTTGCCCTGCACCACACATTGGCAACCCAAGCGGGAGTTGATGCGCGGGCTCACAGCGCGGTCAATGTAATCTTCTTCTTTGTCCGAGATTTCAGGCAGGTCATCCATGCCGGCCTCTACATATACATGGCAAGTGCTGCAGCCGCATACACCGCCGCAGTTATGCTGAAGCTTTATATTGTGGTCTAATGCCACATCCAGCACCGACTCCCCTTCTACCGCAGGGTGTGTGACATCTGGCGCCCCATCCGAAAACTTAAAGGTTATATTTACAACTTTCATCTCTTCTATATCTATTTTGAGGGTGCAATTTACAAAGGCCTACCGCCGAATCAAAACGGCCCCGGGCTTTGGGTGTTTACTCAAACAAGGCACAGAACGTTTACTTTGTCACGCGCCTTCGTCTGCATCTGTAGGGCTGGGCTTCTCCTGAATGCTGTCTGACAACTGCTGGTACAGGGTTTGGTAGCGGGGATGTTGCTGCAGCAGGCGCAGATGTTCCTGCATCACGTTCCCGTCGCCACGAACGGCAGGGCCGGTCTGGACGGTAAACGGGTGCTGCTGCGAGGCTTTGGCAAAGGTTTCGGTGATGAGAGGTTGCAGTAAGGTTTGCGGCAATCGGGCTTCCTCTAATAACTGGCGGCTGATGCCGAGCAGATGGTTGGTGAAATTGCAGGCAAACACAGCTGCTAAGTGCAGTTGCTTCCTAGCCTGAGATGATACCGGGTGCACCTGAGTGCTGAGGGTATGGGCCAGCTGCGTTAACTGTTGCAAGGCTTCCTTGTCTTCGGCCTCCAATAGCAGTGGGGTATGGGTTAGGTCAACCGGCTTTGCTTTTGAGAAGGTTTGCAAGGGATAAAACACCCCGATGCGCGCGCCCTTCACAACTTCCAGAACGGACAATGGCTGTGAACCGGAGGTATGAACCACGATGGTGCCGGGAGCCACCCGCACTGTAGCGGCTACGCTGGCAAGCACTGCATCAGGCACTGCCAACAGCACCACGTCTGTATCGGTGTCGCTGAAATCAGGTATAGCCATAGGCTGGGCGTGCGGCAGCAGACTGACCAGGGCTGTGCGGGAGGTCGCGCTGCGGCTGTAAACAGCTGTAACGGTATGCCCGGCTGCTGCAAAAGCTTGCCCTAGGTGCCAGGCCATATTGCCTGCGCCCACCAATGCGATCCGTTTGTTAAAGCTATGTGGCATCAGCGGTAAAACTAAGCAAAACGATTAAGATATACTTGAAAAGCGAAAGCCTATAAAGCCTGAAAGCCCTTGCGAGTAGCAAAGGCTTTCAGGCTTTATAGGCTTTCGCTTGCAATTAAGCAGCTTGTGCTCTTTTTTTCTGGCTAGGCGTAGTAGCAGTTGGTTTAGTCGGCTGCCCTTCGTTGTTACGGCGCAAAATGGCCATCACAAACCCAATGGCCATCACAATCGTGCCTATCCAAAGGATATTCACGAAAGGCTTCTCAATAGCCTTCAGGATGATATAGTCTTTCTGGGTCGCGTTCACCCCAATCTTAAACCGGTTGTTCTCAGTGTCGATGTTCAGGAAGGTGATGCGCAAACCCAGGTCAGCGACTTCCTCCGGTACACGGCCCAGCATCTGGTCCTTGATCATCAGTACTGGGTGGGCATGGTAGTTTTTCTGCTCGCCCATGATCTTCATATCAGCCTGCACCGCTACATCGCCTTCTTCCAATGGTACGCCTGGCACCTGCTCGATGCGCTCAATGCCGTTGAATACGGCCACGTAATCGTTCAGGATAATGGTATCGCCAGCACTTACCTCAAACTCCTGCAGATCGCCCCAGTCCTTCTCCTCGTTCGGGTCTGGCACCGAGGACACGTGTGAGTAAAGGTCCTTGTCAGCGAAGTGCTTGATGTCCGGGGAGGCAAGCAAGCCCATATTAGGGTTCACCTGTGCGCGAGGGTATAGCGTGAAAGACTTGTCACCGTCACGCTCTTTGTATTTCACCTGGTAATAGGTATTCTCCGGAGACTCCAGTTCCAGCGTGTCGCCGGTTTTAAAGTACACCTTGTCGCCTGCTTTAATATCACCGCGGGCAATGGCGGTATACTCATCATTCGTCGGGAAAAGCAATTCGCGATTCACGTATTCCGGCACGCCTTTCACTTCCTGGAACTGGCCATGGTAGCTCACCGTATACTTGTTCATCTCCACCGGGCCGTTGCGCCACAGCAGCACGTTGTCGCGGTTTATCTCATCGGCAAACTCACGCGAGTATACCATGCCCGACGTGTTTTGGGAGATGATGTTGGAATAGCCGGAAGAGAACAGGATGCCAATCAACATCAGCGCGATGCCGATGTGGGCCACCGCACCACCTGAAAGCGCTATCTTTTTGTGGAGCAGGCTCAGGATAATGCTCATGTTAGCGAACACCGAAAAGAGCGCCGCCACCAGCAGCGTAATGTATACCGGGTTGTCAATTGTCTCAGAAAACAACACGCCCATTTTGGACAGCACAATCACGAGGCTAGAGAAAAGCAGCGTCAGCATACCCGGCAGCATAATCGCGTCGATAAAGGTGCTCTTTGTTTTCTCGCCTTTGCGCCACCACAACAGTTGTCCGATACCTGACAATACAGCCACGCCTACACCGGCCCATAACTGGAACTTGGTGTAGTGCTCAATCTGGTCAGCAGGCAAGGCAGCGTTGGAGTCGATGCCGATAAAGCCCAGGAAGGCATTATAGACAGGTATAGACGTGGTAGCCAGTACCTGGAAGCCTGCCAGACAAAGCACAGCCGCCCCGATAAACACCCAGAATTCGCCGGTATAAGTGGCCAGTTCTTTCTCTGTAGTCGGGATATGCTTCCAACGGTACACCAGTAAAGCTATCGCCAGCACAGCAAAAGCAGCGAGGTAAGTAAACAACTGCCCCGACAAGCCCAGGTCCGTGAAAGAGTGCACCGAGGCATTTCCCAGGATGCCGCTTCGTGTCAGGAAAGTAGCGTATAGTATTAGCAGGAATGAGGAGATAACCAGTATAAACGAAGCCTTCAAGCCCTGCTTGCTGCGGCGGTAAGCAATCATGGCATGTATGCCGCCTACCAGCACCAGCCAAGGGATGTATACGGCATTCTCCACAGGGTCCCAATTCCAGTATCCGCCAAAGTTCAACGTCTCATAGGCCCAGTAAGCGCCCATCATAATGCCTACACCCAATACAACAGCCGCAAAATGCGACCAAGGCAAGGCTGGCTTTACCCACTCCACAAACTTGCCTTTCCAAAGGCCGGCCATTGCAAAGGCAAACGGCACAAGCGTAGCGGCAAAACCCAAGAACAGCGTAGGCGGGTGAATCACCATCCAGTAGTTCTGGAGCAGTGGGTTCAGGCCCGTTCCGTCCTGTGGCACAAAGTCAGGGTCCATGGCGAACACAGGGGCGTCTGGCATGAAGTCGCGCATCAGCATGAAAGGGGAGGAGCCGATCTTCAGGTCACCGAGCACCACGCCCAAAATCATGGAAGTAAGGAAAAGCTGCACAAACGAGAACATGGCCATCACAGGAGCTTCCCATACCTTGTTCTTCTTGCCGCTGTTGATCAGCACAACCCCGAGCACCACATGCCAGAAAATCCAGAGCAGGAAAGAGCCTTCCTGGCCCTCCCAGAAGCAGGAGATCATGTAATGCACCGGTAAGTGGTTGGAGGAGTGGCTCCAGGCGTAGTAATACTCGTAGCGATGCTCGTAAATGATGTTGAACAAACTAAAGATAACGAGCAGCACCGCCGCCGCGTGCACGTAAAACGCGCCACGCGCCAGGTTGCGCCAGCTCGTGTCGCCAGTAGCCTCTACGTTTGCGCGCGAGGCCATGAAATAAGCATAGGAAGACACAATGGCTGCCACGAAGGCTACGATCACACTAGCATGGCCAATGTCCCCGATCAGCGTATTTATCATTTTGTATAGTTAGTAAGTTAGTAAGTTAGCGTGTTCGCAAGTCTGGGAGCCATATTAACCCTTTAACTTATCGGCGCGGTAACTCTAAACTGATTTAAAGGCTTGCAGTATTCGGCTTGATTTCCTTTTCCACGTACTTAGACGGGCACTTGAGCAGGATCTTATCGGCCACAAACACATCCTGTTGCATGTTGCCGGTGATCACTACTTGCTCAGAGCGCTCGAAATCCTGGGGTTTGGGGTTGTAGTAGACCACGCGCTGCTCCACACGGTTGGTGTCTACCAGCGTAAAGGCAAAGTAATTCGGGTCTATCAATGGGTCGTAGGCCATGTCGATATGGCCCTGCGGGTCTTTTTTCAGGCGGCCCACCACGTGTACTTTGGTGGTGTTGCCTTCCTCGGCGCGCTCGATCGCCTCGCCAAAAGATACATAGGTACTGGCATCGCCCACCGACGACATGATAATGCCGATGGCCAACGCAATGATAATAATCCCGATGATGTGTGACTTCTTCATCTTTTATGTCAAAGGTTAAAAATCCTTTATCTGTAGCTTAACACGCTATGGCTGAATATAAATCCATGGCGGCAGGCAAATTTAATGCTTCAGAACAAGGGGCACATCACCGGGAGATTCAGGGCAGGCTAGTAAGCGGCGCTTCCTGTGGTTCCGTTCACAAACATGGTTTGTGTGGCTTTTGTGCTCGGTTTTTCCTCGCTTTCCGCTGCTTCCAGCTTCAGGTAAAACTCGTCGGAGTCCAGAAGCTTGTGGGCGCGTAAGTGGCGCTGCGAGATAAACCATATCTGGTTCTGCGTATTGCTCAGTATAAAAAAGCACTCCGACGATTCGCTGGCATTGTATACCCCCAATACTTTATAGGCATAGGCGGGGTCGAAATGGCCATCGTCAATCGGGTGCGGCTTCACGTGGTCTAGCGGGCAAAGTGAAACGTACAGTTTGGGATTTAGGGAAACACTCATTCAGTTTATTTTTCATGTATAGGTTGAATAAGTGGTACGGGAAATCCCAGCCCTTGGCTATGTCCGCCAGGCCATTTTAGCGGTTCACCAGGTCGTCGTGCAGCTGCTTCTCCAGCTTGGTCACCTTACGGTCCAGTACAACCAGGTATAGCAGCACGCCCCCCAACACGGTCAGCAGCACCACTACCACCACGTATATTTTGCCATCCTGGCGCAGCATGTCAGCCATCTCTACATCAGGTTGCGCAGTAGTTGCCGCATTTTCCTGTGCCTGTGCCGGTTGTAGCCCTGCCAGGGCAAATAGCATAAAGCACCACAAGGCTACTATTCTAAACAGTTTCATATAAGCGTTGTCTCAGTAATTCTAATCTTGATTTGATGTTCACGATCCAGATGCCCAGCAGCGTCCAGCCAAGAACGGCCGGATAGAACACGGCACGCAGGCGATTGTCCAGGTCATAGGAGTTGAAACCCGGGTTACCGCCGTTGCCGGGGTGCAGCGAGTCGGTCATGCGGGGCAGGATGAACAAGAGCGGGATAAGCGCCGCAAACGCGAAGATGTTATACACTGCACTGATGCGCGCCCGCTGCTGCTGCTCGTTAAAGGAGCTGCGTAGCACCAGGTAAGCAAAATAAATCAGCAAGCCGATGGCCGAGGCATTCTGCTTTGGGTCGTTACTCCAATAGTCGCCCCACGTGAATTTGGCCCATTCCATGCCCGTCACGATACCCAGCACGCCAAAGAGGATTCCCACTTTGGCCGCCTCCGCCGCAATCACATCGTTGCGGGTAGAGGGGGTTTTGAGGTATTTGATGGAGTAGACAAATGACACCAGCAGGATGATGATCATACCGAACCACATCGGCACGTGGAAGTATAAGTTCCGGATCGTTTCGTTGAGGATCGCCAGGCGTGGCACT
Organism: Pontibacter sp. CAU 1760; assembly: GCF_054482735.1. Classification (NCBI taxonomy): domain Bacteria; kingdom Pseudomonadati; phylum Bacteroidota; class Cytophagia; order Cytophagales; family Hymenobacteraceae; genus Pontibacter; species Pontibacter sp. CAU 1760. The sequence goes on from NZ_JBTLRL010000001.1 coordinate 221,157, forward strand.
TCCGAAAGCATACCAGCCACTACCGTAAAGACGAGTAGCAACGCAGCCAGTACTTTCCACCAATGTTTCTTCATATTCATTTAAGGGCTAGGGTGACGCCAGCAGGTGTAGCTCAAACCTTTCACTTCCAGTATTTTGCACAGCTACCATGCTGCTGCCATACCAGAGACACATAATATTTGTAATTCGTTCTGTTTCGCGGACAGGCCGTTACGAACGCCAAAGGTACGGGAACAAAATGTAAGATACAGTGACCACGATCATGTTTATGGCAAGCAGGGTAAGCAGTTCGTCGAGGCTTACGCTGCGGTCCAGGCCGTCGATGGCGTTTTTAGACATCTTGATCAGCATCAGCAGCATCGGCACAATTACCGGGAAGCTGAGCACCGCCATGAGCGTGCTGCTGTTGGCGGCCTTAGAAGCGATGCCCGAAATCATGGTGAGCGAGGTGGAAAATCCGATGGCCCCCAACAGGATAGAGAGCAGAAACATGGGTATGTCCTGCACCGGGTTGCCCAGCACCAACGCATACACCAGAAAACAAATCACGGCCAGCACCAGCATGAGCAGCGCATTGTAGATGGTCTTAGCCAGAATCACGCCCTGCGGACTCACAATGGAGTAAAAATACAGCAAACGGCCCCGGTTCTCCTGCATAAAGCTCTTCGCGATCGCGTTCACGGACGTAAAGAGCAGGATAATCCAGAGCACTGCATTCCATACCGGCACCGTCAGCACGTTTGCGCGCATGCCAAAGCTCAGGAAGCACACAAACACGGTGCTGCCCACATAAAGCAGCATGCCATTGAAAGCGTATTTCTGCCGCCACTCCAGCACCAGGTCCTTCTGAATCAGGTATAAAATCTCTTTTAGCAGCACTTTCAGGATATTTTCCTGCAAAGGTAAGGCACAAAACGCTTGGAAGGTAATTTTGCGGCCGATTGTTAGGCATGAAGGGCTTTTCGGAGAAGGTAACTTGATAGGATATGCCAAAAGTGGAGTGCAGCAGTAACTTATGGCAACGCGTATTCAAAAAAAAAGCACAAGCCGCTGAGGCCCGTGCTCTTTTTATATGGAAAACCGTGTAGATGGTAAAAATTAAACCATCCAACAATTTAACAATTCACTTTAATCCTTCTTTTTCTTCTTGTCCTGCTTGTGCTTCACCACTTTTGCATCGCGATAGAAGATGACTTCTTCGGCAATGTTCGTTACCTGATCGCCGACCCGCTCCACTTTCTTGATGATGGACAAGATCGCTAATCCCTCCGTGATTTTCTCTGGGTTGTTGGCCATGTACTTTGTCACGATACGGTCTGACTTGCGGTAAATCTTGTCTAGCCCCTTGTCGCGCTTGATGATGGTTTTGGCCAAAACGGGGTCGTTGTTTTTGAAGGCAATGCGGCAATCGTTCAGCATCGACATCGCCTCTTCGTACATCGGGAGCAGGTTTGTCATTTCGAGCAGGTCCTCGTTTACGGGGGCGTCCAGTTTCTTGGCAAAGCGGGCAATGCCCTCGGCGGTATCACCGATGCGCTCCAGGTTTGCGTTGATCTTCAGCACAGCCAAAACCATGCGCAGGTCCACGGCCACAGGGGTAAACAAGGCAAAGAAGTTCTCGCACATGCGGTCGATCTTCACATCAAACTGGTTTACCTTTCGGTCACGCTTGATGATCTGGTCGGCAAGTTCGGGATCTGCTTTGAGCATGGCATCGCGGCCACTGTGCAACTGGTATTCCACCAAATCCCACATCTCCAGCAGCTTTTTCTTCAGCTTTTCTAACTCTACATCTATATGAGGCATCTTGTATATATCTGAATGGGTGAGTTTTTTATTTTGTTAAACAGCGGGGGAGGCAAACAGTTTATCAACCGAAGCGGCCCGTGATGTAATTCTGCGTGCGCTCGTCCTGCGGGCTGGTGAACATGGTCTTCGTCTTGGAGTATTCCACCAGCTCGCCCATGTAGAAGAAGGCGGTGTTGTCGCTCACACGGCCAGCCTGCTGCATGTTGTGGGTCACGATCACGATGGTATAGTCGGTTTTCAGCTCATAGATCAGCTCCTCTATCTTGGCGGTAGAAAGCGGGTCGAGGGCAGAGGCCGGCTCATCCATCAGCAACACGGAGGGCGAAATAGCCAGGGCGCGGGCAATGCAAAGCCTTTGCTGCTGCCCACCCGAAAGGGCAAGTGCCGATTTGTTGAGGTTGTCCTTCACCTCGTTCCAAAGGGCGGCGCGCTTCAGCGACTTCTCGGCAGCCTCCTCCAGCACCGATTTTTTCTTGATGCCCTGTATCTTCAGGCCATACACCACGTTCTCAAAAATGCTCTTCGGAAAAGGGTTGGGCTTCTGGAACACCATGCCCACCTCCTTGCGCAGCTCATCCACACGCACTTCCTTGGCATATATGTCCTTGCCGTCCAGCAGGATGTCGCCTTCAGTCCGGAAGCCTTCGATGTAGTCGTTCATGCGGTTGAAAGTGCGCAGGAACGTGGACTTTCCGCAGCCAGAGGGGCCGATGAAAGCCGTTACATTCTTCTCCTCCATGGCAATATTGATGCCTTTCAGCGCATGAAAATCACCATAATAGGCATTGAGGTTAAGGGCCTCCAGTTTGTTGTGTTTTTTGCTCATGGGTATAAGTTACCACTTAATTTTTTTCTGCTGCCTGTTGCGCAGGTATACGGCAATGCCGTTCAGCATGAAGGTGATGATTAACAATATAATGATGGCCGCCGCTGCGTTTGTCTGGAAATCGGCCTGCGGCCTTGACGTCCAGTTAAAGATCTGGATAGGCAGCACTGTAAACTCATCGAGCGGCGAAGACGGCGTAAACGGCACATAAGCCAGCGCCCCGATCACGATCAGTGGAGCGGCCTCGCCCACCGCTCTGGACAAAGCCAGGATAATTCCTGTGAGTATACCCCCGAAAGAGGCCGGCAAAACCTGGTTCCATACCGTCTGCCACTTCGAGGCACCTAGGGCATAAGAACCGTCGCGCACACTGCGGGGTACCGCCTTGATGGCCTCGCGAGTAGTCACGATGATGATGGGCAGGATCAGGAGCGACAGCGTAAGCGCACCGGCCAATAAGCTGCCTCCCAGTTTCATCTGGCGCACAAAGATCTCGAGGCCCAGCAAACCATAGATGATAGAGGGCACACCCGCCAGGTTGGCGATGTTTATCTCCAGGAAGTTAGCCATTTTACTTTTTCTGGCATACTCCTCCAGGTAAACACCCGCCGCTACCCCCAACGGAAACGCGATGATGGTGGTGAGCACCAGTATCCAGAGCGTGCCTACCCAAGCCGTCAGGATACCCGCACGGGCAGCTCTACGAGAGGGCAAACTTACCAGAAAGTCCCAGTCGATGCGGCGGGCACCCTCCAGGATAATGTCGAACAGGAAAACGGCGAGCACCACCAGGCCAATGAAGGTACAGAAAATACCGAAAACCTGAAAGGCTTTGTCCTTGAGCCTGTTTTTCTCTGAATTAGTCATACTTTTCCTGGTATTTCTTTTTGATCCAGAAGCTGAGGTTGTTCAGCGCGAATGTGAAAACAAACAGCGTGATACCCGCAGCAAAAATTGTTTTATACTCCAGTGAGCCACGCGGCACGTCACCCAAACTAACCTGTACAATGTAGGTGGTAATAGTTTCGATGGGAACCAGCGGGTTAAGCGTGAGGCGCGGTTGCTGACCGGCGGCAATGGCCACAATCATCGTTTCGCCCACCGCTCTGGAGATAGCCAGGATAACCGACACCACAATACCTGACGATGCCGCTGGCACCATCACGCCGAAGGAGGTTTGCAGGCGTGTGGAGCCCATGCCATAAGCGGCCTCGCGCAGCGAGCGGGGCACCGAACTGATGGCGTCCTCGCTCAGGGAGGAGATCATCGGGATGATCATAATCCCCATCACGATACCGGCAGACAAAGCGTTGAAACCTGCTAATTCCGGGATGAAGCTTTGCAGGAAAGGCGTTACCACCGTCAGGGCGAAGAAGCCATACACTACCGTTGGAATAGTGGCCAGTACTTCGAGCAGCGGCTTCACCACTTGCTTCATGCGGGCATGGGCATACTCGTTCAGGTATACAGCGATGGTAAGCCCGATCGGAAGGGCAACGGCAATGGCTACAGCGGTAGTGAGCAGGGTTCCTGCCACTAGCGGGGCGATACCAAACTTTTTGTCAGCAAAAAGGGGCGTCCACTCCTTCTCTGTTAAGAAATCAACGATTGAGACAACCTGAAAAAAGCTGATGGACTCGGATAAAAGCACCCAAATGATGCCAGCTGTAATAAGTATTGTGATTGCAGCTGCTAACCACAACAGGCCCTCGATAATTTTTTCGGATACTTTCAAGGTGCTGTTTGTTTAATAATGCAGAAATAACGGCTGATGCTTCGGCCGTTATTTCTGCAAAATATCATATATAGGTTTACTTCTTCGCGCCGTCAGCAAACTGCTTGAACTTCTGCTTCTGCTCTTTGTACATGTCGTCCGGAAGCGGAATATAACCAACCTCCTGGCTCAGCTCAGCGGCGTTGTCGAGGTAGAAGTTCACGAACTCAACTGCCGCAGGAGAGGCCACAGCCTTCGAGTTTACATAGATGAACAGTGCGCGGGAAAGCGGAGCGTAAGAACCGTCTTTCACAGTCTCCAGCGAAGGGGTAATAGCACCTTTGCCGTTGCTGTCGTTCAAGTCGTCTACCGGCACCACTTTCAGCTTGTTCTGGTTTTCCTCATAGTATGCGTAGCCAAAAAAGCCGAGGGCAAATTTATCCGTCGATACACCCTGCACCAGTACGTTGTCGTCTTCGCTGGCGGTATAGTCGCCACGGCTCGCGCCGCTTTCGCCCACAACAGCCTCTGTAAAGTAGTCATACGTGCCGGATTCTACGCCTGGGCCGTACAAGTGAATCTCCTCGTTTGGCCACTCCGGACGGATCTGGTTCCAGCGCTTGATAGTACCCTGTGCCGCTGGCTCCCAGATTTTCTTCAACTCATCTATGGTGATGTCCTTTACCCAGTCGTTCTCCGGGTTGATCACTACCGTCAAACCATCATAGGCTACCGGTAACTCAATGTAAGAGATGTTGTTGGATGTGGCCATTTCAGCTTCCTCCGCCTTCATCTGGCGCGACGCGTCCACGATGTCGATCTCGCCGCGCGTGAATTTCTTCATGCCACCGCCCGTGCCAGACACACCTACTGTTACTTTCACATCCGGAGCCACTGTGCGGAACTCCTCGGCCACTGCCTCCGTGATCGGGTATACCGTAGAGGAACCGTCTATCTGAATGTTGCCAGAAAGGTCAGAGCCATTGCCGGCTCCTTCTTCAGTGCTGCCTCCGCAGGCGCTGAACAGCATGGTAGCGCCAAAAAGCACTGCGACATTTAATCTGGAAAGCTTAGAATTTAACATAAGCTGGAGTTGGTTTGGTTGTTTTAGTTCAGTTATGGACAGTTGAATGCAACTTACTGCTATACTATGATGAGTGACAGCGAGTTATCTTTTATTGCATTTTAGCCTGTGTAAGCAGGTGCAAAGTGAGCTATAAGATTTTAGATTTTGCAGCCCGCAATGTTAACATATTGTTAAGTTTTGATGGCGGGGCTTAAAGCGCGACCTCCATCTGCAAACGAAACTGGTACCTGTCCTCGCGGCCTACGCGCTGCTGTAGCGTGATGTCGCTCTGTACCTTCAGGCTGTGGCCGAATATGTACTTCGACAGGCCGAGGGTATAGTGGTCTTCGTCGCTGGCTCCGATTGCCGCATCAGGGTTATAGCTGGTGTAGCGACTGGCTACTTCCCAGTTATTTTTGAAGAGGTAACCTGCCTGCAAGTTCAGGGCATTTCCGGTTACGAAAGTTTCCTGGATCTTACCCTCGTCGGTGCGTAGCACCACAGGGCCATCTGGGGCAGTTTTGTTGGCATACTCGCCCATGGCCGAGAAACCTCTATACTTGAACATGGCATCCACGAACACAGTGTGCAGGTCGCGGGTGTCGCTCAGGAAGTTGCCCAGCTGGCCTCTGGCACGGCTGGCATCATCGTTAAAGTCGTAGGTGGCGCCGATAGACAGTTTAGGGGTTTGCTCACGCGCCAGGTCACTGCCGGAGTAGTCGCCGTTCCCCATGAAGTCTCCGAAAGGAAGTATCTCGCCACGCAGGGTATAGCCATACCCACCTGCATTCAGGGCCGTATAGTCGCGGCCCTCGCCATTCGAGATGGCGGCAGCCTGTCGCAGGATCACGTTGCCAACAGTGGTTTCGTGGTGTAGCTGCACACCCGCATCGCGGTCGATGTTAAAGCGCGAGTTCAATAAGCTGCGGTCCACAAACTGGAGCTGCTGTGAGGAGATCACACGCTCACGGTTACCGGGCAGCTTTGTCTGGCCAACCCAGAATTCCCAGCCCGGTGCAAAGTTGTATTTTGCCACCGCATCCAGGATGATGTTGTTGGCGAAGTTCTGCTGGGCAATCGGCTCGCCGCCGATGTCGCGGTTACTAAGGCCAAGTTCTATTTTATAGGTAAGGCGTGGGTCATATGCAAAACCGCCGAACTTCAGGCGGGCTCTTCGAATCAGGAACTGGTCGTCCCACTCGTTGTCGGCTGGGTTAGATCCGCCTACATACAGCATTTGGAAGCGCGTCTGGAACTTCATGCTGAAAGAAGAGTCGGCCGTGATGAACTGCAGGCCCTTGCCAAACTTTGAGTTGTTAACGGATTGTGCCTGGGTGGCACTGGCTGTGAAAAGTGCGAACAGGGCAATAAGAGCGCCCTTTATTTTGTTGTTCACGATTCTTAATGGTTTTAGTGAGAATAAAATACTAAGTCGTGACTAAGCTTTAAACTACACTGCTCTGATAAGATTCTGTTATACCGTAGCCGTGTGCAAAATCTTTCCTGCTGTACCCACAGAGTTAGTCAGGCTCTCTGAGTGAGGTGTTCCGATTTTGCACTGCAAAGGTCCGGCTTTTCAGAGGAAATTGCATCTTAACAATTGTTACGAAATTGTTAAAAGTGGCAAGAAGTGCCTTTAGGTATATCTGAGGGGGTTTTTTAACTGCTTATGGCCGCCTGTTTTTTGTGTTTTAGTCACCTGTTTTTACCATGTCTTAACATTGCGGTAACATTGGGCAGGTTAAAAGCATTGAAATTGACTATGCCAACTGGCCTGAAAACAGCAACGCCCTTAGGCTTAGTGGCTTAAGGGCGTTGCGTTGGCAGGGAGCAGAAACTTAAAAGTTAAACTGGGCCTGCAGTCTCAGCCTGTTACCATGTTGGTTGTTGGATGGGTTGCTTGGGGTAGTGATGGTTCGGTCCTCTATGGAGTATACCGCCGTCAGCTCCAGGTTTTTGATGATTTGCCATTCCGTGCCAATCTCCGTCTGGTATACCAGGTAGCCGGGTGCGTCTTTCTCGTGCTTCTTGCCGCCATCATAGTATTGCACCTTCAGGAAGGGAGTAACCACATGGTTGCCGAGCTTCATCATATACATCGTCTGGGCGTAGCCACCTTTGATGTCCTTCACTTTAATTGAGTTGGTGGCAGGGTCAAACTCCGGGCCTTCGCCAATGTTATACTCGGCCTGGAAGCCCAATGGCTGCGGGTATACCACAAGCGTTGCCGCCACCCTTCTGTCGATGTATGATTTGTCTGCAATCACTTTGGCGCTAAGCTGGTCTGCCGTAACCGTGTAGCGACCAGTGTACGCCTGTATGCCCGGCTCGATGAACTGGCCATTGCTAAGTTTAAAGGGGTATGAAACCCGGGCCACGGTATGCAGGTTGTCGTTCGCCTCAGGCTTGTTGGCGGTCTGACCGTTGTAGATACCCAGGCCAACCACGCCATAGTCGCCGCTGCCTTTCAGGCCAAGGCTGGTCAGTTCCTCGAAACGCTTTCGGATTTCGGATGGCGCGTAGTAAAAGAACACTCCCAGGTCACGCTCATTGGCAATGGCGCTGTTCAGGGCGTCGTTACGGTCCAGGGTAAGGCGGTTGCTGCTCGACTGCATGTTCTCGAAGCCATACGGGATCTTGCTCTGACCCACGCGGAACCTATACTCTTTCTTTGCATCCAAGGCCACATCAAAATAGGCATCCCGCAGCTGAAAGAAGTTTTGGGTAGTGGAGCTTGGCGATGAGGCGATGTCCGGCTGAATGTAGATGAACACACGATCATGCACGTTGCCACTGATGATCAGACGGGCACGGCGGATGAAGAACCCTGTGTTCTCACCCAATGACTTATCGCACTGGTCGCACTTAAGGTCTGGGTTCGTTTCGAGCAGTCGGTTATACCGCACCTGGGCATACCCTCTGATGGAAAGCACATCGTACCAAGCTTTCTTTTTTGGTGCTTCAACTTTCTCAGGGGCTTTTTCTACCACCATAGCTGGGGTTGGAGCGGGTTGTATTGTTTTAGTCGTGTCGGTTTGTGCGTTTGCGGCGGTTGTCGCGGCAAAAGTAAGTGCCACAGCAGAAGCTACGGCGAAAAGGCGAATTTCTTTAAAATTCATGTTGGGTGAAATAAAAGATACCGGTTAAGTGATGCCGATAGAGGGGATAGTCATGCCGCCTTTTTTCGATGCACAAATTTCGTGTATCAATGTTATCGGAGTGTTACGGCAATGTTAAATAAATGCTTCCAAAGCATTTATTTTTGGAGGAGTGCCGGAGATTTTGCAATGATGTTTAAACGTTTATTTCGACGCATTAAGAAGAGAGTATAAAAATGGGCTTGGAGGCTGCAAACCCATCGCGTAACATTGCCATCACATCGGAATAATATTGCGATAACGAACAATAGCTTTTTTTAATATAGCCTTAACGCTGGTGTAAACATGAGGTAATATGCGGCATCTACTTTTGCAGCGAGACTAAACAAAAGTAGAGCACAATGAAATCATTCTTAACCATTCTCGCCATTCTTGTTACCACTGCCTACAGCTTCGCGCAGCAGGGAGCCATCAAAGGCAAGGTAACCGACAAAGTATCCGGCGAAGAGATCATCGGCGCGGTGGTGTTTATCAAGGGAACATCCAAAGGAACAACCACAGACTATGAGGGAAACTTTGTGCTGCCCATGGAGGCAGGTTCCCATACCCTGTCTGTCACCTTTCTTTCTTATAAGCCTTTCGAGAAAGCAGGCGTGGTCGTAAGCGGCGGCCAGCCCACTACCCTAAATGTGCAGCTAGAGGAGAACACCACACAGATACAGACGGTGGAGATTGTAGGCACGCGCCAGACAAACACCGAGATGGCCGTGCTAGCGAACATGCGAGCAAGCGAGGTGGTGGTGAGCGGCGTAGCCGGTGAGCAGATTGCCAAATCCATGGACCGCGACGCTGCCGAGACCGTGAAGCGCATACCGGGCGTAACGGTGCTCAACGATAAATACGTGGTGATACGGGGTATGAATCAGCGCTACAACACCGTGCTGCTCAACGATGCCCTGACGCCCAGCACCGAGCCAGACCAGAAAGCCTTCTCCTTCGACATCCTGCCCACCAGCGTCATCGACCGCATTATGATCTACAAAAACGGCTCGCCGGAGCTGCCGGGTGAGTTTGGCGGCGGTGTGATCAAAATCTATACGAAGAACGTGGTGAGCGAGGACCAGACCAGCATCGGTGTCTCGGGCTCATACCGCGCCGGCACCACGTTTGCCAAGGTGCTGGCAGACAGCAAGAGCCGCACCGACTTCCTGGGCTTTGACAACGGCAAGCGGCAGCTGCCAGCCGGGTTGGCCACTCATGCCAATGCTACGGGAGAGGTACCGCAGAAAGGCCAGCTGTTCCCTAACAATTGGGCACCGCTGGCAGCCACCGCCACCCCCGACCTGCGCATGTCACTGGGTATAAACCGCCGCTTCGACCTGGGCAATCTGCGCCTGAGCACGGTGTCCGCTGCCTCTTACAGCAACACACAGACCACCACCGAAGGTACCCGCAACGCATACGGCGCGTTTAACAGCGAGCTGGGCCGAAGCGAGCAGCAGATGGCTTACCACGACAACGTGTATACCAACAACGTGCGGGTAGGGCTCATCAGCAACTGGGCCGCCCGCCTGAACAACGACAATAAACTGGAGTTCCGCAACCTGTTCAACCAACTGGGCAGCAACGAGGTGCTGGAGCGCAAGGGCGTGGATTATACAAACGATGCGCAGCTGCAGAAAAACTACTCGCTGCGCTACGAGAGCCGCACCATCTACTCGGGGCAGCTACAGGGCACCCACGACTTCAACGATTACAACACCACCGTTACCTGGACGGGAGGGTATAACTACACTAACCGCAACGAGCCGGACTACCGTCGCTTCCGAACAGCCGATGATGCGGGCAACGGCACCTACCGCCTGCTGTACCAGCCCATCCCGACGCTGCGCGACGCCGGACGCTTTTACTCCGACTTGAACGAGCATGGCATGATGGCAAACGGGCAGATAGAGCACCGCTTTACCACAGCCGATACCACCGCTGAAAACACACCGAAGCTAAGGGCCGGGTTCTATGCAGAGCGCAAGAGCCGCGATTATACCTCCCGCTTCTTCTCCTTCGCACCAGCCAATAACTCCATGTTTGACCAGAACATTCCATACCTGCCAATCGGGGAAGTGTTCTCCTCTGAGAACATCAACAACACCACCGGCTGGAAACTGCTCGAGGACTCGAACCCGCAGAACAACTACCAAGCCTACAACACTTACCTGGCCGGTTTCGTGGGCGGTGCCACCGGCATCACAACAGACCTGTCGGTTTCGGGCGGGGTGCGCGTGGAGTACAACAACCAGGAACTGGCCGCGCTGGGCTTTGACGGGCGCCCGCTGAACCGGTCGAATCCGGTGCTGAGCGTGCTACCTTCGGCTAACTTCACCTACGACCTGACTGCCCGTGCCAAGCTGCGAGCCGGCGGAAGCATGAGCGTGAACCGCCCGGAGTTTCGGGAGATCGCCCCGGCTCCTTACTTCGACTTCGTGAACCTGCTAGAGGTAGTGGGCAACCCGGACCTGGAAGTGGCCACGATCTACAACGGCGATGCGCGGTATGAATTCTACCCGAACCCCACGGAAATCCTCTCCATTGGAGCTTTCTACAAACACTTCAACAAGCCCATCGAAACGGTGTTTGAGAACACCAGCGGTGGTAACACCATCACCTTCGAGAACGCAAGGAACGCCGCTAGCTACGGTCTGGAGGCTGAAATACGCAAGTCGCTGCTGGATGTGTCGGCCTCGCCCTTTGTCCAAAACCTAACATTGGTGCTGAATGCCGCCCTGGTGAAAAGCGAAGTGACCCTGACCGATGACCGCGCCCGTTACCAGCCCGGCACACGCCAGATGGTGGGTCAGTCGCCTTACGTGGTGAACACGGGGGTATACTACCAGGACGATGACCGCAAGCTGCAGGTGAACGTGCTGTACAACGTGATCGGGACGCGCATCTTCGCGGCGGGCAGCAACCTGCGCCAAGCCATCTACGAAATGCCGCGCCACCAGATCGACCTGTCGCTGACGAAGGGCATCGGTGAGCACTTCGAGCTGAAAGCCGGCATCCAGGACCTCTTGAATCAGAAAACGCGCCTGATCCAGGATTCCAACGATGACAAGAAGATCACTGAAGTGGATGAATCTTTCCGGGCTTTCCGCAAAGGGCAGTACTCCACTGTGGGCATGACATACAAATTCTAATAAAACCAAAACAAACACTTAACAACCTATTATGAAAAAATTATCAAATCTGTTCCTGGTTGCTTTCCTGGCCGTAACCTTCCTGGCCTGCGACGACACGACTGACACACCAACTGTTGCTGGTGAGCAGTTTACAACCGAGCAGACCAACGGTATGACCGTTATTTCCGGCGCTACCGAGGAGAACTTTACGCTGAACGCAAACACGAAATACCTCCTGCGGGGCTTTGTATATGTGAAAGAAGGCGCGACGCTTACCATCGAGCCGGGCACCGTGATCATGGGCGAGAAATCCACGAAAGGCACACTGATCATCGAGCGCGGCGCCAGGATCATGGCGCAGGGCACAGCCTCTAAGCCGATTGTCTTCACCTCAGCGCAGCCAGCAGGCTCACGCGCCGCCGGCGACTGGGGTGGTATCATCATCCTCGGAAACGCCCCGGTGAATCTGGGTGCAGGAGCCCGCATCGAGGGTGGCGTGGACAGAGAGTACGGTGGGGCTGACGCTGCCGACAACTCCGGTACGCTCCAGTACGTGCGCATCGAGTACCCCGGCATCGCCTTTCAGCCAGACAACGAGATCAACGGCCTGACAATGGGCGGTGTGGGTTCAGGCACAACAATCGACTATGTGCAGGTATCCTACAGCGGCGACGACTCTTTTGAGTGGTTCGGTGGTACGGTGAACGCCAAACACCTAATTGCTTATAAGACTGTGGATGATATGTTTGATACCGACAACGGATACTCCGGTAAGCTGCAGTTTTTGGTGGGCATCTCAGACCCGAATGTAGCTGATGCCTCCGGATCCAACGGTTTCGAGTCCGACAACGACTCGCAGGGCTCGGGTGCCACACCGATTACAGCGCCTACTTACTCTAACGTAACGCTTTTCGGCCCGCTGGGTACAAACCCTTCCGCGCAGGTGAACGCCAATTTCAAGCGTGGCCTGCACATCCGGCGCAACAACAAGACAAAGCTGCATAATTCCATCGTGCTGGGCTGGCCAACAGGCTTGCTGCTAGATGGCGCTCCTACGCAGACAAATGCCACAGCCGGAGAAATGCTGATCAGAAACACCGTGCTTGCCGGCATCCCAACGGGCAAGGCCCTGACAGTGGAAAGTGGCAGCACCTACGATGTGGCGAGCTGGTTTAACGCAGCGGCAAACAGCAACGCCGTCGTGAACGATGGCACTTCGCTGAACATCGGCGGAGCCTATAATGCTACGCCCGCCTTTACGAAGGCCAGTACAAGCGTGGCAGCCAACTTCACCGGTATGGATAGCTTCTTTACCACCGTTGACTACATCGGCGCTTTCGGTAACACCGACTGGACGGCCGGCTGGGCCAACTTCAACCCACAGAATACCACTTACTAGTCCAATATTTCACCTTTGGTTGCGCATGTATGGGTGAGAACATCGTGGCAACCAGCTAGTGGAGCGGCTTAGTCTCCCGCTTTGCGAAAGCCTGCCAACCGGCAGGCTTTTTCATTTCCAAAGGGGTATGGCCGCAGGGGGGGGATGGGCGACCTCCATCAAGCGCAAAGCTGCAGTTCGGCACGAGTATTAATCTCCTCACATAGGAAAAAAAGGGGTTACAGAACAGTAATGTTGGTGTAACACTGAGTTAACACGCCGGTGGTAGCTTTGAATAGAAACAAAACAAACACTATGAACAACTTATCGATTAGGAACGCTGGTGCTGCCTTGGCGCTTGCCTCAGTTCTGCTCGTGGGCTGCCACAACGACGACAGCTATAATCCCGGAAAACCCGCTGACCTGGCACTGGAGGACTACTCCGTAAACCCGGCGCTGGTGAAAACGCTCCCAGGCTTTGAAGGCATTTCCGTGAATACCCTGCTCAGCAGCGACGATGTGCTGGAGGAGTCTCCGGACTTTGTGTATGGTGCCCAGCCAGACGGGGCTGGCATGCTGCGCAACCCCAGTGGCGAAGGCTACATCATGGTGACGAACCACGAGATTCTGCAGGCCGTATCGCGGGTATACCTGGATAAGAACCTGAAGCCGCTGAAGGGCGAGTATATCGTGGATGGTGCGGGTGGCATGTGGCGCCTGTGCTCGGCCACGCTGGCCACACCACAGGAGCACGGCTTCGGCCCAGTGCTGCTCACCGCTGGCGAGAGCGGCACAGAGTCCATGATCCATGCCATCGACCCGATGGGCAGCGTGGGCGACAGAAGCCGCACCGACCGCACCTTGCCCGCCCTGGGCAAGTGCAGCGCCGAGAATGCCGTGCCGTTGCCGAAGGCCGCCTTTGCCGGGAAAACAGTTGTGTTTGTGGGCGAAGATGAGAGCAACCCGGCCAACAGCATGGGCCAGATAAACATGTACGTTTCCAGCACCGTGGGCGACCTGCAGAACGGCCAGCTTTATACCCTGCGCCGCACCGACAGAAACGTGGTGGAAACCGCCATGGAGGTAGGCAAGGGCTACGAGGTGGAGTTTGTGGCCTACGACAACGTGGCCTCCAGCACGGGTGCTCAGTTGGCTGCCCAGTCGGTGGCTAAGCAGGCGATTCAGTTTGCCCGCGTCGAGGATCTGGACTACGGAAAGGGCAGCGCCAAGAACAACCGCACCCTGTATTTTACCTCCACCGGCGTGAGCCCGGACAAGGTGAACCCCGCCCCTGGCCTGACCATGTGGGGGAGGGTATACAAACTGGAGCTGGACGCCAATAATCCATTGAAAGGAAAGATCACGCCGCTGATTGATGGCAACGAGGACCCGGGCAACAGCATCGTGAACCCAGACAACATTTGCGTGACGCAGAACTACGCTTACATTCAGGAGGACGGTGACTCCTTCTACCGCGATAACAAGCACGATGGCCGCATCTGGCAGTATGACCTGCGGACCGGGGCGCTGAAGCCGATGCTGGAGATGAACCACCGCCGCGGCGATGCCGCTTTCAACGCCAAGTATAACCCCTCCGGCGATACCCGTCTCAGCTCCTGGGAGTACGGCGCCATGTATGACATCTCGGACCTGATAGGCAAAGCGGGCACCTTTGTGGTGAACCTGCACCCGCACACCTGGCGAGATGCGAAATACAAGAATGCTGATGGCAGTGGCGTGTCCTCGAACATGGAGGGCGGGCAGACCGTCATCCTGACGAATGTGCCACGTTAGTAGGCAACAGTATTTTGTATGATTAACAGGCAAAGCTTTCCGGCACAGTGGGAGGCTTTGCCTTTCATTTTTTAGCGATTTTGTATGATGATGAAAAAGTTATACCTCTTTTTCGGGAGCCTGAGCGTGCTTCTGTACTGCTGCGTGCCCGGCACGCCCCCTGCGCCTGTAGAGCAGGCTAAAACGCATTTGCTCGCTAACCTCGACACGCTGGAGCACACGGCTAAGCACCAGTTGCTGCGCCAGGCCAAGGCCGGGCAGCCAGACGCTATGCGGAGGGCTTTCCGGGAGGTGCGCCACCGGTATAAAAAGGTAGAGCTGTTTACCGAATATTACGCCCCTACGGCCAGCAAGGCGCTGAATGGCGCCCCGCTGCCCACCTACGAGGTGCAGGAATCGATGGCGTTTGAGCCGGCTGGCCTGCAGGTTATCGAGGAGTACCTATACCCAACGTTTGAGGCAGATAACCGTGCGGAGCTGGTGCGGGAGGTGACAAAATTCATATCAGTTCTAAGGCGCGCCCGCACCATCCTGGAGGCAACCGAGCTGGAGGAGGCCAACTTGCTGAATGCCTGCAAGCAGGAGATTTACCGCATCATGGTTTTTGGCATCTCCGGCTTCGACACGCCCCTCTCGGGCGCAGGCGTGCAGGAGGTGGCCCCGGCGCTGGAGTCGGTGCGGGATGTGCTGGCGTTTTTGGGCGAGAACCGGGAGTTGGAGCACTTGCTGCGAGAAGGGGCGGCGTATAACCAGGGGCAGGAGTTTGAGCAGTTCGACCGCATGGCCTTTATCACCCGTTTCGCCAACCCTATCACCACCAGGATAACGGCATGGCAGGAAGAGTTGGGCATTGCGCCGCTCCCGAATCAACTGGCCCTGAACCCACAGGCTGCTACTTTGTTCGCGCCCAACAGCATCAACAACGATGCCTTTGCTGGTATGGCCGATGCTGCTACCACCCCTGCCAAAGTGGCCCTGGGAAAAGCCCTTTTCTTTAGCCCTGTGGTGTCGGGTGGCACCCGTACCTGCGGCAGCTGCCACAGGCCGGAGCTGGCCTTCAGCGACGGCCTGCCCAAGAGCGCCGCGCTGGAGCCGGGTAAGTTTGTGCAGCGCAATGCGCCCACCCTTCTGTATGCTGGGCTGCAGCACGCCCAGTTCTACGACATGCGCACCACCACGCTGGAAAGCCAGGCGGTGGAGGTGATTCGCAACAAGGACGAGATGCACGCGTCGGTGGAGGAGGCGGCGCAGCGCCTGAACCGGCAGGCTGCGTATGCAGAGGCGTTCCGGAAGGCGTTTCCGGGGATGGAGGCCGAGGTGCAGCCCCGCCACGTCATGCTGGCGCTCGGGGCTTACGTGCGCTCACTCACGCCCTTCAGCTCCCGGTTCGACAGGCACATGCGGGGCGAGGGGGAGCACCTGACGGCAACGGAGGCAAAGGGCTTTAACCTGTTCATGGGCAAGGCCAAGTGCGGTACCTGCCATTTCATGCCGGTGTTTAATGGCACGGCCGCGCCCCACTTCGCCGATACGGAGGCCGAGGTGTTGGGCGTACTGCAAAACCCAAGGGCCGCCCACCCGAAGCTGGACACCGACGAGGGGCGCTTCACCCACAGCCGAATGCCCGGCCTGCGCTTCGCCTTCAAAACCCCGACACTCCGTAACAGTAGCAAGACAGCCCCATACATGCACAATGGCGCTTACCAAACGCTGGAGGAGGTGCTGGATTTCTATAACCAGGGCGGTGCACAGGGGATGGGCATGCCGCTCGAAAACCAAACCCTGCCCCCCGACCCGCTGCACCTGACAGCGGAGGAAACTGTCGCAATCATCGCCTTTCTGCATACGCTCACGGATGAGGAGGTATAGCAAGGGGTGTGGTTCATCCTTCGCTGAGTAGAGGTTGAGTATGCAGCGCTCAGGTTAAAAATCTGCATCCGGTATATCAGCCCCGCAGGAGCGAAACACGAAAAACGCCAGCACCAGTATAATAATCAACCCAACACAGCCGATGCCTCCGCACCCACGTTTGGCCCTTCCTCCGGTACGGCCCGCGCCGCCCATCAGCTTGTTGAGCAGAAACATCCTGAATAATCCTCCTAGCATATATGTATAGCTTATTAAAAACACACTTCATCCCCTTTCCTGCATGCAAACGCATGTAGGAAAGGGGATGAAGAAAGTACGGGAGTAGGAGTGTTGCGGTTAGACGGAGCTAGTGAAGTGTTGCCAGCTGAGTTGCCCTAACTGCGGTAGCTGTTGCCAGGAGAGGGGTTGAATTAATGATTTCGTAACCCGCCCGTGTTATTGTTGTAATAGGCCAGCGGTAGGTTTGCAGCACAACCACAGCAATCGTATGATGTTAGCATATGTGAAGATTATCCTGCAGAAAGTAATCTTTGATGCAGTGCTTTTCGAGAAAGAGCTCCGTAAGGGCCTGCGGGCATTAAACCAAACCGAAGCACTGCAACTAAAAACCTGGTGCTATGATGCATTTTACAGGCAGCACCCCCTTGTGCTGGCCAGCGTGTTTGCCGGAGTGCCAGTTTATAGGTTAAGGATTACCCGCTAAAGTACGTTTTAGCTGATTGGGACCTTACGCAAAATGGCCTCGATGAAATCCTTGGTATGGATACCGTCTGCCTCCGCCTCATAGTTCAGGATAATGCGGTGGTTCATCACATCATGCGCCACTTCTTTGATGTCCTCGGGCAGCACGTAATCGCGCTCATCGAAATAGGCCACTGCCTTGGCGGCGCGGTTCAGGGCAATGCTGGCACGCGGCGACACCCCAAACTGGATGTAGGGCGCAAACTCGTTCAGGTCGTAGTCGGCGGGGCGGCGGGTGGCGAACACCAGCTCAATGATGTAGCGCTCCAACGTCTCTGAGATCTGCACCTGGTTTATCTCGTTCCGGATCGAGAAAATATCCTCCTTCGAGAGCACTTTCGAAACGGTGTCGGCGTAGGTCATGTTGGCCATGCGGCGCATGATCTCCAGCTCGTCCTCTTTCTTCGGGTAGTCAATGTATACCTTCATCATAAAGCGGTCTACCTGCGCCTCCGGCAGGGGGTAGGTTCCTTCATGCTCCACGGGGTTCTGGGTAGCCAGCACCAGGAAGGGGAGGTCCAGCATGAAAGTGGTTTCGCCAATTGTCACCTGCTTTTCCTGCATCGCCTCCAGCAGCGCTGACTGCACCTTGGCCGGGGAGCGGTTCACTTCATCAGCCAGGATCAGGTTCGCGAAGATAGGGCCTTTTTTTACCTCAAAAGCAGAGGCATTCTGGTTATAGATCATCGTCCCGATCAGGTCGGAGGGCAGCAGGTCGGGCGTGAACTGGATACGCTGGAAGTCGAGGTGAAGGGCTTTGGACAGCGAGTTGATGGTAAGCGTTTTGGCCAGGCCGGGAACGCCCTCCAGCAGAATGTGCCCACCCGTAAAGAGGCCGATCAGCAGCCGGTTTACCATATAGTTCTGGCCCACCACCACTTTGCCCACCTCATACAGCACCTGCTTAATCTTTTGCTGATGCGCTTTCACTCTGTCTGGGTATATCAATTCGTCTGCTGGCATACTGCAATAAATCTTATAACGCCTAAATATAGCGATAATACGAGAGTAGTAACAGAATATTATAGGAACAAAAAGCCCGTTACCCCTTTATGCAAGTGCTGCGGTAGGGAGGTAACGGGCTTTCGGATAGTTTAGATTTGTTCTTATACCGGCAGCGGCCTTGTATCCTTTAGCTGTTCCATTCGGTTATGCTGTGCCATGCGCACGGAGTCTAGCAGTACTTTCATGCTGTTGTCCTCCAGCTCCTCCAAGGGCAGCACCATAATGCTGTCGTGCGTCCGGATATGGATTTTGCGGTGGCGCGTTACGATGTAGAGAATCAGGAAAAAGCCGCTCAGCAGCGCAAAGGAATTATTGAAGTAAATGGCCGAGGCGAACGCGATGCTCAGCCCCAGGTACAGGTTCTGGCCGGTTTGTTTCACTTCCCAGGTTACAATGTCTTCCAGCAGCACAGCATCGCTCTTTTTGGGTAGCACCCAAGAAAAACTGAACTTCATGAGCCGGTGGGTAGTCAGCATTATACGCTTGTCTACTGTCTGGATCAGGCATTGTTCCCCTTCGAATAGCTTATGAAGAGCCATAGTAACGGAGTATTAAGTTTGTATTATAGTGCAAAAGCAACGCAACACGCCTTTTAGTGTGTGCTGTGCGCCTATGCAGTAGATGCCAATAAAGGCCAATGGGTTGCAAGTATTTTACCACAAAACGAAATTTGTGGTTGCGAATTGCCTTGTCCGCAGCTTAAAAATAAGTACCGTAGACCAAATAACCTATTTTGGTGTTTAAACTTATAGTTAAAAGGCAAAAAAGAGGGTCCGTCCTGTCGGCGCAGAACGGACCCTCGGGCTAATGGGTATAAACCAGCTTTGGTTATTTGCTCAGGTATAAGTCTCCTTCAAACCCATGCGCCCGCTGGTTTTTAAAGCGGTGGATGTCCGTTTGCATGTTGTCGTAAATTTCCTGCACCACGTCATACTCCTGCGCCAACGGCTTGATGTGCTCACTCAGCATTTTGGCCACAAGCGGGTAAAACTTGGTGTCATCCGTGTTTTTTACCGTGATCTTGAAAGAATTGATGGCATTCTCCAGCTTTTTGATGGCTGCCGGGTATTCGCTCCTGAACTCTTGTACGGTGTCGCGCAGCTTCTCCCTAATCATCAGGTACAGGTCTTCCTCAAAGGTCATATCGAAGTCATCCTCTTCGTCCTCATCAAAGTTGCTGAAGTCTAAGTCGTCGTCGTAGTCAAAATCGTCTTTCATGGCTAAATCAGGTTGTTTAAAAGCTAATAAAATACAGGTACCGGTTCTGTTTGCGTTGGTTTTTATTTGATTTTCGGGTAACAGCCGCTCTTCGCTTTAGGTTCCGATGCAGGAGCGGACCATACTGCGGGTGCATAATTAGTATTTGAGAACCGCATTTGCAACAGCCTACGCGGCTCTTTTTAGCATGTTACCGCTTTTTAAGTAATTGCACTTTTTATGCGTGCTTGCAGCTAAGTATATTTCCTGAATACCCCTAAGCAACAGCGCCCCTGCAACTAAATGCAAGGGCGCCGCCACCTTAATTTTTAAGGCCGATTCAGGAGAATTTTCTCTCGATCAGGCGCAGGAGCTTCTGCACGTGCTCCTGTTTTCTGCTCCAGTCGTGCTTAGCGGCTAACTCTTGGGTTACGTACTGTTGTGCCATCTCCGGGTTAGTATACTCATCCAGGGTTTTGATGGTATGGTAGTAGGTCATGTTGTCGCCGTTAAAAAGCTCGTTGATAAAGCTGAAGCGCTGGTTGATTGAGATAGAGTTCTTCAGCGACTCGATCCGCTGATTGCTGTGCGAGTCGGCCAGCGAGGCGGACGGCGCTTTCCGGAAATTGTCGTTGAGGGTTGGGCGCGCATTTTTCGGTGCCTCGTCCTCCACGTCGTCATCCTGGGTGCGGTAGCGGGCGGTGGGCGCTGAGGCCTCGCGCTGCGCGGTGTGTATCGGCGACACCACCTCGCGCTCGCGGATAGGGGCGGCTGGCGTGGGCTTCGGTAAAGGCATGGCCTCCACAACCGGCTCTGCGCCACTCACCTCCTGCTCTGAGATAGGCAGGATGCTGTTAAACTGCGGAAGCAACTCCCGCAGCGGCATACGTTTTTCTTGGTTGGCGTTTACATACAGCCTGAAACGGCTCAGGATATATTCCCGGTCGCGGCTGTTAGAAGACAGCGTGTCGATAAACCCGGCAAACAGGGCTTTGTCCAGATCAATGTATTTGAGGTTCTCCTGCAGCTTCGGCAAGGTGATCTCTTCCTGGATGCGGAGGAACTTCTCCTCAAATGTGGTGACCGGGGCCAGCACTACCAGAAACGTGTCGTGGATGGCCTTCTGCAGGAGCGGCTCAAACGCATTGCGCTTCATCAGGATCTTGCGCGAGAGCACGTTCATAAAGTTCAGCAACGCCTCTTTTACCTCCTCATGCTCATAGTCGAAGTATGGGCTGCGGAGGTTGGCCATTTCCTGGTGCCAGCGCAGCAGCAGTTCTTTTATTACGAAAAGGTTTACCTGCCGGATAGGGGTAAAGTTAAGCAGCTGAGGGCCGTTCAGGGTGTCGTGCGATGCAAAGTGGCGGTCGCAAAGCAGATTTGCCAGCTGTTTGCTGTAACGCTCTATGTGTAATTGATTATATTTGTCTTCCATGGGGTATGCTTTCTTCTGTAAAGTTATAAAATTATGCCGAAGTTAACCGTGCAAAACCTGGCGGGGCTCACAGTAAAAATAACACCGGGGCAAACCCTGCTGCAGGCGCTGCAAGCCGAAGGCCAGGACTGGATGCACGCCTGCGGCGGCAAAGGCCGCTGCACCACCTGCCGTATCATCGTGGTGGAGGGGCTGGCGCACTTCGGGCCCCTAACGGAGGCCGAAATGCGCTACCGCAACCGTGGCCGCCTGCAGGAGAACGAAAGACTGGCCTGCCAGTGTACATTGGCAAGCGGTGATGCCACCGGGAAAGTGCCGGAGCAAACCAAGTTGCCCCATCTGCGCTACAGCAGCTAAGGAAAGCCAGATAATAGGACACGTGAGAAGTGGCAGGCGATTGGCCGCGACTCCATAACGTCAACTTAGCACAAAATTGTCATTTCGACCAGCGGGAGAAATCTGAATTTCACCATACGGAGCAATAACACAGTTTTCTCCCGCTGGTCGAAATGACAGTATCAATCAATTACTCCCTTGGATTGATGGCAATGGGCTATGGCCTGTCCGAACCATGGCTAGGAAACACCGGATAACAAGCCGTGCGCACGGGAGGTAGCATGGCAGCATTTTAGCATACAGCAATTCAACTATATACTATTACCACATCACCAGCAAATGTTTATTGAACCGCGCGTAGGCAACGACAACCACGCTACCAGAAGAGGATGGATTGAGGTGATCTGCGGATCAATGTTTTCGGGCAAGACGGAGGAGCTAATCCGCAGACTGAACCGGGCGAAGATCGCGAAGCAGAAGATTGAGATTTTCAAACCTACTATAGACAAGCGCTACCACGAAGAAGACGTGGTGTCGCACAACGCCAACTCTATCCGCTCTACCCCCATTGATTTTGCCCAGGACATGCTGCTTTTGGGTGGCAGCTGCGATGTGGTGGGTGTGGACGAAGCCCAGTTTTTTGACGATGGCTTGGCGGAGGTATGCGTAAAACTGGCCAACAGTGGCGTGCGCGTCATTGCGGCTGGGCTGGATATGGATTACCTGGGCAAACCGTTCGGCCCTATGCCTGCCCTGATGGCCGTGGCCGAGTATGTGACCAAGGTGCATGCCGTATGTGTGCAGTGCGGGGATATTGCTACGTACTCGTACCGAAGTGCCGTATCCGAGCAACAGGTGCTGCTTGGCGAAACGGATTCTTACGAAGCCCGTTGCCGCCATTGCTTCGTTAAAGGCATGAAACTAAAGAACTAAGCGTTAGCATGTATGGCGGCATCAAACGGAAATGCTGCCTTACATGCCACAAAAAATCCGTACATGCCCATGATAGCACCCGCCCGAGAGAGGTATAACCAAGTCCGCTTTGCCTGTAGCTGCCTGCAGGCGGTGCTGGGCATGCTCTTGGTTAGCCTGGAGGGGTATGGGCAAAAGAGCAGCCTGCCTTTGGGTAGCTGGCAGGTGCATGTGCCGTACCAACAGGCAAAAGCAGTGGCCGATACTGGCAACAAAGTATACGTGGCGGCAGAAAACGGCCTTTTCTATTACGATAAGGAATTTAACGCGACCCAAGCCATCTCGAAAGTGGATGGCCTGCGGGAGCAGCAGGTTAGTACCATTGGATACGATGCAGCCACAGGCACACTGGTCATAGCCTATGCCAATACCCAGGTAGACCTACTGCGCGGGAACACCCTCTACAACATCAGCGATATCTTCCGCAAAACCATCCCCGGCGAAAAGAAGATCCACCACATCCATGTGCAGGACAAGCTGGCCTACCTCTCCAGTTCTTTTGGGGTAGTGGTGCTGGACCTGCAAAAGCTCGAGATAAAAGACACCTACAGCAATTTAGGTCCCAAGGGCGAAGTGGTGAATGTAAAAGCCGCAGCTATCTTGCGCGACAGTATTTACTTAACCACCAACATGGGCGTGTTGGCAGCACGGCGGAACGGGGCCAATCTGCAGGACTTTCACAACTGGTCGGCGCTACACAACGGGCTTCCTGCTCCTGATTCGCTCAGCGGGATCGCCGCTTTCAACCAGAGACTATACCTGGGCACTGCTTCGCAAGGGCTTTTTGTGCTTCGCAACAACACCTGGAAGCCAACGGCTATTGGTGCCCGCATTCTCCACTTAACGCCCTCAGAAAGCTACCTGGCCATCGCTACCAGCCAACACGTCCTGCTGCTCGACCGCAACGGCCAACTGCGCACGCTGGCGCACCAACTGCTGGCTCAGCCGCAGCAGGCTGTGGTAGGGGCAGCAGGCAAGGTATGGGTGGCAGACAAAAAGAACGGATTGGTGCGGTTGGATGTGGACGGCACTGAGGCCACGGCTTTCTCACCAAGCGGACCTTATTCTGGCAAGAGTTTCCGGCTTTATACCTATGGCGGGAAAGTCTACGTGCTCAGTGGCGGCTACAACGCCAGCTACCTGGATGCCGGTACCCGCGACGGCTTTTTTATACATGAAAACGGGCGGTGGGAAAACTTCAACCAGTTTTTATACCCCAACCCTGCGGCATACATACCTGCTCGCGACCTGGTGGCTGCCGCCTACAACTCCGTGACAGATAGAACATACTTCGGGAGTTACGGGAATGGCCTGCTGGAATGGGGGGGCCTGGGCAAGGCAAAGCTGTACAACAACAGCAACGGTACGCTCCTGAGCTCCCTTACACCGGCCGACCACGAGTACGTGCGCGTGACGGATGTGGCTGTAGATGCTACCGGTAATGTATGGGTGGTCAACCGCAACCAGCACCCCAATGCACCGGGCCTGCATCGGCTGGCGCCGGATAATACCTGGAGCTCGTTCATGCTGCCGGGTGTAACCGACGGCAGTAATCTGAACCTGCTTGTGCTGGATGATAATGCCTATAAGTGGCTCTCCATATCGGGTCGCAGAAATACCCGGAGCGGCCTTGTGGTGTATGATGACGTGAAAAACCGGGTGAAGCCGCTCACGGTAGGCGAGGGCAACGGCAATCTGCCTGATGGTACTGTATACAGTATGGCCAAAGACCGTAACGGCGATATATGGGTGGGTACCGGAAGCGGCATCGGGGTATACTACAACCCGGCCTTTGTGTTTGAGTCACAGCCTTACGAGGCGCACCTGCCCATTATTGATGGTCGCCCCTTGCTGCATGGGCAGATCGTGCGGGCAATTGCCGTGGACGGGGCAAACCGGAAATGGATAGGAACCGATAACGGCCTCTGGCTTTTTTCGCCCGATGGCGACAAACTCCTGAAGCATTTCACTGCCCAAACCAGTCCGCTGCCTTCTGATAAAGTGCTTTCGGTGGCAGTAGAGCATCAAACCGGCGAAGTGTTTGTGGCCACGGAGGCGGGCCTGGCCTCATACCGTGCCGGAGCCACCGTTACAGAAGGCAAACCCGACTGCGCTACCGTGTTCCCCAACCCAGTGCGCCGCGATTACACAGGTTTAGTAGGCGTATCCGGATTGCCTAATAATGCACAGGTGCGCATCACGGATATTTCCGGCACCTTGGTGTATAAAACCCAGGCCACCGGAGGCACCCTCTCCTGGAATGCCCGCGACTACAACGGCAAGCGTGTAAAGGCTGGCGTATACCTGGTGATGAGCGCAGACGTGACCGGGAAGCAAACCTGCATCAGCAAAATTGCCGTATTGGAGTAGGCAGCTCTTTTGATCGTTTGATAGGTGCAAGGAGCGGTTTCAGGACAAAAAATCAAACCATTTAGCTTTCAAACCTCCTGGCAATTCAGTTATTTAACGCTATAGCACATTGCCGCCCTTATTGTAAAAGCCCTGTATATGTTAGTCAAAACACGAGGGATTGTTCTCAACCACATCAAGTACCGCGAAACGTCTGTTATTGCGCGGGTATACACCGAGGCTTTGGGCATGCAGTCGTATGTGGTAAACGGGGTGCGCAAGAAAGGGCCCGGCTCGCGGGTGGCGCTTTTTCAGCCTTTCACGCTCCTCGACATGGTGGTATACCCTTCTGCAAAAGGCGGGCTCACCCGCATCTCTGAGTTCAGGAGCGCGCACCCGCTTTACTCCATCCCCTTTGATATCCGGAAGAGCAGTATGATGTTGTTTTTGTCGGAGGTAGTGTCGCGCACCGTGAAGGAGGAGGAGGAAAACCCGCCGCTATTTCATTTTCTGTGGGATGCGATCGTCTTTTTCGATGAGCAGGAAAGCAATTTCGAGAATTTCCACCTGGTGTTCCTGCTGCAACTGAGCTATCACCTGGGTTTTGGTCCGGGCTCTGGTGCTGAGATTGTGGAGCAGGTGGCCTTTTCAGGGAATGCGCAGTCGGCTACGGCGGCCCCCACTGTGCTGGCCATGCAGGCCCATGAACAGTACTTTGATCAGCTATTGGGAGAGACAGCCTTGGCGCTCATACCCAATGGGCGGGTGCGCCGTGAATTGTTGGATGTGCTGATTCGCTATTACCAGCTGCACGTAGACCGCCTCGGCGAGATTAAATCGTTGGCTATCCTCTCAGAGGTGCTGGCGGAATAAGTACGATAGGGTATAAAACAGGAAAGGCCAGAGCGTACTGCTCTGGCCTTTCCTGTTTTAGCAAGAACTGGCTTATTTGATATCCACTACTTCCACATCAAACACGAGCACAGAGTTCGGTGGAATTGTGCCTGCGTCACGCTGACCGTAACCCAGGCGAGAAGGGATGTACAAACGGCCTTTCCCGGTTTCCTCCATCAGCTTCAGGCCTTCGTCCCAGCCGGCAATTACCTGCCGGGCACCTACCATAAAGATAAAAGGCTTCGTGCTATCGTAGTTAGAGTCGAACTCCGTTCCGTTTAGCAGCCACCCCTTGTACTTTACTTCTACCTTGTCACCAGACTCTACTTTATTGCCATTGCCAGTTTGCAGCGGGAGGTAGTATAAACCTGAATTCGTTTTGGTAACGGCATTCATATCCACATTGTTCTTCAGCAGATATTCCTGTATGCGTTTGTCGTCTTTTTCCTGCTGTGCCACAGGGTCAAAAGGCTCGTAGTCTTTTTGGCAGGAAGCCAGGGCTCCGAGCACTACAAAGAAAAGAAGCGCCTGTAGCAGGCGGCTTCTCTTTTGGATCATAAACGTGAAATGCTTCATATGCCGTTGTGGTAAGCGGTAATTACTGTTTCTCTACATCCAGCAGCTCCACATCGAAGCGCAGGATAGAGTTTGCCGGCATGTCCGGACCGCGGTCCTGCTCGCCGTAAGCCAAGGTAGAAGGAACCAGCAGGGTGGCCGAGCTGCCTTCTTTCAGTTGCTGAATCGCATCGTCCCAGCCCTTGATCACCTGGCCCTGGCCAAGCGTGAACTTAAACGGCTCGCCGTTGGCCATTGGGTTGTTGCGGGAGTTCTCCAGCTCTTTTCCATCCAGGAAAGAAAGCTTGTAGTGTACCGAAACCTGGTCGCCGGGGCTAGCCTGCGGGCCTTTGCCGGGCTTGTTCACGACATAGTATACACCCGACTCTGTTTTCTGCACATTCTGCAGGTTATTGGCCTTGATGTATTCCTGTAACTTCGTGTCGTCTACTTTGATCTGCTCGGCAGCGCGGGTCTGAGCCTCTTTCATCTGCTGCTCAAACATCTTCTGCTGGTCGGCCATGGCCTCTTCTTTCGACTGGATTTTCTCAGCTTTGATGAAGAATGTCAGTTGCGAGCCCGCCTTGATGAAAGGAGGCATTGGCTGGTTGAACGTCTTCGCGAAAAGTGAATCAGCATTTACCTTGAATACCCCGCTGTCGCCGGCAGCAAGCATCATCAGTGCTGACTCCAGGCTACCCTTAAAGGTAGGCTCCATCACCGGGATCATTACCGGCTGGCTTTGCTTGCGAGAATCGAACAACACAGAGTCCTCCGAGTTCTGGTAAGACATCTGCAGGGTAACTACCTGCCCGATCTTGGCACCGGTAGAATCCTCTGGAGAAACTTCGCCCCTGCTTTCGTAGGTTCCGTCTTCCTTCTGCTCAAAAATCTTGTAAGTCAGGCCGTCGGCTGTTGTATGAAACTCGTCGGCGTTTTTGTTGCAACCCTGCAACAACAGTGCACCAGCTAGCACTGGCAGCAAAAATTTAGTTTTAGATAGCATTGATATAAGTTGAGATAAATTTTAATTGGTTGTGGACTGCTGCAACTGCGCTTTATACTGTGGCAGCAAGTCTTCGAATTTCTTAACGGTGGCCTCCAGTGTGTCCATCGAAATGCCACCGGCTGCGTTCTTGTGGCCTCCGCCGTTAAAGTGAGCGCGGGCAAACTCGTTGGCCGAAAAATCACCTACCGACCGGAACGACATTTTCACTGCCTGTACGCGGTCGATGATGAGGGCCGCAAAAACGATGCCTTCTATAGACAGCGCGTAATTCACCAGGCCCTCTGTGTCTCCGGTTTTAGAGTTATAGGTCTTCAGTTCCTCCGCGGTAATGGAAATATAGGCTGTTCTGTACTCGGGCAGCACCACCAGTTTATCTTTCAGGGCATAACCCAAAAAGCGCAGACGCAGTTCCGAGGAGCTGTCATAAATAAGGCGGTGGATATCGGAGGTGCGCACGCCAATCTGCAGCAAGTCGGCAATGATCAGGTGCACGTTTTGCGTTGTGCTCGGGTGCCGGAAAGAGCCGGTGTCAGTCATGATGCCGGCATACAGGCACTCGCCAATTCCGGTGTCAATTAGTTCCGCATCGCCCATCGCCTTAATCAGGTCATACACGATCTCGGCGGTGGCTGCGGCGCTGGTGTTGGAAAAACTCAGGTCAGCGAAGTCCTCCGGCTCCAGGTGGTGGTCAATCAGCACTTTCGTGCCCGATGCCTGCCGGATGTACTCACCCATCTCGTTGATGCGGGACAGGGTGTTGAAATCGAGGCAGAAGATAACCTGTGCCTCGGAGATAAGCCGCTGCACCAACGCGTCGTTCTTCTGAGAATACACGATCACGTCGTCGTTGCCTTCCATCCAGTTCAGGAAATCAGGGTAATCAGAAGGTGTGATCACCGTCACACGGTGGCCTTTCTTTTTAAGATATCCTGCCAGCCCCAACGAAGAACCCAGCGCATCGGCGTCTGGTTTATGATGTGTGGTGATGAACACCTCTTTAGGCTCCTGCAAAAGTTTCTGCAGCGCATTGATATTGTGCATACTATCGTTTTAAATCCTCTGATTAATAAGGATATAAGGCGCAAATTTGAGCATAAAATACTTCTAAAGCAATTAAATAGCGTTTTAGGCCCAAACAGGGCTGATTTGGCAGTATGGGCGGAGGAGGTAGGCCAGGTGAAAGTAAACGAAAAAGTATGCTGTTTTTAGCTGAAATGCCGTAATTTTGCAGTCCGAAATTAGAAGTATAACCTATATAGCAGTTAAAGACATGGCGAATAACATTACGTTCACAATGATCAAGCCGGATGCGGTGGCAGATAACCACATCGGCGGTATCACCCAAATGATTGAAGAAGGCGGTTTCCGTATCGTGGCAATGAAGAAGACAGCCCTGACAGAGGAGCGTGCCGGCAAATTCTACGAAGTACACAAGGAGCGTCCTTTCTACGGCGACCTGGTAAAGTATATGTCTAAAGGCCCTATCGTGGCGATGATCCTGGAGAAGGACAACGCAGTAGAGGATTTCCGCACACTTATTGGAGCCACTAACCCAGAGCAGGCCGCAGAAGGCACAATCCGTAAGAAGTACGCGAAGTCTATCGAGTCAAATGCCGTTCACGGTTCTGACTCTGATGAGAACGCGCAAATTGAAGGTGATTTCTTCTTTGCAGCGGACGAGCGCTTCTAAGCACCAAAAATTACTTATTGATTAAAAGCCGCACAGCCATACTGGTTGTGCGGCTTTGTTTTTTCTGTATATTATATTTGATATGCCTTATATTTGAGCAAGAAAGAACTGTACTAACTCGATCATGAAACAAACTTTACTGTTGCCGCTGGTGCTCTTTATAGCCCTGGCTACCGCACAGGCCCAGCAGCAGGTGGCTGTTTACTATACCCAGAATTGGGAGGTAACAAAAAGAGAAAACGCTGCCTATACCCGCCTGGCCACCATACCCGATTCTCTCATACGTGCGGGAAAGCTGTTTAAAATGCCCTTTGATAAAGCGGTGGCAGACTACTACAGCTCCGGAAAAGTGTTGGCCAGAGGCAACTACAGCAAAGGGCAAAAGCAGGGCGATTGGCTGTTTTACTATCCGAGCGGCCGACTGCAATGCCAGGCAAAGTATCTCAATGGTAGCCCAACCGGCACCTGGAAGTTCTGGCGCGAAAACGGGCAGCAAGAGCAGGAGATAATGTACGAAGGAGAGCAGGTGAAGGTGCAGAGCTTCTGGAACGAAA
This sequence comes from Pontibacter sp. CAU 1760, assembly GCF_054482735.1. NCBI lineage: Bacteria > Pseudomonadati > Bacteroidota > Cytophagia > Cytophagales > Hymenobacteraceae > Pontibacter > Pontibacter sp. CAU 1760. The sequence continues at coordinate 250,624 of NZ_JBTLRL010000001.1, forward strand.
ACGGGCAACAGGCTGTGTTCAATGGCACGGGCAACTTTGAAGTTATACTACCGGACAGCAGCAATGGCCGGCTGCAATTAAGGGGAGCTTACCTGAATGGTGCACGCCACGGAACATGGCTCTACATGCTTTCGCAAAATGGGCAGGCAGCAACGCCTGTGATGCAACAGCAATACCATGAGGGAAAGTTAATTAATGGCCAGACAGCTAAGCTAGGTGGAAAAACAACTACCTTTTTATTGAATGGCTCATTCGGCATGCTGCAGCCCGATTTCTCATACCTGGCGATGGTAGAGAGCTGGAATGTAGATACTACTGCGTTCAGACCCGGCTATCCGGTGCTGGCGTATATGCTGAAACTGAATGTGCAGCAAACTCAAGAAAAGAAGACGGCAGCGCACCAGATATGGGCTTACCGGGTAGTAGTGCCTTCCGCGACAGGCGCAGACACTTTGATACTTGCTAAGCAGCATATTTATAATGCAGTGCCGGAGTTTCCAGGCGGGGAGCAAGCTATGAAAGCCTTCTTAAGCAAGTATGTTCATTATCCTATCCCGGCACAATATTTCGGCATGCAAGGTATTGTGATACTCTCTGTTCCTGTAAAGGAGGACGGTTCACTAGGAGAAATTCGCGTCGTTAAATCAGGCGGTGTTATATTTGATGATGAAGTCATAAGGGCAGCGAAGCTGATGCCGCCGTGGAAACCAGCCCTTGTTGACAACGTTCCCGTCGCTGCATCTTCTCATTTGGCTTTTAAGTTTTTGATGGGGTCGAGACCTCAGATATACAACGTATATTGGCCATGGCAATAGGAGAAGATCAAATGCAACAACTATAGCGAGTACGGCATGAAACAACATCGGCTAGCATAATATGCTGGCCGATGTTGTTTGTGTGAAAGTGTCTAGTCTCTTGGAATTACGAAACGCTGCCCCGGGTGAATCATGTTTGGGTTACTGCCGATTACGGCTTTGTTTGCTTCATAGATACGCTTCCAGTCGCTGGCGTTGCCATAATGCTGCTGCGCGATCTTGGAAAGCGAGTCGCCGCTCTTTACGGTATACACATCTTGTTCAGGCATGGCTGCAGGGGCCTTGTTTACCTCATCCCTGTTAAAGACCCCGCCCCCGGTATTGCCTGGCATTGTAGCAGGGCGTGTGGTTTTCGGTGCGCTGGCCGGTTTGGCTAGCTCCTCTTTCCCCTTTTTAAAAAAATCCATCAGTCCCATATACTATACTCTTTAAGTCAAAATTAAACGATCAGCGGGTTTTGGTTTAAGTATGGTTTCCGCTCTAGGTAAGTTACGCTAACAGATAGGGTTAGTTGTTTTGTGGCTATGGCAACGGCCAGGTATAAAAGGTCGTACTCTAGCTACGCACTAGCTGAGGGTAGTGGTATAAATTAATCGCTAACACAAGCAATACAAAAATGGAAACACTGAACAAGACACTAGACATGAAACATACATTGCACGCGTTCCTGAGCGTGCTGCTTATATTCGTTATGGTAAGCTGTGGCGGCAAAGACGAGGAAGCTTCTGAGAGCCTGCTTTCGGGCCCAAGCAGCAAGACCTGGGTAGCCAACAAAGAACTGAATGCGGCTGGCGATAAAGAGAAGCTGTCATCGGCGGAGAAAAAGGAAACCATGCAGTTTTATGCTGATGGGCGTTTTGCCATGGGCGGCGGCGGTACGCTGCAAACCGGCACCTGGCAGTTTGATAAAGCTGCCAAGCGCTTGTCCCTGCAGTTTGAAGGGGCTGATGTAACGGAGAACTTCGAGGTAGAGAAACTTACCGACGATAAGATGACCCTGAAGACGCCGGACGGCGCCACAATGGAACTTGAGAAAAAGTGATAACTTTTTAGGTCTTTCTGAAGTAAGGCATATGGAAGTTTCGATTTTTAAAGGCTGCCTGCGTTAGCGCAGGCAGCCTTATTTTTTTTGGAGGAGTGCACGCATGCCCATCAAACCGAAAAGAGGGCCCACGGCCAGCCACAAGAATACGTGATGCGGGGGTATAAACGTAAGCAGGTATGCTGTCAGTTGGATGCTACCGATGGTAATGGCGAAGCCGACAGAGGTTACCAGGGTTAGAGCCGTGCCAACCAACTGTGGAGGTGCTGTTTTGGCAGTTAGGGCAGAAAACTGAGGGGAATCACCGGCCACTACCACGCCCCAGAACAACAGAAACGGGACGAACATGAGGTTCGGTGCCTCAAGCATCCAAAAAGACAGGATGCAGCACAACCCCGAGAGCAATAACTGCACAAACGCCACTCTGGCGCTTCCCCAACGTGCCGAGAGATACCCCCCGGCCACACAACCGAACGCGCCACCTGCAATTATCCAGAAGCTATAAAAGGAAATTTGCCGCTGCGGCCACTCCGGGTAGGTATAAGCCAACAGCAAGGGCACAAAGGCCCACAGCGTATACAACTCCCACATATGCCCAAAGTAACCGAAGGCCGCTGCTCGCAGCTCCCGTACCCGGAATACAGCCACGATATTGCCAACTTTGAATGTGGCCCCCTTTGTTAAGTAGGGTCCGTCTGGTACCACAGCGTACATCAACATGCCTCCGATTGCCGCGAGCGTGCTGGTGCCCAGCATAATGCCTTGCCAAGGCAATGCGCTCGCCATGCTGCTGCGCAGCAGATGCGGAAAGGCCGTGCCCAGTACCAATGCGCCAACCAGGTAGCCAATGGCTTTGCCCAGCTTTCCGCTGTACCAGCTTGCCGCCAGCTTCATCCCGACAGGGTATATGCCGGCCAGTAAAAACCCCGTGATGCCCCGCAGCAGCAGCACACCCGTTAGGCTGGTTGCGCTAAACAGGATCAGTGCGTTTGCCGCAGCCCCCAGTAGGGCGCACAACAGGAACAGAAGCCGTGGGGATACCCGGTCTGCCAGCGAGAGGAAGGCAAAGCAGAGCGTGCCCAGTATAAAACCCAGTTGTACGGCAGAGGTGAGCAAGCTTAAGGCCCCTTCCTGCAACTGGAGCAGTCCTTTTAACTCGGGCAGCACGGCGTTTCCGGCAAACCACAGCGAGGTGCCGGCGAACTGCGCGAATACGATTACAGGCAGGATGTGCTTTAGCGGGAGAGTAGCCGTTACAGCAACGTTTGGAGCGGCAGCAGGAACGTTAGCCATAGATTGTTTCAGAAAATTTTTCAAGCGCTTTCCGGGTTTCGTAGGTGCGCTCAAACATGCCCATGTGGCCGGTATGGCCCAGGAAGTTCACTAGGCTGTTCGGGGGCAGGTGGCACTGCTGCAGCGCTTTGTCCAAAGGCACAGCACCGTCCTCTTTCCCGAAGATGAACAGGACCGGGTATTTAGCCTGCTTCAGCACATCGGTCCGGTCCGGGCGGTCGCGCATGGCGGCCAGGGCCTCCACGGCGGTTGCTTTTGGGGTTAAGCGGCCAATCTCCTTCATCATGTCAATCTCAGCTTTTAGCCGGGCTCGGTTTGTCTGGTAGAAGAGCGGTTCTACAAACGGGTTGATGAAATTAACAACGCCATGGCGCTCTATGTAACTGATGCTCTTGTTGCGGTTCTCCTTTTTCTCATCCGTGTCGGGCAGGGCAGAGGAGTGGAAGAGGCAAAGCCCGTTTAACGCGTTGCCATATTTCCCGGCCAATGCCAAACTCACATAGCCTCCCATCGAGTGCCCGATCAGGATGAACTTCTTCACGTTCAAGGCCGCCAATTGGCGCATCACATCTTCGGCCATGCTTTCCATGCTGAGATCTGTGGTGTGGAGCGTGTTGTCGCCGTGGCCCGGCAAATCCAGGGCAATGGTCCGGAAGCGCTGCTGCAGGGGCTTCATGAAAGCCTCCCACACCTGCTTGCTTTCGCAGAAACCATGGAGGAAGACCAGTATATCTCCGGAGCCGGCGTCTATATATGTCTTGGGCATTTAATGTTGCGCGTTTGGTATTAGACTCAATATGCCGGTTTTCTTTTAAAATCTAAAGCAGCACCCGGATTTAAAGGGTTTTTTCTAGTACCAGGTCCAACCACCCCCTGCCCCCTCCTTGTTTAAGGAGGGGAGTCTGCTACTGCCGTGGATACTGCGAAGATTGATAGTAGCTGCTATACTTCTCTTAACTAAAATCCTTACAGTATAAAAAATGACGCTATCATGAAGACAGAGGAAAAAGTAGGTATAACTGCCCTCCTTAGTCAAGGAGGGGCAGGGGTGGTTGGATTTTCGAACCTGTATGAAAATAAAAAAGCCCCACAAGGTATAAAACGCTGTGAGGCTTTTGAATGATAGTATGAGTAGAGACTAGGCTTTGACTGGAACACCGATCATTTCACGCACGGTGCGCTCGATGTCGGATGGGGCAAAGCCTGCTTCTTTGTGTAATTCCAATTGCGAACCATGCTCGAAAATGGCATCTGGTATACCGAGGCGCTTTACCTGAGCGGTATAGCCGTTGTCCACCATAAACTCCAGCACCGCGCTTCCGAAGCCGCCCTGCAGGCAACCGTCTTCCACGGTAATCACTTTATCGTACTTGCTGAAAATGTGGTGCAACAGTTCCTCATCGAGAGGTTTGGCAAAACGCATGTCGTAGTGGCCGGGGGTAATGCCGTCGTAGTTTAGCTTCTTGCAGACGTCCACGGCGTAGTTACCGATATGGCCGAAAGTTAAAATCGCTATTTCTTCGCCTTCCTGTACCGTGCGGCCCTTGCCAATCTCAATTGTCTCCAGCGGCGTGCGCCAGTTCGGCATCACACCTTCGCCACGCGGGTAACGGATTGTGAAGGGGCCAGCGCCGTCCTGAGTGGCGGTAAACATGAGGTTGCGCAGCTCCTGCTCGTTCATCGGGGCAGATACCACCATGTTCGGGATACAGCGCATGTAGGCGATGTCGTACGCGCCGTGGTGCGTCGGGCCGTCGGCACCGGCAAAGCCGGCTCTGTCGAGGCAAAATACCACTGGCAGGTTCTGGAGGCACACATCATGCACCACCTGGTCGTAACCGCGCTGCATAAAGGTGCTGTAGATGTTGCAGAACGGAATCATACCCTGCGTGGCGAGACCAGCAGAGAAGGTAACCGCATGCTGCTCGGCAATGCCCACGTCAAAGGCGCGGTCCGGCATGGCCTTCATCATGATGTTAAGCGAACAACCGGAAGGCATGGCAGGCGTAACCCCCATCACTTTCGGGTTCTGCTCAGCTATCTCCACGATGGTATGGCCAAACACGTCCTGGTACTTTGGCGGCTGTGGCTGGTCGTAATGCTTTTTGTAGATCTCACCCGTAATCTTATCGAACAGGCCGGGTGCGTGCCACTTGGTCTGGTCTTTCTCGGCAAGGGCAAAGCCTTTTCCTTTGGTGGTGAGGCAATGCAGGATTTTCGGACCCGGGATGTGTTTCAGGTCTTCCATCACCGACACCAGGTGGTCCACGTCGTGGCCGTCAATCGGGCCGAAGTAGCGGAAGTTGAGACCCTCAAACAGGTTGCTCTGCTTCAGGATAGCCGCCTTCACACCGCTTTCTATCTTAGAGACGATGGTGCGGGCATCCGGGCCGAACTTGCTGATCTTGCCCAGTATCTTCCATACCTCGTCGCGCATCTTGTTGTAAGTGCGGGAGGTCGTGATGTCTGTCAAATATTCTTTCAGGGCGCCCACGTTCGGGTCGATGCTCATGCAGTTGTCGTTGAGCACCACCAGCAGGTTGGCATTGGCCACGCCGCCGTGGTTCAGGGCCTCAAAGGCCATCCCCCCCGTCATGGCGCCATCACCGATCACGGCAATGTGCTGGCGCTTTTCCTCGCCCTTGTACTTAGAGGCGACCGCCATACCCAGTGCCGCCGAAATGGAGGTGCTGGAGTGGCCCACGCCAAAGGTATCGTATTCGCTTTCTTTTCTTTTCGGGAATCCGGAGATACCGCCGTACTTGCGGTTGGTATGGAAGATGTCGCGGCGGCCGGTCAGGATCTTGTGGCCGTAAGCCTGGTGGCCCACATCCCATACCAGCTGGTCGTAGGGGGTGTTAAAGACATAGTGCAGCGCGGTGGTTAGCTCCACCACCCCCAAGCTGGCCCCAAAGTGACCTCCGTGAATCGAAACAACATCAATGATATATTGCCTCAGTTCCTGGCAAACTTGCAACAGTTGGGCCTCCTTCAGGTTGCGAAGGTCGGCAGGAGTGTTGATAGAGGCCAGTAGCTCTCCGGGTTTTATAATCATAGAATCATCGTTATAGACCTCTAACAAAATAAATTAGTGAAAGTTTAGTCCCATTGCTGGTATACGCTTTCGGTCAACGGGCAAAGTTAATAAATTAAACAACACAAGCTGCCAACCCACTGCAACACACCCACCCGATTCCTTTACGTACGGACACAGCCAACAAATAGATGATTGTATATAGGGTTTTCTATATTTTTAATGCCTTTTGAAAAGAGGTCATGCAATAATTCATTTACCGTTAACGTGTTAGTGCTTTGGCAAAGGCCAGAGGGCCAATTTGCTTCTTTAGTGCTGAACCATGCCTGCAAGGCATTTGGTTATAGCAGGAAGGGGTATAGCAGGCATCTGCCGAAAATCCTTAATTTTGTGAAATGCGCTGCACCCGGCGTCAGAACTTTAGAATAAGACAAGGTGAGTTTCGAAATTAAATTACCGCTGTTTGAAGGGCCTTTTGACTTGTTGCTCTTCTTTATCGAGCGCGATGAACTGGACATACACGACATTCCGATCTTTCAGATCACAAACGAGTTTCTGGGCTACCTGCAACGGCTGGAACGGCTGAACATAGAGGTAGCTTCCGACTTTATACTGGTAGCGGCCACCCTCATGCGCATTAAGGCCAAGATGCTGCTGCCCCGCGTGGAAAAAGACGAAGAGGGCAACGAGATTGACCCGCGTGAGGAACTGGTGCAGCACCTGCTGGAGTACAAAAAATATAAAAGTGCGGTGCCGGAGCTGATGGAGATGGAAGCGCAGCGCCTAGCCCAGGAGAACCGCGGCAACATACACGAGGAGCTGCAGCAGATTGCCAACGCCAACCACTTCGAGTATGAGTTGCAGGACCTGAGCCTTTATAAGCTGATGCGCGTGTTCGAAAAGGTGATGGTGCGCTACGACGAAGAGCAGACCCGACCGAAACATACCGTCATCACGTATCCGTACACCATCGAGGAGCAGCGCGACCTGATCATGCAAATGATAGCAGTGCGCGATAGACTGGCTTTCTCGCAATTAATGGAGGAGTTTCCGGATAAGATCGGAATGATCTTCAACTTCCTGGCTATTTTGGATATGCTGCAACTCAACCTTATCGGGGTAGAGGTGGGCGAAGGCTTTAACGATTTCTTCATTACAGCGGCCGAAGGGCAGGCAACGCAGGTAACACAGTTGCTGCTGGCAGAGGAATAGGAAAGGTGCTGCACACAAAATTCCGGGTAAGACAAACTGTTTTGCCCGATAATAGTTAAATGCTCAATGCGCCTACGGTAGCACTGCCATGAGCGGCAGAAAGTCCTACGACACCCACATGGATCAAAATAAGAAGACGATACTTAAAAGCTTTAGCCCGATCAAGATACTGATCCCTGTGCTGTTGGGGTTGGCGGCCACGGTATGGCTTTTTGTCCGGGATGATAAAGTAAGCGAGTTGAAGGGATTGGCCCAGGCCAACGTATGGTGGCTGTTGGCAGCACTGGTCGTACTGGTCATCCGAGATGCCGGCTATATGTACCGCATCCGCTCGCTCACCGACAAGTTCCTGACCTGGCGCAACAGCGTAGACGTGATCATGCTGTGGGAGTTTGCCTCGGCTATCACGCCCTCTGTGGTGGGCGGCACTACCATCGCCACCATCATCCTCAACAAGGAGGGTATCCCGTTGGGCAAGTCGCTGGCCTATGTGATGCTAACGGCGGTGCTCGACAACATGTTCTTTATTGTGGCGGCCCCTATCGCCCTGCTGCTGACGCAGGGGCAGGTGTTCCCCACCTTCAACCTCGAACCGTCTGATGTGGCCAAGCTGCAGTCGGCGTTCTACGTCAGCTATAGCCTGATCGCCGTTTATACCTTCGTGATGATCTATGCGCTGTTTGTGAAGCCGCGCGCCTTTAAGTGGCTGCTGCTGAAAGTAACCTCGATTAAGTTTCTACGAAAGTGGCGCGTCAACGCGTTTCAGCATGGCAACGAGATCATGTGGGCCTCGGAGCAACTCAAAGGGAAGGGATTCAACTATTGGGCGCGAGCCATCATCTCCACCATATTTGTATGGAGCGCCCGCTATTTCCTGCTCAACTGCCTTATTGCGGCGTTTGTGGATGTGAGCTTTGGCGAGCACATGCTCATCATTTCCCGCAACCTCATTTTCTGGATCGTGATGCTGATTGCCATTACGCCGGGCGGCGCTGGTATCGTGGAGATGGCCTTCCCGAGCTTCTTCGGGTTATTTCTGGGGGGATTCGCCAGCATTGTAGTGGTGCTTTACCGCCTCATTACCTACTATCCATACCTAGTGCTGGGTTCTGTTTTCCTGCCCCGCTGGATTGCCAAGGTATTTGGGCGCCACTCGCCTCACAATAATGGCGTGCGGGTATAGCCCTGATTGATTATTTGAAAGCATACACACGTATAGTTTAATGAAACGATTTTTATGGCCCCTGCTGGCCCTTGCCCTTTTTGCCGGCTGCTCCGACAGCAACAGCGACCTGAATGAAAAACTGATGCAAGCCGTAACCGAAGGCGAAACCAACGCCGAAGGGTATAAGACCATTGATATGGCTGCGGTGACAGACTTTGACTGGGATAAGATGTATTATTTTCAGCCTAACGAAGACCAAAAGGCTATCAGCGACGCCATTGGCTTCAGGTGGGAGGGCTCCGGCGTGCAGAGCGGTTCGCGGCGCCTGCTGTTCGTAAAAGGCGAAGAGGTGGTTTCGTTTGTAGACTACGTGTATGAGGAACTTCCACTATTTGTCTATGGCTGTGAGGATGACAAATGGATATACCCCCAAAGCCGCTCCGAGTTTGCCAGTTTCAAATACTACGCCGGCGGGAAGGAAGTCTATGCCTTTATACCGGCCAGGTGCCTTGAAAACATAAAAGACCTGATGGAGCAGCAATGCCCAGAAGGGACAGAAGAAGCAAAATAAATGGAAGCCGGACATGTGCCGGCTTTTTTATTGGCGAGCAGGTATAAACTAGCTTGTAAGCGAGGAAGCTTTAAGCCAAATTCCTACTTCGTCTCGCTGATCTCAAATAAATGTCCATCGGGGTCGCGGAAAAAACAGCGGACTTCTGAGTTGCGTTGTTTTGGAGGTGTAATGAAATTTACTTTTCGGCTCCTAAGCAGCTCATACGAATGCTGGCAGTCTTGCACTCGGATAGTAAAGGAGTGGCTGACTGAATTTGGATCAGGGGGTGGCACAAAGCTTATATCGGGTTTGTCTTCTGTGGGGCCTCCGGCTGTGACGAGCAAAATCCAGTTATCCAAAAATTTAAGAACGATGGAGTCGCCGCCATACTGCCTGTATAATTCTGCCCCCAGTTTGTTCAGGTAAAAGTCTTTTGACTTCTCCATGTCTGAAATGACCAAGATTGTGGTCAAGGCAGCGTCTTGGAAGGGGTTGGTATTGGCAGCCATAGGAGTTGTGCTTGATGTCAATTCTTTAAACGTAACTTCACATGCCGGTAGTTGTGCCTGTTTGAGCCGCTGCGTGGAGAGTTTCTGAGATAAGAAAATTTGGGCTGGGCCTGCTGGGTGTAAGTGCTTTGCCTCATCGGCGATAAATCCTGGTGTTTGGGCAGGTGTTTAATACGCTTTTGGTACACCAAGTGCACCACGCCTGCAACATAAAGTATCTGGACTGCAACCACGGCGGCATAAAGGCAGCGTAGAACTGGTAGCCTAAAATACGGAAGTATAAAAGCCAGCCCAATGTATAAATCTATACTTTGTGCCGGCTTTTATACTTCACAGAGACTGCTAATAGTTGGCTATTATGTATTTATCCTTGCGTAGCTTCCGGGAAAGGGAGCGTGCTAGGTGGTTGTGCAAAGTATCGTATCCGGCTGATATGCCCTGCACCATAGAGTCTGCGAACCATACCGGGTGCAGCGTCTGCGAATCCAGCAGGTAAGTATAAAAAACAGCGCTCGGCTCTGTGTCTGTGGTGGTGGTGCTTACATGGTCGAAGTGCACGGTGGTGTAATCGTTGGTGTACCAGTAGTTGCGCAGGTTTACCAGCAGAATGCCGTCTACGCCCGTAGCCCTGATTTTTTCCAGAAACTCGCTATAGCTCACATTGGCGTTCAGCTTAAACACGTCAGAAGACTTGACAATACGCGTTTGCGCCTGCTGTTGCTGTTCCAGGTTTCGGGTCAGCGTTTTCTCTAGGTGCTTTCTGTATTTCAGGTTCTCCAGGTTGTTGAATTTGCCTCTGATATGCTGCTCATATGTTGCAGAATCCAGTTGATTAAAATCTGTGCCGATGTCGGTTACCAGCGTCATGATGCCCACATAAGGCTTTGCAGGCTCCTGCACTTTAGCAGTAGAGGTAGAGGTGACGGCGCATCCTGAAAGAAACACAAGACAAAGTGCCAGCAGCGGGAATATTGTTTTCATCATGATCAGGAAGGGGTTAGGTGTGAATGGTATGTAACGTTTAGTGCAGGCTATGAACGAGGCGTAGCCGATTTAAAAACCTGAGCTTTATTGGCTGATGTTATTTTTAGTCAAGATTGATCTTTAGCATCTGTTCTTTACTTGCTACCCTTTGATAAAGATCTTTAACTGTATGGTACCAATTTGTGTAATCTTGTTTCTTATGTGAGTGCCTCTTATCTACGAAAAGGATAAATAATTTTAAGGATAAAGTCATGGCATAACTTGTCACAGCTTGAGCATCTTTAGGATATCTTAACTGAATAATCTCCGCTCGATTATCAATAGCACCTACTAGTTTACCTTGAAGTATATCTGTCCCATGAGTAGGACCTGACCAGTATCGATATAAAATCTCATAGAGCCCTGATAAATTTAAACGCTCTGCAAGTTCTTGTATATTTTTTGGTCCATCAAAAAGCCTATACCAAGCAGGGTTCTTCTCACCTTTACTCTTCAAGCGCTCGTATTCTTTGTTAGCGTTAAGATAGGATGGTTTTTTTAACAGTGATTCTAAATTTTGAATCGCATAATTAAGCTTTAGATTTTCAGGAATCTTGAATCCATTGATTGCTTTATCACTATTCAATTTTTGTTGTAATTGTTTTACTTGCTCATTTCTTGAATCAAGACTTTTGTAAGATTTTAAATTCTTATGCGTATGCCAAACCATAAAAGCCATGCAGCGGTCATTAGTGTTTTGCTCTAGCATGTACTCAATCCCAAAATAAGTTTCAAGTGCACCTCTTAATATCAACTTACATGGATCAACAGAAAAACTCTTGACGAGAATAGATATTGAATCTATTAGTTCTAGAAAGTGCCGAAGCGATAATATGATTGGAATTTGCTCATCTCCACCTTTTGCAGTATCTAAATCCCATTTGAGAATATGAGACCCAAAGTTTACTGTCTCTTCTATACCTTTTGAAAATTCATAAAGCAGTGCACGCACTCCATCATTTGCTAATTCTCTTGGTATGATTTCTTGAATTGGTTGTGTCAACTTCTTTTTTATTTAAATACCAGCCAACTACCTGCTCGCAGGAGTGCCTACTCCCACTACCTGCACTATGTGTGGGGTTAAAAGCACTTGGTTGGCAATATTTTCCTTACTTATTTAAAGGAGCGCCAACGGCAACAGAGCAGTCGTGGCCTAGTTGGCCATGCGGCGGATTAATGCCTCCGGCTACTGCGCCTTTGATGGTAGGGGTGGGCGGTGCCACAGTTGGTTGCATGTTTAGGCCTGGCTGCGCCGGCAGGTCCAGCGATGCCCCCACCGGGATGTCGCAGCGGTGGTTAGGCTGGCCATGCGCAGGGTTTACGTTGGCTGTGCCCTGTGCCGAAGTATCCGATGCAGCCGGGGTAGCCATGTTCAGGGGCGTAGGCGTAAATGTGTTCTTCTGCTCATTTTCAGAGGAACAGGCTGCAACGCTCAAAAGGGTAGCAGCAGAAAGTATGATTTGATAAGGTATTTTCATGAGGACAAAGTAATAGGGTAGCGTATGTGTATTATTCTGAAAATATAACATATTCTTAGCTTCTTTGTATAAATTAAGCTGAAGAATTTCTGGTAAGTACCGTATAGCTATTGTTTAGTATGTAACCGGAATAGCACTTCCTGCATCCTAATCTATTCTTACGCTGAGGTGTTGGCAGGCTATGCAGCTATTACCTGCGGCACAAAAAGCTATAAGGTTTTGACCTTCCGCTGTTTCTTTACCATATATTTTTGATGAACATGCTGGTAAGTTCTTTCCCTGTTGTGCCTAACAACCAAAAGCCTAGCTTTAAAGAGGCCTTTTACTTTTGGCTGAAGCTTGGCTTCATCAGTTTTGGCGGGCCGGCAGGCCAGATCAGCATCATGCATGCGTTTGTGGTGGAGCAGAAAAAGTGGGTTTCGGACTCCCGGTTTCTGCACGCGCTCAACTACTGCATGCTTTTGCCGGGGCCTGAGGCGCAGCAGTTGGCAACCTACATCGGGTGGCTGCTGCATGGCCTGCGCGGAGGCCTGGTGGCTGGCGTGCTCTTTGTGCTGCCTTCGGTGTTTATTTTGTTGGGGCTGAGCATGGTGTATGTAAGTTATGGCAGCATACCTTGGGTGGCGGCACTCTTTTATGGGCTTAAACCCGCTGTGGTGGCCATTGTGGTGCTGGCATTCATCAAAATCGGGAAAAAAGCGCTGAACGGGTCGCTGCACTATCTGTTAGCGCTGTCTAGTTTTGTACTGCTCTATTTTGCCAACGTCCCTTTCCCCCTCATCATCCTGGGCACCTTGCTGCTTGCTTTCACCTTGTCATGGGGCTTTCCAGATATGCTGCGGCAGCACGGCTCCGATAGGCAGGAGCCAGCCCAAGAGGCCGAGTACTTCATCAATGCGCATACCGTCCTCCCGGATACCGGACTCACCCCACTGCGCGTTGTGAAGCAGGTGAGCATGGCGCTGCTACTCTGGGCATTGCCTTTTGCACTGTACTACCTGCTGCTCCCCGATGCCGATTTTTGGAGAAGGCTTTCACTGTTTTTCACCAAGGCGGCTTTGGTTACTTTTGGCGGCGCCTATGCTGTGTTGCCTTATGTGGCGCAGGTGGCGGTTGAGCAACTGAACTGGCTAAGCAGCCACCAGATGATCGACGGTCTTGCCTTGGGCGAGACCACACCGGGACCCCTGATCATGGTGCTGGCGTTTGTGGGGTTTATGGCGGGGTATAATCACTTTGGTGGTTCCCTGCTGATGGGAAGCATGGGTTTGCTGGCCACCACCTTTTATACTTTCCTGCCCTGTTTTGTGTTTATACTGGTGGGTGCGCCCCTGGTGGAGCAGACGAAGAGCAACCGAAGGGTGAAAGCTGTTTTAGGGCTCGTGACGGCTGCTGTAGTGGGGGTAGTCCTGAACCTGACGGTATACCTGGGGCGGGCCGTGGTATTTCGGGCAGATGGCAGTGGGCTCGCCGCCATCGACTACTTCAGCCTCAGCTGGGTGCTTGTGTCCATTGTAGCGATGCACCGCTTTAAAGTAGGTATGATTCCGTGGATAGCCATTAGCGCACTAGCCGGGCTGATGATGTTTATGGCTGGTTATTAGTGTTTTATGGTCTATGCTATAAGGTGGCGCAGCTAACTTATAGAATTTGTTAGGCATTTGTTTTTGTTCTTTCTGTACCCATTTATTCTGGATAAAACCCCTACTTCTGTAGGTAAGAAGTAGTACATCAGGCCCTATTACAAGCAAGCTTTTCTCTTTGTATTTAAAAACTGTTATACAAGAGAACTGACAAAGTACAGGATAGAATAACTAGCAGTTACTTTTCACAATTATAACTATAGCTAAAGGTATCCGTTATGCTCTTGTCAAGTCTTGTTCTGGCCTCTAGAGTAGTGTAGCCGTCTAAGTTGTATTCAAATATGGAAGTATAGGAGTTTTGTTTAGCAACAGAGCCATCTGGTCTGGTTTTAGTGAGCTTTGTAATATTGCGGTAGTAAGGATATCCAAGGCTTTCCCCAAACGCAACATCATTAATAAAAGGCAGGGCCTCAAAAAAAGCGCGGTCTCTACTATCGTATTCCAGCGAATTTGACTCCACAAGCGTTCCTGCTGGTCTATAGAGCCTAGCTGTGTGCATCAGTCCATTGCTGTATTCATACAACCAAACTTCAGTGGTAGCAGTTGGTTCAGTAATGGTTACGCTTCTTAGTTCTTTTGGGGAGCTATATTCATATGTTTTGGTCTGCAACTTCTTTGTAACACTAATACTTCCCTCCTCTTTCCCAAAAGTAGTAACTCTTGTAAGTAATCCTGTAGCATTATACTCATAGGTAGTATAACTATCTAATTTGTCATAAACGTAATAAGTCCTTTGGGATATTTTGTTTTGCGAGTTAAACTCAAACAACTCCTTAATGTAAACTCCTCCATCAGTAAACGATGTTTCCATTCCAAGCAGCGTTCTGTTTTCATCATAAAGGAACTCTTGAAATCTCCCTCCGCCATCATTTCTGACATCAAAAGTGGCCATTCTGCATACATCGTTATTTAGAAACACTGGCTTCACATCTTCCATAGAATCACATGAAACAAAAGCCAGTAGTAGGCATAAGTGCAGTAACGTCTTCATTTATTGAATATTAATATTTTTTTAAATTTTATACGTATAATTTCAATATATTCAATATGTTCTAATAAATAATTTTACGAAGCACATCATTTGCTTTATTAGTGAAAACTAAATATTAACTAAAACATTTCAGGAAATACTGACACCTGAGGGTAAATTTAAATTTGAAACAGTGTCGCTCCTTATTCTGACTGTTCTCTGTCCATTTTACGACGATCCGATAGCTTCTTTCCCCGATGAGGTAATGTTTTTGCTTTATCCCCATCAGCTTACTGTGGCATTCCCAAGAATTACTCTGCCTCAATCTCAGAGGTACTGATAGACATGTAGCGGCCACCTCCTATTCAAGTTAGTAGTCGATTGAAATCTTTCTGTAAACAATGACTATCATTTTCGCAGCTTCCATATTTAGATTATGTCCAACGTTACTCGTGTAGCCGATGGGTGAGGCGTAGCCGAGCATAGAAGCTGTACGGGGTTAGCTGTAGGAGCTTCTATTGTTCCAAAAGCTTAACTGTTCTGTCAATATCATCAATAAATGGATGTAGATAAGCTGGTAGCTGCTTTTTGTTAGGATCAATTACCCAGAACTTCTTAATTCCATTCTCAGCGTACTCAAAATAGAGCATATCCTGCTTCATATCATCAAGCGTGCCTATAGTACCGCTTTGAGTTAGAATCAATTGCTGTGGGATTTTTGAAATTATCGTGCGTACCTGTTTATACTTGTCTTTGCTCAGCTCTTTATAGTTACCACTATGAAATGTATTAAAAGGTGGATAATGGGATGTATCTTCTTTATAGAGCTGTAGAGTGCTGTTTTCAATCTTATATATTTTGATGCATTCCCCACTTTTGCATTGCCCATAAAGAAGACCAAACACAAAATAATCAGGTTCAGACACTTTTTTCTCAATATAGGATGAAGCCAGGAATGATAGAAGCACCAGGAGACCAATATAAAATTTGTTTGCTTTCATATCTGAGATGTTTAATGATTTCACTTGCAGCTAACTAGCAGATAAACGGAGGTCCATTCGGTATATCTGCACTATGGGTAGAGCGTTTGCTAATGTAAGGCCTCATTGCATTAGCTTTTCTACTCAAGGAACTGACACGCTCTTACAGACGGAAGATAAGCAAAATGCTAAATGCAACAGGCCGCTTCTTTAAATTCTTTCTGCCACAGTACCATATTGCTGACAAGCACCTGCTGTGATAACCGGTAAGTGAGCGTTTTTAGCTGGCAGCTGAGAGTGGGGTGGCCTTGGCGAACGGCGAAAGCGGTAAATGTACCCGGCAACAAAAAGGGGAACCATAGGGCTCCCCTTTTCAGGTTTATTTTTAATGTCTGAAACTTACACCAGTTCGTGCTTCACCAAGTACTCGGCAATCTGCACGGCGTTGGTGGCGGCGCCTTTACGCAGGTTGTCGGCCACAATCCACATGTTTAGGGTGCGCGGCTGCGTTTCGTCCAGGCGGATGCGGCCTACCAGCACCTCGTCCTTGCCATGGGCATCCTTCGGCATTGGGTACTGCAGGTTCTTTACATCGTCTACCACTACCACACCCTCCGTCTCGTTCAGGATGCTGTACACCTGGTCCAGCGTAAAGTCCTTTGCAAACTCTACGTTCACCGACTCCGAGTGGCCGCCCATCACCGGAATGCGAACTGCCGTAGCCGTCACCCGGATGGAGTCGTCGCCCATGATCTTTTTCGTTTCGAGGATCATCTTCATCTCCTCTTTGGTATAGCCGTTGTCCTGAAACACGTCGATGTGCGGCAGCACGTTCAGGTCAATCGGGTAGGGGTAAGCCATATCGCCGTCTTTGCCGGCACGTTCGTTCATCAGCTGGTCTACAGCCGCCTTGCCTGTGCCCGTCACCGACTGGTAGGTGCTCACTACCACGCGCTGCATCTGCAGCTCCTTGTGCAGATTGTTGAGCGCCACCACCATCTGGATGGTCGAGCAGTTCGGGTTGGCAATAATTTTATCTTCTTTTGTCAGCTCGTCGGCGTTGATTTCCGGCACCACCAGTTTCTTGGTAGGGTCCATGCGCCAGGCTGAGGAATTATCTACTACTGTAATGCCTGCCTCGGCAAACTTTGGGGCCCACTCCGTGGAGGTGCTGCCGCCAGCCGAGAAAATCGCAATTTGCGGGGCCGCCGCAATCGCGTCCTGCATTCCGATCACTTTAATCTGTTTACCTTTAAACGTCATCTGCTTGCCAACAGACCTCTCAGAAGCAACCAACAACAACTCATCCACCGGAAAATTACGCTCCTCCAGTACTTTTAAAATTTCGCCGCCAACCAATCCTGTGGCGCCTACAACTGCTACTTTCATTGTTTTAAGGTATAGATATTAAGTTAATTTGATTCTAAGATCAAAAGCGCACCAAAACTGTTCATCGCACAATTAGCGCAGCAAAACCTACGGATGCAGTTGCAAATTAGTAAGTTTTGAATAAAATACACCTTCTCATATAAACTTTGCAATGCATAAACCTATCATTTTGTATAAATTAGGAGGACGGTCTGTTACATAAAATCCAGGGCGAAACTTCCTTAAAATTGTGTGAAGAGGTACGAAGCGCTAGGAGAAAGCATAACCGGCAAGAGGTATTCGGCCAATAAATCAGATGACAAATCCTCAAAACATAGCTGGATGAATAATCAGGTATGCCTCTTGGTCCTGTTCCCCAGCACAACCATCGGGATGAGTAGCGCGCAGTCTAAAAAGGCAATACAGAAGCTACCATCCCAAACCTATGCCGAGAAGCTGCAAGATTAACGTCCTCCTCCTTGGATAAGGGGTAGGGGTGGTTTGGCCCGTTTCTGCATCAGGTAAACAGTTTGCGCCGTGTTGCTGAATCATTTATGGGTTTCACTCAGTACACAGTACCCGCAACCCCTGCCTATGAAAAAAGCTATACTCGCACTTCTTCTGCTGTTGCCTATGCTTGCCCAGGCACAACTACAGGAAAGTTTCTCGGACGGCGACTTTATACAGAACCCCACCTGGACGGGGAGCGAAAATAACTTTATAGTGAACCCGCAGAGGCAACTGCAGAGCAACGGGCCAGCTACCACCGGCACAGAGCTGCAACTGGTAACCCCATCGCAGGCAATTACAGGCACCGTATGGGAGTTCTGGGCAAATTTAAAGCTAGCAACCTCTGCCGCTAATTATGCTGATGTGTTTTTGGTAGCAAACGCAGCAGACCTGAGCATGGCCAACGGCTACTTCGTGCGGCTTGGCGGCACGCCCGACGAGGTGAGCTTGTTTCGGAAAGACGCGGGGAAACCCCCGGTATACCTTATCAACGGCGAAGACAAAACCCTTGGTGGCACCGACAATGTGGTGCGGGTGCGGGTGAGCAGAAGCGTGACGGATGTATGGCAACTTGACATTGACCTATTGGGCAACGGGCAGGAGTACAGCAGCCAGGGCACTGCCACCGATGGCACCTACAACCGATCCAGCTATTTTGGGCTGTACCTGCATTACTCTTCGGCCAACAGCCAGAAATTCTTCTTCGATGATTTTAAGATCACCGATACGCAACCACCCGGTTTGACGCAGGTGCAAACCAGTGGCCCGGAAGAATTGACGCTGCGCTTTAACGAGCCGCTTTTGACACAGCAAGCGAGCCAGGCAGCACACTATACCCTCAACGGTACGCAAAAGCCTTTGATTGCAGAGCTGACAGAAGTGGGCACTGTGCGGCTGGTTTTCAGTGGCCCTTTCAGGCCAGGCGAGAATGTGCTGCAGCTAACAGGTTTAGCAGATTTGTACGGGAATGCCCTGACATCAACTCATGAGGTGAAGTTTGGTTTTGTGCCGACTGCTGTGCTGCCAGGGTATAACCAGCTGCTCATCACTGAGATCATGGCTGATGAAACGCCGGCAGTGGAGCTACCCGCGCAGGAATATATCGAGCTTTATAACCCAACAAATGAAGTGTTGTCGCTGAAGGGGATCCGGTATGCGGATGCTACTTCTACAGCTACTTTTCCGGATGTGCAATTGTTGCCGCAGGAGTATGCGGTGGTGGTGCCGAGTACGCAGGTCGAAAATTTTAAGGGGTATGGCAAGGTGATTGGCATCAGCAACTTCCCGAGCCTGAACAACAGCGGCGAATTGCTGCAACTGCGCCAGCCCAACGGCAAGCTCATTTCGGCTGTGCAGTACGCAGACACATGGTATAAGAACAGCAGTAAAAAGGAAGGTGGCTGGAGCCTTGAGATGATCGATGTCTCCAACCCCTGTGGCGGTATAGAGAACTGGTCGGCGGCGACGGATGCGCGTGGCGGCACGCCAGCGGAGCCCAACTCAGTGGCGGCACAAAACCCTGACAACCGGCCACCGGCACTGCACCAGGTGGTAGCTGTAACAGTTAATAAATTGCTGCTTCGTTTTGATGAACGCCTGGATAGCATGCAGGCCGCATCCCTTACCCGCTATACGCTGAGTCCTGAAATAGCTATACAAGCTGCAGCGCCGCAAGGCCCCTTATTCTCGGAAGTACTCCTGACCCTGGCCGCTCCCTTACAGGAAAAGCAAGCGTATACGCTTACGGTAAACGGTATAACTGATTGTGCCGGTAACTTAAGCGCCGCCCACCAGCTTTCCTTTGCCCTGCCTTCGGCCCCTGCTCCGGGCGATGTGGTCCTAAACGAAATACTCTTTAACCCACGCCCCAACGGAGCCGACTTTGTAGAACTGGTGAACCGCAGCGATAAATACCTTGACCTGAAAGACTGGAAGCTGGCCAACACCGGCGGAGACAGCATCACCAACCTCAAGGTCATCACAACAGCCCATTATGTACTGGCACCCGGCCAGTATGTAGCGCTTACCGCCAACCCCGATAACATCCGAAGCAATTACCCGAAGGCACAGAACTTATTGCGCATGAGCAGCCTGCCCACTTACCCCGATGCGGCCGGAACGGTAGTGATAATACAACCAAATGGCCAGACAGCCGACCAATTCAGCTACGATGAGAAGATGCACTTTGCGCTGCTGGATGATAAAAACGGTGTTTCGCTGGAACGGGTGCGGCTGGATGGACCAACCCAAGCCGGCAATTTCCATTCAGCAGCCAGCACTATCTTCGCTACGCCGGGGTATAAAAACTCGCAGACTCAGGAAGGGGTGGCGACAGAGCGCCTTTTCAAAATAGTACCGCAGGTGTTCTCTCCCGATGGCGACGGCTTCGACGACTTCACCACGGTAAACTACGCCACAGACAAAGCGGGGCTGGTCGCCAATATTACCGTGTTTGATGCGCAGGGCCGTGAAATTCGGAAGCTGGCCCGCAACGAACTCTTAGCGGCCAATGGCTTTTTCCGGTGGGACGGCTTGCGGCAAGATGGTGCTAAGGCAGGCATGGGCTACTACCTCTTCTACATCGAGCTATTCGGGCTGAATGGAGAAAAGGCTACTTTTAAAGAGAAAGTAGTGGTGGCAGGCCGTTAGGGAGGCGCCTTAACCACCAGGCGTTAAAACTGCCGAATCCAGGGTATGACAGAGCGGAGCATCGGCTCGAAGGCTGAACTGTGGCCTTTCCCCTCTACCGGGATGAATTCGAGTTGTTGGGCGCCCCCCTTCTTAAATTGCTCGTAGGTTGCCTGAGAATTGCTGAACGGCACAATGTGATCGGTGGTGCCGTGGTAAAGGCGGGTAGGGCTTTGCGGTACCCAGCCCGGAAAGCTGTTGGCCTGCAGAGCTTCTTTCAGCGCCACTTCCTGCTGGCTATGTTGCAGGCCCTCGAAAAATGAAGCACTGAAGAGTTGCTTGGGGTCAGTTGTTAGTTCGCGGTTGATGGCACTGCCGCCCTGGCTCCCATCAAACAAGTCGGGAAGTTTAGATGCGTAAG
This sequence comes from Pontibacter sp. CAU 1760, assembly GCF_054482735.1. NCBI lineage: Bacteria > Pseudomonadati > Bacteroidota > Cytophagia > Cytophagales > Hymenobacteraceae > Pontibacter > Pontibacter sp. CAU 1760. The sequence continues at coordinate 271,268 of NZ_JBTLRL010000001.1, forward strand.
GTTCCCGGAAAAAGTCGGTGAGCGGCCGGTTCCAATTGTTGGTTGTGTTGTACGCCTGTAGCACATAGGTCAGGTAGGCAGGATAGGGGTATGGCGCACCAGATTTGATAGTACCCAACATCTCCACCAGGTTATACCCCCCTGCGCCAGCCGCCGAAGCCGTTACTTTCAGCCCGTGCGCCGGATTGGTCTCGATCTCTTTCTGCGCGGCCAGGGTTACATAACCGCCCTCAGAATATCCCACCAGAAATAATTTATCGCTGACAGGCACCTTATGCTGCTTGTACAGCGCCTTTGCCGCCTTGATCATGTCCACAACAGCCAATGCGGAATGCAGCTGGTCGTAATAAGGGTGCAGGATGTCTTTGGAGGCGCCAAAACCAATGTAGTCCGGGAGCAGCAAGACGTAACCAGCCGAGGCAAAGAGCTCAAACCCGGATAATTCCCTGAAGTTTGACGGGGCATCTGCATGGGCGAAAATAGTGCCGTGCTGAGCACTGATTACAGGTGCCGGTGCTGCCATGTGCTGCGGCATGCATACCAGCCCGGAGGCATGTATGGCGCGGCCCTGGTAGGTAGTGGTGTACACCATCCGGTACACCGATATGCCGTACTGCACTTCTGAGCCATACGTGCTGTAGCCTTCCGATAGAACCAGTTGCTGCAGCAAGTCCTTCGGAACGCTGAGCAGCAGTTCCGAGGAGACGTATGGCAAGGCTTCTGCAGGAACTTTGGCGGCTACTGGAGCCGCCGCCGCTGCTTCCTTCTCGCAGGAGGTGTGGCTGAGCAAGACGCAGCACAGCAGTATAGGGTAAAGGAATTTTCTGAACACAGGAACAAGGGCTAGTGGCAATTGAGCAACAGCCCGAACAGTGTAGAAGTGCCCTTTACCTGTTAAAAAGAAGAAGGCACTGTACACTTTCTCCCTAAAGAATTTTATTCAGAGATGATTTTCAAAACTTACTAGTGGCTACATGCAGGGTAGGCTAGTTCATCTGCCCCGCAGCCCAGTAGAGGTAGGTTTTGGCCTTCGCGTACTTCGACTGGAGGGTATAGAGTTTCACCTGGGCCTCGATCAGCTTCATCTCGCGGGAGTTTACCAGGAACAGGGAGCTTTCGCCGTTGCGGAACCGGATTACCTCGCCGTTGCGCAGGGTAGTGGCATTGGCTACCATCTGCTGTTGCAGCCTGATCTGCTCTTCCAGGGTTTGCCACTCGTTGTAAGCGGACAGCAAATTGTTCTCTATCTCGCGGGAGGTTTGGGTAAACTCCAGCGCATTAGACTGCTGCTTGAGTTTGGTGAGCTGCAGTTTGCCGCGTTCCTGCCGCAGAAACAGCGGAAGGCTAAAGCTGAGGCCCAGCTTGTAGTTCTCGCCCATAAACCGGCGGTCCAGGGCCTCTGGCTCCAGGTAAAAATCTTTCTGCAACAGGTTATACTCCGCGTTTAGCTTCGGCTTCAGCTTATCTGCAGCAAAACGGCGTTCTATCTGCAGTTGCTCCCCCTTCAGGGCAAGCTTGCGCAGTTCGGGGTGGTTGGCCCTGGCCCGGTCCAGCAACTGGCTCAAAGAGTCAGTTGCCAGAGGAGTAAGTTCAGTGCCGATTAGAGCCGGGATGGTGCTGTCCTGTAACTCTAAAGGTACTTCATCCATGCCCCACAGGTGCGTAGCCACCGTTAGGCGGGCATTGTTATACCCCAGGCTGGCATCCTGTAGCAGTACCTGCCTCGATTGCAGTTCCGTCAGCGCCTCTACGGTGTCAATGGCGGGCAGGTCGCCTTCCCGTACCCGAATGCGGACGGCAGAAAGCCGGAAATTAGCCAGTTCCACAGACTCCTGGTATAGCTGCACCTGCTGGTAATTCAGGAGCCAGTCCCAATAGTCTTTAGTGGCTTGTAGCAGCAGTTTGTTGATCATTTTCACCCGGTCTGCCTCGGCAATATCCTGCAGCAAGCGGGCTTGGCGAATAACTGAACGGCGCTCATCAATAAACAAGCCCTGCCCCAGCGGCACCGAAATGCCCACAGAACTCAAGCCATCGGAAGGCGTGCTGTTCTCGGGGTTCAGCAGGGCACCGCTGTTTTTCTCGAAGCCCGCCTTGATGTCGGGGCCAAACCAGAGCGGTACCCGGAGCGTGTTGTTCCAGAGGTTATAGTATTCCTTTCCGCCGAACTCTTTGCGGTATACCTTGCTTGCAATAACGGGGTCCATGGCACCGCGGGCAATGCGCAGTTCCTGCCTTGCCTGCTCGGTAAGCAGGGCTGCCTGCGAGGCCATGGGGTGATACTGCAAGATCAGGCTATGGAACTCAGATAAAGGAAGCACCTGCACCTGCGCCGAGTCGCTCTCTTGGGCGAGGGCACCAGGTGCGCTCAGGACTAGCATCAGCGCAAGCAAAACCTGCAACCTTATGTAATTTAAAATGTGCATAGAGCAGCTTATTCCTTTTCAGATTCTGTGTAAGCGGCTTTCGCCACTTTAGTGTCGCCAGGTTGATTTTGGGATTTCCCTGTAGAATAATCCGGAGGGAAGCTATTGAGTTGTCGCCAGATCTCATACCAGATCGGTACTGTGTTTAGCATAGCCCAGCCGTATACCCCGGAACCCACGCGCAGGGCCTCTGGCCAAGGCTCGGAGTCAGGGTCGGGCACTACCAGCATGCGGTATTTGCCGTTAGTGCCGGAGTTGTCGATCACCGCCACTCGGCCGCCGAACGTACCGAAGCTAGCACCCGGCCATCCGGAGAAGACTAACGTAGGCCAGCCCTCAAACTGCAGGCGTACGGGGTCACCGCGCTCAATCAAAGGCAAATCCAGGGCATCGATGTACAACTCTGCAGCCAGGTCAGGATTTTCGGGCATGATGGTGGCCAGGGCCTCGCCTTCTTTTATCGTTTCGCCTATACCTGCTTTTAGCGTCTTGACTAAGTAGCCGTCCTGTGGGGCCACGATCTGGTAATACTGGCTCCGGATCTGGGTGCTGCTATACTCGTTCTGCAGCTTGGCCACATCTGCCTGTGTGCCATAAATGTAAGAGCGGGTGGCGCTCAGTTCAGCCTCTGCCTTGGCAATCTTATCGGCATACTCGGCTTGCAGCGAGTTAAGTTCTGTGCGCGCGTTCTGCAGTTCTGCCTGTGTTGCCTCATACTTATTGACCAGAGACACGAGTTTTGCCTGGGCCTCCTGCAACTTAAGGCGGCGTTGCTCCAGTTCCGTCAGCGATTTTAGCCCCTGCTCATAAAGGTTTTCTTGGCGCGCAAACTGCGACTCGGCAATGGAGAGCTCCATGCGCTGGGCCACCACATCCATGCTGTCGCTTTGCAGCTTCAGGCGGGTTTGCTCCACTTTGTTGCGGGCCTTCTGCAAGCTAAACACAAGCCCCTCGCGAAGCGCCTTTATTTGCTGCTGCATGGCCAGTGCTTTATCCTCCGTTGCTGAAACGGCTCCCTGCTTGGCCTCTACCTGCTCGCCAAGCCGCGACAGCAGGTTCGGGTCCATGTACTTTTCCTTCACTTCCGTGATGCTCGCGATGGTATCGCCCTTGCGCACAAAGGCCCCCTCCATCACGTGCCACTTCTCGATTCGCCCGGCAATGGTTGCCTCCAGCGTTTGCGGTCTGTCTTGTGGGGTGAGTGCCGTTAGGTCTCCTGTAGAGCGGATGTTCTGTGTCCAGGGGAGGAAAAGGCTCAGGAAGATTGTGAGAAAGATTCCCCCGATCCAATAGGTCAGTGTACGCCCCAACCGGGGTGTTTCCACCTGGGCCAGTATGTCCGCTACGGTGTTGCCTCGCGTGCTTACTTCGTTCTCTATCGCCATAACTAGGAGGTAACGTCTGTCAGTTCGTGTAAAATATCCAGCTTCTTGATTTGCTCATAGGTATCATATACCACCATGCGGCCGTCCTGTAGCAACAGGGTTTTGTCGCACATCTGCATCACGTCGCGGTCGTTCGACACGATCAGCATGGTCCAGTCGAACTGCGTGCTCATGAGCAGGTGCAGGAATTCCATTTTGTCTTTCTGGGCCATTCCCGCCCAATAGTTGTCGATGATCAGGAGCTTAGGGCGCTGCACCAGGCTGCGGGCCATTACAATCTTGCGGGCCACGCTGCCAGGCAGGCGCATGCTGCCCCCCGTCAGGTAAGAGTGCAGGCCGTCAGGTAGCGTGTTGATGAAGGGGGAGAGCCCCGTCAGGTTGATGGCCCACAGGATGTCCTTCATCGGCAGGTCGCGGCCCAGCGTGATGTTCTCGATCAGGGTGCCGTCAAATACCTGCTCTTTAGAGATGTTGTCGCCGATCAGGCTGCGCAGGTTCCCTTTGTGCAGGTCGTGCAGCGAGATGCCGTTAAAAGACAAGCTGCCTTGGTACGATGGGAACAAGCCAAGGATAATATTGATCAGAGTGCTTTTGCCGGAGCTGTTAAAGCCTGCCAGGCATATGCGCTCAGAGGGCTGCACGGTAAAAGTTATACCCTCTAGGGCCACTTTCCGGGTGTCCTGGAAGTTATAGGTCAGGTTTTTGGCCTGGATACTCATCCCGCCGGTCATGGGCAGGTCGTCTAGCTTGATTCCTGTCACTTCTTCCAGCGGCAGGTCTGTCACCTGTCCAATCTTATCCAGGCTGGCCATCACATCATACACCGTGTCCAATTTGATGATGATCTTTTCCACCGCCGTCATGATGAGGATGATCACGATCTCAGAGGCCACAAACTGCCCGATGTTGATCTCCTGCTGCACCACCAGGATACAGCCCAGCACCAGCAAACCCCCGGTGATAAAAGTCTTAAAGCCCACGAAACTGAAGTACTGCGTCATAAGCACCTTAAAATGCTGCCGGCGCACGTCCAGGTAATTGGAAACGTAGCGGTTCGTGCGCTCCATGGGCAAGTCGGTATGGCCAACCAGCTTAAAGGTGCTCAGGGAACGCGCCATCTCCTCGAGCCACGCGACCAGCTTGTACTTGTACTTCGACTCCTGTATGCTGGTGTCGATGCCTTTTTTGCCCGTAGCCCAGATAATAAGGACCAGCACCAGAATCAGGAACAGGCCGAAGAAGATGAAATAGGGATGGTAAAACGACAGCAGCAGCAGCCCGAAGATAATCTGGATAACAGCTGTGGAAAAGTCGATCAGGATTTTGGCCAGGCCTTTCTGCAGCACCGGCACATCAAAAAAGCGGTTCATTAGCTCTGGCGGGTAATACTTCAGCAGTTCCTCCGACTGCAGGCGGGGCACACGGTAAGCGAACTCCGCGGCAGTGCGGGCAAACAGGCGCTGCTGGATAAACTCCACCAGCCACAGCTGCATCACCTGCAGGCCACCCACAATCAGCAGAGCCAGCACGATCAAACTGATCAACACGACCACCGACACCGTTACCTGCCCGCTCGACACAAAGCCAATGATGCTCTGTATGCCCAGGGGCAGCATCAGGCTGATGAGTCCGGCAGCGATGGCGTAGACATACATATACAGGATCTCGCGCCGCTCGACAGAGAGCAGCTGCAGGAACCGCTGCATGGGGGTGTACTTGGGTGCTGTGCTTGATTTATCCATGAGGACTAATTTTTTAATTTTACCGGTCGCTTATTTGATGGCTGCAAAAACCATCTGCTTCAGGAAGTTTACTGTATCTGTGTACCGTTCTGCCGCCACATCGGTTAGCGAGGGCAGGTGCTGGGCAAAAAACAACTGCTGGTGCGCCGCATCCAGCATGGTGCTTATAAGCGCATGCGGGTATGGATAGTCGGGGTTGATCTCCAGCACAATCAGGGCCAGAAAATGGCAGAAGCGCTTCAGCTCCAGAAAATAACCCTCCTTATTTTCCGCGTCTACTTCCTTGGTATGGTATACCTTCGACGACTCCGCCACGATCACACGGTGCAAAATGCGCTCATCAATGTAAGCCACCAAAGGATCATCGGCCTGCCCGGCCCGGGCAACCACCTCAATGGCACGGCTCAGACGCTCCGTAGGGTTGGGCATATTTTGCGTTTGGAACGTGACGGTGTACTGCAGCCAGGCCCAGTACCACGACACCAGGTATACCAGCAGCTTGTGCTTGTTCTCGAAGTAGCGGTAAATGGAGGCTTCCGTAGAACCGATCTCGGTGGCGAGCTTCTTGAACGTGAACTGCTCAAAGCCCAACTCGTCAATCAGCCGGATGCTTTCGGTGATTATCTTTTGCCCCAAAACAGTGCCCTCCGGTTCGCGCAGGTACGATTTGTGGTTGAGGCTGATTTTTACGCTTGATGTTATCATAATAAGTTGGTGGCGTGCCCGGATTATAGTTGCTGCATCATAAACTCCGCCATATGATGGTACAACGGGATACCTATCAGGATGTTGAAAGGGAAGGTGATGCCCAGGGAGGAAGTCAGGTAAAAAGTAGCGTTCGCGTCAGGCAGCGCGATCTTCATGGCAGCAGGCGCTGCTATGTACGAAGCACTGGCCGCCATGGTGGCCAATACCACTGTGCCGCCCAGGCTAAGCCCAACCAGCATACCCACCGCTATCCCCAGCATGGCCGAGACGATTGGCATTGCCATACCGAATACCAGCAAAAATAGTCCTACTTTCTTTAAATCCCCAAATCTTTCGGAGGTTACAATGCCCATTTCTAACATAAATATCGCCAGGAAGCCTTTAAACAACCCGAGGAAGAAAAAGTTAATGTCTTCGTTGTGGGTATAGGCCGTAAGCAGGCCAATCAGCAGCCCGCCAATTAGCAGGAGGATGGTTTTACCCAGGAAAACCTCGTGCAGCAGCTTGCCAATTTGCATGCGGCCGCTGCCGGGGTTTAGCTTGGCCAGCAAGATGCCCACCCCAATGGCCGGTATCTCCAGTAGCACCAGCAACACGGTGCTATACTGCTCATAAAATATGCCCTTGCTGCTGAGGTAGCTGAGCACAACAGCAAACGTTACGGCACTCACAGAGCCATAGTGCGTCGCGATGGCGATGGCATCGGTTCTGTTGAAGCGGCCGACGCGCTGCAGGATGAACATGGCCAGCACCGTGATGATCCCTCCAAGCACAATTGTTCCAGCTGCCGGCCCCCAGATGGGCGACTGGGTATGGAACAGTTCGATGCCCCCCTTAATGCCGATAGAGAGCAGTAGGTAGATGCTCAGAGTGTGGTAAAAATCTTTGGGTATGCGCAGGTCGGATTTAATGACTCCGGCAAAGGCGCCCAATACAAAGAAAAGCACGACGGGGTTTAACAATGATAGCATAAAATTGAGTTGGGCGTAAGGGGTTTAGGTTTTTACTATTGTAAATGATAGCAAAACTATCAAAAAGGTTTTTAAAACTATCATACTGGCCCGTAATTATTTTTTATGGACCTAATTTTCTGCGGGTTAAAACCGTTTAGGATAGCAGGGAGGGCTTCTGTAATCTGCCGTTGTGAGTGGATAAATGGCTGACAGGCAAAGCAACGTGCCTGGTAAGTATAGAAAGCCCCCGGTGCAGATGCCAAAAAGATAAGCTACCTTTGCAGTAAGCTTTTGCCGTAATAAAAGGCATTGGCTATCTAAACAGCAGCACCATGAAGTTTGAAGAGTACCGCATATCCGATGAAATAAAGAAGAGCCTTGAAAAGCTCAACTTCACCAAACCCACCGATATTCAATACAAAGCCATCCCGCCCATTATGAAGGGGGAGGATGTGCTGGCCATCGCCCAGACCGGAACAGGCAAAACCGCGGCCTTCGCCATACCCGTACTCGACAGGCTGCAGTACAGCAAAAACCGCAAGCGCGTAGACGGTATCAAGTGCGTGGTGATGGTGCCGACGCGCGAACTCGCAATTCAGATTACAGAGGTGTTTGAGGAGATTGGGCGCTATACCCGCATCAAAACCTTCTGCGTTTTCGGGGGCGTGGAGCAAGGGCCACAGATAGCGAAGCTGGAAAGCGGCATCGACATTCTGGTGGCTACGCCGGGCCGTCTGTTCGACCTTGTAAGCCAGGGCCATATTCAGTTGCACCGCGTGGAAGTGCTGGTGCTGGACGAGGCCGACCACATGCTGGACCTGGGCTTCATCCACGACATCCGCCAACTCATTACCAAGCTGCCGGGCAAGCGTCAGACGCTTTTCTTCTCGGCAACCATCAACGAAACGATCAAAGACTTGGCCTATTCGCTAGTAAACAAGCCGGTGCGTATCCAGATATCGCCGAAAGACCCGGTAGCCAAGAACGTGGACCACTCCGTGATGTATGTGGACATGGACGACAAGCGCTTTTTCTTGGAGCGCGTGGTGAACGAGAACCCGGACAAGAAGATACTGGTGTTTGTGCGTACCAAGGTGCGTGCCGAGCGCGTGCTAAAGGCAATGGAGCGCGTGGAGATTAAAAGCGTGACCATGCATGGCGACAAAGACCAGAAAGACCGCCTGGAGGCAATGAAAGCGTTCCGGTCGGGCGATGTGAAGCTGCTGATCGCCACTGACGTGAGTGCGCGCGGAATTGATATACCGGGTGTAGAGTATGTGGTGAACTACGACTTGCCGGAGCAGCCCGAGAACTATGTGCACCGGGTAGGCCGTACGGGCCGTGGCCGCGAGAAAGGTATCGCCGTGTCGTTCTGCAGCCCGGAAGAAAAACCTATCCTGGACGAGATACAGACCTACCTGACCAAGGACATCAAGGTGCTGGATGTGCAAAAAGATGACTACGAAGCCACCATCGACTTCAGCGCCGAAGCTAAATATGACTGGAAATCACTGATAAAGGAAGCTGAGGAAACGGATGCGAAAATAAAAGCAGCCAAATCGAAAAAGGCCAAAGCCAAAGCGAAGAAGAAGAAATAATTATCGTACCGTATACCGCATATTAAAAGAAGAGGGCCTGGCGTTTGTCAGGCCCTCTTCTTTTCTAGCAGGGTTTTGTGGTATTTGTAAAGAAAAAAAACGCTTGCCACAATCCCTATAGGTATAAATACACAAAAAGATAGATAAATCCGGAGAAACCTTACACGAAATTGTGAATATTGCGTATAATATAGTATAATATCTGAGTAATGATATTTGTTTGAACTTGCGCAGGCATATTGCTTTCGCTTAATTTTAAAAAGAAAAGAAAGGAGTGCATTATGAGACGACATAGGAGAAGAGGCCTTTCAGATTTATTTTACAATACCGGAGATATGGGCGATCGAACAGTTGACGAGGGCTTTGGCTTTTCAAGACAGTTTACCGAGACAGTTTCGGAGGGAATGATGGAGGATGAGCGCATACTGCGCGAAAGGCTGAAGCGAGACCAAGAGAGAGCTGCACGAAGCGCAAACCCGCTCAATCAGCAGCCCCCACAGTTACAGAACCCACCACTGCTTCAGAACCCGTACAATTATAACCCATACAATCAAAATACTTCGAACGAAGGTCCGGTTAATGAAAGACCAGCAGCAGAATAAATAGCTTATAAGGGTTTAGCTATATGCCCGATACATGAAACACATCGACATTTTATACCTTAAACAGGATAACGAAAGAACCCACCACATCAAATTAAAAAGCGCCGTTCAGCAGAAATGTTGAGCGGCGCTTTGTTTGAATAGGTACTTGCCAGGCCGGTTCTAAAACTATGTACAGGTATAAAGTGAGGCAAAGCTTACTGCTCTGCTTGTAAACAATCCTGAATTTTTTTTTCTGCGCTCTTGGCAAAACAAAAGTATGCTATGGCTTTTGCAGGAAGGATTGCTTTGCACAGGCTTATAAAGGCTTGCAGACTTTTAATCTTCAGAGAATTATTTTACCTTATACCATGCTAAACCGAGCGCTTATTGCATGGCTCCCTACCGAAAACAGAAACAGCATTTGATACCGTGCCCGACGCATGCCCCGCTTCTGGCAAACAATATGCCCGAGGTGGCAGCGTGGCTGCTAGGGCTGAGTTCGCTTGCACTGCTGGACCCTGCCGGGGATCACCTCTTTAGCTTTTGCCCTTTCAGCTGGGTATGGCCATCGGGGTGCTGGGGCTGTGGTTTAGGGCATGGGGTTGCCTACCTGTTTCGGGGCGATTGGCAAGCTGCATGGGAAGCGCACCCATTGGCGCTACCCGCCGTGCTGCTGCTGCTGTGGCGCTGCGGCCGCCTTCTGATTGGGCAGCGGTAAGTTCAAACGCAAAACAACCAACCTTACTATAAAACTATGGCGAATATCTTACACCTGATGCCTGAACTAGATCCGGATGAAATGAGCTATGTGCAGTCCCTGGTAAACGACATGTCGGAGCAGCAGGGCCAGCAGTTCGTGAACATCTACCGTGCCCGCCGCCGCGAGCCGCAGTTAATACTCATTACTACCTTGATCGGGTTCATCGGGTTAGCCGGCTTGCAGCGGTTTGTGCTGGGCCAGATCGGGATGGGCCTGTTGTATTTCTTCACCGGGGGGCTGTGCCTGGTGGGCACCATCATCGATATTATTAATTTCCGCCGCCTGGCGTTTGAGTACAATGCGAAGGCGGCTCAGGAGGTGATCGCCATGATGCGGCACTACTAAACTTCCAGCAGCCTTTATCCGCCCGTTACTTTAATAAAACTGGCGCGGTATGATTGCTGGCCATTGCGCAGCACCACCACATAGTAACCAGCCGCCAGATCCATGACAGGGATCCGGGTGTTCAACGATCCGCTAAGGGGTATGAGTTGCACCAATTGGCCCGTGGCATTGTAGAGGGCGGCTGAGGTCGGGGCAAAAGGAAGGTTATCTACCTGCACAAAATCGGTGGCCGGGTTGGGGTATAGCACCACGTCCGGTGTTTGCGGCACTTCCAGGAAAGTGTTTTGCTCTGCTGGCCGGTCGGCATTCAGTACCCAATTCTGTGGGTCTGCCACGATGCTGGTTACGGTGCCTTTTACCTGCAATACATATTGCTCGTTGGGCTTGGTTTGATGCACGCGCACGGTGGAGGTTCCGGTGGTGGTGCGAATGAGGTACTCCATATCTGTTTTAAAGAAGCTCACAGACGGGCTGCTGGTGCGCTGGTTGCTGATGATCAAGAGCCGGTTGTCCTGTTGGTTCCACTCCACTTCAAAAATAGGGTATCCCTCGCCGCTATACCATTGGTCGAAAAAGTAGCCTAATGGCATGCCCGTGGTTTCCTCAAATACGCCTCTCAGATCCTCGGTCGTGGCGGTGCCTCCTCCAAACTGCCGTTGGTATTTGCGCAGCGCCTCATAAAAAAGTTTGTCGTTGTTTACCGTAAACCGCAGCATGTGCAGTACTGCCGCCCCTTTTTTATAGGACAGCCGGGAGCTGAATATACGCCGTACGTTGGTGGTGTCATTCACTTTCACGCTTCCATCCGGGCGTTGCAGCGCCAGCCGGTGGGCATTCTCCATCCAATCGTCAGCCTCGGAAGGCACAAAACGCAGCAACGCAATGTACTCGGCGTAAGAGGCGAAGCCTTCATTCAGCCAGATATCCTGCCAACTGGCGCAGGTAACGTTGTCGCCAAACCACTGGTGCGCCAGTTCATGGGCCGTCAGGGTAAAGAAAAAGCCCACCTGTGTCGTCATGGTCTGGTGCTCCATGCCGCCACCCATAGGCGCCATGCTATGCCCGTACTTTTCCTTGGCAAAGGGGTATAAAGTAAACAGCTCAGAGAAATACTCTAGGAAATCAGCCGTCTGGTCAATGTCTTTTTTGTAGAAATCAAGGGCACCCCCGGGGTATACATAGTTCAGGATAGGTATAGGAGCCGGGGCGCCGGTTGGTTTGGCTGCTATCAGGTACTCCTCGTAATTAGACACCGCCACCGACACCAGGTAATAGGCAATCGGGTAGCGCGACTTCCATTCATACCGCTTTTTGTTGTCGGGCAGGTCCACCACGCGTGTCAAAAGGCCGTTAGAACCAACCTTATTGTCGGCGCTGGTGGTTACAAACACATGCACCGAATCTGCTTTATCTGTCAGCACCTGCTTGGTGGGCCACCACTCGTAGGCTGCATAAGGTTCGCTTAAGCTCCAGGTTACCTGGTTGCCCCAGGCCTGCTCTCTAGCCGTTGTAAAACCGTTACCAATAGCAGCCTGGTTCTCGCTCGGGGCAGTGCCGTGGTACTGGATAACCGTGCTGATGCTTCTGTTCGGGCCGACAGCAGCAGGCAGTTGTGCCGTTACGTCGCTGCCGCTGCGGCTAATGGCGGTCACCTGCTCCCCGTTTACAAAAACGGCATCGATCACAAAATTGGGGTGTAACTCAAAGGCAAAGACTGGCAGTGGGGATTTCCGTACCTGTCCGGCCAACGTCACGCTCCCGGCGATGTAGGTACTGTTGCGCTCAAGCTGCAGGTCCAGCTTATAAAAGGTGAGGTCATAGAGGTTCATCAGGCGCTGGTGCTCCGGCGTTGCCACTGCCATCCGTTTCGCTGCCTGCATGTGGCCCTCCGCGCAGCCAACTTCTGTTTGCGCCCATGCAGTGGAAATAGAGAGGCAACAGAGCAAAAGCAGCAAACTGATATAGCGCATAGGTTTCAGGGTTGTTGAGGTGAAGAATGTAGGTATACTGTACGGAGCCAACCCTGTTACAGCTACAAGCAGGCATCCGGGCCATTTAAAACGAGCTGCTGATTGATTGGCGCTTGACATGAAGGGTACTTCCACTACTTTTGCAAAACCATGCCCATTCGGCAAACATAACAGGCTATCACTTATTATATACTAACGCAACACATGGAGGCACTATTCCTGTCCGATATCTACATTTACCCCATCAAATCGTTGGGCGGCATCCGGCTAGAGACTGCTGATGTGGAGGAAAGAGGGTTGCGGTATGATCGTCGTTGGATGCTGGTAAACGAGCAGGGGAATTTCCTGACGCAGCGGCAACATGCGCAAATGGCCTTGCTGCAGGTAGCCTTGAAAGAGGGAGGCCTGGAGGTGCAGCACAAGCAGGACAAAATAGAGCCGCTCTTTATACCCTTCGGTGCGGCAACAGGCCAGGAAATTCAGGTGACCATCTGGGACGATGTAGTGCTGGCGCAGGAAGTCAGTCAGTCTGCCACCGCATGGTTTACCGCTGCGCTGGGTATGGCAGCTCGGTTAGTGTACATGCCCCCGCAGACCCAACGCCGTGTAGACCCAGGCTATGCCACACACGGTGAAGTAGTAAGCTTTGCGGACGGCTACCCGTTCCTGATTATCGGGCAGGCCTCACTCGACGACCTAAACAACCGGTTGGAGCAGCCCGTCCCTATGGACCAATTCCGCCCGAACTTCGTGTTTCAGGGAGGCGCGCCCTTTGCCGAAGACACCTGGCTGGATTTTAGTATCGGCAGTCAGCGCTTCAGGGCTGTAAAGCCGTGTGCCCGCTGTGTGGTGACCACCATCAACCAGCAGACAGCCCAAAAAAGCCCGGAGCCACTCCGCACTCTGGCAACTTTCCGGCAAGTCCGAAACAAGATTATGTTTGGGCAAAACGTACTACCGGTAGGAACAGGTGCTGTGAAGGTGGGAGATGGGATTGAAGTGATTTCCTTTTTAGCTTAACTCACAGCAAATTGTGCCCTCTCCATTGGGGAGGTCGCTCTCTAGAAATTTGGCTTCAGTTGTATTACCCTCTTTATGCGGTAAACTATCGCTTTTGCCAACAGCAACAGCAATTAATATCTCTACTTGCTCTGCAGCACTCTTCCTACTTTGCAGTTAGAAAGCATATAGCTGTGTTGCTGCTCCTCCCTTAGCAATAGACAACCAATCCTATATACCTCCTTCATCACCCATTTCAGACTATTCTTAGCAAGTGCTGCAAGCATAGTGATCTATTTATATATTCCAATTATAGGTAATGCCTTGTGTGGTACCTTTTGGGGTACAATCCCGCTGTTTGAAGCTTGAGGAAGGTCATGCTATGAATATTTAAGAATCCTATTTAACCGTTTGAAAGGCAGCAAGCTTATATGGTCTTTCGGACAGATATTAATAAGGGTATGCGGAAGATACAATTGCTAAACAAAAATGTGCTTTTATGAGTTAACATGCTGAATGTAATGTCTTAAAAACTTAATAATTTAATCAGTCACTTTATGAAAAAACATTTACTGTTTAGTCTCTTGCTCGTGTTGGCTCTGGTGGGGCAATCGTGGGCACAGCTGAACCGTTCGATTATGGGGCGCGTGACCTCAGCGAACGGCGAAGCCTTACCGGGGGTCAGCGTGATCGTAAAAGGAACCTCTGTGGGTGCAAGCACCGATGTGGAGGGACGGTTTACCATTAACAACATCCCGGCAAATGCCAATACACTCGTTTTCCGTTACATCGGTTTTGCCGAGCAGGAGGTGCCCATTGGCGAGCGTAATATCATTAATGTTACACTTACCCAATCCTCTAGGAGTATTGAGGAAGTAGTGGTAGTAGGGTATGGTACCCAGACGCGTGAAGAACTGACAGGTGCTATCACCTCGGTTACGGCAGAGGCCTTGGAGGATATTCCGGTGGTGTCGGTAGACCAAGCGCTGCAGGGGCGTGCCGCCGGTGTGCAGGTAACGCAGAACTCCGGTACGCCGGGCAGCGGTATCGCGGTGCGGGTACGTGGGGCGGCCTCTATAGGGGCTAGCAGCGAGCCGCTGTATGTGGTGGACGGCGTGCCAATCAACACAGGTAATTACGCCGCCATTGGCACAGGAGGGCAGCAAACTAACGCCCTTTCTGATTTGAACCCTAGCGATATTGCCTCTATGGAAATCCTGAAAGACGCTGCTTCTGCTGCTATCTACGGTTCCAGGGCATCCAATGGCGTGGTACTGATTACGACCAAGCGCGGCGCTAATGCCCGTACTAAAATCAATATGGGCTACTACACCGGCTACCAGGAAACCTGGCGCCGCCTGGACGCCCTGACGGGGCAGCAGCAGGTGGAGCTTTACAACGAGATGATTCTGAACCGCTATGGCAATGCTGCCGGTTTAGGGTTCGCTTCGCAGGCAGACTTGACAGCCTATTTCTTCAACGGCTTCCGGCGTGCCCGCAACGCTGCTGGCCTGTGGGCAGCCGTAGATCGTCCTGATGGCTTACGTGCTGTTTCTACTTTTGCCGATCCCTCCACTGCGCCTAACAACAACTGGCAGGACCAGATTTTCAGAACAGCGCCTATCTCCAACTATGACCTCTCCATATCCGGCGGAAACGAGCGCACGAAATTTCTTGTGTCTGGCACGTATTTCGACCAGGAGGGCATCGTAATTGGTTCCTCATTTGAACGGGCGAACGGCCGACTGAACCTCGACCACAACATCAGCGACAAGATCCGGGTAGGATCCAGCCTTGGGTTGAGCCGATCGAATAGCAGCCGCATCCAGAACGACAACAACATCAATGGCGTGATCAGCACAGCCCTGCTAGTGGCTAGCGACATACCTGTATTCTTGTCAGATGGCACTTATGCCAAAGACCCGGGTGCCTCTACTGAGAACCCGGTGGCTGCCGCCAAAGAGCCTACGCTTTCTGCCATCAGTGCCCGCATGATCGGTAACGTATTTGCAGAGTGGGATATCCTCCCCTCCCTGCGCTTCCGCACTACATTCGGCCTAGACTACCTGACCTTCCGGGAAGAGGACTTCCGGCCTACTACTACCAACACCGGCGCAGGCTCTAACGGCCAGGGGCAAATGTCTTACCGGCAAGACGTGTCGTGGCTGAATGAGAATACCCTGAACTACAGCAAGACCTTCAACGAGATTCACAGCTTCCAGGCCCTGCTCGGTATCTCCTACCAGCAGTCTACTTTCAACTCTATCTTCGCAGCGGCCACGGGCTTTCCGGGCAACGACATCAAGCAGCTGTCAGCGGGCTCAGTTAAAACATCTGCCACCTCTTCGGAGTCTGCCTGGGGTTTGGAGTCGTACTTCTCGCGCTTTAACTACAGCCTGATGAATAAGTACCTCTTTTCTGCTAGCGTGCGTGCCGACGGCTCCTCCCGCTTTGGCGAGAATAACCGGTATGGCGTGTTTCCAGCGGCATCTGTGGGCTGGCGCATCTCGGAGGAGACCTTCCTAGATGGGCTTGACTTTATCAGTGAACTGAAGTTAAGGGCCAGCTACGGAGTGACTGGTAACTCTGAAATCGGCAACTTTGACGCGCTGGCACTGGTAGGCGCAGGGGCTAATTACCTGCAGCAAGCTGGTCTGGCTCCCTCTCAACTCGGCAACCCCGACCTCACCTGGGAAGAGACGAAGCAGTCGAACATAGGATTAGACTTCGGGGTGTTGAACAACCGCATTGTGTTGAACGTGGACGCATACCTGAAGCAGACCGACAACCTGCTGCTGGCACGGCCACTGGTGGGCAGTTCGGGCTTTGTGAGTGTGCAGGAAAATATCGGTTCGATGGAGAACAAAGGCTTGGAGTTTGCCCTGACCTCTTATAACATTGAGTCTAACGACCCCGGTGGGTTCAACTGGAACACCAACTTCAACATCTCCTTCAACCGCAACGAGATCACAAAACTGTATGGCGGCAATCCATACCCGGCAGGCTTTGCCAGCTGGGTAGAGGAGGGCCAACCCATCGGCTCATTCAGAGGGTATGTAGTTGATGGTATTTTCCAGACGCAGGATGAGATTACAACCCTCAACAGCCGTGCCGTAGACCAAACCGGCAACCCCAACGCCGTGTACCAATCAACGGCCACGCGCCCAGGCGACATCCGCTTTAAGGACTTGAACGAAGACGGTGTGATCACCAGCGATGACCAGCAGATTATCGGAAACGCGCAGCCAAGATATACCGGCGGCATAACCAACAACTTGACTTACAAGGGCTTCGATCTGACGTTCTTCTTCCAGTTCACGCAGGGAAACGACATCTACAATAATACCCGCGCTTTTTCGGAGGGTATGAATGGAGTGTTTGGCCAGACTGATGGCGTGCTGAATCGATGGACTCCGGAGAACACAGACACAAACGTGCCCCGGGCGGTATACGGTGACCCAAACAACAACCGCAGAACTTCAGACCGTTGGCTGGAGGATGGCTCCTATATCAGGTTGAAGAACCTTGTGCTTGGCTATACCATACCGACCTCAGTGTTGGAGCGGGTGCACCTGCAGCGCGCGCGCCTCTTCCTGCAAACGCAGAACCTGTTCACCATTACCGACTATACTGGGTTTGACCCGGAGGTGAACACCTTCAGTGGCAACAACGTGGCCCTGGGCACCGACTTCCTGGTGTACCCGCAAGCCAGGTCTGTGACCTTTGGCGTGAACATTGGCCTCTAACTCTTAAAACGTAAACGAAATGCTACATACAAGATATTTTAAGATGATTGCGCTAAGCATGCTGCTGAGCGCAGCAGCGTGCGATCCGCTGGATGTGGAACCGCAAGCCTCCTTGCCTGCTGACGCAGCCTTCAATAACAGAACTGGTGCAGAGGCAGGCCTGATCGGAGCCTACAGCGCCCTGCAAAGTGTTAACTACATGGGCCTGCGTTACTTTACCTTTGCCGACCTGACCGCTGACAATGCCATGCATACCGGTACGTTTCCGTCGTTCGCACAAATTGCGCAGCGGAGCATTCTGCCTGAGAACGTGGAGTTGAGCAATATGTGGAACGCTATCTATACAGGTATCAACCGGGCTAACAACCTGATACAGAACGTGCCGAGTGTGGATGATCCCGCCTTCAACAAAGAGTCGGTGTTGGCGCAGGCGAGGTTTTTACGGGCTTACCATTACTTTAACCTGATCAACTATTTCGGTGGTTCCCCAACAGGGTATGGCGATAACGGTTTGGGCGTTCCCCTGCGAACTACCCCTACCCTCACACCCGGCGATGCCAACCCTACCCCGCGTGCCTCGGAGCAAGAGGTGATCAATCTGGTAATGGAGGACCTTAACTATGCTATTACTAACCTACCGGAGTCGTTTGCAGGGGCTGCGGGTAAAGGGCGTGCCACCAAGTGGGCCGCACTGGCGTTAGCCTCACGGGTGCAACTGTATCAAGACAACTATCAGCAGGCGGCAGAATTTGCGCAACAGGTGATCGCCTCCGGCCGCTACATGCTGGTGCCAAACTACCGCGACATCTACGAGCTGAAGAACACGGCGGAGGCGATATGGGAATTACAATTCGATCCTGTTAATTCTAACTCCATCGCATTCTTCTGGCTGCCTACCAGCTTGGGCGGTCGCAACGAAGTATCCCCAACCACTGGCCTGGCGGCGGCGCACGAGGCGGGTGATGAGCGCCTGGCCACCAACGTGCTAACCTCGACCTATACCGGCAAGTATACGCGCGTCTCGGACGGAACCGACCACGTGTTGCTGATCCGATATGCGGAAGTACTGCTGAACAGGGCCGAGGCACTGGCCAGAATTGGTGGTGCTGAAAACCTGGTGGAAGCTACGAGCCTGCTGAACCAAGTAAGGGCAAGGGCTGAACTTACCCCTGTGGTACCGCTGTCACAGGAAGCGCTGATTGATACAATTTTGGCTGAGCGCAGGGTAGAACTGGCCAACGAAGGCCACAGGTGGTTCGACTTAAGACGTACGGGCAGAGCCTCAGCGGTGCTGGGTGTAACGGACCCGAACAAGTTGCTTTGGCCTATACCGCAGCGTGAAATTCTCAACTCCGAGGACTGAGTAGAACAGAACCCGGGTTACTAAGCACTCTTTCGTGCGCACAAAAAAAGGCAGGCATTTCGTCTGCCTTTTTTTGTGCGCACGAATTTTACTGGATATGGTTATACTGAGGAAAATGTGGCGTAACAGCATACAGCGCTTTATAATTAAGTGATAGAAAAGAGCGCTAATAAATCTAATGATGAAAAATTTTGTACTTGACCTTTATTCCGAAGTATCTTATAACAGGCTGTGCAAGTTCTGTTAGCGAGGCATTATACAGTAAAACTCAGTAAATGTTAGATTTATCCGTTGGTATGTTACTCATTATAAGTTAATTGTAGGTGTAGTTAACATAGGGTGTATACCTGTTCTTAGAATTGACTTATACTAGTATGGGTATTTAGTTTAATTTGTATTATTTATATATAATAAAAGTCTATTAATGTTATTCACGCATACTAATCTGTTGTTTGATAATGAAATACATGCTTGTTACCCATAGATAGATTACTTTCAGCTGTATTACATATTGTAGAATTAAAGTGAGTATTTTTTGGAAAATTGTTTTTATCTGATACTAAGCGGGGAGGCGAATTTTGATTTATGTCATAATTAAGTATATTTGGCCAACAAACCATTCTTACAAATTTTTATTCAACCTAATTTTCTAACATGAAGAAGAGTTTACTACTCAGTGTCTTCTTTGCGTTCTTGCTTGTGGTACAAGCTTGGGCTCAAAGCAGATCAGTGTCGGGTACAGTAACCGACAAATCGACCGGGGAGGGACTGCCCGGCGTATCTGTTATCGTGAAGGGTACCACAGTGGGTGCCACTACCGGTCTTGGCGGTAACTATACCGTGAATGTTCCTGAAAACCAAAACACATTGGTGTTCAGGTATATTGGATACTCTACGCAAGAGGTTGCCATCAGCGGCAGAAGCTCTGTGTCTGTTAGCCTGGCAATAGACGCCGAAACGCTTTCAGAAGTTGTGGTAACAGGTTACAGCACTTCTACACAGCAATCTTTTACAGGTTCTGCGAAGGTTGTAACAGCAGAGAAACTGGAGAGCAAAAACGTATCGAACGTATCGCAGGCATTAGCCGGTGAGGTAGCGGGTGTGCGTATCGTAAACACAAGCGGTCAGCCAGGTACAGAAGCTACTATCCGTATCCGCGGTATCGGTTCTGTAAACGGTAACCGTGCTCCATTGTACGTAGTGGATGGTGTTCCTTTCTCTGGAAGCATCAACTCCATCAACCCAGCTGACATCGCGTCAACTACTATCCTGAAGGATGCTGCTGCAACGGCCATCTACGGTTCAAGAGGTGCCAACGGTGTGGTTGTAATCACTACCAAAAACGGCAGAGGCAAAAAGTCTTACATCGAGGCAGATGCAAACTTCGGTACCAACATGTCGTTACTGCCACGTTATAACACGATCAAGTCGCCTGAGCAGTACATCGCCTTAGGTTGGGAAGCCCTGTATAACAACGCAGACGCCAACCCAAAAATCACAACTGACCCAACTGTATACGCTAATGAGAACTTGTTCTCTAACAGAGGTATCCGCCCAGGTTATAACCTGTGGAATGTTGCCAATGGTGGTGAGCTGATTGACCCGGCTACCAGAACGGTAAGAGAGAGCGTAACCAGAAAGTATGACCCGGAAAACTGGGAAGACTACGGTTTCCAGAACGCTGCCCGTCAGGAAGTAAACTTGAAGTTCGGTGGATCATCTGATAAAACAAGCTACTACTCGTCTTTCGGTTACTTAGAAGACAAAGGCTATATCATCAACTCTGACTTTCAGCGTCTGTCTGCTCGCTTAAATGTAAACCAGGAAATCAACAAGTGGTTGAACGGTGCATTAAGCTTTAACTACGCCAGAACAGAGACAAATAACAACGGACAGAGCAGCAACTCCGGAAGCATTTTCTGGTTCGCCGATAACATTCCTTCTATCTACCCGCTGTTCATGCGCGATGCAGAAGGCCAACTGATCACCGACCCTATCTTCGGTGGCAACCAGTTTGACTATGGTACGGTAACAGCCCGTGGTTTCGGTGGTCTGACAAACGCAATTGCGGATGCAACTTACGATACTAGAAGAGACAACCGTAACGAACTGAACGGTAATGCCAGCCTGAATGTGAACATCGCAGAAGGCCTGACCTTAGAGAACCGTATTGGTGCGCAGTACTACCACAACAAGTTACTGAACCGAGGTAACAAATACTATGGCGGTTCTGCTTCACAGAACGGTAGCCTTTTCCACCAGCGTACAGAGTTGTTCAACTACAACTTGCTCAACTTGCTGCGTTACACCAAAACTTTCGGCTCACACAATATCGAGGCTTTAGCCGCACACGAGTCTACCAACTGGAAGCGTAACATCCTGAGTGCTTCAGGTTATAGCCTGGTTGACCCGAACATCGAAGACCTGAGCAATGCGGTTGTTCAGAACCCATCTAACTCATACACGGATGAGTACTCTTTGGAGTCTTACTTCGGACAGGTGAACTACGACTTAGACAAGAAATACTTCCTGTCTGCTACCATCCGTCGTGACGGTTCTTCAAGATTCAGAAAAGACAAGTGGGGTACATTCGGTTCAGTAGGTGCAGCCTGGTTAGTTTCTGAGGAGGATTTCATGGACAACCTGCCGTTGTTTACTTCTTTAAAGCTGAAGGCCAGCTACGGTTTGATCGGTGATCAGGCAGGTGTAGGTTTCTACCCAGGCTATGACCTGTTCAACGTGGATAACCTGAACGATGCGCCTGCATTCTCTTTCGATGTAAAAGGTAACCCAGATCTGACTTGGGAGACTTCTAAAATGTTCCAGACAGGTGTCGAGTTTGAAATCGGAAACCGTTTCTCAGGTTCAGTTGACTATTACCAGAAAAACACAGATGACCTGATCTTCGAAAGAAGAGTAGGTCCATCTATAGGGTATGCCTTGATTCAGGTAAATGATGGTAACCTGCGCAACAGAGGTGTTGAGTTTGACCTGACAGGTGATGTGTTCCAGCAGAAAGATTACCGCTTGAGCGTTAACGTAAACGGTGAGATCTTCAGCAACGAGATCACGAAAATGCCGATTGACCCGTCTACAGGTGTTGAGAAGGTGATTGACGTACAGACACCTTTTGGATGGTCTAAAGGACACTCTATCTATGACTTTTATGTGAGAGAGTTTGCTGGTGTAGATCCGCAGGATGGTACAAGCACTTGGACAGTACATTATGCTGACGGAAACGGAAACGGTTCATACGATGCTGGCGAGGAAGTAACCAACCTTGCTGACTACATGGCGAAGAACCCGGATGCTAACCTACTGACAGCTACTACCAAGAACTACTCAGCAGCTACGCAGAAGTACATCGGCAAGTCAGCGCTTCCTGATGTAAGAGGTGGTATCAACCTGGCTGCCGGTTACAAAGGCTTCGACCTGAACGTACAGTTCCTGTACAGCCTTGGTGGTTATGCTTATGACTATACCTATGCAGGTTTGATGCACAACAGAGTAGTGGGTGGTAACAACTGGCACACAGACATCTTCGACAGATGGCAGCAGCCAGGCGACATCACTGATGTACCGCGTATCTCTAACGATTACGACAAGAACGTGAACTCAACTTCTTCTCGCTTCATCACGAAGGCAGATTACCTGACATTGAACAACGTGCGTCTGAGCTACACACTTCCTAAGAACTATACGACCAAGTTGGGTGTGGGTGGATTATCAATATGGGTATCTGGCGACAACCTGTGGATCAAGTCAAAGCGTGATGGATTCAACCCTTCTACAAATGAGGCCGGAAGCTCTAGCACATACCGCTATTCTCCATTGTCTACTGTAACAGCAGGTTTAAGAGTGAAAATTTAATTTGATTATCAGCATGAAAAAGAATATATATTTAATAGGAGCAGCTGTCATGACGATGTTCATGAGCAGTTGCGACAAAGAGTTTCTGGAAGTTGAGCCTACCCGCCAATTGTCTCCAGAGCAAATTGCCGCCGCCGCTGAGAAAGATCCTTCGCTGTTGAAGGGTAACATCGCCGGTTTATACTCTACCATGTATAACACGGGTACAGGTGGAACAAATCTTGACCATGATGACTTCGGTCAGAAAGGCTATGATATCTACAGCGACATGATCGCATCGGATATGGTGTTAGCGGGTGTTACGTATGGCTGGTACTCTAGAATTGCAAGATTCCAGACAACTACCGACAACACGGACATCGGTGCCTACAAGCCTTGGCGCTATTACTACCGCATCATCTTCGGTGCAAACACAGTAATCGACGCATTAGGTGGTAACGATGCAGTTCCTGCAACAGCATTATCGCGCCACATCATGGGGCAGGCAAAAGCGATGCGCGGATACGCGTATTTCTACCTGGCTCAGTTCTATGCCAAAGGGTATACACCATCTGAGAAGATTTTGCCACTCTACACAGACACCAAGGTGCCTAACCAGCCGAAATCAACTGCTGAGCAGGTATACAACCTTGTTATCAGTGACCTGTCTCAGGCAGTAGAGTATTTAGATGATTTCAACAGAACTTCTAAAGACCAGATCGACAAGACAGTGGCCAAAGGCTTGCTTTCTTATGCCTTAGCTGCAAGAGGAACAACAGCTGACCTGAACCGTGTGGTAGAACTGACAAATGACGTGATCACCTCTGGTGGATACCGTGTAACGAATCAGAACGAATTGTACGGTAGAGTTGAGAACGGTGTGCTGGTTAACCCAGAGTCCGGCTTCAACAACGTAGCAACGCCAAGCTGGATGTGGGGTGTAGACCTTACCCTGGCAAACGACCTCGACCTGGTGTCTTGGTGGGGACAGGTGGATGCTTATACCTACAGCTATGCATGGGCAGGAGATCCTAAGAACATCGACAAAGGACTGTATGATTCTATGCGTCCGGATGACTTAAGAAGAAAGCAGTTCAGCGCTACTTCTTACCGCCCGTTGTTCAAGTTCTTTGATCCGGCTAGAAAAGCAGGTGGTCAGCGTCAGGTAACTACTGACTACGTGTACATGCGTATCGAGGAGATGATCCTGTTGAACGCGGAGGCAAAGGCAAGATTAGGCCAGGATGCTGAAGCAAGAGAGATGCTGAAGAACCTGGTGACAGCGCGTGTAGCTGATGCAAGTTATGTAGATGCACTTAACGGACAGGCCTTGTTGGATGAAATCTACAAGCAGACTCGTTTGGAGCTATGGGGTGAAGGTAAGTCTTACTTAGCCATGAAGCGTCTGAAGAAAACCGTTACAAGAGGAAGCAACCACCTGTTTGAGGCTGGCAATTCTTTCCCTTACAACGCGGATGAGCTGACCTTCCCGATTCCACAGGCTGAGGAGTTGAACAACCCAGTGTTGAACGACTAAGCATAAAGCTTAACGATTATCTTAAGAGTGCTGCTTCAGCCTGTTAAGAATAAAATAAACAAAAAAGGCTGTTCGATCGAACAGCCTTTTTTGTTTTGACATTTAGTATCTTAGAAACTACAAAAGCTATAAAAATGAATAAAAGCAAAATTGGCCTGTTGGCGGCAGCCTGTTTCGTTTCAGGCGCGTTTGTCACCAAGCTGGCAGATAACAAGATTACGGTGGCGGTACTGCAGGACGCACAGAAAGTGATGGGCCTGAACTTCTCGGAGGCACAGCTAGACTCTACCCTAACGGAGATGGAAGAGATGCAGGAAAGCTATGTGGCGATCCGCAAGGTGGATCTGCCAAATAGTGTAGCCCCCGCCCTGGTGTTTAACCCCATCCCTGTGGGGTATACTTTCGAGCAACAGAAAACAAAGTTCGAGGTGGCTGCACCAGCTAAGGTGAAGCCGCCGAAGAAAAAGGAGGAGCTAGCATTCTACTCAGTGCCGCAGCTAGCGGAACTTGTTCGCACCCAACAGATCACATCCGAGGAGCTGACCAGGTTTTACCTGGACCGCCTGAAGAAGTATGGCCCAACGTTGCAGTGCGTCACGACGCTAACCGAAGAACTGGCCTTACAGCAGGCCCGGCAGGCAGACAAGGAAATAAAGGCTGGCAGATATAAAGGCATGTTGCACGGCATCCCGTTCGGCGTGAAAGACCTGCTCTCAACTAAAAAATATAAAACCACCTGGGGGGCGATGCCTTACAAAGACCAGGTGATTGATGAGGACGCTACAGTAGTACAGCGCCTGCAAGATGCCGGTGGCGTGCTAGTGGCCAAGCTTACTTTGGGCGCCTTGGCGATGGGCGATGTATGGTATGGTGGCAAAACCCGTTCCCCCTGGGACATTACCAAAGGGTCCAGCGGCTCCTCTGCCGGTTCAGCAGCAGCAGTGGCAGGCGGGTTGGTGCCTTACGCCATCGGAACAGAAACACTCGGTTCCATTGTTTCACCGTCTACTGCTTGCGGTACAACGGGCTTGCGCCCGACTTTTGGCCGTGTGAGCCGGCATGGGGCGATGGCCCTGAGCTGGTCGATGGATAAGATCGGGCCGATTGCACGCTCCGCCGAAGACTGTGCCATCGTGTTTAACGCCATTTACGGACCGGACGGCAAAGACCAATCGGTATACGATGCGCCGTTCAACTACAACCCGGGTATAGACGTGAAAAAGCTGCGGGTGGGCTACCTGAAGAATGACTTCGAGGGAAAGTATGGCTTTAAGAAAAACGATGAGGCTACGCTGGAAACCCTGCGCAAAGCAGGCGTGGAATTAGTGCCGATCACTTTGCCTGACCTGCCGGCCCGCGCCCTGACACTCACCATTTCGGTAGAGGGAGCCGCCGCTTTTGACGAGCTGACCCGCAGCGGCCGCGATAGCCTGTTGGTGGCCCAGCACAAAAACGCCTGGCCAAACGCTTTCCGGGCAGCGCGTTTTGTGCCTGCCGTAGAATACATCCAGGCACAGCGTGTGCGTACTTTGCTGGTGCAGCAGATGCAGGAAACCCTGAAGGATGTGGATGTATACCTCAGCCCATCGTTTGCCAGCAGCAACCTGGTGGTAACCAACCTGACGGGGCATCCGTGCGTGGTACTGCCAAACGGCTTCCAGGACAACGGCATGCCGACAACCATCACGTTTTTGGGTAAGCTTTTTGGAGAGGCCGAGCTGCTGAGCTTTGCTACATTTTACCAGGGCCTGACCGACCATGAGGAGAAGCACCCGGATATGAACTTCGGAAAAAAGAAAAGATCCTAACGCTTATATGTAAAAACAGCCACCAGATAGCGGTGGCTGTTTTGCTTTATGCCAGTACCTCCTTAAATTTAAAAGCAAAAAGCCCTTAAGAAACACTACACTACTTACACATGCTAATCAAAATAAGAGCTATGGCCATAGGGGCATTGTTGTTTTTAAGCAACGGCGCACTCCAGGCCCAGGATGCCAAAATGACGCTCAGCGTGGAGAAGATTATGCGCGACCCGAAATGGATCGGCACTTCACCCAGCAATATATTCTGGTCGGAAGACGGGAAGAAAGTCTATTTCTACTGGAACCCAGATGGCAACAAAGCCGACTCCCTTTACAGCGTGTCTGCCGATGGCCGCAACATCCAGAAGGTAAGCCCGCAGGAACGGCGCAACCTGCCGACGCAGGCCGGAGCGTATAACCTTGCGGAAACCCGGAAGGTGTATGAGAAGAACGGCGACATCTACCTGTATGACGTGAAGAAGGGTAAACAGCAACAGATTACGAATACGGTGGAGCGCGAGAGCAGTCCTTCGTTTAGCCGCAGCGAGCAGAAGGTGGTCTATATCAAAGACAATAACCTGTTTGCCTGGAATATTGACAATGGGCAGACCACGCAGCTGACGGATTTCAGGAAAGGCCGCAAAACGGCGGAGGAAGGCAGCAATGCCCAGCGCGATTGGCTGATGGCGCAGCAAAAGACACTGCTGCAGATTGTGCGGGACCGCGAGGAGGAAAAGCAAGCCCGCGAGCAACAGGCGAAGCGGGATGCTCCGAATCGGCCGAAAGAGATATACATCGAGGACAAAGCCGTCAACAGCCTGAGCCTGAGCCCCGACGAGCGCTTTATCTCCTACCAGTTGGTGAGCCGCCCGAAAAATGCCAAAGTAGCCATTGTGCCAAATTACGTAACGGCCAGCGGGTATACCGAAGACATTAGCACGCGCTCGAAAGTAGGTGATGCACAAACGGTATTTGAGACTTACCTGTACGACACGAAGCGCGATACCACCTTTGCGCTTTCCATGAAGGGGATAGAAGGTATTTTACAGCAGCCGGACTACCTGGCTGAGAAAAAGAAAGGTGCTGCACAGGATACGGCGGGTAGCAAAGCGCAAAAGCCAAAGCCACGCGCGACTGCGATCTATGGGCCTTTTTGGTCTGGTAACGGAAAGCACGCCGTGGTGGTAGCACGCTCTGAAGATAACAAAGACCGCTGGATCCTGAAGCTGGACCCGGTATCAGGTAAGTTGTCAGTATTGGATCGTCAGCGTGATGAGGCCTGGATAAACGGACCCGGAATAGGGTATGGCGCCGGCGCTATCGGCTGGATGCCGGACAACCAACGGGTATGGTTCCACTCAGAGGAAAGCGGCTATTCGCACCTTTATACCGTGGATGTGCAGACAGGCAGGAAAAAAGCCCTGACAAGCGGCAAGTTTGAGGTATCGGACGTGCGGATGTCTGATGACAAGAAGCACTGGTACTTCACGGCGAACAAAACGCACCCAGGGGAGCAGCACTTCTACCGTATGCCACTGGAAGGCGGCGACATGGTGCAACTGACCAACTTGCCGGGGGCGCAGGAAGTAACGCTGTCGCCAGACGAGAAGACCCTGGCCATCCGCTCCTCCACCAGCAACACGCCTTGGGAGCTTTTTGTGATGGACAACCAAAAAAATGCCAAGCCAAAGCAAGTGACGCATTCGCTTACCCAAGAGTTTAAATCCTATGATTGGCGTGAGCCTGAGGTGGTGACGTTCAAAGCCCGGGATGGGGCCGATGTGTACGCCCGCCTGTACCGCCCGCAGAACCCGGAGAAACAGGGCCCGGCAGTGGTGTTTGTGCATGGCGCCGGTTACCTGCAGAATGCGCACAAGTGGTGGAGCAGCTATTTCCGGGAGTACATGTTCCACAACTTCCTCGTAGACCAGGGCTATACCGTATTGGACATCGATTACCGGGGCAGCGCAGGGTATGGCCGCGATGTGCGGACGGGCATATACCGCTTTATGGGCGGCAAGGATCTGAGCGACCACGTAGACGGAGCGAAGTTCCTGGTGAACGAGTATAGCGTAGACCCAAGCCGCATTGGCATTTACGGGGGCTCTTACGGTGGCTTCATCACACTCATGGCCATGTTCACGGAGCCGGATGTGTTTGCCGCTGGCGCTGCCCTGCGCTCGGTAACAGACTGGGCCCACTACAACCACGGCTATACCTCCAACATCTTGAACACACCGTACGCCGACAGCACGGCCTACGCTAAAAGCTCGCCTATCTATTATGCGGAGGGCTTGAAGGGGGCATTGTTGATTGCCCATGGAATGGTGGATACCAACGTGCATTTCCAGGATGTGGTGCGCCTAACGCAGCGCCTGATCGAACTTGGGAAGGACAATTGGGAACTGGCCGTATACCCGGTAGAGGACCATGGCTTTAAAGAACCTGCCAGCTGGACCGATGAGTACAAGCGCATCTATAAGCTGTTTGAAGAAAACCTGAAGAAAGACAAGCAAGAGCAAAGCCAGTAACAAACGGCGTTACCATACCTACAAAAACAGACCAGGCTACCGAATCGGTAGCCTGGTCTGTTTAGCACAAGATGTTCGGCCTGCTTAGAAAGTATACGTCATCAGGGCGCCGCTGTAGTCGCGGCCCGAGACAGGCACCAGGCTCAGGTTCATCTTGTTTGATTTTTTATGGAGTTGTGGCACCAGTATGCCTGCGGCTGCACCCGCAGCATAGCCTAGTAAGTTATCGCTCAGGAAATGCTTTCCGGCACGTAACCTTAAATACCCCACACCAGCGGGTATCGCGGCGGCAGCGGCCCATACGGCGTGTCTGGCAGGCGAGTCTGGATGAAAGTCGTGGAACACCTTAGCTGCAAAGAACGTGGCACTGGCAGCCGCGGCAGTATGGCCCGCATAAAACGAGTTCTGCGCATTTGCTCTTGTCTTTTCAGATAGTTCTACCTCTTCGCTGTATGTTAAAGGGCGATTGCGGGGCACGTTGCCATTGGTCATCGTAAACAACGCGCCTGTTACAGCCATCGTCTCTACGTACAATACGAACACTTGGCCTGCCTTGCCGCGCACCTCATCGTCCAAGAGCATGAGCGCTGGGGCTAATGCAAACGACCCGTAAAACGGGATATCACTTATTTTCTTAGCAGATTCAGAATGCCAGCCTGCCGAGAAACGGTCAAAGCGGTTCACGTCGTCCTTGGTTTGTGTTAGCGCTTCCTGCTCTGTCAGTCCATCCTTGTCCTTCATCAGTGTCAGGCCATATAAACTTAAACCCATACCGGCTGCAATAATCGGTGCATCCACTTTTAGGCTTGTTTTGTAAGGCGAATCATTGTTTTGGGCGATGGTATGACCTGCTAAGGCCGTGAGTAAGGTGAAAATTGCTAGTATGCGTTTCATATATAGTTAAGTCTGTTTTTATATTATACTCCTCAAACGAGCCTAAAACTAAATGGTTTGACACATGGAGGCACTTCTTGGGCTTGGCACAGGTGCGTAGGAACCACTGCCGGCACCCGGAAATTTCTAACCTTATGTTACTGAACGCAGTTCATCTCTTGGGTCTGCTTATTTTAAGTATACCGGAATTGTCTTAGCTTTGTAACCGCTATACTACCCAAAAGTATAGCTGGTTTATACTTTGTACCTAAACCCCTAATCAAAATGCCTTATTTATTCACGTCGGAGTCTGTATCAGAAGGGCATCCGGATAAAGTAGCGGATCAGATTTCAGATGCGTTGTTAGATGAGTTCCTGAAGCAGGACCCACAGTCTAAGGTGGCGTGCGAAACGCTTGTAACGACTGGCTTGGTAGTGCTGAGCGGAGAAGTGAAGACAGAAGCCTATGTTGATGTGCAGAGAGTAGCCCGTGAGGTGATCAAGCGCATTGGATATACTAAATCAGAATATAAGTTTGACGCGGATGCCTGCGGCGTGATCTCGGCCATACACGAGCAGTCGGCAGACATTAACCAGGGCGTGGAGCGCACCAACCCAGAGGATCAGGGAGCAGGTGACCAGGGGATGATGTTTGGCTATGCCACCAACGAAACGGACAACTACATGCCGTTAGCCCTGAGCATCTCGCACCTGTTGCTGCAGGAGTTGTCTGCCATCCGCAAGGAGGGCAAGGAGATGACATACCTTCGCCCGGATGCCAAATCGCAGGTAACGATCCGCTACAACGACAACCATGTGCCGGAGAAGATCGACACAATCGTTATCTCTACGCAGCACGATGAGTTTGTGCAGGCAGAGAACGACAGCGCAGAGGCTAAGAATG
Organism: Pontibacter sp. CAU 1760; assembly: GCF_054482735.1. Classification (NCBI taxonomy): domain Bacteria; kingdom Pseudomonadati; phylum Bacteroidota; class Cytophagia; order Cytophagales; family Hymenobacteraceae; genus Pontibacter; species Pontibacter sp. CAU 1760. The sequence continues at coordinate 301,343 of NZ_JBTLRL010000001.1, forward strand.
CTGCTGAAACCAAGATGGTGCAGCAGATCAAGCAGGATGTAGATACGATCCTGATGCCGCGCGTACTGAAGCTATTGTCAGAGCGTATCCAGTCGTTGTTCGACGATAACATCAAATACCACATCAACCCGACCGGTAAGTTCGTGATTGGTGGCCCGCACGGCGACACTGGCCTAACCGGCCGTAAGATCATCGTGGACACATATGGCGGCAAAGGTGCCCACGGTGGTGGCGCTTTCTCTGGCAAGGACTCTTCCAAGGTAGACCGTTCGGCGGCTTACGCGGCCCGTCATATCGCCAAGAACCTGGTAGCTGCAGGGGTGGCAGACCAGGCGCTGGTGCAGGTGGCTTACGCCATTGGTGTGGCAAAGCCTGTGGGCCTTTACGTGACCACGTATGGCTCTACGAACGTGAAGGATACCGAAGGCAATGTAATGAGCGATGGCGAGATTGCCGAGAAGGTGAACAAGCTGTTCGACATGCGCCCTTACGCCATTGTGCAGCGCTTTGGTTTGCAGAACCCGATCTTCGCCGAGACAGCCGCCTATGGCCACATGGGTAGAACTCCTTTCATGAAGGAAGTCGAGATCGTGAAAAACGGCCAGAAAGAGGTGAGGGAATTCGAAACCTTTACATGGGAGAAGCTGGACCACGTGGACAAGATCAAAGAAGAGTTCGGCCTATAACCGGAAGCGAAGGGCAAACTAAAAGCCCATACCTATATAAACAGAAAGGCCTGCTACAAGTAGCAGGCCTTTCTGTTTATATAAAATTCCCTAACTAGGAATTAGTAAATCGTAACTCCAGAGGTTAGTGTGCTGTCTGTTTTTCTTTGTGCCTTTTCAGTTGGCGGCGCATGGCATCTACGGCGGCATCGGCAGCGGCTTCGAAAGAAGGGGCATCTTCCTGCGAGAAGAGGGTAGAGCCAGGGACCAACAGCCTGATCTCCACGGTTTTGTTATCTATACCATCTTTGTTGTTGTTCTTCAGGAAAACCTCCCCATCCACAATCCTGTCATAGAACGTGTCGAGTTTGTTTACCTTCTGCTGTACAAAGTTGTTCAGCTGCTCATCAGCATCGAAATTAACGGAATGCAGTTGTAGCTTCATAGTCTTAACGTTTAAAAAATTTAACTTATGCTTTCGGATGGGCTTTCTCGAAAATCGATTTAAGCTTTTCTATTGAATTGTGGGTATACACCTGCGTTGCCGCAAGGCTGGCATGTCCCAGCAGATCCTTGATTGCGTTTAAGTCGGCGCCCTTGTTTAACAGGTGCGTAGCAAAAGAATGGCGCAACACGTGTGGGCTGTTATGTTCGGAGGTAGTAACCAAGCTAATGTACTTTTTAACGACGCGGTAAACGAATTTTGGATATAGCGGACGAGCCTTATTAGTAACGAGCAAGGTTCCGGAATTGTTATCGCCAAAGTAGTGCTTCTTCTGTGCCTCATAAGTGGCAATGCTTTTCAGTAACGAGTCGTTGAGGGGCACAATACGCTCTTTGTTGCCTTTGCCGAGCACACGCACTGTTTTGGCCCTGTGGTCTATATCCGCATGCTGCACGCCCAAAAGTTCTGCCAGCCGGATGCCCGTGCCGTACAGGAACTCCAGGATCAGGCGCTCGCGCTGGCCTTCGAAGTTATCCTCAAAAGTAAAATTGTCGAGTAGGGTGTTGAAGGGCTCCTCCGGCACAAACCCCGGAAGCTTCTTGGAAGCCTTGGGCGCTTTGATACGCAGCATGGGGTTAACGACGATGCGCTGCTGCGCCAGCAGGAAACGATAGTAAGAACGCAGGCAGGCGATTTTGCGGTTGATGGATCGCGGCTGCATCTGCTGCTGCACCAGCGTCAGGAGCCAGGAGCGGATGATGGTATGGTCGGCCTCGGCGGCATCGGTAATCTCATACACCTGCTGCAGATACTGGGCAAACTGGCCCAGATCGGTGTGGTAGGAGGTAAGGGTGTGCGGGCTATACCGCTTCTCGTACTGGAGGTACTTAAAAAATAAATCCATACATTGATAAGCCTGCTGTAAATGGCAGGTTTACCAATGTATGGAAAAATAAAGTATGTTGCTAGAAAGAACTAGTAGTTTTGCTCAGCGAACAAATGCTGCTTGTATACAGCTCTCTCCTTCTGCTTTCTTTTCGCGATAGAAGGCTTCTCGAAGTAAGCTCTTGATCTTAACTCCTTTAGAACGCCAGTTCTTTCGAATTTCTTCTTGAATCTCTTTAATGCACGGTCTACAGACTCGTTATCTTTTACATTAATAATAATCATATTTTCTTTCGTTTCTCTTTGAATTAGGGTTGCAAATTTAATCAAGGTTATACTTAAAAATCAATAGCTTGGCTAAATATATTTCTCGCCTGGCAAGATTTTATGTATAAAAGCAAGCTGAAGGCCTTTAAAGCCACCTTCGTGAAGCCATTATTTTAAGATGGCTCTTGAAATAACAAGCTTTTGTATCTCACTGGTTCCCTCGCCAATGGTGCAAAGCTTAGCATCACGGTAGTATTTCTCTGCCGGGTAGTCCTTCGTGAAGCCATACCCCCCGAAAATCTGCACACCTTCAGTTGCTGTGCGCACGGCAACTTCAGAGGCATAGTACTTCGCCATGGCCGACTCTTTGTTCACGTTCAGGCCGCGGTTTTTCATGTCGGCTGCCTGGTATGTGAGCAGCGAAGCCGCCTCGATCTCCGTGGCCATGTCAGCTAGCTTGAACGAAATGCCCTGGAAGCTGGCAATGGACTTGTTGAACTGCTGGCGCTCTTGCGCGTAAGCCAAAGCCGCATCGAATGCGCCCTGCGCAATGCCTAACGATAGGGCTGCAATAGAGATGCGGCCACCATCCAACACTTTCATCGCCTGTATAAAGCCTTCGCCCACATTACCCAGCATCTGGCTTTTATGCACGCGGCAATCCTCAAAGATAAGCTCCGTGGTTTCAGATGCGCGCATACCCAGTTTGTCTTCCTTGCGCCCGGCGCTGAAGCCCGGGGTGCCTTTCTCGATCACAAATGCCGTCATGCCATGGGAGTCACCTACCTCGCCCGTACGCACGATCACCACGGCCACATTGCCGGACTTACCGTGTGTGATGAAGTTCTTGGCACCGTTGATCACCCAATGGTCACCATCCTGCACCGCCACTGTGCGCATGTTGCCGGCGTCAGACCCGGTATTGGGCTCTGTCAGTCCCCAAGCCCCGATCCACTCTGCCGTAGCTAGTTTAGGCAGGTACTGCTGCTTTTGCTCCTCGTTACCGAACTGGAGGATATGGCCTGTGCAAAGCGAGTTGTGCGCTGCCATAGAGAGGCCAATGGAACCGTCAATCTTAGAAAGCTCAGCGATAGCCGTCACATATTCCAGGTAGCCAAAACCAGACCCGCCGTACTCAGTTGGTACCAGAACACCCATCAGGCCCAGTTTCCCGAGTTCCTTGAAGACCTCCACCGGAAACTCCTGGCTCTCGTCCCATTCCATCATTTTCGGCTTGATATGCTTTGCACCAAAATCACGGATCATGTCCGCAATCATACGCTGATTTTCAGTCGTTTTAAGTTCCATTTATTTTTTTGAGTATAGCGGGTATATAAGTAGTGGTATGTTTAACGGATATCTAAATTCCGTTGTTTACAAATCTAAATAAAAGCAAGTGCATTTTGGCAGGATTTTATGGAATTGATAAAATTAACTTTTTAAAAGAAGAGTAATTTGAGTTATTTTAATTAATATGCTTTAAAAATTATTACTTCGTTAAAATAATGCCCGCAATTAAGTGTTGCTGCAAATCAAGCTGTAAAACTTAAATTTGTGGTGCAGCGTCCCTCTGGGTATAACTGGCAGCGGCGAGCGGATCAATGGCTCTTTTTTTGCACCTAAAACCGTATGCTTTAGAGAAGCAGGTAGTGCGTCCTTTATTTTGACAGCGCTATTTATTTATGTTATTTTGAAGGTTGAATGCCACGAGCAACTGGTGCGGAATCCTTTGGCGCCTAATAATTACAGATGATAAAGTTTTTGAAGAGTTTATTTGGTGACAGCACACCCATGGAAGAGTCTTTCAGCGCCTTAGGCGCCGACATGCACTCGCACATACTGCCCGGCATCGACGATGGGTCTGAAAGCCTGGAGCAGTCGGTGGAGTTGGTGCAAACCATGCAGGGGCTGGGGTACCGCAAACTGATCATGACACCCCACATCATGAGCGATTTCTTCAGAAACACCCCCGAGATTATCCGGGAGAAGCTGGCTTTGCTGCGCGATGCCGTAAAGGAAGCCGGTATAGCCATGGAACTGGATTGTGCAGCGGAATACTACCTGGACGAAGGTTTCCTGGAGAAACTGCAACAGGGGGGGGAACTGCTTACCTTTGGAGACAACTACCTGCTTTTCGAAACCTCGTTCCTGAACGAGCCGCTGAACCTGCGCGAAGCGATCTTTATGATGCGCTCCAAGGGGTACAAGCCTGTGCTGGCCCACCCGGAGCGCTATACCTATTTTTATGGCAAGTTCGATAGCCTGGCGGCTTTGCGGGAGCAGGGCGTGCTGTTTCAGCCAAACCTCAACTCGCTGACGGGTTATTACTCGCCGGGGGCAAAAGCTTACGCTGAGCGCCTGATCGACGAAGGCCTGGTGGATTTTCTGGGCTCTGACACGCATGGCCTGAAGCATACTAACAGTCTGCAGAAAGTGCTGCAAAGCAAGCACCTGACCAAAGCCCTGGCCCTGCCTTTGCGCAACAGCAAGCTTTAATCTTTTCGTTTAATTCTTAATACGTCCACAGACATGGTATTTGTAACGGGTGGCAGTGGCCTGATTGGCTCATTCCTGATTCCGGCATTGCTGCAGCAGGGCCATCCGGTAAAGGCTGTTTACCGGGGGCAGGTGCCCGCCATACCGGGGAGCGGGCAGGTACAGTGGCTGGAGGGCGATATCCTGGACCCGACCTTTCTGCGGGAGGCCATGCAGGGCGTGAGTCATGTCTTTCACTGTGCCGGTCTGGTGTCGTATGCCCCGCAGGACGAAGACTTGCTGAAGCATGTAAACATAGAAGGCACAGCCAATATCGTGGATGTGTGCCTGGAGTATCCGGGTATAAAGCTGTGCCATGTCAGCTCTATCGCGGCTGTGGGGCGGCCTAAGGGCAACGCCGTAGTGACAGAGCAAAGCAAGTGGGACCCTGCCGAGAAGCGCTCAGCCTATGCCAGCTCTAAATACTGGGGCGAACTGGAGGTATGGCGCGGAGTAGCTGAGGGGCTGAAGGCGGTGATCGTGAATCCATCGGTGGTGCTTGGGCCTGCCGACTGGAACCGCAGCAGTACACAGCTTTTTAAGTACGTATACCGCGAGCGGCCATTTTATACGGGTGGAAGTGCCAATTTCGTGGATGTACGCGATGTAGTTAGCATTATGTTGCAGCTAGCATTCTCGGAAATATCCGGAGAAAGGTTTATCTTAAGTGCAGGTCTGATGAGCTATAAGGACTTCTTCGGGGAAGCAGCCCGCTGTTTCGGGAAAAAAGCCCCGGCCAACAAGGTGCCGGCCTGGCTAACCGAGGTGGTGTGGCGCCTGGAGCATGTGCGCAGCTGGCTAACCGGTGCCCGCCCGCTCATCACAAAAGACACGGCCCGGGTTGCCGCTAAACCCCACCTGTTCAGCAACGATAAAGTCTGCCGCGCATTAAATTTTGTGTTTATACCTGTTTCTGATTCAGTGCGTTGGGTGTGCGGGGAGTTGCAGCGGGCCATGGCCGAAAACGGGCGATAAACTATTTTCCCGCTTAAAATGTAGTAAGAAAAAGGCTGTTACATGCAGCCTGTTGGACCTTGGAGATGAAAGAGAACTTTGAAGAACATAGCGAGGAACTGGAACTGATACAGCGCTTCGAGCGAATGCTCGGCAGCAAAGAGACTGTGTTTTTCGACCTCACCGATTTCGAATATATAATAGACCATTACACCACCAATTTCGAGTATGCTAAGGCCCTGGCGGCCTGCGACTCGGCGATTGCCCAGTACCCTTTCTCAACGGAACTCCAAATAGACAAGGCGCAGTTACTGGCCATGGCCGGCAACTTCGAGGAGGCGATGGTGCTGATCAACCAGGTAGCGGAAGTGGACCCGGAGAATGCGGATGTGCAACTGACGCGGGGCATCATCTTTACCCAGCGCAGCGAGTTCCGCGAGGCGATTGACCATTTCAAGAAGGCTTTGGCCTATGCCGCCGACGACCGTGACGATATCTATTTTAACATCGGGCTTGCCTACCAGACCTGGGGCAAGTTCAGCTCTGCGGTAAAGTATTATAAGAAATGCATCGAGCTGAACCCGGAGAACGAAGCGGCCATGCAGGAAATCCTGTACTGCTTGGAGGTTACCAACACCATTGGCGAGAACATTGAGTTCTTTCAGAAGTTTGTCGATAACGAGCCCTATTCCTCTGTCGCCTGGTTTAACCTGGGCAACATGTATAACAAGATGGGGGCCTACGACAAGGCAATCTCGGCTTACGACTACGCCACCATCATTGACGCTAAATTTATCACGGCCTACAACAACATGGCCAATGCCCTGGTGTATGTAGGCGATTATGCCAAAGCGATCGAGTCTTTTAACACCATCATAGAGCACAGCGAGCCTTCTGCGGAGGTATACTGCAACATCGGCGAGTGCTACGAGAAGCTGCAGCAATGGGACCTCTCCCGCCGCTACTACCAAAAGTCCGTGGACCTGGACCCGGAGATGGACGAAGCCTGGTTCGGCATCGGGATGATCCTGGATGCGCAGAACAATTGGTATGAGGCGGTGCATTTCTTTAAGAAGGCCGTAGACCTGTATGATGACAGCGCAGACTATTGGGTGGCCCTTGCCGCCGCCGAGTATCATGTAGGCCACGTGGTGTCGGCGCTGGAGAGTTATGCGCGTGCCGCCGACATCCGCCCCGACGACAAGGACATCTACCTCAACTGGTCTATTATCCTGTACGAACAGGGGAATTTTGAGGAAGCGACCGATATTATTCTGAACGCGATTGAGATCCAGCCGAAGGAGGCAGAGCTCTATTATAGGGCCTGTGCTTACATGCTTTCGGCAGGAAAATACCGCGAAGCTTATAATTATCTGGAAAATGCGTTAATTTTGGACTTCGAGAAGCATAAATTGCTCTTCGAGTTCTTCCCTGAACTGGAGTCGCAACGTGCCTTATCCCGATTAATCGATCAGTATCGCAAATAAAACTAGATGAATTATTCGCTGAACAGCATTCCTGAGCGTGAGGCAAAACCTCGCGAGCGCGGCTATACCATGGCCATGGATAAAGGGCTAAGTATAAGAGAGGTAGAAGACTTCATAGAAGTTGCCGGTGAGTACACGGACATCGTGAAACTGGGCTGGGCTACTTCTTATGTAGTGCCGAACCTGCAGAAGAAACTGGATGTGTACCGGGCAGCCGGTATACCGGTGTACTTCGGAGGCACTTTATTTGAAGCCTTCATCGTCCGCAACCAGTTTGAGGATTACCGCCGTATCCTAGATAAGTATGAGATGACCTATGCAGAGGTTTCGGACGGCTCTTTGGAGATGGACCATGAGGTGAAGTGCAATTACATCAAAACCCTGTCCGAGCAGGTAACAGTGCTTTCGGAAGTAGGGTCAAAGGACGACACCAAAATCATACCCCCTTACATGTGGATCAAGCTGATGCAGGCTGAACTGGATGCCGGTGCCTGGAAAGTGATCGGGGAGGCCCGCGAAGGTGGTAACGTAGGTTTGTTCCGGTCTACCGGAGAGGTGCGAAGCGGTTTGGTGGAAGAGATTCTGACCAAGATCCCGTTTGAGAAAATTTTGTGGGAAGCTCCGCAGAAAGCACAGCAGGTATGGTTTATAAAACTGTTGGGTGCAAACGTGAACCTGGGTAATATTGCCCCGAGTGAGGTGATTCCGCTCGAGACCATCCGCCTGGGTCTTCGTGGCGATACCTTCAGCCACTTCCTGGATATGGAAAACTCGAACCTGAAAGGGTAAAGTATAAATACAAAGTGATAAATTGCCCGTCGGTATGGCCGCACGGGCAATTTTGCTTTCAGGCCTGCCAGTACCTGCTACAGATAAACCAATGCAAAGACGATCATTAAAAGAATACCTCCTGCTATTCTCGAAGGGGGCTGGTATGGGTGCTGCTGATGTGGTGCCGGGGGTGTCGGGCGGCACGATTGCCTTCATTACCGGTATTTACGAAGAACTGCTGGGCTCTATCCGCTCTGTAAACGGGGAGGCGCTGAAGCTCTTACTGCGCTTCCGGTTAGCGGATTTCTGGAATCACATCAACGGAAGTTTCCTGGTGGTGCTGCTGTCAGGGATTTTGTTTTCGGTAGTATCGCTTTCGCGCGTGATCCTGTTCTGGCTGGAGAATTACCCGGAACTGCTGTGGTCTTTCTTTTTTGGGCTGATTGTAGCCTCCGCCGTGGTGGTGGGCAAAAAGATCACCCGCTGGAGACCCGGCGTTATTTTGGTCGGGCTGTTGGGGGCAGCTATCGCTTATTATGTAACGATAGCCACGCCCACTCAAACACCCGAAGCCTACTGGTTTATCTTCCTGTCGGGGGCCATTGCCATTTGCGCCATGATCCTGCCAGGCATTTCAGGGAGCTTTTTGCTGGTACTGTTGGCCAAGTATGAGTTTATCCTGAACGCTGTGAAGGAATTGCAGGTGAGTGTGGTGGCTGTGTTTGGCGCAGGTTGCGTAGTGGGCATCCTGTCGTTCTCGCACCTGCTGAACTGGGCCCTGAAGAATTACCACAACGCCACCGTGGCCCTGCTAACAGGCTTTATGGTGGGCTCGCTGAACAAGGTATGGCCCTGGAAGCAGACCCTCGAAACGTATACCGACCGGCACGGTGAGGTGAAGCCGCTGGTGCAACAGAACATTTCGCCAGCTGCCTTCGAGGCATTGACCGGGCAGCCTTCCTTCTTGATTTACGGTGTGATGCTGGCCTTATTTGGCTTTGCCTTTGTTTACCTCATCGATCACTTTACTGCAGACGACACTCCCAAAGTATAACCCCATGCGCAAATTCGGACTCATTGGTAAAAAGCTTGGCCACTCTTTCTCGAAGAAGTACTTCACAGAGAAATTTGAGCGGGAAGGTATAACAGATGCGCAGTATGAGTTATATGAACTGCCCGCTGCGCAGGAAATCCGGGATTTGCTGCAAGAGGAACCGGAACTGGTAGGGCTTAACGTGACTGTGCCTTACAAAGAGGAGGTGTTGCCGCTGTTGGATGAGCTCGATGCCGTCGCCGCTACAATCGGCGCAGTGAATACCATCCGGATCCGCGATGGCCGCGCGAAAGGCTTCAATACAGATTACATCGGGTTCAGGACTTCGCTGGAGAAGTTTTACACAACCAAGGGTCAGGCTTTGGTGCTGGGCACAGGCGGGGCTGCGAAAGCCGTATGGGCTGCCCTGGATGCGCTGCAAGTGCCTTATCAGAAAGTGTCGCGTATGGCAGGCGGGCAAGTACTGGGGTATGAGCAGTTGACGCCTGCGTTGATGCAGCAGTACAACCTGATCATCAACACGACGCCGCTCGGCATGCATCCTCACACAGAGACAGCACCCCCTTTGCCTTATGAGGCCCTGAACTCAGCGCATTTCCTTTATGACTTGGTCTATAATCCTGAAGAAACCCAATTTCTAAAGCACGGGAAAGCGGCAGGGGCCAAAACCTGCAATGGCCTGGCCATGCTATACCGGCAAGCTGACGCAGCCTGGGATATCTGGAACTCCTGAGCCGGACACGCTATAAGTAGCTGGTAATGTTACATAACACCTGGTAACAAGAGCGTTAGCTGGTATTGTCGGGAGAATACATCGCTGATTGAAGGAGAATATTGCTTTTGTACAAGTAGAGGGAAGTGTGTCGCCGTAGAAAGCACTATACAGCACAACGACCCCATGACACAACTCCATACACTCAAGCAACGCACCCATACCACCAATACAGAGCTTTACGCCTTATACCTGGCTTACCGCGATAGCCGTGTGGCTTGGTATGTGCGCGTGTTGTTGGCCCTGTCCATTGGTTATGCCCTAAGTCCCGTAGACCTGGTGCCCGACCTGACAGCCGTTTTCGGATACATAGACGATGTGGTGATAGTGGCGGCAGGTTTCAGTATCTCCTACCATTTGCTAACGAAGCCCGTGCGGCAAGAAGCCAGGCTGCATGCGTATGAAACCATGAGTGACGCTACAGAAACATCGGGGGATGCCCTGCGCGTGATTATGTTTGCCTGGTTGTTACTGGGTACGCTTCTAGTGCTGTTCGGCTACAAGTTACTGCACCTCCACATGCTATAGACAGGTATCAACGTTATAAAAAGCGCGCGGCATCCTATCAGGAGGCCACGCGCTTTTGCTTTTAAGAGGCGTATAAATTTATCCAAACATGCTTCTTTCCTGCATCTCGCCGAATATTCTACTCTGAATTCGAAGATTATATGATGCATAACGTTGTTAGAGCCGGGTGTTTTCAACTTAAAACACTGCCATTGTGTATGACCAGGGTAACAGCATTCCCGGTTTTTCTGAGAGGGCCCCTTCCCGGCAGCCTTAACTACACAGCGCCGAGTGGGAGACGCGCCCTGGCTTGAGAAGGGCCCTACCCCAGACGTGAAGCGGAGAATCAGCTATAGGAGCAGGACATTTGAGAATTGGGGCAAGCCTATGAAATGAACGAGTTCTCAGTATTCTGTGCTTCATCACACATCCAAAGCTGTTCTTTCATACCTTTATAAGACCTGCCAGCCAATAATTTTCGCTTATTTTAAGCAGGAAATGCATCTGACCGATTTATTTTTGGGTGCGTGCAACCATAAGGGGGCAACAGGAATCATGTAATTGTGTAGGGCAAACCAAACCGGGCATCTTTGAAGCTTTTTAGAAATCCAAAATCAGACGAGGAGAAACTCATAGAAGGGTGCATTGCGGGCAAACGCGACATGCAGCGGCTTTTGTATGAGCAATATTCCCGTAAGATGATGGCGGTTTGCCTGCGGTACGCCCCTACTACCTTCGAGGCAGAAGATATCTTGCTGGAGGCATTCATGAAGGTTTATACCTACCTAGCCAAGTTCAAACGCGACTGCCCACTGGAGTTCTGGATTCGGAAGATTGTGGTGAACACCGCCTTGAAGCACCTGCGCAGCAAGCAGTTGCTCACAGTTTCGCATGAGGCAGAGGAGGTAAGCAACCTGGCATCATCGGATGCCAACCTGTCAGACTATTCCATGGACGAGCTGCTGCAGATGGTGCAGGGGCTGGCGCCACGTTACCGCATGGTGTTCAACTTATACGCCATCGAGGGGTATAACCACAAGGAAATAGGCGAGATGCTGGATATATCAGAAGGCACCTCTAAGTCACAGTATTCACGGGCGCGGGCAATTTTGCAGAACATGCTGGCCAGCCAGGAAAATAACTATCAGGACCATGTCATCAGCAACTAACGATAAGCGCGGAAAACTGGAGCAGGAGTTCCAAGACCGCATGCAAGGTGCTGAGGCGACTCCGTCTCAGCACCTTTGGGACCGTATAGACCACGAGCTGACAGTGCAGGAAAACGGGAAATACCGGAAGCGCGCCTTGTTTTATGGGCAGTTGGCTGCCGCCTGTGTAGCCCTGCTGGTATTAGTGGGGGTAGCCGGGGCCTATTATTTTGGCAGTACGCCATCAGCCGAACCAACCATCGCTGCTACTTCAAGCAACGCTTCCCAGCAAGGCGAGACAAGTAAAATGGCCCCTTTGCCGAATGTGGAGACTTCCCCGCAAACGCCTGACCAATTAGCTACGGCTGCGCGACCTTCATTCATGCCGCAAGAAATGCCTGCGCTTGGCGCGACAGATGCCGCAGTACAATCAGAGGCAAGCCAGGCATCTTCTCAAGCAAACGCATCTGTTGGTATCGCCAGGAACTCTGCTTCCGAGGGTTCCTCCATTGGATCTCCTGTACCGGAGACGACGCAGGCCATAGCCGGTGCAAATCATCAAACAGGCAGCAACAAACAGCCAATGGCTGTGCAGCTTTCGCCTGTTGAAAAAGGAAACAAAGGCCTGGGCTTTAAGGAGCAGAGCGCACAGGCAATGGCCGCTGTCAGGCAGCAGGAGGAAGCGCAGCGCGAAGCGGCATTAGCGGCCCGGACGGTGGCAGCTAACACAGGGGAAGAGAAGCAGGAGCAGAGCGGGCGGTGGTCGTTGGCAATGGCCTACGCTCCGGGCTACTTCAATCAGAATATCAGTACACCCGGCGCAGCCCCTGCCGTTGCGAGCAGGTATGGCTTTGCAGCAGACATCAACTCGGCGGCTTCGTTGAATACCCTGTACATGGAAGAGGCCAAAGAGGAATATGAGGAGTATACAGGGCCCGGCTTCTCTTACGGCGTGGAGGTAAAAACCGGATTGCGCCTCTGGCACAAGCTCAAGCTCCTGGCTGGTATTGGCTATTTGCAAAACACGGCCCGCTCGCGGTCCAGTTATGTGCTGCAACAGGCAGGCGGCAGCAAACACGCCAGTGCGGCTGCTCGCCCTGTGGGCAAGGCTACTGTATTTGTGCCCTCCCTCAGCGCCTCGCCTCCCGATTCCCTGATGATCGCCAAGGCTCCGGACTATAGCGTAAACTACCGCTACCGGCACCTGACTATTCCGGTGGGGCTGCAGTATGAGGGTAACCTAAACCGCGACTGGTTTTTGTATGGCGGTGCAGGCGTGGCAGCCAACATCCTACTGCAAGCCACCGTGCTGGCCTCCGACGCAGATGTAGAACAAGTAGCCTACGAAACAGATGAGGCGTCGCCGTTCCGGAAGGTGCAGTGGTCGGGCAACGTGTCTGCCGGGGTTGGCCGCCGGCTTTCCGGCAAAGTCTCCGTTACGCTGGGGCCCGAGGTAAGAGGATATTTTAGCACTATGCTGGCAGCATCTGAGGATAGGTCGGTGAAGCAAAAAAAGCCTTACACTGTCGGAATGCAGATGGCTGTGAACTACGACCTGCGCAGCGGAAAAAAATAAGCTTATTTTCATGAGGCCATGCAACCATCAGCTCAAAACCGGAGTCATGGATAGGAAACGCCTTGACAAGCTAAACCCCAATGCCTGCACCTGCAGCACATCGGGGCTGAAAACATACCTGATCTACTAAATATAGCTATGAAAAAGAACTGCACTTTAAGCGGTGGTGCCCCGGGGGTGCCCCGCTTGAAGCTTGCAAACGCAAGCAGTGCCACCTTATGAAGTTCCTCCACGCGAATATATTGTTTGCCTTCTGCCTGGCTTGGTTATGTACAGGCTGTGCGAAGTCAGACGACCCGGCACCGGCTTGTATAGCGGTAGAGGTAGTCGGGCCTTATGACTGCCCGACAGGCGCTTATGTGCTTAAGCTGCTGGCTGGCGCTCCGGCAACGGCTGATGCCAGCAACGGGTACCTTGGGCAGCTGCGGGAGGGCTATGTAGTGACCCAAAACCTGCCGGAAGCGTACCAACACGCCGGGCTTCGTGTAAATCTGGCGCTGGAGGTAGACGATGCCCCCACGCAGGTGTGCCCGGCTATACATGTCATTTACCCGGCAGTGCGGGTAGCACGGTTATGTAGCGCCAAGTAGATATTGAATTGATGTTGTATTGATTTTTTGTTTGAATGGTTGATGAGGGAGAGCCTGTCCGTTGTGGCAGGCTTTTCTGATTTATACCCTGGCGGTTTGTAAAAGGCATTTGGGAGTGACAAGCCGATTCTGGAGGAGCTATGCGAAATGAGCAGCTGGTTAGGGTGCACTGGTGCAATAATTGCGGAAGAAAGAAGTTGAGTATAATACAACATCTTTCTGATAGCGAAAATATAGTGTTATATTTGGGACTGATAAAAAATAGGCTTTTCGTAATATATGACGGAGGTTTCGGAGCATGCGCAGTAAAAGAGGGCAGAGCAGCTATAAAGCTATGTTAGGCCTTTCCCTGTCAGGCTGCGCTGCAACATCAGCAAGTACGTCAGCCAGTGGCTGTCACAGTTCCGCCGCCACAATCCTGTAATCAAACCCAAGCAAGAATCTGTTTATCACAGTACAAAACCATATGCAATTTTCAAGATTAAAGACGCTTTTGCAGAACAAGGCCATGCTATTGCTTTGCTGCTGCGTCGCGCTAGTGTCCTGCGAAGACCCGAATGAGTTGGGCCTGGGACTTGTGGACGACAACATCGCCGGAAGGTTCACAGATACCCTGACGGTGAATGTGTCTACCGTGTACCTGGATTCTCTGGCCACCTCGGCTACTACCTCCATGCTGGCGGGGCAGTATACCACGCCTTATACGGGTACACTCAAAGCGAACGCCTTTTTTCAGATTGGCCTGGGCAATGCCTGGACATTGGCTGCAGACGCCACGCTGGACTCTGTAAAGCTCATCCTGCCTTACTCCAGATACAACTACGGCGACACCACCCAAACGATCTCTTATAGCCTGCACCGGCTTACGGGGAATCTCCAGGTGCGCACGCTATCGCCTTACTTCTTTAACGAGCAGCCTTACTCTTACTTTTATGGCGAAGAGTCGTTGTACAACAACTCTAGCGTAAGCGCAGCAGATGAGGCGCTGGCCACTTTTTCAGTTCGGCCTCGCCCAACCAGCAAAGACACCCTGAAGGTGAAGCTTCCGGCAGCCCTAGGCCAGGAGTGGCTATCGCTGAAGAAAGCCGCCGACACCAGGCTTACCGATGCTACGGCTTTCCTGGATTACTTTAAAGGCCTGAAACTAACCAGTACGTCCGGTAGTGCTGTCATTGGTTTTCCGGCGGCCTCTTCCGTGAAGGTAAGGCTCTACTACTCCGAAACTGCAAATGGCAGCAAAGTGGCTAAAACGAAAGACTTCCCATTCACTAACAACAGCGTGCAGTTCAACCAGATTCGCACAAACCTCGAAGGCTCGTTGCTGGAAGGCGTTGTGCGCGGTGGCCAGCCTGTGCCTGCAAGCGCAACGAACAACGTAAGCGTGGCGCACAGCGGCTCGGGGTTGATGATTAAACTGGAGGTACCGAACATTAGCAAGCTGAAAGGCCAGCTGCCGGCGGATTTGATCAATAAAGCACTGCTGGTAGTAGAGCCGCTCAGCAACACGACCAGTTACCCTTACCCGGCACCTGCTACGCTGGGCCTGTACACCACTAACAGTTCCAATGTGCCACTTACTCCGCTGCTTTCGGGGCAAGCAGAGTTGACAGCCGTTTACAAGGAGCCAAGCCCGCAGAACGCAAACGGGCGCTACGACTTTGACCTGACATCACAAATTGTAGACCTCTTGAAGCAAGATAACCCGGGCAACCTGACCCTGTTGCTGGCACCACCGGCTGCAGCCTACCGCACTGTTGTAAACAGGCTGGTAGTAGGTGGCCCCAAGAATCAGCAGCAGAGCATTAAACTGAAAATCTATTACACGACTATTAAATAAGGATTGCTGGGCTATGAGAATTATACCTAAGAACATGCGTTTGTTAACGAGCCTGTTTTTCTTGTTAACCCTGTGCGTGTTTACGTCATGCGACAGCGACAACGAAGATGATTTCTTTAACGACTGGACGGCTAAAGCTAATTTTGCCGGCACAGCACGCACCGGAGCCGTTGCCTTTACCATTGATGGAAAAGCTTATGTAGGCACCGGATTTGACGGTGAGAACATGCTGGGAGATTTTTGGCAGTATGATGCCGCACAGGACATCTGGACCAAGCTGCCGGACTTTCCGGGCGAGGCCCGAACAGGTGCCGTTGGCTTTGCCGTAAACGGGAAAGGCTATGTGGGCACTGGCTATAATGGCTCGCAGAACCTGAAGGATTTCTGGGTATTCAGCCCAGCCACAAACACCTGGGAGCAACTGCCAGACTTTCCGGGCACAGCCCGCTATGGTGCCATCAGCATGATGCTGGGCAACAGCGGTTACCTGGGTGGGGGCTATGATGGCGCTTACCTGAAAGATTTCTGGCAGTTGGACCCTGCTACCGGAACATGGACTGAAAAGCCTGGTTTTTCAGGTGCCCGCCGCGTGAACGGCTTTGCATTTGCGGTTAATGGCAAAGGCTATGTAGGTGGTGGCCGTAACAGCACCATCCAGGAGGCGGATTTTATGGAGTATGACCCTGCTACCAGCACCTGGCGCAACCTGAAAAGCCTGAACGAGCTGGAGCGCTCTAAAACAGATTACCCTGCACCGCGTGCCTATACCAGCACGTTCGTGCTGAACAACAAGGCTTACCTGGTTGGCGGCTCAATTGGTACCTCGCCTGCTACTGCCCAACCTGTGCGTGATGTATGGCAGTATAACCCGCAAAGCGATACCTGGCAGCAGTTGGATGCTTTCGCCGGGGCCTGGCGCGAGGGCGCTATAGGCTTTTCCATTGGCGATTTGGGTTATATAGGGCTGGGCCGCAACGGTTCGCAGCGTTACAAAGACCTCTGGCAACTGGATGTCTCTGAAGGCGGCAAGTAAGCGATGCCAGTATAAGATATAAAACAGCGAAGCCTGCCTTGAGAAGCAGGCTTCGCTGTTTTCGTTTGTTTGGCAGGCACCTGCGTATGTGCCATTAAAGTGGCAAGAATATAAACTTACAGCCTGCCATATGTGTTATTGTTTATCTATTCATGTCCGAAAAATCATCCAATGGATTTTCAGTTAACATCAGAATTTCAACCAACCGGCGACCAGCCTAAAGCGATAGAACAACTCACACAGGGGATCCGCAACGGGGAGCCGTCGCAGGTGCTGCTGGGGGCCACCGGTACGGGTAAGACCTTTACCATGGCCAACGTGATCAAGAACGTGAGCAAACCCACGCTGGTGCTGTGCCACAACAAGACGCTGGCCGCGCAGCTATACGGCGAGTTCAAACAGTTTTTCCCGAACAACGCGGTTGAGTACTTTATCTCATACTACGACTATTATCAGCCAGAGGCGTACATCGCCTCTTCGGATGTGTTCATCGAGAAGGACCTGGCCATTAACGAAGAGATTGAGAAGCTGCGTTTGCATACCACGTCTGCGCTGCTCTCGGGCCGCCGCGATATTATTGTGGTTGCTTCGGTATCGTGTATCTACGGTATCGGTAACCCGGAGGAGTTTGGCAAGAACGTGCTCAACCTTGCTCCGGGCCAGCGGTATAGCCGTAACAACCTGCTTTATAATTTTGTGCAGATCCTGTACAGCCGCACAGAGGCAGAGTTTACACGTGGAACATTCCGGGTGAAGGGCGATACCGTGGACATTTTCCCGGCCTATGCTGACTTCGCCTATCGCCTGTATTTCTTCGGCGATGAGTTGGAGCAGATTCACCGCATCGATCCGGAGTCGGGCAAGAAACTCTCTGATGAGCAAGCCATAACTTTATACCCTGCCAACCTCTTCGTGACGGGTAAGGACACGCTGCACCAGGCCATTAACGAGATCCAATTCGACATGGTGGCCCAGCATGAGTACTTCCTGAAAGAAGACCGTCCGGCCGAGGCTAAGCGCATTAAGGAGCGCACTGAGTTCGACCTGGAGATGATCCGCGAGCTGGGTTATTGCTCCGGCATCGAGAACTACTCCCGTTACTTCGACCGCCGCGCGCCCGGTGCACGGCCTTTCTGCCTGCTCGACTACTTCCCGGACGACTTTATGATGGTGATAGACGAGAGCCACGTAACTGTGCCGCAGGTGCGCGCCATGTGGGGCGGCGACCGCTCCCGCAAGGTGGCCCTGGTGGAGTATGGCTTCCGTTTGCCCGCCGCCATGGACAACCGCCCGCTGACTTTCAACGAGTTTGAGAGCCTGATGCACCAGGTAGTATTTGTAAGCGCTACGCCCGGCGATTATGAAATGCAACGTTCGGAGGGTGTGATTGTAGAACAGATTATACGTCCGACGGGTTTGCTGGATCCTGTAATTGAAGTGCGGCCAAGCGGGAACCAGGTGGATGACCTGCTGGATGAGATTGATGAGCGCGTGAAGGAAGGTGCCCGTGTGCTGGTCACTACCCTCACCAAGCGTATGGCCGAGGAACTTACCAAGTACCTCGACCGCCTCAACATCAAAGCTAAGTACCTGCACTCGGAAGTAAAGACGCTGGACCGGGTAGAGATTCTGCGGGAACTGCGTCTAGGTATTATCGATGTGCTGGTGGGCGTGAACCTGCTGCGCGAGGGCCTCGATTTGCCGGAGGTAAGCTTGGTCGCGATCCTGGATGCTGATAAAGAAGGCTTCCTGCGCGACCAGCGATCCCTGATACAGACCATGGGCCGCGCCGCCCGTAACGACAAAGGCAAGGTAATTATGTACGCTGACCGCATGACGGGCTCTATGACGCGCGCGATAGATGAGACAAATCGTCGCCGCGCCACGCAGGAGGCGTATAACATCGAGCATGGCATCACACCACGTACCGTCCTCAAGTCGAAAGAGGAGATATTTGAGCAGACCACCATGGCCGACTCGAAGAAGAAAGAGGTGAAGATGTATGCGGGCGCTGAGGAAGTATCCCTTGCTGCCGAGCCAGTGATCCAGATGATGAAGCGCGACGAACTGGAGAAACTAATCAAGAAAACGGAGAAGCAAATGGAGGCCGCCGCCAAAGACCTCGATTTCCTGCAAGCCGCCAAATACCGCGACGAACTGGCAGAATTGAAGAACCTGCTGAAGACGAAGCGCGAGTAGTTCTACGACACACGTAACACGGCACAAGACGCACGATAAGCAATTATAATTTATACCAGCAGCGGCATTTGTCATTTATGGGCAGATGCCGCTGTTTTGCGTATTGGCTGTGCTCAAAAGTTGCTTTTGAATTAAGGCAACTATCGCGCTAATGCATTTGCATTACCGGGTCAAACCACCCCCAACCCCTCAGAGCTACGCTCGTTAGTTTCGAACTCGCGTTCTCACTAATCCAAGGAGGGGAGTTTGCGGAATCTGGCGTTGGTCACTTTCTTCTCAAGCGTATATCTTTTCAGAGTAATGAGATGAGTATCTTTTTTACATCTGTGAAGACTCCCCTCCTTGGACAAGGAGGGGTAGGGGTGGTTTGACCCGGTTCATTGATTGTATCACTACCCTTGCAACCAAGAGAGAAAATCAGCAAAAACTCTCTATCTTAAATGCTCAAATCAGGCTACATGAATTTCCCCACTTCTGATACCTTTACTTTCCGGGCAGGCACCACGCAGGATGCTGCGCTACTGGCAGACCTGGGTTGGCGCACTTTCGAGGAAGCCTTTGGCTTTGACAACAGGCCCGAAGACATGGCCGCTTTCCGGCCCACCATGTATAGCCCGGCACTGCAAGCCGCCGAACTAGCCGATGCGTCCACGGCATTTATTATTGCGGAAGCAGCAGGGGAGGCTGTTGGCTACCTCAAGCTAAACTACAAACCCGCCCCAAACGCGATACAGGCGCAGAAGCCACTCCAAATTGACCGGCTCTACATTACCCGTTCCTCGACAGGCAAAGGCCTCGGCGACTTGTTTATGGAGATAAGTTTGCAAGGGGCGAGGCAACAGCAGTGCGATGTGGTATGGCTTACGGTATGGGAGCACAATGCCCGCGCCAAACGCTTCTACCAAAAATACGGGTTCCGGGAGGTGGGCGAGTTGGATTTTATACTAGGCCAGGACGTGCAGCGCGACCTCTACATGCAGCGGGAGGGGTAGGAGTATTTTGGAAGGCTATTGCTTTTCAGATGATAAGATTAAATTACTATCTTGAGGTAATGAGACAACAGCGGGTAGGTACTTCAGATAGCAATTGGTTAAGTGTAATCTAAATAAAGAATGAAATATATAGAACCTGTAGTCTTAAACAAATCTTTCACTTGTCCACACTGTGGAGTGATAGCAAAGCAAGACTGGTGGAGCTCAACTTGGGAAGGTCAACGGGCTCACAGTTCATTTAGTCAACTACATATAGGAACTTGCCAGCATTGTGAGAAAAATAGTGTTTGGGTAGAAGATAAAATGTACTACCCAGGTAATGGCAATGCACCCTTTCCTAATCCAGAAATGCCCGATTCTGTCTTGAAATTATATATGGAAGCATCTGCTATTCATTTGAAGTCTCCTAGGGGTGCAGCCGCTCTTCTAAGACTTGCCATTCAAGTTTTATGTAAGGAACTCGGGGAACTTGGGAAAAATATAAATACAGATATTAGAAATTTAGTAAAAAAAGGTCTTCCAGATTTGGTGCAGCAATCACTTGACATTGTAAGAGTCATAGGTAATGATGCAGTGCATCCAGGTCAAATTGATACTGATAAACCTGAAACAGTTGGACAGTTGTTCGTCCTTATAAATGTAATTGTTGAATATATGATTGCACTTCCAAAAAAAGTCAGTGGAATATACTCAAACTTACCTGCTGATAAGGTACAATTTATCAAAGATAGGGACAGTAAATAAAGTCTTTTCCTAATACGGCCTAGACTCCATGCTCGTCTTTACCTCGTTTACAGCCTATACTAACTATTTAGCACTATCTCAAATAGAAATATGCTAATCAATGTATAACTTTATGAAGAGTACGGATTCCCCTATTATAGTAGCGCAAACGTATCAAGCCACAAGAGAGCAGGTATGGAAGGCAATTACAGAGCCGGAGCAGATGCGGCAGTGGTTTTTCCAGGCCATACCTGACTTTAAGCCAGAAGTAGGGTTCGAAACGGAGTTTGAGGTGCAGGCAGAGAGCCGAAGCTTCCCGCACCAGTGGCGGGTAACGGAGGTAGAGCCGTTGCATAAACTGGTGTATAACTGGCGCTACGAAGGCTACTCTGGCGACTCCTATGTGGTGTTTGAGCTGTTTGAGAAAGGATTGCAGACACAGCTTAGGCTCACGGCTGTCACCACGGCAGATTTTCCAGAGGATATACCTGAGTTCAGAAGAGAAAGCTGTATTGGTGGCTGGGAGTACTTCATTCAGGAAGGTTTGTATGATTACCTGCAAAAGCATGCGTTAAAATTTATACCTGTAAAACTATGAAACAGTATCAGAAACTAGGCTGGTGGAGCATAACGCTCCTGCTATTTGCAGCCCCATGCATCGTTAAAGCGCAAATCACCGACAAAGCGGGCATTGTGGCCAAAGGAGCTCAGGTCGAAAAGCTGGGCGAGGGGTATACCTTCACCGAAGGGCCAGCCGTGGATGCCGCAGGGAATGTTTACTTTACCGATCAGCCCAACGATAAGATCCTTCGCTGGGACGCCGCCACTAACACCATCAGTACATACCTGGCTAAAACCGGGCGGTCCAACGGCATGTACTTCGACAAGCAAGGCAACCTAATCACTACTGCCGATAGCACCAACGCCATCTGGGCCTTCGATAAAGCAGGC
Source organism: Pontibacter sp. CAU 1760 (assembly GCF_054482735.1). Lineage (NCBI taxonomy): Bacteria > Pseudomonadati > Bacteroidota > Cytophagia > Cytophagales > Hymenobacteraceae > Pontibacter > Pontibacter sp. CAU 1760. The sequence continues at coordinate 322,734 of NZ_JBTLRL010000001.1, forward strand.
AAGCCCACCGTGCTTGTTTCTGATTTTGAAGGAAAGCTGCTGAATGGGCCAAACGACCTTTGGATAGCCCCGAACGGGGGCATGTACATCACCGACCCGCTCTACAAGCGCGGTTACTGGACCCGTAACCCGGAAATGCAACCCGACGGCGAACATTTGTATTATTTAGCGCCCAACAGCAAGCAGCTAGTTATCGCGGACTCTTCTTTCACAAAACCCAACGGCATAATCGGTACGCCAGACGGCAAGCAACTGTACGTGGCAGATATTGGGGCCAACAAAACCTATGTATATGATATCCGGAAAAATGGCTCCCTTGCCAACAAAAAGCTTTTCGCCGAGCTGGGCTCTGACGGAATGACCATCGATAACAAAGGCAATATTTATCTGACGGGCAAAGGCGTAACGGTCTTTAACAAAAAAGGAGAGCAAATCGCACACATACCGATTGATGCCGGTTGGACTGCTAACGCAGTGCTTGGCGGCAAAGACCGCAACACCTTGTTCATTACTGCCATGGATGCCGTGTATGGCCTGAAGATGAACGTGAAAGGAGTACGGTAGGCAAAAAAAGAAACTCCCCTCCTTTTTTAAGGAGGGGCAGGGGGTGGTCTTACACCTTGGTATTCTTCATTCTGTATCTGAAACAGCTAGGCCCTTGCATCACATATACCCTTGACATCCTGCCACAGCAGCGCTTGGGTCATAAGCTGCTCAGTCGAGTCACAGACTCAATTTTATAGAAAGGCATGGATTGCAAATCCGCGCCAGTGCAGGCAATGCGAGTCTGTTCAGGTTAGGGGGCTACAGCAGCAAAAGCCCTTTTTCGCGCAGCTCAAACCAGCTTGGCGACGCCAGGAACTCTGTAAAGCTCAAATGTGCGTCTGCTGGGAAGGTGGCCTCCAGGTGTTTCAGCAGCACCGGTTCCATATTGTTCGGATGTGCTTTTTGTACCATGTCAAATACCCATTGGCCGATGTTCGCGGTCGTTTTCACCTGGAAATCCTCGCCTTTCTCATAGAAGGTGAGCATACAGCGCTCAATCGTCTGGCCTTTCTTGGCAATCATCGTGAATTCCAGTTCCGGCTGGTTGCCCAGCCATAGCACCCTGGCATTTGGTCGCTCGGCGTCTGGCTTCTGGGGTTGCTGGATAGCTTTGTAAATCAGATCAGGTCGCGTTTTTACACGTGGAACCTTAAAGTCGAACCAGAAAGAGAGCGGTTGCTCCAAGCCTACGCCATGCATATAGTTGTATATGGCTTTGGCCAGGCCCTGCCCAAATAGCTCATGGTCGGTGCCGGTGGGGTCGTCGTGCCAAAGGTCGTTGTTGGCAAAGGGCCCTTCCTCCGGACCAACTTTCACGACGCTATACTTCTCCGGGTTCTTGCCTACCGGGCTATGCGCCGTCATACTGAAGCGGTGCCAGTAACCTGACTGAATCACGTTGTTCACGAACAACTGCCGCACCACCTCCAGCGAGTCGATGGTTTCCTGCGCAGTTTGTGTCGGGAAACCATACATCAGGTAGGCGTGCACCATAATTCCGGCTTGCGTAAACGCGTCCGTCACACGGGCTACCTGGTCTATGCTTACGCCCTTCTCCATCAGAGCCAGCAGCCTGTCAGAAGCCACCTCCAAACCACCTGAAACCGCTATACAGCCTGAGGCGGCCAGCAAGCGGCACAGATCCGGGGTAAAGGTTTTCTCAAAACGGATATTGCCCCACCACGAAATCTTTACACCCCTCCGGATCAACTCAATGGCCATGTCGCGGAGTGGGGCAGGCGGTGCGGCCTCGTCTACAAAATGGAAGCCGGTCTGCCCGGTCTGAGCAATGATTTGCTCAATGCGGTCGACCAGCAGCGTGGCAGGGGCTACCTCGTAGCGGTTGATATAGTCCAGGGTGATGTCGCAGAAAGAGCAGCGCTTCCAGTAGCAGCCGTGGGCAATGGTCAGTTTGTTCCAGCGGCCGTCGCTCCAAAGGCGGTGCATCGGGTTGATCACGTCAATTACCGAGAGATACTGCTGCAATGGCAGGTCGCTGTAGTCTGGCGTGCCAATTTCGGCGTGCGGAATGTCGGCGTCGATGCTGCCATTGATGTACTGCACCTCGCCATCTTGTAACACAAATGTGCGCTGCAGTTGCTCCTCGTCGCGCTGGCCTTGCAGGTGATCGAGCAGTTTCAGCCACGGTCCTTCGCCATCGTCCAGCGTCACGAAATCGATGTATTTAAACAGGCGCGGTTCGCGCAAGCTGCGGAGTTCGGTATTTGGGTAGCCCCCACCCATTGTCGTTTTGATGTGCGGATATTTTGACTTGATATATTGCGCCATGCGCAGGCCGCCGTACAGGTTGCCCGGAAAAGGTATGGAAAAGCCGATAATAGCAGGCTGCACGGTTTGGATTTGCTCTTCCAGCAGCTCCAGCAGCAATTGGTCCACCAGGTTAGGGGTTTCCTGCAAGGCCTCTTCCATCGGGTCGAAGTGCGTGGCCGACATGGCCAGGCTATCGGCGTAGCGGCTAAAGGCAAAGTAAGGGCAAATCGTTTCTTTGATCAAATCTCCCAAATCCTCCAGATACAAGGTAGCCAGGTAACGGGCCCTGTCGGTAATGCCCATACTGCCGAACGCCCAGTCGATATCCTCCACCTGGTCGAAACGGGCGGCCTCGGGCAGAAAGCGGCTATAGCTGATCTGCTGTGCCAGCGTGTTGTCTTTGTTCTGAAGGAAACGGATCACAGGCTCAATCGTCTGCAGGTACTCGCGCTTAAGGCGCAGCATCCGCAAACTGTTATCCGACAACGCATACCCCCCCGCCTCAATCGCGCTGAAGATTTGCTGCAGCCCTTGGCGGCTAAACATGCGTAACACGAGTTCTATCCCCATGTCGGCTTGCGTCACCTGGTGGCCACGGCCAGTCAGAAAGCCTTTTAAGTAAGCAGTGGCGGGGTATGGGGTGTTGAGCTGCGTGAGCGGGGGTGTTAAGAGCAGTATTGTTGGCTTGTCCAAGATAGGTCGAAGTAAAAAATGATAGAGCGAACGAACGCCTCAGGCACAAAGGTACCTATAATCAGGCAATCAAGGGCAATGTCCCCCTTCGGGCTCGCGTGTCTCTGCAACAGTTGGCGAGGGTAGGGAGTTCACCGGCTTTTAAGCTAAACAGCACACTTTTTAAACGAATCTATAATAATAGCTAGACTTAATATAGTAAAAATATTCATGTTTGCTTTTTTATATTTACAAATTTATATATAATTGTAATGTAATAGTAGTGGGTTCGTCTTGCTACATAAGCTATTCCTGAGGGTAAATGCATGTATACCTGGAGCAATTTTAAGTTAGTGGTTACTGTTGTCGCCTTAGTGATGGCAGCGGCGTGTTCGCTTTTTCAGGAAGAGGTATCTGTACCACATGCGTTTGAGCTGCACATCAACAAGCCTGCTACTCCCGAACCGAAGTTTGTAGTGCTGCAAGATGTACATGCAACGTCAGACCTGTTAGACGAATATGGCGACAACATCAAAAACATATCGGTGAAAAGTGTGGCGTACACAGTGCGGAACTTCAGTGGATCGCATGATGCGGTTATTTCAGGGGATATTTCGTTTGCCCCGCACGGCAGCAACGACTTCATAGTACTCAACACTATCACCGACCTGCACTTGCGGAAAATGGAAGAAAGCGGCCAGGTAAACACAGTAGCTGTGCAGGATGCCCTGGCCAGTAAAAAGCTAGCGAAACTGCTGCAGCACAAAAATAAAATCACCTTCCGGCTGACAGGTACGACATTAGAAAGCAATCCAGTGGCAGCCAGCCTGGATGTGGTAGTCCACTCTAAACTTACTGTAGCGCAGTAAGCCTGCTAACCGTTTAGCGGGTCAGTTTGCTTACCACATAGTTTACCCCCGGCACGATGGCTAATGCCGTTAGGGCGATCAGCATAAAGAAAACGAAGAAACTGCGCAGCCAGCGGCTAAAAAAGTCGTCTGCAAAGCCGAAGGTATAGATCTCCAAAGCCGAACCGAGCAACAGGCTGATCAGCCCGATCAGCAGCAAATTGCGTTTCAGGGTAGGGGGTAGGGTTTGTCTTTTCATTGTAAAGGCATTTCAGCGCAAGTTAAGGTGCCTGCTGGCACATTGCCTATCAGGAATGCCCTTTTTCTGCTTCTTCCTCTTCTTTTGTATGGGGTTTTTCTGTTGCCTGCGGTTTTTCATGAGGCTGAGGTGGCGGTGCCTGGTTTCCCTGCTTTACTTTTTCCACGTCCGAAGAATCATCCTTGGTATGCTCCTGCAATGGTGTTTTTTTCTCTTCCATGTTGGTGTTACGTTTTCCCCTTCTTACGCGTGAACAGGCGGCAAGGTGGCTGGCTTTTTTAACATTCGGCCAGCAGCGGACGTAAATGTAACTGCCGGTTGCCTGGGTGCAGCCAGCACTATGTATAAATGAAAGGACAGACGCTATGAAAATGAAAAAAATAAAATCGACTATACTCGCTTTATCCGTGATGGCTACCGCTTCGCTTAGTTTAGGGGCTTGCAGCAAAGGCACCGAGCCCGGTGATGTGAATGTAGGGCGTGGGGAAATTAAAGACGAAGGCGAAATGATTGACGGAGATAATGGGTATAATGCGAGCAGCGACACGACTGATCTGGAAAAGTATTACGACCATGCTGACCACGAGAACCATGACGACAATACCGGTAAGGTGATTGGCGACGGGGCTTATGACGGCAAGGGCACCGGTACCGAACGTGACGATATAAAGCAATAGACCTAACCTGAAACACAGCAGCGCCCGCTCTTTCTATGCGAAGGAGCGGGCGCTGCTGTGTTTCAGGTAGAGCTACCTGCTAGTTAAACACGAAGCCATTGGGGGCAATGCCTACCGTAATCTCCTTCACTTTTGTGCCGTCTGGCTGATAGATCAACACTTTGCCGTCGCCGGAGAAGTTATTTGTGTCGCTGCCATACAAGTATCCATTATCCGGGTCTATACCCAGGCCATAGAAGCTGCGTGCCAAGAGCGGAGTCGTGGCAAGGCTGGTGGAGCTGGCGCTTTGGGTATAGGTGGCATCCTGGAAGTTATAGTATAGGTTGCCGCCATCGGCAGTAATGGCCAGGTTGCCCGGAGACACCTCATTGCTACCAAATGTCATGGTGTTAAGCACCATGTTATTGGCCGTATTGATAGCCACCAGCGCGCCAGGCGTAGAGGCGGTGGTGTTCACTGTCCAATCCGGGTTGTAAACTGTTTTCCCTTTTGCCAGCACCCATAGCTTGTTCTTTTGGTCCGTCTCTAGCTCCGCCGGCCCGTCTGTCACCTGAATCTGCTGCTCTATAGCATCCGTGGTCACATTAATTACCGTCACTACATCAGCGCCGCTGATAGTTACGTACAGTTTACCGTTAACCACCAACAGTTCTTCGGGCTGAGGGCCTACCGCTATGGTTTTTACCACCTGCAGCGTATTCAGGTTGATGACTGATACCTGGCCGGTTTGCCCATATTGCACCCACTCTGACACGTAAGCTTTGTCTGGGCTGGCCACAGCAAAATAACGGGGCTGCTGCAAATCCACAATGCCTTCCGTCTTGAAAGTGTAGGCGTTTACCACTTCCAGTTTGTTAGAGTTGTTCGCCACGATGTAAGCGCGGTCTCCCACAAAATCCAAGTCCATCACTACATCGCCCAGGAGCCTGTCGTTGTTGGCTTTTTGCGAGATATTGTTCTCGACTGCTTTGTTGGCACTGTCGCTCAGAAAAGAGATAGAACCGTTTGGTGTGCCGAAGTTGCCTTCGTTTAAGATAAAGACTCCTTTTTGGTCGTATGGGCCACGTGCCGGCGTTACGCTAGGAGCAATTTCTTTGTCATCGTCGCAGCTTGTAAAGCCAAAGGCACCGCTAAGAAAAAAAGCAGCCGCAAGCAGACTACGGAATAATGTGTTGTTTTTCATGGTAAGTCTAAAATCTGATATAGGTTTATAGTTGGTCAGGTAAAATTTCTCTAAGGTATGATAAAGCGCAGATTAATGGTATAACCGCGAAGGGGCATGGCGCGGAATGCCATGGTTTGGTACACGCTGTTAGTCACGTTATCAGCCCGGAATGTTAGCAGGAGCGAGTTTTGGTGGAGTTGCAGTTTTTTGCTCAGCGCGAGTTGCAGTAGGATAAAATCAGCCAAACTGGTTGTTTCGGAGTTGCTGGTGTAGCGCAGGCCGGTGTAGTTCAGGTTGCCCGATAAGGCCCAGCCGCTGTAGTTTGCCACACTAGCGAAAATGGCTTTGTGACGAGGTACATACATAAGTTGCTTCCCTTTGTCGCCGCTGCCCTCATACACCGCCACCTGCTCCGAGGAGGTATAGGTATAGCCCGCGCTGCCGCTCAGTTTTACTTCTCCTACCTTTACCGTAGCCTGGCTGCTGAACTCTAGCCCCTGCGAGCGCACCTTTTGTAAGTTGGCGGGGCGCCACCGGCCGGTTTGGTCCGGCGCCCACTGTATCCAGTCGTCGATGAGCATGCGATAAGCGGTAGCCTCGGTTTCGAGCAGCAGCGTGTTGCCGATCGTATACACATGGCGCAGCCCGCTTTCAAAGCTCCAGCCTTGTTCCGGCTTTAGGGAAGGGTTCCCAGATCCTATCCAGAAGCGGTCGTTTAGGGTGGGCACGCGGTAACTGCCCGATGCGCTGCCTTTCAACGATAGTTGGTGCGGCTGGTGCTGAAAAAACTTCCAGTCGAAGCCCAGCGCAGGGGTGGGCTGTGGGTTATACCCTTCCACAAAAGCTTGGCGCAAGTTCAGGCTCAGGGCTAACGGCTCGAGAGGATTATACCTGAAAAGCGCAAAAACAGCCGCTCGGTTTTCCGCCTGCTGTCCGGCATAGCCATCGTTTTCTGCGACAAAGTGCTGCAGGTTTATCCCTCCGCGCAAGCTCCAGTTGCTGCCTTGGGTATAGGTTTGCTCTGCCTGCAATTGATAGGTCTGCACATCGGCAAGCGAGTTAACAGAGTTGTCAGTGTAATGTAGGTAGTCTTTGAAGTACGCTGCTTTCACGTCGGTTTGGCCCCAGCGGCTGCTGTGGTGCAGGGCTGTGAGCAGGCGCAGGTTCTCGTCCTGCTGTTGAGCGTTGTTGTATGCCGAGCCCATGGCAGGCTGCAGGTCACGGTCGGCGTAGGTATACCAGCTGTGCAGTGCGATCTGTGTTTTGCTGGAAAGGTGATACGTGAGATCCTGGGTAAAGCCCCGCTGTATCTGCGCGGCATGTTGTTGCCTGACCTGAGGCATATCGAAACGCGAAACATCCTGAAATGTGAAGTCGTTTTCGGCGAGGCGCAGGTAGGCGCTAGCGCCTATTACCAGTTTTGCGGTGCCGTAACTGATGCGTCCGCTGCCAAAGTACCTGCCAAAGCTGCCGGCTTCCTGCTGCACATCCAACCCAAACCCTTGGTTACTATACTTAGGAACGTGCAGCAAAACAGCCCCGCCGATGGCTCCGCTGCCATAAGTGGCCGCAGCCGAGCCATACTGCACATCCACCTCGCCCATCCCGCTGATGGGCAAGGTGGAAAAGTCCGTCTGGCCGAGTGTGGCCGGGGCGATGTTCAGGCCGTTCCAGAGCACAGCGGTCTGGGAGGCGTTGGTTCCGCGAAAGGCAACAGACGACAAACCGCTCACGCCATAGCTTTTGAAATAGATGGGGGTGCGCGCCTGCAACGCATCTGCCAGCGAACCCGAGGCATAGGTGCTCAGGTAACTGCTGTCGATGGTGCTGATGCGGCTGCCAGCGGCGTATACCTCGGCAGGCTTCCCGAATACCTCTACCATGCTGAGCCGGTGCGCTGTGGAGTCTTGCTGTGCCACAGCTGTTGCTGCCATACCCAACAGGGAGGCCATCAAAAATAATACTACACGAAATGAAATGTATGCCACGTACCGGTTGCTTTAGTCCCGAAGCATGCAAGCAGGTAGAAAGGCAGGTACAACAAGCGCTTGAACAGCGGAGGCCGTGCCGCTTTTTACCCGAAAGCATACGACAAATTCAGTGTCGGACTGGCAGGTCTCCTGGCTCTCTTCAGTTAGCCCGCCTTCCCATGCAGCGAGTGCCGCACAGTGGCCGTTGGTTTGGACTAACCCTTTTAGTGAAGATGACAGTTGCGGGAACAGCGCAGGATTTACACCTGCTTCCCTTTTAAGGCACTTACCACGGCAGTAGTAAGCGCCACCAATCTGGAACAAAGGTATAAATTAATTACGAATTACGAGTGACGAATTCCGAATTGGGGGTGGAGATGAAGCGGCTGCAAACCCAAGGACCTGCGCATCGTACGACAGAACGCGAATAACAAACAACGAGCAACGACTAACGACCTTGAAGCTTTCAAAAGATTTCTATACCCGCCCGAATGTAGTGGAACTGGCCCGCGAGCTGATCGGGAAGCATGTTTACACAGCCGTGGACGGCATCCTGACAGGGGGTATGATTGTGGAAACGGAGGCCTACTCCGGCGAAAACGACAAGGCCTGCCATGCGCACCTGAGCCGCCGCACCAAACGCACCGAGATCATGTACCACCAGGGTGGCGTGGCTTACGTTTACCTGGTGTATGGCATCTATCACCTGTTCAACATCATCACCAATGTGGAGGGCCGCGCAGACGCGGTGCTGGTACGGGCTATTGTGCCGGAGGAGGGGATAGCTGAAATGCAACTGCGCCGCAATATGACTACCCTAAAGCCCAACCTCACGGCCGGACCGGGTGTGTTGAGCATGGCCCTCGGCATCAATAGGGAGCTGTATGGCGCAGACCTGACCGGGGACACCATTTGGCTAGAGGATAGGGGTATAAACTTTGCGCCGGAGGAAATTGTCGCTGGCCCGCGCATCGGCATTGATTATGCCGGCGAAGACGCCAGCCTGCCTTGGCGCTTTTGGGTGAAAGGGAACAAATGGGTAAGCCGCAAAAAGTAACCTACCCACGTGCTGCTTACTTTTTGGCAGGCAGTATATATTTCAGGGCAACCGGCATACGTTTCGCCCAGGCAGTTTCGAAATGCTTTGCCTGTTCGTCCTTGATCCAAATAAAGTCTTTCCCTTCTTTATAGCCTTTTTCCTTTAGAGCAGCTAGCATATTATCAATACCCGGTTGCAGGCGTTCCTCCAGCTCAATGCCACCGTTATCGATGTAAAAAAACAGGTCTTTCTTTTTGCCCGTGTACTGCTGCACTTCCTTCACATAATCGATGTGCTGTATCTGAAAGGCTGGCGACATGCAGATGGCTTTTGAGAATACCTTGGGGTGCTCCCAGGCCAGCATAAAAGAAATAATACCCCCTGCCGACGAGCCGCCCGTAAAAGTATGCTTGCGGCCTTTCTTGGTGCGGTAAGCCTCGTCAATAAATGGCTTGGCCGTGTTCACCACAAAATCCATATAGGCATCGCCTTTCTCGCCGGGAGTGTATTCGTCGGAGCGGTCAGGGGTATTGTAAATGCCCACGATGATGGCGGGCTGCATGGCTCCGGCTTTTATCAAGCTGTCGGCAGTCTCGTCTATCTGCCAGTCTTTCCCAAACGAGCTGGTGGCTGGGTCAAAGATGTTCTGGCCGTCGTGCATGTACAGCACCGGGTAGCGCCTGCTGCTGCTTTGGTAGGCAGGTGGCAGCCACACAATCAGGTCGCGGCGCCTGATGCCGTTGCCGGGCAGATTAGTATGGATTTTGGTGGTACCGGTAATTCCGGTTTCTGCAGCCATCGGCTTTTTCTCCAGCCAATACTGCACCTCATCGGTCAGTGCCGTATCAGCCGATACTTTTACGCTAAAGTTAGGTAGTGCCTGTGCATGGGCATCCGTTGCCTCACGCTCCCAGGAGCCCAGCGTATACTTATATTCAAATGTCTGTGGCTGCTCCAACTGCAGCGTCTTCGACCAGGTATGGTTTCCTATGGGCTGCATCTGCGCTTTGGCAGGGTCCCAGTTTCCTAACTGCGGAAGGCCGCCTGTTATGTAAACAGCAGTGGTATCAGGAAGCGTAGGGGCATACAGCTTTATCTGCACCTGAAACGGTTTTTGCGCCAGGGCTGTGGTGAGCGACAGCACGAGAAGGGCTAGCCAGAGGGTATGTAGTTTCATTTTGTGAGATTTACAGGTAGATCGGATAAGGCGCCTAAGTTACTAAAAACAAAGCCGCCACAACAGATGCTGTTGTGGCGGCTTTACATGTTTATCGGCTATTGCGGACTAGCTGCGCTTCTTTTTCTCAGCGTCCTGCTCGTTATCCGTACGGCCCTGTGGGGTCTTATCTTTTGGCATTTTTGAGTCGGTCACACTGTGCTCCAGGCTATTGGTAATGTCTTTTTTATCGCCTTTGCTCTCGTTAGTCAGGCTTTGCTTGTTTTTTTTATCGGTGCTCATAGCTTTCGTATTATAGGTTTAAGGTAACATTCGAGGCTTTGTGGTGTGCCATTCGTCAAGATGGCGGCACTTGCCTGTTGCTTTATAGTACGGAGGAAGGGCGGCAGTGTTCAGCTTAAGCTTTCCGGCAGATGAGCACGACTGGCTTTTGGTGCATGTCGGTTGTGAAGAAGAGGTAGGTATGGCCGCCCTCTTTGATGCCGGTCTTCTGTCGGATGCCTGCCACCGAGTCAGGAAAGTTGCGCACCGTGATGTTGGCCTGCTTGCCGGGCAGTTGGCGTAGCAACGCCTTCTTGTTGTAGCGGCTCACGGTCAGGCACGTAAAGCTGCGCCCCGGAAAGTCTGGAACCAGTGTGGCCGAGGTATAAAGGTGACTGTTTGGGTGCAATTTGTGCAACTGCAGGTGCTGCCCCAGGTAGCGGTAAGCCCCGGCCTTAAGGATGGCTGCGTTGGGCTCATAGATATACTGAAGCGGATCAGCATATGAAACCTCGGCCTCTTCCTCAGCGGCCTTTGTGAACGCAAGTTGCTGCCTCAGGCCGTTAGGCATCAGGTTAATTGCTGTGCGAATGGCATGTGCCGGTTGTGGTGCTTCGGGCTGCAGCAGGTACAGCACCTCCTTCACCTCGTTCTGCACAGCTACTACCCATACCTTCGCTACATGCCCCAGTTGCTCCAGCGCCATGTCTATGTCCAGCATCGGGGAGGCTTTTAGCAGGACGGTTCTGGCCTTAATAAAGAGCAGCGGGAGCAGGTGCAGAATGTCTGGCTCGCAGTCCTGGAGCAAGTGCAGCTTTTCGTTGCTCCCGCCCCGGCGGGCCGGGTCCAGGTAAATCACATCGGCCATACCTGTAAAGCCGTTTAAAAACTCCTCTGCCGAGTTATGGTGGCTCTGGATATTGTTTGCATCCAGTAACCTGAAGTTGTGCTGCGCCATCTCCTGCAACGCCGAATGCTGCTCCAAGTGAATTACCTTGGTAAAACTCTTCGCAAAGAAAAAGCTGTCCACCCCGAAGCCCCCTGTTAAGTCGATCAACAGTTCTCCGCTCAGCAACGATGCTTTGTAAGCGGCCGCGGCCTCCGAGGAACTCTGCTCCACTGATATAGTTGCCGGGAAGATCGCATCAGGGTGTTGCGCCCAGGTGGGCAGCTTTGGGGCTGCCTTTTGGCGGGCTTGTATCTGCTGCACCAGTTCCTGCATCGGCAAATGCGGGTAGCGCTGGGCCTGTAGCATTAGTGTGGCGGCATCCTGGTGCTGGTGGGCCTGCATAAATTCTCTCTCCTGCACTGTAAATAAACGCATACCGGGCTAAGCTTGGGTGATACTATGGTCTGCTGCAAAGGTACGGTTTTTAGCTGCCAGCCGCTGCGCTTTTAGCATTCATACAAAAAAGCAACAAGGCACCCGGATTTAACGGTATGGTAATTGTGCGCAGTAGGGTATAATATTGATGTTGCGGAACAATTTGCGTAATTTTGAGTTTTAAGAAGAAGAAAAATAATATTATGATCGATACAGAGCTAAAGTACAAGGTAAAGGACATATCCTTGGCCGATTGGGGCCGCAAAGAAATAAGGTTAGCCGAGGCAGAAATGCCAGGCTTAATGGCTATCCGTGAGGAGTTCGGCCCAAGCAAGCCGTTGGCCGGGGCCCGCATCGCCGGTTGCCTCCACATGACCATCCAAACAGCCGTGCTGATTGAGACATTGGTGGAACTCGGCGCTGAGGTGACCTGGTCTTCATGCAATATCTTCTCTACGCAGGACCATGCCGCCGCTGCCATTGCTGCTGCCGGCATCTCGGTATATGCCTGGAAAGGTATGACAGCTGAGGAATTTGACTGGTGCATCGAGCAGACCTTGTTCTTCGGAGATGACCGCAAGCCATTAAACATGATCCTGGACGATGGTGGTGACCTGACCAACATGGTGCTGGATAACTACCCTGAGTTGTCAGCGGGCATCAAAGGCCTGTCAGAGGAAACCACTACAGGGGTTCACCGCCTGTACGAGCGTATGAAGAACGGCACCTTGACCATGCCTGCCATCAACGTAAATGACTCTGTAACGAAATCTAAGTTTGATAACAAGTACGGCTGTAAGGAGTCGTTGGTAGATGCGATCCGTCGTGCTACGGACGTGATGATGGCCGGTAAAGTAGCTGTGGTGGCTGGTTACGGTGACGTTGGAAAAGGTTCTGCTGCTTCGTTGCGCGGTGCCGGTGCCCGTGTGATCGTGACGGAGATCGATCCGATCTGTGCCCTGCAGGCTGCGATGGACGGTTTCGCGGTGAAGCGTATGGCTGATGCGGTAAAAGAAGCGGACATCGTGGTAACTGCCACCGGTAACAAGGATATCATCCGTGAGGAGGAGTTCCGCGCCCTGAAGGATAAGGCGATTGTTTGTAATATCGGCCACTTCGACAACGAGATTGACATGGCCTGGCTGAACAAAAACTATGGCCATACCAAAGACGTGATCAAACCGCAGGTAGACTTGTACAACATCGAGGGCAAAGACATTATTGTACTGGCAGAAGGTCGTTTGGTGAACCTGGGTTGTGCTACTGGCCACCCGTCTTTCGTAATGTCAAACTCTTTCTCTAACCAGACTTTGGCACAGCTGGAGCTGTGGACAAACACAGATGCCTACGAGAACAAGGTATATACCCTGCCGAAGCACCTAGATGAGAAAGTAGCCCGCCTGCACCTTGGCAAAGTCGGCGCTGAACTGGATGAGCTTCGTCCGGACCAGGCCAGCTACATTGGTGTGGAAGTGGAAGGCCCTTACAAGCCCGAGTACTACAGATACTAATCTGAATCAGGCCTATAAAGCAGAAAGCCAGCGCATCTAATGCGCTGGCTTTCTGCTTTATAGGCCTGATCTATGGTAAGATGCTCATGGCCAGCGTTGAAATGCCAGCAGCATTAAATTTGTAAGTCTGTTTAGCTAAGACAGCAGCGTAAAGGGTTTTGTCATATGATATTGAAGCGTGACATTAACGTCTTTTTGTAGGACTTGCCGATTGGAATATCGCCTTTGGCAAACACAACAGAGTTTTCTTCCAAAGCCTCTATCTTGTCGAGGTTGGCGATGTAAGAGCGGTGCACGCGCACGAAGTTCTGGGCAGGCAGCTTCTGCTCCATATCCTTTAAAGTAGAGGAAACCAGGTACTTTTGGTCTGCTGTGACGATGAAGGAATAATTGTCATACGCTTCTACCCATAGAATCTCGTTGTAGTGTACTTTGATGATGCGGTGCTTGACCTTTACAAAAATATAATCGGCAGCCACCTCCTGGTCTTTAGACGCAGCGTGTGGGGAACCGTTAGATTCTTTATGGTTGATGTCGCGTTTATACAAAGCGATCTCAATGGCTGAACGCAAACTCTTCTCATCGAAAGGTTTAACAAGAAAGGCATCGGGTTCTGTTTTCTTAGCCCTGTCCACGGTGGCGCGGTCGGCGTAAGCCGTCAGGTAGATAAACGGGATATGAAACTCCGCCTTAATGCGCGAACCGATATCTACGCCATCAGCGTCTCCGCGGAGGTTAATGTCAAGCAGCACCAAGTCGGGCTGCGTTTCCCGGATCATATCGATTGTGTCCTCACCCGAATCAATTGCGCAAGTTTCGTATCCCATCTCTTCCAAGCTTGCCGCAATGTCCTCCGCAATAATGACCTCATCTTCCGAGATAAGGATTTTGGGTTTTGTCATAGCATTATATTCTTACGTGAAATAAAAGAATTATGGTGCCAAAACAAAATATAATATTGATTTAGTGCCATTGTTATTTATGAATTTAATATTCCCCTCCAACTTCCTGCTCAGGGAGGTAACCAGTTTCAAACCAAACGACTTATTTGTCTGCGGATTAAAGTGCTCTGGCAGCCCCCGGCCATCATCACTTACAGTGAGTGTATACTGAACGGAATCGTGCTTGATGAGCTCAATTCGCAGAAAACCAGGCTGCCCATCAGGGAAAGCATACTTCAGCGAGTTAGACACAAGCTCGTTCACAATTAGTCCCAACGTAATGGCCGCGTCAATGTTTACTTTTATCTGCGGCATGTTGATTTCAAGGGCAATCCGGGCGGCACTAACACCATATGCAGCATACAAGCTTTCGCATATTTCGAGGAAATAATCCTCCAAATCAATGCAATCCAGATCAGTGTGTTGGTAGAGGCGCTCATGCAGGATAGACATAGAGCGCACCCGGCTCCGGATGGCCTGCATCACGTCTACCGCCTGCGGGTCTTGCACATGGCGGGCCTGCAGGTTCAGCATGCTGATCACGATCTGGAGGTTGTTCTTTACCCGGTGGTGGATTTCCTGCAGCAGCATTTCCTTTTCCTTATTCTTGCGCTCTAGCAGGCGGGTGCGGTGGTTCACGCGCATCTCCAGCAATGTGTTCAGCTGCACCAGGCTTCGCTCACGCAGGCGCACTACGCTTATGACAGCCCCGGCAACCAGCAAAAGCAGCACCCCGATGAACCACTCACGCCGCCAGATGGGCGGAACAATCGAAAAGGTATAGGTCAGGGGCTCAGCTGCCCAAAGCCCATCGTTGTTGCGGGCCAGCAACTCAAAAGTATAGGTGCCAGGTGACAGGTTAGCATAAGTAGCGAAAGACTGCTCTACAGGCGGCGACCATTGTTCATCAAACCCCATTAGCCTGTACTTGTACCGCACCTGCTCCGGCCCTGACAGGCAGATGGCATGGAAGTCGAAGGAAAGGTAGTTCTGGGTATGGGGCAGGCGCAGGTTTTGGGGCAGCCCCGTGATGCTGTCTGTCGCATAGCCTAAGGCTTTCCAGTCAGTTGGCTTCGAATACAGCATCACATCCGTTAACATGGCCTTGGGATAGGTGATGTTGCGCTTGTCTAAGCTGGGCAGGTACTGGGTCAGGCCCTTGGTGGTGCCAAACCAGATAGTGCCGTTCGGGGATTGCAAAATGGCGTTTTCGCATACTTCCATTCCCCTAAACCCGTTCTGGCTGTTGTAGCTGCGGTAGTATACCTTGTTCTTTTCGCGCAGTTGGGACAACCTAAGCTTCAGGATGTCCCGGCTGGTTGCTACCCATAAGTTGTCGTCCCTGTCCGCGAAAAGCGTTTTGATAGCTTCCGATGGCAAGCCGTCTTTTACCGTGAACAGCCTGGCCTTAACGCTGTCGAGCATGAGGATGCCCTGGTTGAAGCCAGCGAAGTAAAGGTTCCCTGCTTTGTCTTCGGCAATAGAACTGACCTCGGTAAAGGAAACTTCCCGCAGCATAGCAGGGGTAACGAGCGTTTTCCCCTCTACAAGGTATATCCCCGATTGCGTTCCTACCCATAGCCTGTCTTTGCTGTCACGAAAAAAACAGCTGGCTTTGGAGTTAGCTGCCGCAGGTGGCATACTGGCAGGCACAAAAACGCTGTCTTGGAAGTAAGCAACGCCATTGGCTGTGGCAAACCACATCGTGCCTGCCTTGTCGCGGCTGGCATAGTATACCTCAGGAGTCGGCAAGCCATCGGCAGTGGAGTAGTGTAGGGCGGTATCCGGTTTTACAAGCCATACCCCATTGCTGCTGCAAACCCACGTTCCAGAAGCAGCACCGGTGTATATATTATTGATAGTGCTGCCTTTGGGCCAGGGGGTAGGGCGCCACTTGGGTCGCCTGGATCGCATGCTGGCAAGTTCTCCTTCATCGGTGCCTAACCACATTGTGCCCGTGCTATCGCTGGCCAGCGCTGTGATGCGCGGCTCATTGGTTTGCTCGAAATCAAAGTAATGTATAAACCAGGGCGCTTTATACTGCTGCAAGCCATACCCATTCGTTCCAATCCATACATTGCCTTCTGTGTCGGCTGCCAGGGAACTGATGCGGGGGGTGCGGAGCCCATTCAAGCGGCTGAAGTGCGTGAAATTCTGCCGGTCGTATCTGAGCAAGCCGTTGCGGAGCAGGCCGATCCAGGTGTGGCCCCGGCTGTCGTGGGTGATGCTTGTAACAGAGGGTGACCCTACGACAGCAGGTAAGGTAGGAACGCTTAAAGTGTGGTGCCTGACCTTCGCGAGCCCTTGGGGGGTGCCTATCCATAAAGTGCTGTTAGGTGCTTTGGAAAGCACCGTGATGTTATTGCTCGGAAGTGAGCTATTGGCCTGGGTATAATGAATGCTGCGGGAGCCGTTCAGTTGATAAAGGCCGTTTTCTTTAGAGCCGGCCCATAAGGTGCCATCAGCAGCCTGAGCGAGTGCCGTGTATATCTGTTCGGGCAAATTGGGGGCACGTCGGAATAAGCCCTTTTCATTCTTAAAGAACAGCCCTTTATTAGTTGCCAGCCATACATGCCCATGATGGTCCGCTGCAATGGCGTTTACCTGGTTCACGGGCAGCCCTTGGCTCTCGCCGTACTGCCGGAAGGCATAGCCGTCAAAGAGCAATAAGCCAGCATCAGAGGTGCCAATCCATAGCCGTTGCTGCTTGTCCTGGTAAAGCGAAGTGATGTTTTGGCTGAGCAGCCCCTCCCTTTTCGTATAATTCCTGAAGTTGATGCCGTCGAAACGGCTAAGGCCGCCGCGGGTAGCCAGCCACAAAAAGCCTTTGTTATCCTGGATAATAGCCGTGATCTGCGATTGCGGAAGCCCTTGCTCTAGTGTCCAACTACGGAAGTTATACTGCTGTGCCTGTGCAACACAAGCAACAAGCAGCAGGAAAGAAAGCAAGACACAACGCACTAAATACATGTATAATCATACGGTTACCCCCTGGTGCGGCTGCAACAGGCTTATGCGCTATAACATAGGTTCTATGCATGGCGCAGCATACGCATGCGCAGCCAGAAAGTGAACGCTGAAAATTGTTTTAAAGTTTTAGCGAATCCCTAAAACTTCTTTGTAAACGGTGGCAGTCTTGTGGGCAGTATGCTCTTTAGCAAACGCAAGCGTAAACTGGTAGGCATTTTCAGTGAATTGTTTACCCACAGATGGGGTGCTCAACAGATATTGTACTTGCCCGGCCAATGTGCTGGCGTCTTTTACAGGTGCGAGCAGGCCGGTTTGCCCATGCCGCACAATTTCAGGGATGCCTCCCGCAGCCGTAGCCACTACGGGGGTATGGCAAGAGAAAGCATCAAGGATCGTTGTTCCCAGTCCTTCTGTTTCTGAGGTCACCAGCAATATGTCCAGTTCCGACATTAACTGCGGAATATCCTTCCGGAAGCCAGTGAAGAGGATGCGCTGCTGTAATCCTTTCTCCTGCACGTAAGCTTCTACCTGTCCACGCAAGGGGCCATCCCCAATGATAAAGAACGTCAGGTCTTGGCGTTGCTGGAGCAGCAGGGAAGCGGTATCAACAAACGTGAAATAGTCTTTGTGCGGGGCAATGGCCGAAATGTTGCCAATGAGCTTGTGGTTGGCCGGTAGGTTATACTCCTGATGCAGCTGCTGCTGCCTGCGGCTATTCTTAAACCGGCTCATATCAATGCCACTGTGCACGGTTACGCACAACTCGGGGTGACGCAGGCTTTCCGAAACCACTTCCTTTATCTTGTCCGAAACGCAGATGATGCGTCGGATGCCTCTGTAGTTATATTTAAACCGCGAAAAGGCATTGTCCTTCACCGGGAAATCCACGCGGCGGCTCAGGATGATGGGAATGTTATTACCAAGCAGGTGGGCCCACACACTGATGGCGTGGGAATGGCCACTATGGGCATGCACGAGGTCTATCTGCTGCTGCCGGCAATAGCGCTTTATTTTATAAGCGGTGAGCAAATCGAACTCGTTGGCAAAAGGCAAGGCTATATGCGGCACCTGCTGTTGCTGGCAGTATAACTCAAATGGCGTGTTCTTCCGGCAGGCTACGTAGCAAGTAGAGCCTTGCTGCTGCAGCTCCTCAATTAAATAGGCCACTTGCTGCTCGCCACCGCGCCACGACTTCTCCGATACCAGGTGTAGTACTTTCATAACTGTGCAGGTTGTTGGGTGTCTTCCTGCAGCCGCCATATTTTCAGGTAACGCATAAACACGCTGCTAGCCGCCAGGTAGGCAATTACAAACCCCACACGCCCGTCCAGTATACCAAGCTTCAAAAAATACTGCTTCAGGAAACGAACCATCGGCTTTAAAGCCAGATGAAACAGCGTGACCTTGCCCGTTTTTTTTGCCTTGTCCTGTGCGGATAGCCAACTGTACTGGTCCCACTTGCTCAGAAAGTGCGGCAGGTTTCTGTAAGTATAGTGCAGCATTGGATGGTGCAACTTGCCAATGGGGCCAGGCACCTGCAATTCTTCATGCACCTGCTTATCGCTGTAGTGGCAGCGGGCTTTGCCGAAGAGGCGGGTCACGGTGTCGTTCTGCCAACCGCTATAACGCACTTCCTGGCCCATAAAGTAGTTTTTGCGTCGGATTTGGTAGGCGGCATGGGTCGGATTTGCCTGTAGTAGTGTTTTTAACTCTTCCTGTAGTTCTGTCGGGATGCGTTCATCAGCGTCCAGCATCAACACCCACGGCTGCGTGGCTTGCTGTATGGCCCAGTTGCGCTGCGCGGAGTAGCTGTCGAAGGGGCGCTGCAATATCTTTACAGGGTACTGCCGTGCCAGTTCCAGGGTATGGTCGGTGCTATAAGAATCGACCAGAAGCACTTCATCCGCCCACAGCAACGACTCGATGGCCCCGGCTATAAACTGCTCTTCGTTTTTGCAGATAATGATGGCACTGACACCCGGCATAAAATGAGGTATAGCTAAAAAAGTATTTAAGAGGGTATGGCTAGCGCCGTATCCATGATGTGGGTTGCGCTAAAAAAGCCTTTGCCGCTTCTCAGCAAAAGGCGAACCTGATCTAAGAAGCGGCAAAAGAAATAGGGGTTAGGTCATTCTAAAAGAAATCCCTGGAATTTTAAGTGAACGGAAACTACCTGCTTTCCATGTCTACGTACGTGCGCTCTGTCTCGCCTACGTATACCTGGCGCGGACGTCCGATTGGCTCTTTGTTCTCGCGCATCTCTTTCCACTGGGCAATCCAGCCTGGCAGACGGCCAAGGGCGAACATCACCGTGAACATGTTGGTCGGGATACCGATCGCGCGGTAAATGATACCAGAGTAGAAGTCTACGTTCGGGTACAGTTTGCGCTCCACGAAGTATGGATCGTTCAAAGCAGCTTCCTCCAGTTCTTTGGCAATGTTCAGGATTGGGTCTTTCACACCCAAAGCCGCTAACACTTCATCCGCAGACTTTTTGATGATCTTCGCGCGCGGGTCGAAGTTCTTGTAGACGCGGTGTCCGAAGCCCATCAAACGGAACGGATCGTTTTTGTCCTTGGCCTTCTCGATGAATTTCTTAGAGTCGCCACCGTCTGCTTTAATCGCTTCCAGCATCTCGATCACGGCCTGGTTGGCACCGCCATGCAGTGGTCCCCACAAGGCGCTGATGCCGGCAGACACAGAAGAGTAAAGGCTGGCATGCGCAGAGCCTACCAAGCGTACCGTAGACGTTGAGCAGTTCTGCTCGTGGTCGGCGTGCAGGATGAGCAGCTTGTTCAGTGCATCCACCACCACCGGGTTTGTCTCATACGTCTCGGTTGGGTACGCAA
The DNA here is from genome assembly GCF_054482735.1 of Pontibacter sp. CAU 1760. Taxonomy (NCBI): domain Bacteria; kingdom Pseudomonadati; phylum Bacteroidota; class Cytophagia; order Cytophagales; family Hymenobacteraceae; genus Pontibacter; species Pontibacter sp. CAU 1760. Next base: position 342,713 of record NZ_JBTLRL010000001.1, read on the forward strand.
ACATCATGTGCATGAAGTTCGAGCAATAGTCGAGGTTGTTCTTAGGGTAGTTAACCGGATGCCCTACAGAGTTTTTGTAGGACCAGGCCGCTATAGTAGGCATCTTGGCCATCAGGCGGACGATAGAAAGCTCCATCTCCTCCTCTGACTGGTTCGACTTAAGCGACTCCGGGTAGAAAGCCGTCAGTGAGCTCACCAACGCCGACAGGATACCCATGGGGTGTGCGGCAGACGGGAAGCCATCCAATATCTTACGCATGTCCTCATTCACCAGCGTATGGCGTCTGATTCTATCGCTGAAACCCTCTAAATCTTCCGTTGTAGGCAAGTCGCCATAAATCAGCAGGTAAGCCACCTCAATAAAGCTAGACTTCTCGGCCAACTGCTCTATCGGATACCCTCTGTAACGCAATATCCCTTTCTCGCCATCCAAAAATGTGATGGCGCTGGTTGTAGCACCTGTGTTCTTATAGCCTGCATCCAAAGTGATATAGCCAGACGCCGAACGCAAAGATGAAATGTCAATGGCTTTTTCATCTTCAGTGCCTACGGTAACTGGCATTTGGTAGGATTTACCCTCTAAAGTAATTTCAGCAAATTCTGACATGTTTTATTTTAGTTTATGTCCCTTTTGTGTCTATAATAGATAGAAGCGAAATTATGGAAAAATGTTCTAAAATGAAATGAGGTCGATTCATTATATCAACCGGGAATAATGTTTCGAAATTTCGCTCACTTACGTACTAATAAACGGGCAGGGGTAAAAAAGTTTGTTGCAACAAGCTTTTTTACCCCTGCAAGAGCCTAAATAACCCATCCTGCCTTTGTTCCGGCACCCTGAAATGGCTAAGCAAGCGAGGGGTATGGTACGATAAGGGAACTACAAAAAGCGCTGAAGCAGGTGCTGCGTACAGGGAGTAATGCTGCAATGCAGGCAAGGGCCGGTAAACAGGCCATATTTCAGTGCGTATACCGGCGTAACCGGCTCGCCAAAAAACACCCGCCCCAGTGGCGGTCTGCTGCAACCCTAGGGCGGCAAGCGAGGTATGTAATTAAAATTTCTATATTTGCGTATAATACGCGATAAAGAGGATTATATTAAAGTAAAAAATCCAATTCGATGAGCGAGCAAAAAGGTAAACAACTGAGTAAAGAGGAGAAGGACGCACGGTTTGAGGCCGAATTGCTGCCTGTGCTCGATCCTCTGTACAATTTTGCCTATCGGCTCACCTTAGACGAAGATGACGCCAATGACCTGGTGCAGGAGACCTACCTGAAGGCCTATCGCTTTTTCGACTATTTCGAGCAAGGAACTAATGCAAAAGCATGGCTGTTCCGAATCCTGAAGAACTCCTTCATTAATGAGTTCCGGAAAAAGAGCAAACAGCCTGCCAAAGTTGACTACAGCGAGGTAGAAGGTTACTATAACTCTGAAGACGTGGAGGGCGAGAGTGGGGTGGCCACCACCACCGACATGCGCACCGAAAGCGTGCAGGACCTGATTGGGGATGAGGTGGCCAGCGCCCTGAATGCCCTGCCTGTTGACTTCAGAACCGTGATTATCCTCTGCGACCTGGAAGGGTTTACCTATGAGGAGATGGCCAAGATACTGGATATACCGATTGGAACTGTACGCTCAAGGCTTCACCGCGCCCGGAACTCTTTAAAAGAGAAGTTGGAGAAATATGCCAAAACCATGGGTTATAATAATTAGACGCATTTATAGAGTTTGAGTGAAGATGGAACCGAAATTTACAGAAGTATATCAAAACGCACCGGTGGAAGGTAAAGAGGCTGAGTGTGAAAGAATAGCGAAACTGCTCGATAGTATAGTTGATGGAGAGGCCTCCTCCGATGAGCAGCACTTATTTAACCAACACCTCGAAGAGTGCGTGCCCTGCTTCGAAAACCATCAGAAACAAAAGCTCCTTAAAGGCTTGGTCAGTGGCCACCTCAAGCGCGTGATTGTGCCGGCAAGCCTGGCAAACCGTATCAAAGCGAAGATTCAAGAAACACTATAGCCCCTAATGCAAGGTAAGATTATCATCTTTTCGGCCCCATCCGGCGCCGGCAAAACTACTATTGTAAAGCACCTGCTCAACGTAAACCCACACCTGAGCTTCTCTATTTCTGCCTGTACTCGCGACAAGCGCGGCCGCTCTGAGGAGAACGGCAAGGACTACTACTTCATCACGCCTGATGAATTTAAGGATAGAATCAAGGCAGACGAATTCGTGGAGTGGGAAGAGGTGTATGAGGGCGCCTTTTACGGCACCCTGAAGTCTGAGATCGAGCGCATCTGGAAAAGCGGCAAGCACGTGATTTTGGATGTGGACGTAAAAGGGGGCCTGAGCATCAAGAACTTTTACAAAGAACGCGCCCTGGCCGTGTTTGTAAAGCCCCCTTCTGTAGAGGAATTAGCCAATCGGCTGACTGCCCGCAACACCGACTCTGCCTCTAGCATCAGCAGCCGCGTATTCAAGGCCAAATTCGAGATGAGCTTCGAAGACCAGTTCGACACAGTGATCGTGAACGATGACCTGAACAGGGCCTTTGCCGAAGCCGAAAAAATTGTAAACAATTTCCTGAAGTCTGAACCAGCCATCGTATGAAGGTAGGCCTGTTGTTTGGCTCTTTTAACCCCATACACATCGGCCACCTGATTCTAGCCAACTTCATGGCCACCAATACCGACCTGGACACGGTATGGCTGGTAGTGTCGCCGCAGAACCCGTTTAAGCCCAGTAACACGCTGTTGCATGAGTTCGATCGGTTGCACATGGTGTCTTTGGCCATTGCGGATAACCCGAACCTGGGTGTGTCAAACATCGAGTTCAGTATGCCCAAGCCGAGTTATACCATCGACACGCTAACCTATCTGCAGGAAAAGTACCCGAGCTACGAGTTTGTGCTGATCATGGGGGAGGACAACCTGCCGTTGTTCCCTAAATGGAAGAACTCCGAACGTATACTGGAGTATCACAAGGTGTATGTATACCCGCGCTCTGGCTCTGTTACCACAGAGCTGCCGGATATGCCCCAGGTAACCTTCGTGAAAGCGCCCATACTGGATATTTCAGCGACATTCATCCGGAAATGCATCAAAGAGGAAAAGAGCATCAAGTACCTGGTTCCTGATGCTGTGGCGGATTACATGCGGGTGCATAAGCTGTATGTGTAGAAAAAGGAGCACTGGGCTCTAACGCTTCCGCTCCTTATGCTCTCCTACATACTGCGTGGCCCTAGCCGGAAACAGCTTATCGATGGCCTTTGACAGACGCTTGTGGGTCGTTTTGACACGCAGGATAAGGGGCAGTTGCCCGTAATCAAATTCCTGCAGGCGCGCCACATCCTGTTCTACCGTATAGGCCTTTAAAAACGACTCCATGTAGAATTGCGTGATGCGCTCGTTCCATTGGCCTTTATTGCCCCAGTAGTGCCCAATCGTAGCATTAGCGGCTTCCATAGGGTATGTCTCAGTCAGGGCGATAGACAGGGCGAACTGCTCAATCATTCTGGTTGTGTCTTGCGCGCGCATGGTGTCGCATAACTGTATGGCCAGTTCAATGGTTTGTTGGTTTCGGGCCGCAGGCAAACCCAATACGCCTGAGTTCCACATCGTGTGCCCGGCATTGATCGTAATGTCTCCGACCTTCAGGCCATTTACTTTAGACCACATTCTGCGCTCTGTCTTGCTTTTCAACTGTGAGAGCAATCCTTCGGCCACATGCATCAGTGCTTTTCCCTGTTGCAGCGGTGCCGTCAAGTGTGCGAGGTCTGTGTAAAGGAACGTATCAGAGTCCAGGAAAAGCATCGGCATGTCCGGGTGCCGTCGCACCAGGTCTTCCATCGCTTTAAGCTTCAGCCGCCAGAAAAAGTCGTAAGGCCCCTTCCAGTCTTTCATCATCTCCTCAGAAATAGGCACTACCTGCACATAGTCGAGGTAACGGCTGTAATACTGCGGGCGGTCTGTGTAGACATAGATCCTGTTGATACCTGACTTGTCCTTTAACAAGGAAAGGATTGCGAAATTGGCCTGGTAGTGGTTCTGGATATTGTCGCCGAATGTGAGAAATAAGACGTTCATACAGCTAGTTCTGAGGTAATCGGTTAAATGATGGAGAAAATAGAAAAGCCCCTTTACATATTTAAAGGGGCTTTTCTATGAGGTGTTTCTGTAGGTGTTATAGTTACACTGTCATGATCTCTGCTTCTTTTTTCGAAAGCAGTTCATCTATTTTTACGATGTAGCCGTCCGTAAGCTTTTGCACCTTGGCCTCTGCATCGCGTACGGCATCCTCTGAAGTGCCTTCTTTTTGCAGTTTCTTCAGGGTGTCGTTCACGTCTTTGCGGATGTTGCGGATGCTGATCTTCCCGTTCTCTGTCTCAGTCTTTACCTGCTTCACCAGGTCGCGGCGACGCTCCTCGGTAAGGGCCGGGATATTCAGGCGGATCGCATCAGCCTCCTGCTGCGGGTTCAGTCCGAGGTCGCTGTTCTTGATGGCCTTGTTGATCTCGCCGAGCATGTTTTTCTCCCAAGGCTTGATCAGCAGGGTGCGCGCATCAGGGGTGGCCACGTTGGCAACCTGCGAGAGAGGTGTTGGCGCGCCGTAGTAATCTACCTTCAAATGCTCTACCATAGCAGGAGAAGCCTTGCCGGCACGTATCTTCGTAAGCTCCATGCCTGTGTGCTGCACGGCCTTTTCCATCGACTCCTCTGCTTCGCTGAGGTAAAACTGAATTTCTTCCGTCATATCTAATTAGCTTATTGTAGTTCTGAAATAAACAGGGCAAAAATAATAAAATTATTTTTCCTCAGGACGCGGGTTCTCCTGCAATTGCTCGATTGAGGCCTTCAATTCCTCCACCACTTCGTCCATGCTTACCAGCGTGCCGATTTCCTCGCCGTTTACCAGGCGCTCCAGGTTGCCGGCTTTGTTCATGTCAAACACGATGATAGGCAGGCCGTTTTCCTTGCAAAGCGTAAAGGCGGTCATGTCCATCACGTTCAGGCCCTTCTCAAACACTTCCTTGAAAGAGATATTACGGTAGAACACTGCATTGGGGTCTTTCTCCGGGTCTGCAGAGTAAATGCCATCCACGCGGGTGCCTTTCAGCACCACGTCCGCCTCAATCTCGATGGCACGCAGCGAAGCCGCTGAATCCGTGGTGAAGTAGGGGTTGCCTGTTCCGGCCCCGAAGATCACCACACGCCCTTTCTCGAGGTGGCGTACGGCACGTCGGCGGATGTATGGCTCGCATACCTGCTGAATGTTGATGCCGGAGAGCAGGCGGGTGTAAACCCCCAGTTTCTCAAGCGCACTCTGCAGCGCCATGCTGTTGATAACGGTAGCCAGCATACCCATGTAATCTCCCTGCACGCGGTCGAGCCCTACGCGCTCAGCCTGCACCCCCCTGAAAATATTGCCTCCGCCGATCACCACAGCCACTTCCACACCAAGCGCGGAAACATCCTTGATCTCTTGTGCATACTGGATCAGTCTGTTAGAGTCGATTCCGTACTGTTGGTCGCCCATGAGCGCTTCTCCGCTGAGCTTTAGCAAAATTCGTTTATACTTCACGGTATATATCTGTATTGGTTATAAATCTTCGCTTACACAACAAAGCGACTACCGGGGCAGTCGCTTGTTGCGATGTTAAAACAGAATCAGCACTTGGTTTTTCTCCACATTCTGCTTTTCTTTTACTTTGATTTCCTTCACAACGCCGTCGCCCGGGGACTTTAGGATGTTCTCCATCTTCATAGCCTCCAAAATCATGATCGGGTCGCCTTTTTTTACTTCCTGGCCGGGTTGTACCTTTATCTCCAGAATCAGCCCAGGCATCGGGGCTTTCACGTCGTTCACCTTATGGGCGTTGGCGTTGCTCATGCCCAGCTTGTCGAGCAGCAGGTCGAAGCGGTCTTTCACGCTCACAGTTTGCACCTTTCCGTTGATTTTAAAGGTAAAAGTTTTCTCTTCGTAGTTCGCGGTAACTAATTCTGCCGTATACGAGCGAGCGTCCTTTATGATGTGATAGGTGTTGTGGCCGATAGGGGAGATGTCCCAATCGAAGGGAGCGTCGTTCAACAACATTGTCCCTTTCTGAATATCAACCTGCCATGTTTTGCCGTTAGCGGTTTTTACCTGGAGCATCTTCGTTCGAGTGGTTTTGACCTTAAAGTTAATTGATTTCTTAAAGTAAATTTAGAACTTCACCTCAAAATTAAAACAATCTACTTATGAATCATAGGTTTTTGAGCATTGTAAGCCTTTCTGCTGTAATGGCCCTGACTGGCGGGTGCAATGCCAACAAAGCTGTTACGGATAAAAAGCCCAGGGCAGTAGCCACCGCTAAACCAGCCCCTGCGCCTACAGCAGCGGTGCCTGAGTGGGCTCCTAAGAAGTACAGCTTTAATCCTTCCCGCACTAAAAAGCATGACCTGATCCATACCGCGCTGCGGGTGCGCTTCGATTGGCAAAAGCAGTACCTGAACGGCACGGCGGAGTTAAAACTGAAGCCATACTTTTACCCCCAGGATACTTTGGAACTGGACGCGAAAGGGATGGATATCCACAGTGTGAGCCTGATGAAGGGGTATGACGGCACCCCACTCAAGTATAGCTACGATGGCGAGAAACTGGCCATTGCCTTGAACAAGACTTATACCCGCAACGAGGAGTATGTGGTCGAGATCAGCTATACCGCTAAGCCCAATGAACTCGCGGCAGGCGGAAGCGATGCCATCTCCTCGGACAAAGGGCTTTATTTTATAAATCCGCTGAAGGATAACACCGAGAAGCCGACGCAGATCTGGACCCAGGGCGAAACGCAGGCGAACTCAGCCTGGTTTCCCACCATTGACTCGCCAAACGAGCGCATGACGCAGGATGTATACATCACCGTGGACCCGGCTTATACCACGCTATCCAACGGGGTGTTCATGTATTCGCGCCAAAACGCCGACGGTACCAAAACAGATTACTGGAAGCAGGAACTGCCCCATGCGCCTTACTTGGCCATGATGGCGATCGGTGAGTTTGCCGTAGTGAAAGACACGTGGCGTGACCGGGAGGTGAACTACTATGTGGAGCCAGCCTACAAAGGCACCGCCAAAAAGATATTCGGCCATACCCCCGAAATGATGGAGTTCTTTTCCCAAAAGCTGGGCGTAGCATACCCATGGCCTAAATACGCGCAGGTAGTCGTGCGCGATTTCGTGTCGGGGGCTATGGAGAATACTTCTGCCTCGGTATTCATGGAGGGCCTGCAGCTGAATGAGCGCGAGTTGCTGGATAAAGACTGGGACGGGATTATCGCGCATGAGCTGTTCCACCAGTGGTTTGGCGATTACGTGACCACTGAATCGTGGGCTAACCTGCCGCTAAACGAGTCTTTCGCCAATTATTCAGAATACCTGTGGGCAGAGCACAAGTTTGGAGCAGATGAGGCCGCTTACCTGCAGCTAGATGAGCTGGGGCAGTATCTGGATGAGGCGCAGACCAAGCGGGAGCCCCTGATCCGGTATTACTACAACAGCCGCGAAGATATGTTCGACAGTCACTCCTATGCCAAAGGCGGGCGGGTGTTGCATATGCTCCGGCAGCTTGTAGGCGACGATGCATGGTGGGCTTCTCTGAACTTATACCTTACCCGCAACAAGTTCTCGGATGTGGAAGTGGCAGAGCTGCGGATGGCCTTTGAGGATGTGACAGGGATGGACCTAATGTGGTTCTTCGACCAATGGTTCATGAAGCCCGGGCACCCAGAACTGAAAGTGACTCATACCTACCAAAACGGAAAGCTGGCACTGCAAGTCGCCCAGGTGCAGGATACCGCCTATATGCCGGTTTACAGGCTTCCGCTGGAAGTTGCAGTTTGGGAAGGCGGAAAAAAAACAACCCATAAGATCACCGTTAGCAAAGCAGCGCAGACATTTACCTTTGATGTGCCCACGGCACCACAACTGGTTTTGTTCGATGCCGGCCAACAACTGCTGGCGGAAGTAGATCATCAGAAATCAGAGCAGGAATTATTGTACCAGTTCGCCCATGCCAACCAGTTCGGCCCCAAAATAGAGGCGTTGTCAGCGCTGGAGGATAAAGTAAACGAACCTGCTGTGCAGCAGATGTATAAAACGGCACTTCAGGACAAGTACTGGCGCGTAAGAGATGCCGCCGTCACTCACCTGGCAGGGCTAGACAAAAAAGATGCGGCTGGAGTGGAGCCGCTGATCCTGCAGGCGGCGACGCAGGACAAACGCGGAGCCGTTCGCGCAGACGCCATCCTTGCGCTGGCAAACTGGGGAGGGGAGAAGTATACCTCCCTGTTCGGGAAGGCGATGCAGGACAGCTCATACCAGGTGTCAGCAGCGGCTATATTAGCCTATGCGGGTACCGGTGCTCCGGATGTGAAGCAGAAGCTCGCTCAATTTGAAAAAGAGAAGAATGAGGAAGTCGTGTTGGCTCTGGCAACCTATTATGCCGTGCAGGGCGGGGCAGAGAAGTACGATTGGTTTATGCGCCAGCTAAAGGCCACCAATGGCGGGCAATTGTACTACCTGCTGCAGAGTTTCGGGGCCTACCTGGCCAGCAATGCCGAGACAAACACGCCGGAGGTAATTGCCTATCTGGCTAATCTGGCAAAAAGCAACAGCCTTTATTACGTGCGGGCGGCTGCCTATCAGGCGTTGATGGTGATGTCGGAAAAGCCAGAAGTGCAGGCATTGCTGAAGGAAATACGTGATACTGAGAAAGATGAGCGCCTCCTGCAACTGTATGGGGTGTAAACGAGGAAAAATAATTCACATTTTTTTTCCGGATTGTTTGACTGGAAAGAAAAAGGGCTTAATTTTGCATCTCCTTAGAACAAGCAAGGGCTCGTAAACGGGTTCATCTAAGGAAATAGTTTTGCTGATTTTATTGAGATTAGTGAAATCGGGGAGATTCCAGAGCGGCCAAATGGAACGGACTGTAACTCCGTTAGTGTAAACTTTCGCAGGTTCGAATCCTGCTCTCCCCACTGATTAATTTTGAATGCTTGAATAACAGAGTGACTGAATGGTGATTTTGTTTTTTTATTCACGCATTCAATTATTCAAAATTAAAGTAAGCGGGAGTAGCTCAGTTGGTAGAGCGATAGCCTTCCAAGCTATAGGCCGCGAGTTCGACCCTCGTCTCCCGCTCATTTAAGTTAGAATAGTGCAGCTTACTACTTTACGGATTAACTGGAGAAGGAAATTCATGCAGATGAGCTTCCTTTTTACTGTAAATAGGGTTGTAATATCCTAGATGAACTTAGAAGCCGACGTAGCTCAGGGGTAGAGTGCTTCCTTGGTAAGGAAGAGGTCGTGGGTTCAATTCCCATCGTTGGCTCAAAGTCCGTTACGTGTAATTAAAAAGCGCGACATAAACTTAAACGTTTTAACCTTAATTTAATATCATACAATGGCTAAAGAAACATTTGACCGTTCCAAACCGCACGTAAATATCGGTACTATTGGTCACGTTGACCACGGCAAAACTACTTTGACAGCTGCTATCACAACTGTGTTGGCAAATAAAGGTCTTGCTAAACTTCGTGACTTCTCTTCAATTGACAACGCTCCTGAAGAAAAAGAAAGAGGTATTACTATCAATACATCACACGTAGAGTACGCTACAGAAAACCGTCACTATGCGCACGTTGACTGCCCAGGTCACGCTGACTACGTGAAGAACATGGTTACTGGTGCTGCCCAGATGGACGGCGCTATCCTTGTGGTTGCTGCTACTGATGGTCCAATGCCACAGACACGCGAGCATATCCTTCTTGCCCGTCAGGTAGGTGTTCCTCAGTTGGTAGTTTTCATGAACAAAGTTGACATGGTGGACGATCCGGAGCTTCTTGAGCTTGTTGAGATGGAAATCCGTGAGTTGCTTTCTTTCTATGATTTCGACGGCGATAACATTCCAGTAATTCAGGGTTCTGCTCTTGGTGGCCTTAACGGCGACGAGAAGTGGGTGAAGACCATCGAAGAACTGATGGCTGCAGTAGATAGCTACATTCCAATCCCGGCTCGTTTAACTGACCTTCCATTCTTGATGCCAGTAGAGGACGTGTTCTCTATCACTGGTCGTGGTACTGTTGCAACAGGCCGTATCGAGCGTGGTGTAATCAACTCTGGTGAGCAGGTTGACATCCTGGGTATGGGTGCTGAGAACTTGAAGTCAGTAGTTACTGGAGTTGAGATGTTCCGTAAGATCCTTGACAGAGGTGAAGCTGGTGACAACGTAGGTCTTTTGCTTCGTGGTATAGAGAAAACTGATATCCGTCGTGGTATGGTTATCTGTAAGCCAGGTTCTGTAAAGCCTCACCAGGAGTTCAAAGCTGAGGTTTACGTTCTTTCTAAAGAAGAAGGTGGCCGTCACACGCCATTCTTCAACAAGTACCGTCCACAGTTCTACCTGAGAACGACAGACGTTACAGGAGAGATCGTTCTTCCTGAAGGCGTAGAAATGGTAATGCCAGGTGACAACATCACAATCACTGTGAAGTTGATCAACAAGGTTGCTATGGAAAAAGGTCTGCGTTTTGCGATCCGTGAGGGTGGTAGAACAGTAGGTGCCGGTCAGGTAACTGAAATCCTAGACTAATTATACTTGATTCAAACCCGTTCTTAGAAAGTTTTTTAAGAACGGGTTTGTTTTCATGAATAAAATAGATAAATTTGCACTCCATTTGGAAAAAGTGGCGTGCATTTTTTTACGGGTGTAGCTCAATTGGTAGAGTAGTGGTCTCCAAAACCATTGGCTGGGAGTTCGAGTCTCTCCACCCGTGCAATTTTTTCACCCTCAGTAAAGCGAAGCGATGAGCAAAGTAACAACCTATATCAACGATACAGTAGAGGAGATGAGAGACAGAGTCTCTTGGCCGACTTATGCTGAATTGCAAAACAGTTCTGTGCTTGTCTTGATAGGTTCATTGATATTTGCTCTTGTGGTTGGTGCTATGGATTTTGTTTTTGATTCAGGGCTGACATGGTTTTACAACCAATTTTAAATTAGGGATATGGCTGATTTAAAATGGTATGTGGTTCGCGCAGTAAGCGGACAGGAGAAAAAAGCGAAAGCTTACCTGGAAAATGAGATCATGCGCCAGGGCCTTGATGAGTATGTGCCGCAGGTGCTGATCCCGGCTGAGAAAGTATACGAAATGCGGGGCGGTAAAAAGCGTATCCGCGAGCGTAGCTTCTTTCCAGGATACGTGCTGGTACACGCAGACTTATCTCATGGTGAGGCTGAGCACATTATCATCAGCACGCCAGGGGTTATTGGCTTCCTGGGAGCCAATGATGGATCTGCCACCAAAAAAGCTGTTCCATTGCGCCAGTCAGAAGTAAACAGGATTCTGGGTACCGTTGACGAAGCAGAAGAGCAGGCAGAAGTGCTGGATACACCATTTGTGGTAGGAGAGACAATCAAAGTAATGGATGGTCCGTTCAGTGGTTTCTCCGGAACAGTGGAAGAAATATTCGAAGAGCGTAAGAAACTGAATGTGATGGTGAAGATCTTTGGCCGAAATACGCCGGTAGAACTGAACTATATGCAGGTAGAGAAAGAATCGTAGTAAAATAATATAATGGCAAAGGAAATAAAAGGTTACCTGAAATTACAGGTAAAGGGAGGTGCCGCGAACCCATCGCCACCGATTGGACCTGCACTTGGTTCTAAGGGTCTTAACATCATGGAGTTCTGTAAGCAGTTCAATGCTAGAACACAGGATAAGCCTGGACAAGTGTTACCAGTATTGATTACAATCTACGCAGATAAGTCTTTTGACTTCGTTATTAAGACGCCACCTGCTCCTGTATTGTTAATGGATGCTGCTAAGATCAAGGGCGGTTCAAAAGAGCCTAACAGAAACAAAGTAGGATCTGTAACATGGGATCAGATTAGAGAGATTGCAGAAACAAAGATGCCAGATTTAAATGCATTCAAAGTTGAAGCTGCTATGAAACAAGTAGCAGGAACAGCAAGAAGCATGGGTATCACGGTTTCTGGTAATGCTCCGTGGAACGAATAATTAGTTAAAGGACAAATGGCAAAGATTTCAAAGAAAAGGAAGGCTGCTTTAGAAAAAGCTGACCTGACAAAAGAGTATTCTTTAACAGATGCCGCTTCAGTTGTAAAGGACATTACGTTCACCAAATTTGATGCCTCTGTTGATATCGATGTGCGCTTAGGAGTTGACCCTCGTAAGGCTGACCAGATGGTGCGAGGAATCGTAACATTGCCGCACGGCACAGGCAAAGACGTGAAAGTTCTTGCCTTGGTTACACCGGACAAAGAGCAGGAAGCAAAGGATGCAGGTGCTGATTTCGTAGGTCTGGATGACTATATCCAGAAAATCGAGAAAGGCTGGACAGATGTAGACGTGATCATCACGATGCCAGCAGTAATGGCGAAGGTTGGTCGTTTGGGTAGAATTTTAGGTCCACGTAACCTGATGCCAAACCCAAAGTCTGGAACTGTAACGCAGGATGTAGCTAAAGCGGTAAAAGAAGTGAAAGCCGGTAAAATCGACTTTAAAGTTGACAAGTTCGGAATCATCCACACCAGCGTAGGCAAAGCTTCTTTCTCTGCAGATCAGTTGGCTGCGAATGCAGCTGAGGTAATTCAGACACTGAACCGTTTGAAGCCTTCTTCAGCTAAGGGCACATACATCAGAAGCATCACGATGTCAAGCACGATGAGCCCGGCCGTAATCGTTGACAAGAACGCAACAATCTAAGAAAATGACCAGGGAAGAAAAAGAGATAATCGTAAATGAACTGAGCGAGAAGTTCGCTAACACGAACTACTTCTACATCACCGATGCCTCTACCATGAGCGTAGCAAGCATTAACCAGTTCAGGAGAATGTGCTTTGACCGCGGTCTTGAGTACAAAGTATATAAGAACACACTGATCAAAAAGGCTCTGGACACACTAGAGGCTGATACGACTGCACTTGAAGGTGTTTTGAAAGGCGCTTCCGGTATCCTGTTCTCTGCGGAGTCAGGCAATGCCCCTGCAAAACTCATCAAAGATTTCAGAAAGAAAGGCAGCCAACTGCCACTTCTGAAAGGTGCATTCATCGATGCAGGTTTATACATAGGCGAAGACCAGTTAGAAGCACTTTCTAACGTTAAGTCTAAGAATGAGCTCATCGCTGATGTTATCGCCTTGCTTCAGTCTCCTGCGAAGAACGTTGTTTCTGCGCTTCAGAGCAGCGGTGGTAAGTTAGCCGGTATCCTGAAAACATTATCGGAAAAAGAATAATTTTTAAAACGTAATCAATAAGTAACTTTTAATTTCAATAAAAATGGCAGATTTGAAAGCATTCGCTGAGCAGTTAGTAAACTTAACTGTTAAGGAAGTTAGTGAACTAGCTACTATTCTGAAGGACGAGTACGGTATCGAGCCAGCTGCTGCTGCTCCAGTTATGATGGCTGGTGGTGCAGGTGCTGAGGGTGGAGCTGCTGCAGAAGAAAAAACTTCTTTTGACGTAGTCCTGAAGTCAGCAGGTGCTCAGAAACTAGCGGTAGTTAAGCTGGTTAAAGAGTTGACTGGTCTTGGTCTGAAAGAGGCTAAAGAATTAGTTGATGGCGCTCCTAAAGCACTGAAAGAAGGTGTTGACAAGAACGAGGCTGAATCACTGAAGAAATCTTTGGAAGAAGCTGGTGCTGAAGTGGAGGTTAAATAATCCCACTATATCAACATACCGATAACAGGTAGACCTGGCAGTTTAGTCAGGTCTTTTCCTGTTTGTATATGGATTCAAGTTTTCTTGGATCCTTTTTTTGCCCACAGTTGTTTTGGACTCTGTGTGTTTATAATGATCATTAACTAAAATTCCAAGGCTTTGGCTAACAATAGAACGACAGAGCGAATTAACTTCGCCTCTATTAATCCGGTCATTGACTATCCTGACTTCTTAGATGTTCAGCTTCAGTCATTCCAGGACTTCTTTCAGTTGGAGACCCCGGCGGAGAATAGAGCCCAGGAAGGTTTGTTCAAGGTATTTGCCGAGAACTTCCCCATATCAGATTCAAGAGAAAACTTCGTGTTGGAGTTTATCGACTATCATATAGATCCTCCCAAGTATTCTGTAGATGAAAGCATCGACAGGGGCTTGACCTACTCAGTGCCTTTGAAAGCAAAGCTTCGCCTAATCTGCAACGATGAGGACAACGAGGACTTTGAGACAATCGAGCAGGAAGTGTTTTTGGGTAACATCCCATACATGACTGAAAAAGGCTCTTTTGTAATCAACGGCGCCGAGCGTGTAATTGTATCACAGCTACACAGATCTCCGGGGGTGTTCTTTGCACAAAGTAAGCATACTAACGGTACAAAGCTATATTCTGCCAGAATTATTCCTTTTAAAGGTTCTTGGGTTGAGTTTGCAACAGACGTGAACAACGTGATGTATGCTTACATCGACCGTAAGAAAAAGTTTCCTGTTACCACCCTGCTCCGTGCCATCGGTTACGGAACAGACAAAGATATACTTGACCTGTTTGGCCTTTCTGAGGAAGTGCCGGCAGATAAAGCAACCCTGAAGAAGTCTATCGGAAGAAAGCTTGCTGCACGCGTTCTCAGAACATGGACGGAAGACTTCGTAGATGAGGACACAGGGGAGGTAGTTTCCATCGACCGTAACGAGGTGATCCTGGAGCGTGACTCTGAAATCACCACGGAGGATATCGATGTGATTGTGGACTCCGGTGTGAAGTCAATCATCTTGCACCGTGAGAACGTAAACATCGCGGATTATGCGATTATCTACAACACCCTTCAGAAAGACAACTCTAACTCAGAGCAGGAAGCCGTAGAGCAAATCTACCGCCAGTTGCGAAACACTGAGGCACCAGACGTTGAAACAGCCCGTGATATCATCCAGAAGCTGTTCTTCTCTGACAAGCGTTATGACCTGGGAGAAGTTGGTCGTTACAGAATCAACAAGAAGCTTGGCCTAGACTCAAACTGGGAAGCGAAAGTACTGACCAACGAGGACATTGTCCTGATCGTGAAGTACCTGATTGGTTTGATCAACTCTAAGGCTGTTGTCGATGATATTGACCACTTGAGCAACCGCCGTGTAAGAACGGTAGGCGAGCAGCTATATGCTCAGTTCGGCGTTGGTCTGGCCCGTATGGCCCGTACCATCAAAGAGCGTATGAACGTGCGCGACAACGAAGATTTCAAGCCTGTTGACCTAATCAACGCGCGTACGCTGTCTTCTGTAATCAACTCGTTCTTCGGAACAAACCAGCTTTCTCAATTCATGGACCAGACCAACCCGCTGGCTGAAGTGACGCACAAGCGTCGTGTATCAGCACTGGGGCCAGGTGGTCTGTCAAGAGAGCGTGCCGGTTTTGAGGTACGTGACGTTCACTACACGCACTACGGACGACTTTGTACCATTGAAACGCCAGAGGGTCCGAACATCGGTCTGATCTCCTCGCTGTGTGTGCACGCTCGCGTAAACCACATGGGCTTTATCGAGACACCTTACAGAAAGGTGATCGGAGGTAAGGTAGTGATTGACGGTACTGTAGAGTACCTGACAGCAGAAGAGGAAGACACCCACCACATCGCACAGGCGAACGCCGTGATCGACGATGGCGGTAACTTTGTAAACCCAACAGTAAAAGGTCGTTTCGAAGGTGACTTCCCGGTTGAAGCACCAGAGACTTATACCTACATGGACGTTGCGCCGAACCAGATTGTATCGGTGGCAGCCTCTATGATTCCATTCCTGGAGCATGACGATGCGAACCGTGCCTTGATGGGCTCGAACATGCAGCGCCAGGCTGTGCCACTTTTGAAGCCACAGGCCCCGATTGTAGGTACAGGTTTGGAGAGAAGAGCAGCGATTGACTCACGTGCCCTGGTAATTGCAGAAGGCGACGGAGAAATCGACTTTGTTGACTCTACTAAAATTGTAGTGAAGTATGACTTGAGCGATGATGAGAAGCTAGTTTCTTTCGACGCCGAGTATGTTACCTACAAGCTAATCAAATTCAGAAGAACAAACCAAGATACCTGCATCAACCTTTCTCCGATTGTGAGAAAAGGCCAGCGCGTTACCAAAGGGGAGCCATTGTGCGAGGGCTATGCCACAAACGAAGGCGAACTGGCACTGGGACGTAACCTGCAGGTGGCCTTCATGCCTTGGCAAGGGTATAACTTCGAGGATGCGATCGTAATCTCTGAGAAAGTAGTGCGTGACGATGTGTTCACGTCTATCCACATCGAGGAGTTTGAGCTGGAAGTTCGTGAGACGAAGCGTGGCGAGGAGGAATTAACCTCTGAGATCCCGAACGTAAGCGAGGAGGCCGTTCGCAACCTGGACGAGAACGGTATCATCCGTATCGGTGCTGAAGTACGTGAGGGAGATATCCTGATCGGTAAGATCACGCCGAAAGGAGAAACTGACCCGACACCAGAGGAGAAACTGCTGCGTGCTATCTTCGGAGACAAGGCCGGTGATGTGAAGGATGCCTCGCTTAAGGCGCCGCCATCATTGAACGGTGTTGTGATTGAGACCAAGCTGTTCTCCCGTCCGAAAAAAGACAAGAACCTGCGTGCCAAGTCTAAGAAAGAGGTTGAAGAACTAAAGGTTAAATACAGCAAAGAACTGAACGTCATCAAAAATGTGATGGCCGACAAGTTGGTTGCTTTACTGGAAGGTAAGACCTCACAGGGCATCAAGCACAAGTTTGGAGATGATATTCTGACGAAGGGCTCTAAGTTCACGAGAAAGAACATCTCGGAGGCTTTATTCCCGGAGAAGAACCCATACAAAGACGAGAGCAACTACGCCGTTCCGGAAGAGGTGAACATGTTCAAGGACCTGATCTTGGAGAACTGGACCGCTGACGAGAAAACAAACGGAATGCTGGTGCAACTTGTCAAGAACTACAACAAGCGCCGTAACATCGTTTCTGCACACTTTAAGCGTGAGCGTTTCACGCTGGAGGTTGGAGACGAACTGCCGGCAGGTATCGTACAGTTAGCCAAGGTGTACATCGCGAAGAAGCGTAAGCTGAAAGTGGGTGACAAGATGGCGGGACGTCACGGTAACAAGGGTGTGGTAGCAAGAATCGTTCGTGAAGAGGACATGCCGTTCCTGGAAGACGGAACGCCAATGGACATCGTGCTTAACCCGCTTGGCGTACCTTCCCGAATGAACATCGGTCAGATATATGAGACAGTGCTTGGATGGGCAGGTCTGAAGTTGGGCAGAACGTATGCGACGCCAATCTTCGACGGTGCCACGGAAGAGCAGGTTTCTGCAGAGTTGGCCGAGGCCGGACTTCCTGTGTTCGGACGTTCATACCTGTTTGATGGATTGAGCGGCGATCGCTTCGACCAGCCGGTAACAGTAGGCGTGATTTACATGCTGAAACTGGGCCACTTGGTAGATGATAAGATGCACGCCCGTTCTATCGGACCATACTCTTTGATCACGCAGCAGCCATTGGGTGGTAAAGCCCAGTTTGGTGGTCAGCGTTTCGGTGAGATGGAGGTATGGGCACTAGAGGCCTTCGGTGCTTCTAACGTGCTGCAGGAAATACTTACAGTAAAATCAGATGACGTGATTGGCCGAGCGAAAGCATACGAGGCCATCGTAAAAGGCGACGTGTTGCCGAAGCCGAATATCCCGGAATCATTCAACGTATTGATTCACGAGCTAAGAGGACTGGCACTGGAAATCACGTTGGAGTAATAAAGTAAGAGCTAAGCGCGGAGGCAGAGATTGCCGAAGCGCTTAGCGCACTTTATACAGGTATAGCTGTAGGGCAAATTCATTGTATCGACATTATTATTTAATAATATGGCATTTGCAAAAAATAAAAAGCTTTCTCAGGACTTCTCAAAAGTAACGATCAGTCTGGCTTCCCCGGAGTCCATTCTGGAGCGTTCCAACGGAGAGGTGACAAAGCCTGAGACCATTAACTATAGAACTTACAAGCCTGAGATGGGTGGTTTATTCTGCGAAAGAATATTCGGGCCTGTAAAGGATTGGGAATGCCACTGCGGAAAATACAAGCGTATCAGATATAAGGGCATCATCTGCGACCGTTGCGGCGTAGAGGTGACCGAGAAAAAAGTGCGTCGTGAGCGCATGGGCCACATCGAACTGGTAGTTCCGGTGGCACACATCTGGTATTTCAAATCACTTCCGAACAAAATCGGATATCTGCTGGGCTTACCTACCAAGAAGCTTGACCAGATTATCTATTACGAAAGATATGCAGTAATCCAGCCGGGTATTTTGGCAGAAGACGGTGTGAACACACTGGACTTCCTGACAGAAGATGAGTACCTGGACATGGTAGACAAACTTCCGCGCGAGAACCAGCAGTTGGATAATAACGATCCAAACAAGTTCATCGCCAAGATGGGTGCCGAGGCACTGCAAATGCTGTTAGAGCGCACAAACCTTGATGACCTGTCATACGAGCTTCGCCACGCTGCGGCACACGAGACTTCTCAGCAGCGTAAAGCAGAGGCTTTGAAGCGCCTGCGCGTTGTGGAGGCTTTCCGTGACGCTACGACAAGAATCGAGAACAGACCAGAGTGGATGATCATCCGCATGGTGCCTGTTATCCCGCCAGAACTTCGCCCTCTTGTTCCATTGGACGGTGGCCGTTTCGCGACTTCTGACTTGAACGACCTTTACAGACGCGTTATTATCCGTAACAACCGTCTGAAGCGTCTGATCGAGATCAAAGCCCCAGAGGTAATCCTCCGCAACGAGAAGCGTATGCTGCAGGAAGCGGTAGACTCCCTGTTCGATAACTCACGTAAAGTGAACGCTGTTCGTGCAGAAGGTAACCGTGCGCTAAAGTCACTCTCAGACATGCTGAAAGGTAAGCAGGGACGTTTCCGTCAGAACTTGCTTGGTAAACGTGTGGACTACTCTGGCCGTTCGGTAATTGTGGTTGGTCCTGAGCTGAAGCTGCACGAGTGCGGTCTGCCTAAGAACATGGCAGCTGAGCTCTTCAAGCCGTTCATCATCCGCAAGCTGATCGAAAGAGGCATTGTGAAGACGGTGAAGTCTGCCAAAAAGATTGTAGACCGTAAGGATCCTGTTGTTTGGGATATTCTGGAGAACGTGCTGAAAGGCCACCCTGTGCTCCTTAACCGTGCTCCTACGCTCCACAGATTGGGTATTCAGGCGTTCCAGCCAAAGCTGATCGAAGGAAAGGCAATTCAGCTGCACCCATTGGTGTGTACGGCATTCAACGCCGACTTTGACGGTGACCAGATGGCGGTGCACGTTCCACTCGGACCTGCTGCTGTACTGGAAGCCTCTATGCTGATGCTAGCGTCGCACAACATCCTGAACCCTGCGAACGGTGCACCGATTGCGGTACCTTCTCAGGACATGGTACTTGGTTTATACTATGTATCCAAAGGAAAGCGCACGACAGAAAATGAACTGATCCCGGGTGAGGGTATGAGCTTCTACTCTGCGGAGGAAGTGATTATCGCCATCAACGAAGGCCGCTTGTCAAAGCAGGCTTATATCAAGGTAAGAACAAAAATCAGAGATGAGCAGGGTGAGCTGGTAACGAAATCAATCGAAACCGTGGCTGGCCGTGTAATCTTCAACCAGTTCGTACCGGAAGAAGTAGGGTACATCGATGAGCTGTTGACGAAGAAGAAGCTTCAGCAGATTATCTCCCGTGTATTTAAGGAAACAGGTATGGCGCGTACTGCGCAGTTCCTGGATGATATTAAGACACTTGGATTCCAGTCAGCCTACAAAGGTGGTCTGTCAATGGGTCTGGGTGATATCCAGATACCGAAAGAGAAGGACATTCTTGTAGCGCAAGCCAAGAAGGATGTTGACGCTGTATGGCAGAACTACTCGATGGGTCTGATCACAGACAACGAGCGTTACAACCAGGTAATTGATATCTGGACCCGTATCAACAACCAGATCACGGAAACGTTGATGCGCCGTCTGGAGAACGATGACCAGGGCTTTAACTCCATCTTCATGATGATGCACTCAGGAGCCCGTGGTTCTAGAGAGCAGATCCGTCAGCTGGGTGGTATGCGAGGTCTGATGGCCAAGCCTCAGAAGTCATTGCAGGGTTCTGTGGGTGAGATTATCGAAAACCCGATCCTTTCTAACTTTAAGGAAGGTCTGGATGTAATCGAGTACTTCATCTCTACACACGGTGCTCGTAAAGGTCTTGCCGATACAGCCCTTAAGACTGCGGATGCTGGTTACCTGACACGTCGTCTGGTAGACGTATCGCAGGACGTGATTGTGAACGAGGAAGACTGCGGTACGCTGCGTGGCCTGGAGGTGAGTGCACTGAAAGACAACGAAGATATCGTGGAGTCGCTTTCTGAGCGTATCCTGGGTCGCGTAACTGTGCATGATGTATACGATCCGCTCTCTAACGAACTGATCATTGAGTCAGGCGGCGAGATCACAGAAGAAGTAGCACGTGCCATTGAGGAAACTGCTATCGAAACTGTGGAGATCCGTTCGGTACTTACCTGTGAGTCTAAGCGCGGAATCTGCGCGAAGTGCTACGGCCGTAACCTGGCAACAGGCTTTATGGTGCAGAAAGGTGAGGCTGTTGGTGTTATCGCGGCACAGTCTATCGGTGAGCCGGGTACGCAGCTGACACTCCGTACATTCCACGTGGGTGGTACGGCATCTAACATCGCGGTAGATGCTACTATCCTCGCCAAGTTTGGCGGTAAGATCGAGTTTGAGGACGTTCGTTCACTGGATACAGTAAACAACGAAGGCGAGCCGGTTAAAGTGGTGATGGGTCGTTCGGGCGAGGTGAAAGTTGTAGATCCAAGCACAGGCAAATTACTCATCAGCAACCACGTTCCGTATGGCTCATTCCTGCACGTGAACGATGGCCAGACGATCGAGAAAGGCGCACAGATCTGTAATTGGGATCCGTACAACGCTGTTATCCTTTCCGAGTTTGACGGTGAGATCACGTACGAATCGATTATCGAGGGTATAACTTACCGCGAGGAGTCAGATGAGCAGACAGGTTACCGTGAGAAGGTGATTATCGATACAAAAGATAAAACCCAAAACCCTGCCATCGTGGTGAATCCGAAGAATGGCGAGTCGAAAGGCTACAACATACCGGTGGGAGCACACCTTACAGTAGAGAACGGGGAGAAAATCAAAGCCGGCCAGATCCTAGTGAAGATTCCTCGTGCAATTGGTAAGACGCGCGACATTACAGGTGGTCTGCCACGTGTGACGGAGCTATTCGAGGCGCGTAACCCATCGAACCCGGCAGTTGTGTCTGAGATTGACGGTGTGGTAACATACGGTAGCGTAAAGCGTGGTAACCGCGAAATCTTCATCGAGTCGAAGGACGGCGTGAAGAAGAAGTACATGGTGCCACTTTCGAAGCACATCCTGGTACAGGACAACGACTTCGTGCGCGCAGGTATGCCATTGTCTGATGGAGCCATTACACCAACCGATATCCTGAACATTCAGGGACCAGGTGCAGTGCAGGAGTACTTAGTGAATGAGATTCAGGAAGTATACCGTCTGCAGGGTGTGAAGATCAACGACAAGCACATTGAGGTGGTAGTTCGCCAGATGATGCAGAAAGTTGTGGTGGTGGATGCCGGCGATACAAGCTTCCTGGAAAACCAGGTAGTAGACAAGATCACCTTCATGGAGGAGAACGACCGCATCATCGACATGAAAGTTGTTGAAGAATCAGGTGACTCAGCCAACCTGAAGCCAGGTCAGATTGTAACAGCCAGAAGACTCCGCGACGAGAACTCGAGCCTGAAGCGCCGCGACCTGAAACTGGTAACCGTGCGTGACGCACAGCCATCAGTCTCTCGTCCAACGCTGCAGGGTATAACCCAGGCATCACTTGGTACGCAAAGCTTTATCTCAGCTGCATCCTTCCAGGAAACAACGAAGGTGTTGAGCGAAGCGGCTATCAAAGGTAAGGCGGATGAGTTGCTCGGTCTGAAAGAAAACGTGATTGTAGGACACCTGATCCCTGCCGGTACTGGTCTGAGAGACTACCAGAAACTGATCGTAGGAAGCCAGGATGAATATGATGCGTTGGTGGAGTCGAAGAAAGCGACAACCAAGAGACAGCAGGAACTGCAGAATAAATAATTGAGGCATGGCAGAAGATCAGCAACAGCAGAATCAGATTAACATCGAGCTATCGGAAGAAGTAGCGGAAGGCCAGTACGCCAACTTAGCAATGATTGCCCATTCCAGCAGCGAGTTTGTGATCGATTTTATCCGATTGATGCCAGGTCTGCCAAAAGCAAAAGTCAAATCAAGAGTTGTTATCACGCCGGAGCACGCCAAGCGATTATTGGCTGCTCTGGCCGATAACATCAAGAAATATGAGGACAGCTTCGGCGAGATCAAGCATGCCCAAGAGGCCCCTTCTTTCCCCATGAACTTTGGCGGAACGGTAGGGGAAGCCTAAGGTGCTAATAATTAGTCAATTAAAATTTTGAAATTGCAAGGGTAAATGTATACCTTTGCAGTCCAAATTTTCAAGTAGAAAAAATCTATAATTAACAGATTGTAAATGCCTACTATACAGCAATTAGTAAGAAAGGGAAGAGAGAAACTAACTTCGAAATCGAAGTCTCCAGCCCTAGATTCATGCCCACAGCGTCGTGGCGTATGTACAAGAGTATATACGACAACGCCTAAGAAGCCAAACTCTGCCATGCGTAAAGTGGCCAGGGTAAGATTAACGAACGGTAAAGAAGTTAACGCCTATATACCAGGTGAAGGCCACAACCTGCAGGAGCACTCGATTGTGCTCATCAGAGGTGGTAGAGTAAAAGACCTTCCGGGTGTGCGATATCATATCGTGCGTGGAGCGTTGGATACAGCTGGTGTAAGCGGCCGTCTTCAGTCACGTTCTAAGTACGGTGCCAAGCGTCCGAAACCAGGTCAGGTTGCAGCTCCTACAAAAGGTAAAAAACGATAATTCATAGAGTACAAATACAATGAGAAAAGCAAAGCCTAAAAGTAGAATTCTCCTTCCTGATCCAAAATACAAAGAGACCTTAGTAACACGTTTCGTTAACTACATGATGGAAGACGGAAAGAAAAGTGTTGCTTACGGAATCTTCTACGACGCTGTAGAAATAGTAGAGCAAAGAACAAAGGAAAACGGTCTTGAAACCTGGAAGAAGGCACTGAATAACATCATGCCAAGCGTAGAGGTTAAAAGCCGCCGTGTAGGAGGAGCTACATTCCAAGTGCCGACTGAGGTTCGTCCGGACCGCAGAGTATCTCTAGGTATCAAGTGGATGATATCTTACGCTCGCAAAAGAGGCGAGAAGACAATGAAAGACAGATTAGCAGGGGAGATTATTGCTGCTGCTAAAGGTGAAGGTGCTGCCGTGAAGAAGAAAGACGATACGCACAGAATGGCAGAAGCAAACAAAGCATTCTCACACTTTAGATTCTAATAATGGCAACTAGAGACTTAAAATACACAAGAAATATTGGTATTGCCGCGCACATCGATGCAGGTAAGACCACTACGACTGAGCGTATTCTATATTATGCTGGTGTAAGCCACAAAATTGGTGAGGTACATGATGGGGCAGCCACAATGGACTGGATGGAGCAGGAGCAGGAGCGTGGTATCACCATTACCTCTGCTGCCACTACAGTAAAATGGCCTTACCGAGGACAAGACTATCATATCAACATTATAGACACACCAGGTCACGTAGACTTTACAGTAGAGGTGAACAGATCACTTCGCGTATTGGACGGTCTGGTATTCCTTTTCAGTGCGGTTGATGGTGTAGAGCCACAGTCTGAGACTAACTGGCGCCTTGCTGACAACTACAAAGTTGCCCGTATCGGTTTCGTTAACAAGATGGACCGTTCTGGTGCTGACTTCCTTGCTGTTTGTAAGCAGGTGAAAGAAATGCTAGGAAGCAACGCGGTTGCCCTTCAATTGCCAATCGGTGGTGAAGACAACTTCCGCGGTGTGGTTGACCTGGTTAATAACCGTGGTATCATCTGGAACGAAGAGGATAAAGGAATGACCTTTACCGAAGTTCCGATTCCGGATGACATGGTAGAAGAAGCGGCTGAGTACAGAGAGAAACTACTGGAAGCAGTAGCCGAGTACGACGAGACGCTGATGGAGAAATACTTCGAAGATCCGGAGTCAATCTCTGAAGACGAGATTATCGCTGCCCTTCGTGCCGCAACTATTGATATGGCCATTGTGCCGATGCTGTGCGGTTCTTCTTTCAAGAACAAAGGCGTACAGACGATGCTTGACTACGTGATGGCATTGTGCCCGTCACCGATGGACAAAGAAAGCATCTCAGGTATCAACCCGGATACAGGTGAAGAGGTGAAGCGTAAGCCAAGTGAGACAGAGCCATTCGCTGGTCTTGCTTTCAAAATCGCTACTGACCCTTATGTAGGTCGCCTTTGCTTCGTACGTGCCTATTCAGGTGTGTTGGAGTCAGGTTCATACATCTTCAACACTCGTTCAGGTAACAAAGAGCGTATCTCCCGTATCTTCCAGATGCATGCTAACAAGCAGAACCAGATCGAAAGACTGGCTGCCGGTGACATCGCGGCGGTAGTAGGCTTCAAAGACATCAAGACAGGCGATACCCTGTGCGACCAAAGCGCAAAGATCGTTCTGGAGTCTATGGAGTTCCCAGAGCCGGTGATCGGATACGCGATCGAGCCTAAGACGCAGGCTGACTCAGATAAGATGGGTATGGCTATCGCAAAACTGGTTGAGGAAGATCCAACCCTGCAGGTAAACACTGACGAGGAGACTGGTCAGACAATCCTAAGAGGTATGGGTGAGCTTCACCTGGAGATCATCATCGACCGTATGAAGCGCGAGTTTAAGGTTGAATTGAACCAGGGTGCACCGCAGGTGGCTTACAAAGAAACTATCACGAAGACTGTTGAGCACCGTGAGGTATTCAAGAAGCAGTCTGGTGGTCGTGGTAAGTTTGCCGACATCGTGTTCAACATGGGACCACGTGAAGATGGCAAGCAAGGCCTCGAGTTCGAGAACGCGATTGTAGGTGGTGTGATTCCTCGTGAATTCATCCCGGCTATTCAGAAGGGCTTCGAAGAGGCAATGAAGAATGGTATCCTGGCAGGCTTCCCAGTAGACTCCATGAAAGTGCGTCTGTTCCACGGTTCATTCCACGACGTTGACTCGGATGCCCTGTCATTTGAATTGGCTGCGCGTCAAGGTTTCAAAGAAGCAGGTAAGCAATGTGCTCCGCGTCTTCTTGAGCCGATCATGGCGGTAGACGTAGTTACCCCTGATGAGTATACTGGTCCGGTAACAGGTGACTTGAACAGAAGAAGAGGTTTGATGAAGGGTATGGACACGAAAGGTACTTCCACCGTAGTGAAGGCTGACGTTCCGCTTTCCGAACTGTTCGGTTACGTAACAGACCTTCGTACTATCACTTCTGGTAGAGCTACAGCTTCTCTTACTTTCTCTCATTACGAGCAAGTACCGCAGAACTTAGCAGATGCCATCATTGCCAAAATAAAAGGAACTGCAGCTAAATAGTAGTATAAAATGAATCAGAAAATAAGAATAAAACTTAAGTCTTACGACCACAACCTGGTAGACAAGTCTTCTGAGAAGATTGTTAAGGCTGTAAAAGCCACAGGTGCAATTGTAAGCGGACCAATTCCTCTTCCAACTGAAAAGGACAAGTTCACTGTATTGCGTTCACCACACGTGAACAAGAAATCTCGCGAGCAGTTCCAGCTTTGCACTTACAAGCGTTTAGTAGATATCTATTCTACAAGTTCTAAAACAGTAGATGCACTGATGAAATTAGAATTGCCAAGTGGCGTTGATGTAGAGATCAAAGTTTGATAAACTACAAAGCCATACCAAAAAGGAGAACCGGGAAACTGGTTCTCCTTTTTTTTATAACTACATGATTTATAAATAATTTAAACCAAAGTTGTTGAAACAAAAAATAATTTCATAACTTTGCACTCCCTTAGAAAACTGAGGGCATACTATAAATAATATCCATCTTTTAAAAAAACAAGTTGAATGCCTGGAATTATCGGTAAGAAAATCGGAATGACAAGCCTCTTCACAGCAGATGGTAAATACACGCCTGTTACGCTTATTCAAGCTGGCCCATGTGTAGTTACTCAGGTGAAGACAGTCGAAACGGATGGCTACGAAGCTGTACAGCTTGGCTATGGCGAGAAGAAGCTTAAGAGAACAACGAAGGCAGAGGCCGGACACTACCAGAAAGCTAACACAACTCCAAAGAAAAAAGTAGCTGAATTTGACACGGAAGGACTTTCTGTGAATCTTGGCGATACAGTAGATGTAAATCTGTTTATCGAGGGAGAATTCGTGGACGTAGTAGGTACATCAAAAGGTAAAGGTTTCCAGGGTGTTGTGAAGCGCCATAACTTTGCCGGTGTTGGTGGACAGACGCACGGACAGCACAACAGAGCAAGGCACCCAGGTTCAATCGGTGCATGTTCATGGCCATCACGCGTATTCAAGGGCATGCGAATGGCCGGTAGAATGGGTGGTAACCGCGTGAAGATCGAAAACTTGACCGTGCTGCGTGTGGTAGCAGACAAAAACCTGTTGGTTGTTAGTGGCTCTGTACCAGGTGCCAAAAATTCTTACGTGTTAATTGAGAAATAAAAATGGAGCTTTCTGTATTAAATATCAAAGGTGAGGATACAGGCAGAAAGGTAACGCTTTCTGATGCAGTGTTTGGTGTTGAGCCAAATGAGCATGCAATGTATCTTGACGTGAAGCAATACCTGGCAAATCAGCGCCAAGGTACGCACAAGTCAAAAGAGCGCGCTGAAATTGCGGGTTCTACAAAGAAGATCAAGAAACAAAAAGGTACAGGCGGAGCTCGTGCCGGTTCTTTGAAAGCCCCTTTGTTTATTGGAGGTGGTCGTGTTTTCGGTCCTAAGCCAAGAAACTACAGCTTCAAACTGAACAAGAAACTGAAGAGAACAGCTCGTCTTTCAGCGCTTTCTTTATTGGCTCGCGATAACAAAGTAGCGTTGGTGGAAGCATTCACCCTGGATGCGCCTAAAACAAGCGAATTCAAAGGGATCCTGAGCAACCTGAACTCAACAGGCAAGACGTTGATTCTACTTCCAGCTGCTGACAAGAATGTCGTTCTTTCCGGGCGTAACCTGTCAAAAGTTAAGATCTCTACAGCTAGCGACGTGAATACATACGATCTGCTGAACACAGAGAAACTGTTGCTAGTAGAGGAGTCAGTTAATGTATTAGAAAACCTCTTAAGCGCGAAATAATGAGCATTCTGAAGAGACCAATTATCACTGAGAAGTTTGCGGCCCTGAACGAGGTAGGCAAATATGCTTTTGAGGTGCACAGAAACGCCAACAAAGTAGAGATCAGAAAAGAGATCGAGAAGCTATACGGCGTAACTGTAGAGAAAGTGGCTACCATGCGCTCTCTTGGTAAAGTGAAGACGAAGTATACGAAGTCTGGCGCCGTTTCTGGCCGTACATCTCTGACTAAAAAAGCAATTGTAACCCTGAAAGAGGGTGAAGTTATCGACTTTTACAGCGGAATATAATTAAGTTAAAATGGCTTTAAAAAAACTAAGACCAACAACACCAGGTCAAAGATTTAGAGTAGCCCCTGCCTTTGATGAAATCACGGCAAGCACTCCTGAAAAATCTTTGTTGGCACCTATCAAAAAATCTGGTGGACGCAATGACTCTGGTAGAATGACCATGCGCTATACAGGCGGTGGCCATAAGAAGAAATACCGGGTTATAGACTTCAAGCGTACCAAGCACGGCGTACCTGCAACTGTAAAGACGATCGAGTACGATCCAAACAGAACTGCCCGCATCGCTTTGTTGCATTACGTTGACGGCGTTAAAGCATACATCATTGCTCCTGCCGGACTCCAAGTGGGTACCGTGGTTAACTCTGGCCCAGGCATCGCTCCTGAGGTTGGTAACTGCCTTCCTTTATCTGATATACCTCTAGGTACAATCATCCACAACATCGAGTTGCAGCCAGGTGCTGGCGCGATCCTTGCACGTAGTGCCGGTTCTTACGCACAGCTGGTAGCACGCGAGGGTCGTTATGCGACCATCAAATTGCCATCAGGCGAACTGAGAATGGTGTTGGTGAACTGTTCAGCTACTGTGGGTACTGTTTCTAACTCTGACCACATGAACGTGAAGCTTGGAAAAGCCGGACGTAACAGATGGTTAGGTAAGCGTCCTCGCGTACGTGGTGTTGCCATGAACCCTGTCGATCACCCTATGGGTGGTGGTGAAGGTAAGTCTTCAGGCGGTCACCCACGCTCACGTAAAGGCCTGTATTCTAAAGGTCTTAAGACAAGAAACAAGAATAAGTATTCTGAACAGCTTATTGTTAACAGAGGTAAGAAAAAATAAATGGCTAGATCATTAAAAAAAGGGCCTTATATTGACTTTAGGCTCGAGAAGAAAGTGACTGTAATGAACGAGGCGGGTAAAAAGTCTGTGATTAAGACTTGGTCTCGTAGATCAATGATTTCTCCGGATTTCGTTGGCCACACGTTTGCAGTGCACAATGGCAATAAATTTATTCCGGTATATGTGACGGAAAACATGGTAGGACACAAACTCGGTGAGTTTGCCCCAACCAGAAACTTCCGAGGTCACGTTGCTAAAAAAGATAAAGGCAAGCGATAATCATGGAAGCAGTAGCAAAACTAAAAAACGTACCTACTTCTCCTCGCAAAATGAGATTAGTAGCTGGCTTGATCCGTGGCAAGAGCGTATCAAGAGCCCTGAACCTTCTGAAGTTTGAGGCTAACTCAGGCTCAGAAAGATTAGAGAAGCTTCTTCTTTCTGCCCTGTCTAACTGGCAGCAGAAGAATGAGGACGCACGCATCGAAGATGCAAACCTCTATGTAAAAGAGATCTTTGTGGATGAAGGCAAGATGCTGAAGCGTTTGCGCCCGGCCCCACAAGGACGCGGATACCGCATCAGAAAGCGCTCTAACCACGTGACCGTGGTGATTGACAGCCTGACTGAGGAGCAACTGGAACAGCAATCAAAGAAATCTAAAAAAGCCAACAAGTAAGAAATGGGACAGAAAGTAAATCCAATCGGTTTTCGACTCGGCATTATCAAAGGTTGGGATTCTAACTGGTATGGCGGCAAAGATTTCGCTGAGAAGCTGATCGAGGACGAAAAAATCAGAAAATACATATTAGCGCGTATTCCTAAAGGCGGCATTTCTAAAATCATTATTGAGAGAACGCTTAAGCGCATCACCATCACGATCAACACGGCCCGTCCGGGTGTGGTTATCGGTAAAGGCGGCCAGGAAGTAGATAAGATCAAGGAAGAGCTTAAGAAGCTTACAAACAAGGATATTCAGATCAATATCTTTGAGATTAAGCGCCCTGAGCTTGATGCTAAGCTAGTGGGTGAGTCTATCGCCCAGCAGCTGCAGGCCCGTATCTCTTTCCGTCGTGCGATGAAGCAGGCAATCGCTTCTGCTCTGCGTGTAGGTGCTGAAGGTATCAAGGTGCAGGTATCTGGCCGTTTAGGCGGTGCTGAGATGGCAAGAACGGAGCATTACAAAGAGGGTAGAACTCCTTTGCACACGCTTCGCGCAGACATCGACTATGCACTGTCTGAAGCACAGACCGTATATGGCAAGCTTGGTATCAAAGTTTGGATCTTCAAAGGCGAGGTTTACGGTAAGAAAGACCTTACGCCAAATGCTGGCTTAGAAAGCGGCAAAGGATCCGGACCAGGTGCTGGTGGTGGTGACAGACGTGGCGGTAACGACCGACGCGGTGGCGGCGGCAACCGAAACAAGAAAGCGGATGGTGCTGGCGGTGGTCCACGTAGAAGTGGCAAACCACGTCAGTAATCGATTGATAACATTATTACGATTTTAGAAAATGTTACAGCCTAAAAGAACTAAATATAGAAAAATGCAAAAAGGCCGCGTAAAGGGTCTGGCTCATAGAGGCAGCACCATTTCGTTCGGTTCATTTGCAATAAAATCGCTGGAAGCATCTTGGATCACGAGCCGTCAGATTGAGGCCGCCCGTATCGCAATGACAAGAGCTATGAAGCGTGAAGGACAAGTGTGGATTCGTATCTTCCCTGACAAGCCTATTACCAAGAAGCCTGCAGAGGTTCGAATGGGTAAGGGTAAGGGTTCCCCAGAGTATTGGGTAGCCGTTGTGAAGCCAGGAACGATCATGTTCGAGTCTGATGGCGTTACTTTGGATGTTGCCAGAGAGTCATTGCGATTAGCAGCCCAGAAGCTGCCAGTCAAATCAAAATTTGTAGTACGTAGAGATTACGTTGAGAAATAGAAAATGAAAAATTCAGAGATCAAGGCTTTGTCTTCAGAAGAGCTGAAGGAAAAGCTAAACACTGAGCGCTCCAACATGCAGAACCTGCGTTTTGCACATGCTATATCTCCGTTGGAGAACCCAATGAAAATCCGTGAGGCCAAGCGTACCATTGCTCGCCTCAACACGGAGCTTCACAGTCGTGATTTACAAGCTAACTCCTAACACTTAATTAAATCATGGAAGAGAGAAATCTAAGAAAAGAAAGAAGTGGTAAGGTTGTTAGCAATAAGATGAACAAATCTATCACTGTACTGGTGGAAAGCAAGATGAAACACCCGATCTACGGTAAGTTTCTAAACAAGTCTACCAAGTTCATGGCGCATGACGAGAATAATGACTGCAACATCGGAGACGTTGTTCGCATTCAGGAAACCCGTCCGTTGAGCAAGAACAAGAACTGGCGTTTAGTAGAAATAATAGAAAGAGCTAAATAAAATGATACAGCAGGAATCAAGACTAAGTGTAGCTGATAACAGCGGTGCCAAAGAAGTTCTTTGCATCCGTGTGTTAGGTGGTACTGGTAAGAAATACGCTTCTATCGGAGATAGAATCGTTGTGACTGTAAAATCAGCTCTTTCTTCTGGTAACGTTAAAAAAGGAACTGTTTCTAAAGCAGTTATTGTAAGAACAAAGAAAGAGGTTAGAAGAAAAGACGGATCTTATATCCGTTTTGACGACAACGCTGCCGTTCTTCTAAATGCAAACAATGAGCCACGCGGTACCCGTATTTTCGGACCAGTAGCCCGTGAACTTCGTGAAAAGCAATTCATGAAAATTGTTTCGTTAGCACCTGAAGTTCTATAACCTAAAATTCAGATTAAAATGAATAAGAAAAAACTTCATGTAAAGACTGGCGATACAGTTAAAGTAATTGCCGGAGACGAGCGCGGCAAGACAGGCCGTATTATCGCTGTGAATGCAGATAAGCAGAGAGTAACTATCGAAGGGCTAAACTTAGTGACAAAGCACGCTAAGCCTAGCGCCAAAAACCCACAGGGTGGCATCAGCCAGGTAGAAGCTCCTATTCACGCTAGCAACGTAGCACTTGTTGACCCTAAGTCAGGTGAGACAACGAAGACTGCGAAGCGTAAGAACAGCGAAGGTAAAACAGAGCGTTACTCTAAAAAGACAGGAGAGGTTATCTAAGATGGCAACTACAAGATTTAAAGAAAAATACGAGAACGAGGTAGTGCCTGCCTTAAAGGAGAAGTTCCAATACAAGAACATCATGCAGGTGCCTAAGCTTACAAAGATCTCTATCAACAAAGGTATCGGCGCTGCCGTTGCTGACAAGAAGTTGGTGGACATCGGCGTAGAGGAGCTTACTACCATCACCGGCCAGAAGGCTGTTGCGACAATCGCCAAGAAATCAGTTTCAAACTTCAAGCTGCGCGAGGGTATGCCAATTGGCGCCCGCGTAACGCTTCGTGGTGAGAAAATGTATGAATTCCTGGATCGTTTGTTGACAATCGCCCTTCCACGTGTTCGTGACTTCAGAGGTGTGAACGAAAAAGGCTTTGATGGTCGCGGAAACTATACACTTGGTGTAAAAGAGCAGATTATCTTCCCTGAAATCAGTATCGACAAGGTGAAAGCCATCACAGGTATGGACATCACGTTTGTAACTACTGCTAACACAGATGAGGAGAGCTATGAGCTGTTAAAAGCATTCGGCATGCCTTTCGTTAACATTAACAAATAAGAAAATGGCAAAAGAATCAGTTAAAGCCAGAGAGCTTAAGAGACAGAAGCTGGTAGCGAAGTACGCTACTAAAAGAGCCGAATTGAAAGCTAGCGGAGATTACGAGGCACTTGATAAGTTGCCACGTAACGCTTCTCCAGTAAGGTTGCACAATCGTTGCAAACTGTCAGGCCGACCAAGAGGATATATGAGAAAGTTTGGTATTTCTCGTGTACTTTTCAGAGAGCTTGCTTCTGCTGGTAAAATTCCTGGTGTTACAAAGTCGAGCTGGTAATTTTTTTCTTACTCGGTAAGAAAAACGAAAAGATATTTGTATCTTTGCCCCTCGCTTAGATAAAGCATTCATTATTATAGAGTTTTCATAATGAACACAGATCCAATAGCAGATTATTTAACTAGAGTGCGTAACGCTATCAAGGCGAACCACAGGATAGTTGAAATACCATCTAGCAACATAAAGAAAGAGATTACTAAAGTATTGTACGACAAAGGGTACATCCAGAGTTATAAATTTGATGACTCTGCGGTACAAGGTACAATCAAGATAGCTCTGAAGTACAACCCTAACACTAAGCAGTCTGCTATTGTGAAACTGGACAGGGTAAGTAAGCCAGGGCTTCGTAAATACGCCGGAAGTGAGAACCTTCCTCGTGTACTTAACGGGTTAGGTATCGCGATATTGTCTACTTCTCAGGGCGTAATGACAGAGAAAGAAGCTAAGTCACTGAAGATTGGTGGCGAGGTATTATGTTACGTTTATTAATTAGGAGGATAGACAATGTCACGTATAGGAAAATTGCCCATCAGCCTGCCTAACAACATCGAAGTATCCGTTGCTGATAACAACGTGGTTACTGTGAAAGGACCGAAAGGATCTTTGTCTACCCCGGTAGACAAAGATATGATCGTGAAGCAGCAGGACAACCAATTGGTGGTAGAGCGCCCAACAGAGCAGAAGCGCCATAAGGCGATGCATGGTTTGTACCGCTCGCTGATCAACAACATGGTAGTAGGTGTGAGCGAGGGTTACAAAGAGCAACTTGAATTAGTAGGTGTTGGTTACAAAGCTACTGTTCAGAATGGTGTTCTTGAGCTTGCGCTTGGTTACTCGCATAACATATACCTTGGCCTGCCTGATGAAGTAACTGCAACAGCTGTTACGGAAAAAGGTAAGTCTCCGGTTATCACATTGGAGTCTAACGACAAGCAATTGATCGGCCAGGTAGCTGCAAAAATCAGATCACTGCGTAAAGTAGAGCCTTACAAAGGTAAAGGTATCCGCTTTGTAGGTGAAGTTATCAGAAGAAAAGCTGGTAAGACAGCATCTAAATAATCATCATCATGTCGACTAACAAGATTTCAAGAAGACTAAGAATTAAGAGAGGTATCAGAAATAAAATTTCTGGTACTTCTGCAAGGCCAAGATTATCTGTGTTTCGCAGCAACAAGGCGATCTATGCACAGTTGATCGACGATACTACTGGTGTGACACTAGCAGCTGCCTCTTCCGTTAAGCTTGATGATGCAAAAGCGAACAAAGAAACTGCGAGCCAGATTGGCAAGGAGATCGCTGAGAAAGCAATTTCGAAGGGTATCTCTGAAGTAGTTTTCGATCGCTCTGGTTACCTGTATCATGGTAAAGTTAAATCATTGGCGGAAGCGGCTCGTGAGGCTGGCCTTAAATTCTAGAAAATTATGTTGAAGAATAATATACGAAGCGTAAAGGCAAGCGAAATCGAGCTGAAGGAGAAAGTAGTAGCCATTAATCGTGTTGCCAAGGTAGTTAAAGGCGGTAGAAGATTCTCTTTCGCGGCTATCGTGGTTGTTGGAGACGGTAACGGCGTGGTTGGATATGGACTTGGTAAAGCCAACGAAGTAACTGACGCCATCGCCAAGGGTATCGACGACGCTAAGAAAAACCTTGTGAAGGTTCCTATCTATCATAGCACTGTTCCTCACCCAATGGAAGGTAAGTACTCTGGTGGCTTTGTACTGGTGAAGCCAGCTGCAGCCGGTACTGGTGTAATCGCCGGTGGTGCGATGCGTGCCGTACTTGAGAGTGCAGGCATTAAGGACGTACTTTGCAAGTCCAAAGGCTCGTCTAACCCACACAACGTGGTTAAGGCAACTTTCGATGCGCTTTCTAAGATGCGTGATCCTTTGGCAGTTGCTCAGCAGCGCGGGGTTAATTTACAGAAAGTATTCAACGGATAATTGAAATGGCTAAAGTAACTATCACTCAGGTCAAAAGTATCATTGACCGTCCGAAAGACCAGAAGGCTACTATCAAAGCTTTGGGTCTTGGAAAAATAAGCAGATCAGTATCTGTTGAGTATACTCCTCAGATTGCTGGTATGGTAAAAAAGGTTCATAATCTAGTAGAAGTTAAAGACTTTCAATAATGTACTTACAATCTTTAAAACCTGCAGAGGGTGCTGTAAAGACCAGAAAGAGAATTGGTAGAGGTACTGGTTCCGGTAGAGGTGGTACATCCACACGCGGACACAAAGGTGCTAAATCACGTTCTGGTTACTCACAGAAATCCGGCTTTGAAGGTGGTCAGATGCCACTTCAGAGACGTGTGCCTAAGTATGGCTTCAAAAACATCAACCGTGTTGAGTATAAGGCTATCAACTTAGATATCATCCAGTCACTAGTCGATTCAACCAGCGAAACTGTATTGAACTTTGAGTTCTTTAAGGCGCACGGTCTGGTTCAGAAGAATGACAAAGTTAAAATATTAGGCAGAGGAGAATTGAACAAGGCTGTAGAAATCCACGCCCATGCTTTCTCTGGCACTGCAACATCATCCATTGAAAAAGCAGGCGGTAAAACAGTAGCGCTTTAATCGTTCGGTATGAAGAAGTTTATAACAACTATTAAGAACATATTTGCAATTGAAGACCTCAGGGTGCGAATCCTGAATACGATTTTCTTTATTGCAATTTTTAGACTTGGTTCTTTTGTTGTTTTACCTGGTGTAGATCCAAACCTGTTACAGGCTAACACAAGTGGCCTGTTTGGTTTGTTAGATACGTTTCTTGGAGGTGCATTCAGTAATGCATCAATCTTTGCATTAGGTATAATGCCTTACATATCGGCTTCGATTGTATTGCAGCTTCTGACCATTGCCGTACCTTATTTCCAAAAAATGCAGAAGGAGGGTGAATCTGGTCGAAAGAAAATCAACCAAATCACCCGAGTTCTTACCATTGTTATCACGTTAGCCCAGGCAGTCGGCTTCGTTGCCACCATCAATGCCGAGGCTATCGTGATCAGCCAAACATTATTCACCATCACATCCATGATCGTGCTCACTTCGGGTACCATCTTCTGTATGTGGTTAGGTGAAAAGATTACAGACAAAGGTATCGGTAACGGTATCTCCATGCTGATCATGATCGGTATTGTTTCCCGCTTCCCTGGCGCTATAGTGGCAGAAGGACTTTCGAAGCAATTAAACGGTGCCCTCTTATTCCTTTTTGAACTGTTTGTTCTGTTTTTTGTGGTAATGTCTGTGGTGATGTTAACCCAGGCTATCCGCCGCATTCCGGTGCAGTATGCCAAGCAGGTGGGCGGAAGCTCTCTGTACAGCGGTCAGCGCCAGTTTATACCTCTTAAAGTAAACGCAGCCGGTGTAATGCCAATCATCTTTGCGCAGTCGCTTATGTTCCTGCCTTCCATGATTGCCTCTATCTGGGCGGATTCAAACGAGACGGCTAACTATATCGGGGCTACTTTCTCTGACTTTACGTCTTGGCAGTACAACCTGGTGTTCGGTTTGCTTATCCTGGTCTTTACGTATTTCTATACCGCGATCAGTGTAAACCCTAATCAGATCGCGGATGATCTGAAGCGTAGCGGTGGATTCGTACCAGGTGTTAAGCCAGGTTTGGCAACATCAGAGTATATCGACGCGATCCTAACCAGAATTACACTTCCGGGTGCTATTTATTTAGCGCTTGTAGCAATCTTCCCATCTATAGCCATGCTACTGGGTGTAACCAGAGAGTTTTCGCAATTCTTCGGAGGCACATCCCTGATTATCATGGTGGGTGTAGTACTCGATACCTTGCAGCAAGTAGAAAGCTACCTGTTGATGAGGCATTACGATGGCATGATGAAGTCAGGTAAGCTTAGAGGCAGAACAGAGAATATCGCCCTAGCATCCTAATGATCATATATAAAACAGAAGAAGAAATTGAGCTAATTCGCCAGAGTGCTTTGATATTAAGCAAAGCACATGGCGAAATTGCTTGTCTAATAAATGAAGGGGTTTCTACCCTTACCCTAGATAAAAGAGCGGAAGAGTTTATCCGTGACAATGGGGCGAAGCCTTCTTTCAAAAATTACAACGGTTTTCCATTTAGCCTATGCATTTCAGTTAACTCAACTGTAGTGCATGGCTTTCCTAGTGAGTATACTTTGAACGATGGAGACGTAATCTCTGTTGATGCAGGAGTTTACTTTCAGGGTTTCCACAGCGACTGTGCTTATACGCACGCGGTGGGTAATGTGTCTGATGAAGTTCAGGCATTATTGAAAGTTACAAAAGAGTCTCTTTACAAAGGTATTGAGAAGGCTGTGGTTGGGTCCAGAATGGGTGATGTTAGTTTTGCTGTGCAGCAGCATGCCGAAGCTCAGGGGTTTGGAGTTGTTAGAGAGTTGGTTGGACACGGGATTGGTCGTAACTTGCACGAATCGCCGGAAGTGCCTAATTATGGCCGACGTGGTCAAGGGCCAAAGTTGCAGGAAGGTTTAGTTCTTGCTATTGAGCCTATGATTACCTTAGGAGCCAGGCAGATTGTGCAGGAGGATGATGGCTGGACAATTCGTACCAAAGATCATAAACCTGCTGCCCACTTTGAACACTCTGTGGTAGTGCGAAAAGACAAAGCTGAGATTTTAACAACATTTGATTATATAGAACAAGCAAACAAATCATAAATGGCAAAACAGTCGTCCATAGAACAAGACGGAACTATCATTGAAGCTCTGTCTAACGCCATGTTTAGAGTTGAGCTTGAAAACGGTCATCAGTTGATTGCTCATATTTCTGGTAAAATGCGCATGAATTACATCAAGATTTTACCTGGTGATAGAGTGAAGCTAGAGATGTCTCCTTATGACCTGACCAAAGGCAGAATTGTTTACCGATATAAATAATAATAATGAAAGTTAAAGCATCTGTTAAAAAGAGAAGTGTTGACTGCAAGATTATCCGTCGCAAGGGTAAGCTGTATGTTATCAACAAGAAGAATCCAAGATATAAACAAAGACAAGGATAATTAAATTAGTATGGCTAGAATCGCAGGAGTAGATATTCCGGATAACAAAAGAGGCGAAATCGCATTGACCTATATCTTCGGTATTGGTCGCAGTTCATCGCAAAAAATTCTTCAGCAAGCCGGGGTGGATCTTGACAAAAAGGTGAAAGACTGGACAGAAGACGAAGCCGGTGAGATCAGAAATATTATTGCAGGTGAGCACAAAACTGAAGGTGTTCTAAGATCTGAGGTGCAATTGCACATCAAGCGTCTTATGGACATTGGTAGCTACCGAGGCTTGAGACACCGTAAGGGTTTGCCAGTACGTGGACAGCGTACTAAGAACAACTCTCGCACTAGAAAAGGTAAGCGTAAGACTGTTGCAAACAAGAAGAAAGCTTCTAAATAATATTTAATCATGGCTCAAAAAAGAAAAGACAAAGCTAAAAAGCGCGTTGTTGTTGTTGAATCAACAGGACAGGTGCACATCAAGGCTTCTTTCAACAATATCATTATATCAGTAACCAACAACGTAGGCCAGGTTATTTCTTGGGCTTCTGCTGGTAAAATGGGCTTCAAAGGTTCTAAAAAGAACACTCCGTATGCTGCTCAGATGGCAGCCGGCGATTGTGCCAAAGTTGCTTATGACTTAGGTATGCGCAAGGCTGAGGTTTTTGTAAAAGGACCGGGTGCAGGTAGAGAATCTGCTATCCGTACTGTACAGAACACTGGTATTGAAGTTACTTCTATTAAAGATGTAACGCCTCTACCGCACAACGGATGTCGTCCTCCAAAACGCAGAAGAGTTTAATCTAATTAAAATTAAGAAATGGCAAGATATACTGGTCCTAAGAGCAAAATCTCCAGAAAATTCAACGAAGAGATTTTTGGTCCTAGCAAAGCACTAAAAAAGAAAGCATACCCTCCAGGGATGCACGGCCGTGGCCGTCGTAAGAAGCAGTCTGAATACGCTGTTCAGTTAGCGGAAAAGCAGAAGGCTAAATACATCTACGGTATTTTAGAGAAGCAATTCGCTAACATCTTTGAGAAAGCCCATAGAAAAGGTGGTATCACTGGTGAGAACCTGTTAGCGTTACTTGAGTCTAGACTTGATAACACTGTTTACCGTTTAGGTATCGCCCCTACCAGAAGAGCTGCCCGTCAGCTTGTGCTGCACAAGCACATTCTTGTGAACGGTGAGATCGTGAACATACCTTCTGTCAGCCTGAAAATTGGTGATGTGGTTGCAGTTAGAGAAAAATCTAAGTCTTTAGAGGCTATCACTACTTCCCTGACTGTTCGCAATGCGCGTCAGTTCAGCTGGTTAGAGTGGAATGCTTCTGAGATGTCAGGTAAGTACATCGCTACACCTGAAAGAGATCAGATCCCTGAGAAAATCCAGGAGCAGCTGATCGTCGAGCTTTACTCTAAGTAAGCAGCATAATCAATTTCTAACCTTTAACACTGCAAGTATGTCAATATTAGCATTTCAAATGCCAGAGAAAGTTGTGATGGAAAAAGCCGACGACTTTCATGGTTTATTTGAATTCAAGCCGCTTGAAAAAGGTTACGGTGTAACCATCGGTAATGCTTTGCGCAGAATTCTTCTTTCATCATTAGAAGGATATGCTATCACAAGCATCCGTATTGGTGGTGTATTGCATGAGTTTTCGTCTGTTGAAGGGGTGGTTGAGGATGTATCTGATGTGATCCTTAACCTGAAGATGGCTCGCTTTAAGAAAATAAGCGAAGTATTAGATGAAAAAATCACTGTTAACCTCAGTGGTCAAGATACATTCAAAGCTGGTGACATCAACAAGTTCACCTCAAGCTACGAAGTGCTGAACCCAGAGCTGGTCATTTGCCACCTGGACCCAAGCATCAACTTCGAAGTTGAGCTTACCATTCAGAAAGGACGTGGTTACGTTCCTGCTGATGAGAACAAGCCAGCGGAGCAAGTATTTGGTCAGATCTCTATCGATGCCATCTACACACCTATCAAAAATGTGAAATTCAGTGTGGAGAACACGCGTGTAGAGCAGAAAACTGACTACGAAAAGCTTGTTCTTGACATTCAGACGGATGGATCTATCCATCCCGAAGATGCATTGAAAGGTGCGGCCAACATCCTGATTCAGCATTTCATGCTGTTCTCTGACAACACAATGACTTTCGAAACTGCCAAGCCTGAAGAAGAGGAGGCTGTAGACGAAGAGTTGCTGCACATGCGTAAAGTTCTGAAGACTTCTCTTCAGGATATGGACCTTTCTGTTCGCGCTTACAACTGCCTTAAGGCTGCCGACATCAAGACGTTGGGCGACTTAGTACAGTTAGACATCGCTGACATGATGAAGTTCCGCAACTTCGGTAAGAAGTCGTTGACTGAGTTAGAGAACCTGGTTGATGAGAAAGGCTTAACCTTTGGCATGGACCTTTCTAAGTATAAATTAGAAGAAGATTAATTAATCTACGGCATAATTCCCGATCCCCGGTTGGGTTGATCGACGGTATGCACGTGCACAATCAAATACAATGAGACACGGTAAAAAAATCAACCACTTAGGAAGAACTGCTTCGCATCGCAAGGCAATGTTGTCGAATATGGCATCATCGCTTATCCTGCACAAGCGCGTATCTACAACGGTTGCCAAGGCGAAAGCGCTGCGTAAATACGTAGAGCCTCTTCTGACCAAATCTAAAAACGATACCACTCACTCGAGAAGAACTTGTTTTGCTTACCTGCAGAACAAAGAGTCTGTTAAAGAGCTTTTTGATGAGGTATCGGCTAAAATTGCCAACAGACCGGGTGGTTATACCCGTATCCTGAAAACCGGCTACAGACTGGGTGACAACGCAGAAATGTGTGTGATTGAGTTGGTAGACTACAACGAGGATATGCTGGCGAAAGATACTACTACTGCTGGCGGTGCTAAGAAAACTCGTCGTCGTGGTGGCAAGAAGTCTACGGACGCTGCTACTACCGCAGAAACTACTGCTCCTGCAACGGAAGAGACTGCTGCTCCTGCGAAGGAAGCTGCTGCACCTGCCGCCGACGCTACTGAGGCTCCTGCCGAATCTTCTGACTCTACTAACGAGACAAAAGATGCTCAGTAAGTATTATTTGTAAATATTTCTAAGGGACATGACGAAAGTCGTGTCCCTTTTTTATTTTTGTAACAAATCAGCATTATGAAAAAGCAAACGTCAACAGAAGCGATACTTCTTTTAGAAGATGGCACCGTTTACAAAGGTAGAAGCTTAGGCCGCATCGGTACCTCCGGTGGCGAACTCTGCTTTAATACTGGGATGACCGGTTACCAGGAAATTTTTACAGACCCCTCTTACTTCGGTCAGATGGTTGTAACAACGGTTTCGCATGTGGGAAACTATGGAGTGCAATCCGGTGAGGTTGAATCAGACAGATTGCAGATTAGTGGTCTGGTTTGTAAAGATTTTTCATCCAGTTTCTCACGTAAAACTGCGGAAGGTTCGCTACAGGATTATTTTGAAAAAGCTGGTGTGGTAGGTATCTGCGAGATTGATACCCGTGCCCTCGTGCGCCATATACGTGATAAAGGCGCCATGAATGCCATTGTATCTTCTGAAACAACAGACTTGGATGAGTTGCGTAAGAAGTTGGCAGAGGTCCCTTCCATGGCTGGCCTTGAGCTGTCATCGAAGGTAAGTACGCCTGCTACCTATGAGCACAAGCCGGAGGAGGTAAAGTTCCGGGTAGCTGTGCTAGATCTGGGAGTGAAGCGCAACAGCCTGAGAAACTTCCTGGAGCGTGGTTGTGAGGTGAAGGTTTTCCCTTATGACACACCTTTCGAGGAAATGGAGAAATGGAACCCAGACGGGTACTTTGTCTCCAATGGCCCCGGCGACCCTGCGGCTACGACCATCGCAGTGAACAGTGTGAAGCAAATCCTGGCAAAGGAGAAACCGATGTTTGGGATATGCATGGGCCACCAGATGCTGGCGCAGGCCAATGGCATTGCTACCTATAAAATGCACAATGGCCACCGCGGCCTAAACCACCCTGTTAAGAACCTGATGACAGGCCGCTCTGAAATTACGAGTCAGAACCACGGTTTTGTGGTAGATGCAGAGCAAGTCCGTAACCACCCTGAGGTTGAGGTCACCCACATCAACCTAAACGATAATACCATCGAAGGAATTCGTATGAAGACGAAGCCTGCCTTCTCGGTGCAGTACCACCCCGAATCTTCGCCAGGGCCCCACGACTCAGAATATCTTTTCGATGATTTCATCGCCCTGCTAGAAAAAAGTAAAATCAAGTAAAACTATAGTTAAAACGAACCATGAGCTTAATCACAGACATTAAAGCCAGACAAATCTTCGACTCAAGAGGAAATCCTACTGTAGAGGTAGATGTTGTTACCGAATATGGCGCGCTTGGACGTGCTGCTGTTCCTTCTGGCGCCTCCACAGGTGTGCACGAGGCAGTAGAACTACGAGACAACGACAAAAGCAAATACATGGGCAAAGGTGTTCTGCAGGCAGTGCAGAACGTGAACGAGAAAATTGCCGAAGAATTGATCGGTTTCCAGGTATACGAGCAAAACCTGCTGGATAAGCTGATGATTGAGCTGGATGGCTCTAACAACAAAGGCAACTTGGGCGCTAACGCTATCCTTGGTGTATCGCTGGCGATTGCCCGTGCTGCCGCCCAGGAGCTGAATATGCCACTTTACCGTTATGTGGGTGGTGTAAACGCTAACACGCTTCCTGTTCCGATGATGAACATCCTGAACGGCGGTAGCCATGCGGATAACGCCATCGACTTCCAGGAGTTCATGATCATGCCGGTAGGTGCTACTTCTTTCTCTGAGGCACTGCGCATGGGTTCTGAGGTGTTCCACCACCTGAAGAACGTATTGAAGAAGAAAGGCCTTTCTACGAACGTAGGGGATGAGGGCGGCTTTGCTCCGAATATCGCTTCGAACGTAGA
The DNA here is from genome assembly GCF_054482735.1 of Pontibacter sp. CAU 1760. Classification (NCBI taxonomy): domain Bacteria; kingdom Pseudomonadati; phylum Bacteroidota; class Cytophagia; order Cytophagales; family Hymenobacteraceae; genus Pontibacter; species Pontibacter sp. CAU 1760. The sequence goes on from NZ_JBTLRL010000001.1 coordinate 385,115, forward strand.
GGCGATCGAGGTTGTCTTGCAGGCTATTGAGACGGCTGGTTACAAGCCAGGCGACGATATGATGATCGCGATGGATGCCGCTAGCTCTGAGTTCTACGATGCTTCTTCTGGCACTTACCACTTCAAGAAGTCTACTGGCGATAAGCTGTCTTCTTCTGACATGGTGAGCTACTGGAATGAGTGGGTAAACAAATACCCGATCATCTCGATCGAGGATGGTATGGCTGAGGATGACTGGAAAGGCTGGAAAGAGTTGACTGACAAGGTTGGTGATAAGTGCCAGTTGGTGGGCGATGACCTGTTTGTGACGAACGTAGAGCGCCTGCAGCAAGGTATCGACCAGAAGGTGGCTAACTCTATCCTGATCAAGGTAAACCAGATTGGTACCCTGACGGAGACGATTGACGCCATTAACCTGGGCCGTCGCCATGGGTATAAGAGCGTAATGAGCCACCGTTCTGGTGAGACAGAAGACAACACAATCGCTGACCTTGCTGTTGCCCTGAACACAGGACAGATCAAAACAGGTTCTTCTTCCCGCTCTGACCGTATGGCCAAGTACAACCAGTTGATCCGTATCGAGGAAGAACTAGGCGAGGTAGCTTACTTCCCGGGCAGAAAATTCTAGAAATACCATACGGTATAAAATAAATCTTGGTAAGGCTGTGGGTTATCTGACTCACAGCCTTATTTTTGTATAAGACCTTTTTAGCCTTACCAGTATGTATAAGCGCATCCCCAAAGTCCTCCGGAATTTCTACTTTATCACCTCTTTCCTGTTTTTGGTATGGATGCTCTTCTTTGACTCGAACGACTTCATCACGCAGTATCAGATGAACAAAACACTCAGCAACCTGGAAGAGGAGAAAGAGCATTACCTGGAAAAGATGGAGGAGGTGCAGAAAGACCGGAAAGAACTGATGAGCGACCCCAAACTGCTTGAGAAATTCGCCCGCGAGAAATACCTGATGAAACGCCCGAATGAGGATGTGTTTATTATTGTGGCGAAAGAGGAAGAGTAACCTATTCTAACAGCGGCTGCTATTTCATACCTGCCTTTGCTTCATTTGCAGCAGTATTTCGCTAAATCTTATTGCTAATTGCGTTATTTAATGCTAATTTAATTAGTTAATATTGCTTCTCAACAAAACCAGAGTAACTCTATGAAAATCATTCAAAAGCTTCTGAAGGAAATAGACGAAGAAGGAGAGAGAACCCGCAACATGCTGGCCATCGTGCCTAACGATAAATATGACTGGCAACCACACGCCAAAAGCATGCCTGTCAAAGACCTCGCGCTGCACATTGCCGACTTGCCTACCTGGATTACTTTAGCCGTTACCACCGACGAACTTGATTTTGCAACTAGCCCATACAATCCTGGAAATGCAAGCAGCACCGAGGAACTGTTGGCGCTCTTCGAAAAGAACCTGGCGAAAGCCAAAGAAGACATGGCACAGGCAACAGAGGAGCAACTGGAGGAACCCTGGAGCTTAAAGAATGGCGAGGTGGTGTACATGACCTTATCGAAATATGAGACCATTCGCCATGCGTTGGCGCAAACCATACACCACAGGGCCCAATTAGGCGTGTACCTGCGCCTACTGAACATCCCTATTCCTGGTAGCTACGGACCAAGCGCCGACGAACAAGGATTGTAAAAGTCAAGAAGCGGAGCAGTAGGTTACTTTACTGCTCCACTTTTTGCTTTCAGGTTCATTTAATCTCAAATGCAGTGTTTCCTGCCATACACTTCCCTTCAACTCCTCTTGAATGATAGAGGCGGCAATCCGCTTACCCGTTAAACAAATCCCTCCCCAAATTATTTGTAACTTTGTGCTATGTGCTGTTGCTGTATAGCGGCGGCCTCACGTAATTAAAGATACTATGGCAAAAGTTGCAATAAACCTTTCTACTGGTGCGCTTCAGCAGGCAGAAGTAATAGTAGGTATAGATTTAGGAACGACCAATAGCTTGGTGGCCTACATCCATCCTGAAGACAAGAAACCCATCGCCATTAACGACCAGGGGCGCGGTACCATCGTGCCGTCGGTGGTGCACTTCACGCAGAACGGCGAGACGATTGTAGGTACCGAGGCAAAAGACTACCTGATCTCCGATCCGGCAAACACGATATACTCTGTCAAGCGCCTGCTAGGCAAATCTTACAAAGACCTTGGCGAGCACAAGGACTACTTTGGGTATAAGATCATCGATGATGACAGCGAAGGGCTGGTGAAGATCCGGGTGCAGGATAAGTTCTATTCTCCGATAGAGCTGTCGGCGGACATTCTGCGCGAACTGCGCGAGCGGGCCGAGCATGCCCTGAAAACCCCTGTGAACCGCGCCGTGATCACGGTGCCCGCCTACTTCAACGACTCCCAGCGCCAGGCTACCCGCGACGCCGGAAAACTGGCCGGGCTGGAGGTGCTACGCATCGTAAACGAGCCCACAGCGGCCGCACTGGCCTACGGCATCGGCATCGACCCGAACGAGGAGAAGACCGTGGCGGTATATGACCTGGGGGGCGGTACGTTTGACATTTCCATCCTGAGCATCCATCAGGGAATTTTTGAGGTGCTGTCTACCAATGGGGATACCTACCTCGGCGGCGATGACTTCGACCGTGCCATCATCAACTATTGGATACAGCAGAACGAGTTGATTGCAGACACCGTGAACCAGGACAAAAACCTGTCGCAGGAGTTACGCTTGAAAGCCGAGGAAGCCAAGAAAGCGTTGAGCACGCAGGAAGTATATACCAGCAACATCAACGGCACCATGGAGTGCCATATCGAGCGCCATACCTTCGAGGCCCTGATTGCCCCAATTGTAGCCCGAACCATTGAAAGCTGCCGCCAGGCAATGGGCGATGCAAAACTCAGCCCGGAGCAGATTGACGCCGTGATCATGGTGGGAGGCTCTACGCGTGTGCCGATGGTATACGAGGCCGTTTCAGAGTTCTTCGGCAAGCCCGCCAATAATAACCTTAACCCGGACGAGGTGGTAGCGCTCGGCGCAGCCATTCAGGCCGATATCCTGGCGGGTAACCGCAAGGACATCCTGCTGCTGGACGTGACGCCGCTCACACTGGGCATCGAAACGATGGGTGGCCTGATGGACCCCATCATCCCGAGAAACTCCAAGATACCGACCAAAGCCGGACGCCAGTATACCACTTCGGTGGATGGACAGGTGAACATGAAGATATCCGTCTTCCAGGGGGAGCGCGACATCGTGAAGGAGAACCGCAAACTGGCCGAGTTCGACCTGAAGGGTATACCTGCCATGCCCGCTGGTTTCCCGAAAGTAGATGTAAACTTTATCCTGAACGCGGACGGTATCCTGAAGGTAGAGGCAGTGGAGCTTCGCTCTGGCACGCGCCAGGAAGTAGAGGTGAAGCCACAGTATGGCCTGACAGACGAGCAGGTAGAGCAGATGCTGATGGACTCCATCACGCACGCAAAAGACGACGTAACAGCCCGGATGCAGATCGAGGCCCGCAGCACCGCCGAGCAGATGCTATACCAGGTAGAGCGCTTTGTGGAGAAGAACGGCGAGCACCTGACAGAAGAGGAGATTGCCCTGACCCGCAAAAACCTGCAAAGCCTGAAAGACGTGCTGGCTGCCGGTGGCGATAAAGACACGATTTACGGTGCCGTGGACGTGCTGGAAGCGCAGACAAGCCCGTTCGCAGAACGCGTGATGCAGATCTCTATCAAGAAGGCGATGTCTGGTAAAAAAATAGAGTAAGCTACCTTACAAGTATAAAAGCAAACATCCCGCTATCAGATAAACTGGCAGCGGGATGTTTGCTTTTATACCTTAACTTGAAATCGTAAATCAAGCGGTTGTTTTAAACTCGAAGCTCCTTGTTGTCATAGCTTGTTTTGCGCTCCACGCCCGCTGGGGCGCGTTTTCCCGCTCGGCACTGTGTACATTTCCTGCCTAACGGCTGCCACTCACGTGGCACCGGAAATCTACAAGGTGCCTCCCGGAAAAACTGGGAATCATTTTGCCTTGTTCCGGCTAAACTATACTCCTCCGAAGTAGGTAAACCTAATGCTGTTTCCGAGGTCACGTTACCTTATTGTTACTGAATTACGCCGAGTACAAACTGGAGCAGGTTGAAGTTGAAGTAGAGAAGCGTTACGGCCACAATAACGCCCACCATCACGTTGGCATAGGGGGCGTCTTTTTCCTGCACGTCGCGCACGCCCCAATAGGTATAGGCCAGCAGGGCAAGCAATGCGTATATGAGCAGCAAAACAGGTATACCCAGCAACACCTCCACCGACGCAAAGTGCCAGAAGTAATTGAGGCCCAGCCAGAGCACATTCAGGAGCCATGCCAGCACCATCATTAGGATGCTGCGGTTGGCCGAGCCAACACCAATCCGGGTAAAAAACTTTGCAGTGAAGCGTTGAGCCATGGCGCCTACAGCTTTATACCGAATCGCTTTGCCAGTTGCTCCAGGTCGCGCTCTACCGGCGGCAATAGCGGAATGCCTTTCTTCAGACGCTTTTGGGTCATCTCACGCTCCGGGTCACCAGGTATCAGCACGGCCTTCTGTCCTTTTTTCACCTTGGCGTTGCGGAATGTGGCAATCCAGTTATCCATGTGGGCCTTAAATTCATCGGCGGGGCGGAAGGCGTCGATGCGCATGGCACCTAGGAAGTGCCCGATACCCTCGCCGGGCAGGTTATCCGCCACAGGCAGGAAGCTAACGAAAGGGGGTACCCAGGGGCCATAGTTGGCACCAGATAATACTGCCGAGAAAATGTCTACGATAGAGGCGAGCGCATACCCCTTGTGGCTCCCGTGTACCTTGTCGCTGCCTAACGGTAAAAGCGCGCCACCTTCTTTCAATTCGTTGGCGTTGGTGGTGCGAGCGCCTTCTTTGGTTTGTATCCACCCGAGGGGGGCTTTCTTCTCCTTGCGCTGCAAAATCTCCAGCTTGCCGTTTGCAGCCGAGGCCGTGGCAAAGTCGGCGACGAAGGGTGGTTGGTTTTGGGTAGGTATGGCCACGGCAATCGGGTTGGTGCCTAGCATGCGGTCGGTGGAGAAAGTGGGGGCTACCAGGGGAGAGGCATTTGTCATGGCAATCCCGATCATGTCTGAAGACAGGGCCTCCATAGCATGGTAACCGGCAATGCCGAAGTGGTTTGAGTTCTTGACAGATACCCAGCCAGTACCTACTTTTTCCGCTTTCTCAATAGCAATGTCCATGGCTTTAGGGGCAATCACAAGTCCCAGGCCGGCATCGCCGTCAACAGTGGCCGTGCTCGGGGTTTCGTGCACAATGCGCATTTGAGGCTTCGGGTTGATACGGCCGGCTTCCCAAAGGCGCACATAGCCGCTCAGGCGAGCCACCCCATGTGAGTCCACACCGCGCAAATCAGCCTCTAAAAGAACTTCGGCAGCCAGTTTGGCATCTTTTGGAGGGCAGCCCATGTGCAGGAATACTTCTTGGGTAAAATCGAAGAGTTGTCTGTATGAATGCATGTATATATCTCTAATGAGCGGGCGAAATTACTAAAAAAGCAGCAGACCAACGGCTGGGTATGGGAAGTCAACGCTATGAGAAGAGGTATGCTACCGGTGAACTGCTGCCGTGGCAGTAGGTATAAACCTGTATAATTGCCATTTCAACTTACATCAAAAATCTGAACGCCTTATATACTCAGATTTCTCCCATAGGTCGAAATGACAAATGGTTAGTCTTTTTCCTCCTCAAGCACTTTCTGCAGCACCCCTTCTTTCAAGGCATAAGCGGACACGCGAATTTCCTTCAGGGCATACTCTTCCAGCACAAAGTCCACGACAATACTGGCCAGCACAATCATATCTACGCGCATGGCAAGCATGCCCGGCATGGCTAGGCGCTGTTCGTGGTTGTTGCGTAGCAGCGACGCATGGATTCTGTAATAGTTGTCGAGTGCCAGTGTAGCGGCGGCTGGCTGGTTGATTTGCCTGCTGGTGTCGCCCCTACGGAGTGCATCGATGTCGCAGAGCGTGTCGAAGGTGCCGGACGAGCCAACCAATACTGTGGGCTTGTACTGGGTAACGGCCTGCGTGAGGGGCTGCAGCTTCTCGCGCAGATAGGCTTTCTCGGCTTGTATGCTTTCAGGTGCGATAGGGTCTTGCTGGAAGAACTGGTCCATCAGGCGCTGGGCACCCACCTCGAAGCTCCGTTTCCAGAAAATCTGGTTGTTGTTGCAGATGATGAACTCTACGCTGCCGCCGCCGATGTCCATGATCAGAGAAATCTGCTCATCCAGCACGCCTGCCGAGCGCACCCCGTAATAAATCAGTTCAGCTTCTTTATCGCCGTCTATCACCTCTACCTGTATGTCGGTCAGCTTAAAGATGTCCTTCACAAAGGCTTCGCCATTGCTGGCATTGCGCACCATACTGGTCGCCATGGCCCGCACGGTCTCCACCTCGTGGGCATCGATCTGCTCCCTGAAATCTTGCAGCGTTCTGAGCGCCCGTTCGTAAGCCTCTTCTGCAATGGCGCCGTTGCTGATGCCGCCCTGGCCCAGGCGCACGGGCACTTTGGTTCTGACAAAGTCATGCCGGGTTCCGTTTTCATTCACCTCCGTAATGAGCAGGTGAAAAGTGTTGGTGCCCATATCGATGAGTGCGAGGCGTTTCTTCATGATCGTAAGCTTAATGGGTTCGGCGAATGCTGGCTACAAGTTACACTGCTCAGAAGACTTGTGCCAATTGAGTATAAAAAAAGGCTCAAAACCTAAACGGTAATTGAGCCTTTATGATTTGTGCACTGCTGCACGATGTATGCTACTAGAACTCCTGCACGGTTGGGCGCAGCGAGATGGAGTTAATGTCTACATCGGCAGGCTGCTCGATGGCAAAGGCAATTGCCCTGGCTACAGAGTCGGCCGGAATGGCGCTCTTGTAGAACTCCTTCACAAACGCTGAACTCTGCTCGTGCGAACTACCGTGCTTCAATTCCGAATCAACGGCACCCGGGTCAATGGATGTGGTGCGAATGCTGCCACCCACCTCATGGCGTAAACCTTCGGTAATCGCCTTCACAGCGAACTTAGTGCCGCTGTATACCGTGCCACCCGGGCTAAATACCTTTAGGCCAGCTACCGAAGAGATGTTAATGAAGTGGCCGGCACCCTGCTTTTCGAAAATAGGAAGCGCTGCCGCAATGCCATATAATACACCTTTGATGTTGATATCGATCATGCGGTCCCACTCGTCTACCTTTGTCTCGCTTATCGGGGCAATCGACATCAGGCCAGCGTTGTTCACCAACACATCAATTCGGCCGAACGCATCCACGGCTTTGTTGATAAGCGCCTTTACGTCCTCGGCTTTGGTAACGTCCGTTTTCAATACTTCGGCTTTGCCGCCTGCCGCGCGGATATCAGAGGCAATGGCTTCCAGTTGCTCCAAACGGCGGGCACCTAATACCACAGAGGCACCTTTCGCTGCTAAATGCCGGGCTGTAGCCTCTCCTAATCCGCTGCTTCCACCTGTAATCACTACTACTTTTCCTTGGATGTTATTGGTCTCCATTTCTCGTTGTTTAGTACTTTGATAAAAATTAAGCTTGCAAAGGCAAAAGGCATAAGATGTGCCACGGGCTACAAAAACATACCTGCTAGGTTGCCTTCGTAGCCCGCCCTTTGTCTATGTGTTTACAACAACGGACCTTTGCACAATGTTTAAACAAATCCTGTTAGAAAGGCAGCGCAGGCCAAACCGCATCTGCCACCTTGAGGTAAGCCCAGTGCCTGGCGTGATAGTGATACATTTCATGTCGAAAGCGTAAAGCAAGTGGCTTGTCTCTTTATTAAAGTTCCCACCGATCACCTGGTTGCTAGTTGGGAAGTCGCGCACGCCCCAATCTGAGTTGAAGAAGTTGCCGCTGTGTAGGATATTAACGCTGAACTGACTCGCGTGCCCATTGTGCGTGACACAGCAGCTAGCGTCGTTTTCTGAAAATCATTTTCCGGAGAAGCAGGTACCCATTGCTGAGCTTGTGTTGCTTTCCGAATATGGGTAAACTGATTGTGAGCAGCAGCGAGATACAGGCAGCAGTGCCTAGGCTCCCGCCATAGCCCGCAAAGAAACTGCTTGTGTTCAGGTAAATCAGGGAGAAGAGAAACCCGGAGGTGCCAATGAGCAGGTAGCTCGACACCACGTTAGAGGACACCATCCCGATAAACGAGGCGCCAATAAACACAACCGGTATATGCTGCGTGAGGTAGGCCGGAAGCAAGTGCGGGAAAAAGTAGAACAGCAAACCAACAGCCAGCGACAGGCCAGCCGATGCCCGTACAGGCCCTTGGTGCAGCTTTACGTTCAGGGCATAGGTACAAAGCGCGGCGATGATACCAGTGGCAATCAGAATAGCTGTGTGCATACCCATGCTAAAAGAACAGGAAAATCAGTAAGTAGGTCACGGCCACGCCGCCAAAAGCGAGCGTGCCCAGTTTGCCGCCAACACCCCGAAAGAAGTTCTTGGAGAACACGAGCAACAACCCTGTAATCAGGCTAGCCATCAGAACAAAGAATGGGGTTTCGGCGATGTGCTGGCTGGACATACCCACAAAAGCGCCACAATAGGCAGCAGCGGGTGCTTCTTGCAGCAACCGCGATTGCGGCTTGAGACGCGGTATGAAGGACGCCACTACACCAACAAACGCCGCCCCGATAACAGGGCCGAAAGCCAGTATGATGTTAATGTAGAATGCCAGCAGCGCGCCAACCACCACAAATAGCACTGCTACAAAATCCCTTCGCATATGCCTGGAGTCATGTATGGGCATCTGGCGGTAAGCCACGAACAGCACGAGGCCCAACGTCAGGCTAAAAAGCAGGATAGGGATGAGGGTGAGTTGCTCATGCAAAATCGCTAACAGGAATGACGCTTGTAAAATGATTATCAGCAACAACGGGATTTTCTGCAGCGTTTTCTTCATCAAGCGTTTCTATATTTCTTTAGTTTTTGACTCAGAGTATGGTAAGTGGTGAACAGGACAGGTATACCGCGCGTCTAGCTACACATGGAAAGTTCGTACTGCCATACCGCTACTATGAGAGGGGTATGGCAGCACTTTATATAGCTGATAAAGTGGGAGAACTTATTTTTTTACAGAGGTGAACCGGAAGAAGGTACCCAGCGGTAAACGGCGGTTGCCGCTGTCGTGCAGGTATAACTCGCCCAGTTCTTCATGCTGCACTTTCTGCCCAAAGGTTTGGCGCATCAGATTATCGAGCACCATGGCCGAGAAACCCATCGAGTAAAGGTTTATGAGCAGGAAATAATCGGTGCCGTCCAGCATCTCGTGGCAGAGCTTGATCATTTCGTTCAGCTCATTCTCCAGTTGCCATTTCTCGTTGTTCGGGCCGCGGCCATAAGAAGGAGGGTCCAGTATGATGCCGTTATACTTGTTGCCCCGCTTTACTTCGCGGCGGGCGTATTTCATGGCATCCTCCACAATCCAGCGCACATTGTCGAGGTTACTGGCCTCCATGTTGTCGCGGGCCCAGAAGTTCACCTGCTTGATTGAGTCGAGGTGCGTAACGTCGGCACCAGCGGCTTTGGCGGCCAGGGTAGCGCCCCCGGTATAGGCAAACATGTTCAGCACCTTGGGCTGCGGGGTTTGCAGTTGGCGGGTAGTGTCATAGATAAACTTCCAGTTACTGTCCTGCTCCGGGAAAATGCCCACATGCTTGAAGGACGACAAACCCAGTCGGAAGCGCAGTTTCAGGTCGTTATAGCCATAGTTGATATACCATTGCTCCGGCATTCCTTTCTTCAGCTTCCACTGGCCTTTTTCCTGGCTGCCTTTGTCGCGGGTAAACACGGCCTGCGCCAGGCGCTGCCACTCGCTTTCCGGCAGGTGCTTGTCCCAGATGGCCTGCGGCTCGGGCCGAGCCACAAAGTACTCTCCGAAACGCTCCAACTTCTCAAAATTTCCAGAATCTACCAGCTCGTAATCAGCCCAGTTTTCTGTAGTTAAAAAGGAATACATATCTTTGTCTTTTATATTGGCAGTGTGCTGCTTGGCAAAAGTACTCAATATCCGCTTAACCTTAAAAAGGCACGCTGCCTCAGAATTTTTTGTTACAGCTATATGGCAATAACCTTTTACAAATATCAGGGCACGGGGAATGACTTCGTGATGGTAGACAACCGGAAGCATACGTTCCCGACAGAGGACGAGGCATTGGTGAAGCAACTTTGCGACAGACGCACAGGTGTGGGCGCTGATGGCCTGATTCTGCTGCAGGACCATCCGGACTATGACTTTGAGATGGTGTATTACAATGCCGATGGCCGCCTGGGCTCTATGTGCGGCAACGGGGCGCGTTGCACGGTTCGTTTTGCAAGACACCTGGGGGTGATCGAGGATGTGGCCTGCTTCCTGGCTGCCGATGGCGAGCACCAGGCCAGCGTAGAGCGCGACCTCATCCAGTTAAAGATGAATGATGTGCGCCACGTAGAGCAGATTGGCGAGGACCATTACCTCAGCACGGGTTCCCCGCACTATGTGCGTTTTGTGGAGGATGTGCAGGAGCTGGATGTATATGCCGAAGGCCGTGCCATTCGCTACAACAGCCGTTTTAAAGAGGTGGGTACAAACGTGAACTTTGTGCAGAAAATAGCAGACGATGAGATTTTTGTACGCACCTATGAGCGTGGTGTGGAAGATGAAACGCTCTCCTGTGGTACCGGTGTAACGGCATGCGCCCTGGTGGCCAGCCTGAAAGGCTTTAAAAGCCCGGTAAAGGTAAAGACGCTGGGAGGCGATTTAGAAGTTGCCTTCGACCAGACCGATGGCCACTTTAACCACATTTACCTGATTGGCCCGGCCAAGCAGGTGTTTTCGGGCACTGTGCCGTTGGCGCAACCACAGCAACTATAGGTATAACAAGGTATAACTCCGGATCAGCGTGTTCCTAAGTGCAGAAAATACTTATTTAAGAGCCTTAGAGCCCACTGATCTGGAGTTTTTGTATACCCTCGAAAACGATCAATCGGTCTGGCACGTGGGCAACACGCTGATGCCTTTCTCTAAGGCGGTGCTTAAAACCTATCTCGAAAACGCTGCCCTCGACATCTATACCGTGAAGCAACTGCGCCTGGTCATCTGCAACCAGCGTCATGAGGCGGTGGGCACTATTGACCTTTTCGATTTCGAGCCGCTGCATCGGCGCGCTGGGGTGGGCGTTGTTGTACTGCCGGCGCACCGCGGCAACAAGCATGCTGCCGAGGCCCTGCAACTGCTTCTGGACTATAGCCAGCAGACACTGCAACTGCACCAGGTATACTGTACCGTCACGGCTACGAATCTGGCCAGCCTCAACCTTTTCCAGAAAGCCGGTTTCGATAAAGTAGGTCTCCGGAGAGACTGGCTGTCTACGCCCTATGGCTGGCAGGATGTGGTAGAGTTTCAGCGGGTTTTTTAAGCGCAGCGTTAGCCCTGGGTTTTGAGATCATATGCCCAGTACGGTTATACCACCCTGGTTATACTGTAAAGTCGCTGGCAGGGCAGCAATTCGAGCAGGTCTATAAAGCAAATCTCCCCGATTCCACTCCCCTGTACAGCAATCCTGCAAGCGCAAACCCCTGCCACTCTGCCACGTGTTACAGGATATGGCATAACCATTTAAGGCGCTGAGTATCAAATAGTGTAAAAATGCTATGTATCCGGTAATTATGGCAGATGCGCCAAAGTGAGGTTATTCTGGTACTGTTTTGGTGCTACACATCGGATATATCGGAAAATCACCTTATTTTTGACGATATTGCGAACAAAGGATTTATATAAAAAGCTACATACAGATGTTTGATTTTTTCGGTAAAACCGTTGCGAAATTATTCGGAACTAAATCCGACAGAGATATAAAAGAGGTTGTCCCTTACGTATCGAAAGTTAACGAAGAATACGTGAAGCTGAGCGGCCTGACGGACGATCAGCTCCGCCATAAGACGGCAGAGATCAAGGGCATTATCGATGAGCGCCTGAAGCCAACGGACGAGAAGATTGCCGCGCTGCACAAGCGCATCGCCGATGAACCGGAGCTGAACATCGTGCAGAAGGAGAATATCTTCGCTGAGATTGATGAGCTGGAGAAGGAGCGCAACAAGGAGTTGGAAGTGGTGCTGATGGAAGTATTGCCGCTCGGCTTTGCCGTAGTGAAGGAAACCGCGCGCCGCTGGAAAGAAAACGGCCAGATGGTGGTAACAGCCACCGACATGGACCGTGACCTTGCTGCCCGCAAGCCAAACGTGCAACTGGATGGCGACAAGGCGATCTGGGCAAACCGCTGGCTGGCCGCCGGAAGCGAAATTGTATGGGACATGCTGCACTATGATGTGCAGCTGATCGGTGGCATTGTGCTGCACCAGGGTAAGATTGCGGAGATGGCCACAGGTGAGGGTAAAACGCTTGTGGCAACACTGCCTGCATACCTGAACGCACTGGCCCGACGCGGCGTGCACGTGGTTACGGTAAACGACTACCTGGCCAAGCGTGACTCTGAGTGGATGGCGCCTTTGTTCGAGTTCCATGGCCTGACCATCGACTGCATCGACAAGCACCAGCCGAACTCCGAGTCGCGCCGCAACGCCTACAAGGCAGACATCACCTACGGTACAAACAACGAATTCGGCTTCGACTACCTGCGCGACAACATGAGCCGCGAGCCACAGGACCTGGTGCAGCGCAAGCACCATTACGCCATGGTCGATGAGGTGGACTCCGTTCTGATTGACGATGCCCGTACCCCGCTCATTATTTCCGGCCCGGTGCCGCGCGGCGATGAGCATGAGTTCTACCAACTGAAGCCACGCATTGCCATGCTGGTGGAAGCGCAGCGGAAGGTAGTGCAGAACTTCCTGACAGATGCCAAGCGCATGATCAAGGAAGGCAACACGCAGGAGGGCGGACTGTCGTTGTTCAGAGCTTACCGTGGTTTGCCGAAGAGCAAGCCCTTGATCAAGTTCCTGAGCGAAACAGGTAACCGCGCCATCATGCAGAAGACAGAGAACTTCTACCTGCAGGATAACTCGCGCCAGATGCCAGAGGCCGACGCGCCGCTCTACTTCACCATCGATGAGAAGCACAACCAGATTGAGCTGACGGAGAAAGGCATTGACCTGATCACGGGCCAGGGCGAGGATCCGAACTTCTACATCATGCCGGACATCGGCACGGAGATCGCCAACATCGAGAACGATAAATCGCTGACGCACGAGGAGCAACTGCATAACAAGGAGCAACTCATTGCAGACTTCCAGGAGAAGTCGAAGCGTATCCACACCATCAACCAGTTGCTGAAGGCTTATACCCTGTTCGAGAAGGATACAGAGTATATCGTAACACCAGACCACAAAGTAAAAATTGTGGATGAGCAGACAGGCCGCGTAATGGAGGGCCGTCGTTATTCAGACGGTTTGCACCAGGCCATCGAGGCAAAGGAGAACGTGAAGGTGGAGGACGCCACACAGACTTACGCCACGGTTACGCTGCAGAACTACTTCCGTATGTACCACAAGCTTTCGGGTATGACGGGTACGGCCGAAACAGAGGCAGGCGAGTTCTGGGACATCTACAAGCTGGATGTGGTCGTGATCCCGACCAACCGCCCGATTCAACGAAAAGACGAGCACGACAAGGTATACAAAACCGTTCGTGAGAAATACAATGCCGTTGCCGACGAGATCGTGCAACTGACAGAACAGGGCCGTCCGGTGCTGGTGGGTACCACCTCGGTGGAGATCTCGGAGCTCCTGAGCCGCATGCTGAAGCTGCGCAACATCAAGCACCAGGTACTGAACGCCAAGATGCACCAGAAGGAGGCAGAAGTAGTAGCCGAGGCCGGTAAGCCGGGCACGGTAACCATCGCCACGAACATGGCAGGCCGTGGTACCGATATTAAGCTTACAAAAGAATCTAAAGGCGCGGGTGGCCTGGCCATTATCGGTACCGAGCGCCACGAGTCGCGCCGCGTAGACCGCCAGTTGCGTGGTCGCGCCGGTCGCCAGGGTGACCCGGGTTCTTCACAGTTCTTCGTGAGTTTGGAAGACAACCTGATGCGCCTGTTCGGCTCTGACCGTATTGCCCGCCTGATGGACCGCATGGGCCTAGAAGAAGGAGAGGTGATTCAGCACTCGATGATCACGAACTCCATTGAGCGTGCGCAGAAAAAGGTAGAAGAAAATAACTTTGGCCAGCGGAAGCGCTTGTTGGAGTACGATGATGTGATGAACGCGCAGCGTGAGGTGGTATACAAGCGCCGCCGCAACGCCCTTTACGGGGAGCGCCTGGAGCTGGATATCTGGAACATGATCTACGATATCAGCGAAGACGTGGTGGTAAGCTACAAAAACATCAGCGACTACGAGAACTTCCAGCTGCATGTGCTGCGCGTGTTTGGCATCGAGTCTGCCATCACCGAGGACGAGTTCAAGTCGGTACAGGCCAACGCGCTGGCCGAGCGCCTTTACAACGAGGCCCTGAACCACTACCTGGATCGCAACAAGAAGACGGGAGAGCAGGCATACCCGATCATCTCAGACATCCACCAGAACCGTGGGCCGATGATTGAGAACGTGGCCGTGCCGTTTACCGATGGCAAGCGCCAGCTGGCTGCCGTGGCCAACCTGACCAAAGCGTATGAGTCGCATGGCGCGGAGCTGATCCGGGCTATGGAGAAAATCATCACGCTGGGTACGATTGACCAGGCCTGGACCGAGCACCTGCGCGAGATGGACAACTTGAAGCAGAGTGTGCAGAACGCGGTATACGAGCAGAAAGACCCGCTGTTGATCTATAAGTTCGAGTCGTTTGAGCTGTTCAAGCGCATGATCGGCAAGGTGAACGAGCAGACCATTCAGTTCCTGTTCCATGCTTACATACCGGTGCAGGCACCGTCGGCACAAATGGAAGCGCCGATTAGGCCGCCAATGGCACCAAAGCCGCCTGTGCTGAAAGAGCAGAAGCAGGAAGTGCACTCATCTCTCGAGGATGAAACTGGCCATACCTCAGCGCCGGCACAGGAGCCGGAGAGAATTATGCCGGCACACTCGCATAAAGTTGCCGGCCGCAACGACCGTGTGAACGTGCAGTATAACGATGGCCGTGTGCTGAAGGACGTGAAGTTCAAGACAGTGGAAGACGACCTGAACCACAACCGTTGCATACTGATTGAGGAATAATAAAAAGCGTGGCTACGAGGGTATACCTCCGGCCACCTTTTACTTTAAGTAGATAAACCGATGAAGGATGTAAAATGAGCTCACTACTTGTTTTATGTCCTTTGTCATTTAAACCAGAAAGATGCTTGCAGAAGAAATTGCCGGCTATATAGACCATACGCAGCTACGGCCGGATGCAACTGCCGCGCAAGTGTTGCAGCTTTGCGATGAAGCCCGGAGTTATGGCTTCGCGGCTGTTTGCGTGCCGCCCTGCTATGTGCAGCAGGCAACAGAACGCCTGGGGCCTGGTGCTTTGGTGAAAGTGGCGACCGTGATCGGTTTTCCGCTGGGGTATCAGCACGCCAAGGTAAAGTTCTTGGAAACGCATCAGGCCATTGCCGACGGCGCCACCGAGATAGATGTGGTGATGAACATATCTGCTTTCAAATCCGGGGAGTACGCCGCGGTAGAGAATGAACTGGGCGACCTGGCTAAGTTCTGCCACATGAAAGAGGCTGAGCTAAAGGTGATCATCGAAACGGCGCTGCTTAGCCCAGATGAGATTGAGAAAGCCTGCGAAATCTGTGTGACCGCCGGTGCCGATTACGTAAAGACTTCTACGGGCTTCAGTACGCGGGGTGCTTCGCTGGAAGACATTAAGCTGATGCGCCGGGTGTTACCCAGGCACATGAAGATAAAAGCCTCCGGAGGTATCAAAACATTGGCAGATGCCGAAGCGTTAATCAAGGCGGGTGCCGACAGGCTAGGCTGCTCCGCCAGTATAAACATCGTGACTCATGAATAGAATTCTTAACCTACTGCTGTCGTTGGCCCTGATCTTCAGCACGGCGTGTGCCTCTTCTTCTGCCCGCACAGCAAAAGACGCAGACAGGGGCCGGGATGCTAGGCCTAAACTGGAGGAAGACCTGAGCATTTACCGTCCGAAATACCCGGTGGATGCAGCTGAGGCGCCTGTTGCCCGCATAGAGCCAACGCACCATGTAAACGACAGGGTAGCCGTGCTGATGGATACCGTGGCTAGCGTGAACAAGAACATCAAGTACGCCCAAGGATACCGCATTCTCGCTTACAACGGCTCAGAGCGGCAGACTGTGATGAACCTGCGTAAATCCATTATTGCGCGTGTTCCGGACGAGAGGGATTACCTGACCTACCAGCAACCGAACTTCCGGCTTAAGGTCGGTGACTTTTTCAGCCGTATTGAGGCACAGCAGGTGCTGAACCGAATCTCTGACCTTATCCCGAATGCACAGATCGTGCAGGACCAGATTAACATCAACAAGACCTACTAAGGGATACAACCCTGTAGCAAAAGCTTTAAAGACGCTGTGACCATAATTTGGCTGCAGCGTCTTTTATTTTTTAGTACCTTTCCTTATGTTTCATGCCCTATCCCAACCGTTAAGAATAGGCTATACCAACACACAGAACTTTGAGCACAGCAAATAAGATACAACAACTCGCCCACGCTTATACCCCCGACACAGTGGAGGTGCGCCGCCATCTGCACGCCAACCCCGAGCTATCGTTTGAGGAGCATCATACCGCCGCATACGTGCGGGAGGTGCTGGAGCGCTATGGCCTGGAACCGGAAAGCATGGCCGGCACAGGCTTGGTAGCTTTGATACAGGGCCGCAACCCCGGGAAGAAAACAATCGCCCTGCGCGCTGACCTGGATGCCCTGCCCATACTGGAGGCAAATGAGGTGCCTTACAAATCTACCAACACGGGAGTGATGCATGCCTGCGGGCACGATGTGCACACGGCCTCGTTGTTGGGCGCTGCCCGTATTTTGCAGGAGATGAAAGAGGAGTTTGAAGGAACAGTGAAGCTGATCTTTCAGCCAGGCGAGGAGAAGTTTCCGGGTGGGGCCTCTATCATGATCAAAGAGGGCGTGCTGCAGAACCCGACTCCGCAGGGTATTGTGGGCCAGCACGTGTTCCCGATGCTGCCGGCAGGAAAGGTTGGTTTCCGACCGGGTATGTATATGGCCAGTGCCGACGAGATTTACATCACCGTGAAAGGCAAGGGCGGACACGCGGCCATGCCGGAGCAAAACATCGATACCGTGCTGATCGCTTCTCACCTGATTGTAGCCCTGCAGCAGATCGTGAGCCGACACGCAAGCCCTAAGGTGCCGTCGGTGCTGTCGTTTGGCAAGGTTGAGGCGAAGGGCGCGACCAATGTTATTCCGAACGAGGTAAAGATAGAGGGGACTTTTCGGACAATGAACGAGGTGTGGCGCAAAGAGGCGCACAAGCGCATCAAGAAGCTGGCGGAGGGCCTGTGCGAGAGTATGGGCGGCAGCTGCGAGATCGACATCAAGAACGGCTACCCATACCTACAGAACGATCCCGAATTAACCGAACGCGCCCGCGCTGCAGCCGAGGCTTACCTGGGTGCCGACAACGTAGTAGATCTGGACCTGTGGATGGGGGCAGAGGATTTTGCCTACTATTCACAGGAAGTGCCGGCTTGTTTCTACCGCCTGGGCACCCGCAACGAGGCCCGCGGCATTGTGTCGTCGGTGCATACCCCTACGTTTGATATTGACGAGGCAGCCCTGGAAACAAGCATTGGCCTGATGGCCTACATCGCTTTGCAAGAGCTGCAAACGGCAGAGTAGCGTTGATGAAGGATGCTGTAAGCTTAACCTACCGCCTGGCTACGGGTCTGCTGGGACATAAACGCAGGCTGCGCCTCACGCCCACTTACCTGGAGTATGAGCAGGGGGAGCTGGGTGCAGCCACTTATACCCGGGTGCTGAAAGAGGACATGCTCGACATCAAGCATAGCATGAGCTGGATCATCTGGTACCGCTTTTATGTAGGCTGTGACTTCCGCATCGACATCCGCACCCGTGAGCAGGGCACCCTGAAGATCAGGTTTGTGAGTTATTTCAGCCAGAACAGCTCTTACCAGAAAGCCTACGACCGCATCACGGATTACATGTGGGACCATTACCTGCATGATATTGTGAGCGACTACCTGCAGGAGTATAAAGCGGAAGGTGAGGTGGCGGTGTGCGGGGTATGGCTGACAACTGACGGGGCCTACTTCTCCGGCGACGGCCAGATAACACCGTGGCAGGACATCGCCGTGAAAGAGTACGAGACCTACTTTGCCCTGTATAACCTGCAGGACCCGGCTCAGAACAAGATGATCGATTTTGACGAATGGGGCAGCCATATCCTGTTCAGCCTAATCGAGGAATTGCTGGAGCCGCTACACAACAAAAATCAAAGTACATGAAAAAACTCTGCCTCTTGCTGCTGCTGGTTATCCCCTGCCTGGCACAGGCTCAAAGTAAAATTACCAGTTCAACGGCTATCTGGCCCGAACTGCAAGTAAGTTACGGTACCGGCGAAGACGGCCTGCTGTTTTTCAGGAACCAGTACCGCATTAACACTGACGCGCGCTACAACGACCTGCAGGAGTCTGGTATCTTGAGCCAGTTTGAGCGCATTGAACTGGCCGTGGGGTATGAGCACGCCCTTACAGACCATTGGCGCGGTGGTGCATTGGTGCGCTATGCCCTGGAGAATTATCCCAAAATGCTGTTTGTAGAGCCTTTTTTGCGGCACACCGGCAGTGTGGGGCAGTGGTTTTTTAACAAGCAGGCGATGGCCACCTACCTCAGCCAAGAAGACCGGAATGCACAGGGGCGTTTCAGCCTCTCTGCCGAAGTGGGCCAGCGCTTCCCGTTGCGGCACCGGTTTATCACTCCTTCCATTAGTTACGAGGGCACTTTGTTCTCGGACTTCAACCAAGGAGAGCGGACTGCTGCACAAGAGCGTGCCATAGACCGTACCCGCCTGCGCCTGAACCTGACCTGCGAACTGAACGACAAACTGCGCATTACGCCTTACTTTATGCGCCAAACGGATTATTACTATGTGCTGATCCCGCCGAAGTACGACGAGCAGGAACAACTGCTGGAAGAAGGCTATACCACTAAGCGCAACCGCATCTCGCCTATCGTAGGTCTGGAACTGAAATATACCTTCAACAAAGCCATGCAGCCTGCCAGTATTGCATATTAGCATAGAGGGTAACTGTAATGTAGTCAGTTATATGGCCAAATCAGCAACGCAATAAATGACATTATTTCAGGAATTAAAAGCATCATAGGATTGGTATAGTTTTTACTGAAATGTAGTTGTAAATCATGTTCAACAACAAGAATAGGAGGTATAACTATGGCAATGATCAGATATAATGGCATGCAGGATAATATGCCAAACTCATTCAGCTCGATGTTAGACAGATTTTTTAATGAGTCTGTTAATAGCAGAAGCATGACGGATTTTACACCGCACGTAGATGCCTGTGAAACCGAGAAAGGGTATGAGTTGCAGCTGGCCTTACCCGGCGTGAAAGCAGAGAACATTGAAATTGATTTTCAGGAAGGCAAGCTCACCATTTCCGGGGAGCGAAAGCTGGAGCGCAAGGAAGATGGCCGACGCTACCATATGATGGAAACCCAGTATGGTGCTTTCAGCCGCTCCTTCTACCTGCCTGATAAAATAGACCCGGATAAGATCTCAGCGCACTTCGAGGACGGCGTGCTATTGGTGAATGTGCCGAAGGACGAGCACAAAACCATGAAGCGGCAAATCAACGTCACCTCTTCAGCAGGCAACGGCAGTAAGGGCAAACTGAAAGCCGATGACCAGAAAGGCGAAAAGGCGGAAAGCAGCAAGTCGAAGAAGGCCGAAGCCTGATACCGAGGCAACTGCTCAAAGATGAAAAGGAGGCCAGCATTTTTGGCCTCCTTTTTGTTATTATTTAGGCAAGACCGGGTAACTGTCTGCTTTGACCATACTACCGTATACTTAAGTGACGTTATTCTTTTAAAGTATAGAAAATATCTAATATTAACATAAAGTATAAATTCAACTACATGAAGACGAAGCAGTTATTTCTTGGGGTTGCATTGTCTGCCGTAATGGGAGGGGGAGTAGCCGTGGGTAGCTACAAATTGTTGGAAGACCAGAAGGTGATTTCGACAGAGGAGCAGCAGTACCCGAATGTGCGCTACACCAGCGATATGCGCAGCAGCAGTTCCATAGTGCCGGAAGGCCTTAACTTTATCAAAGCAGCCCAGGTATCTACACCTGCCGTGGTGCACGTGATGACCGAATATAGTGGCAATAGCAGCTCAGCACGTGGCAACAGCCCGATGGACCCTTTTCTGAGAGAGTTCTTTGGGGATGGCTTCGGCGAACGGGTGCCCCGGAGTCCGCAGATGGGTTCCGGTTCCGGCGTGATCATCGCCTCTAACGGGTATATTGTTACCAACAACCACGTGATCGACAAAGCAGATAAGATAGAGGTGGTGCTGGATGACAAGCGCAAGCTCTCAGCCACGCTCGTTGGCACAGACCCGACCACAGACATTGCCCTGCTCAAAGTGGATGCAGACAAATTGCCTACCGTGCGTTACGGCAACTCCGACGACCTGCAGGTAGGCGAGTGGGTGCTGGCCGTGGGTAACCCCATGAACCTGACCTCTACAGTGACTGCCGGTATTGTGAGTGCCAAGGGCCGCAACATCAACATCCTGCGCACAAGCCAGAACGATCTCAGCATTGAGTCTTTTATTCAGACAGATGCCGCCGTGAACCCTGGTAACTCGGGTGGTGCCTTGGTGAACCTGAATGGAGATTTAGTAGGGATCAACACAGCCATTGCCTCCCAGACTGGTTCATTTGCGGGCTATTCTTTTGCGGTGCCTTCTGCCATTGTAAGCAAAGTGGTGGATGACCTATTGAAGTATGGTGAAGTACAGCGCGCCTTGCTGGGTGCTTCTATCCGTGAGATTGATGCAGCCTTTGCTGAAGAGCAGAAGTTGAAAACGCTGAGCGGGGTATACATTGTCGATGTAACCGAGAACAGTGGAGCCAAAGAAGCCGGTATGAAAGGCGGAGACGTTATTACAGCGATTAATGGTGTGGGCGTTGGCAAATCGTCGCAGTTGCTCGAGCAGATTGCCCGTTACCGCCCTGGCGATAAAGTGAAAGTGACTTACCTGCGTGAAGGCAAGGAGCGCACTGCTAACGTTACGCTGAAGAACCTGAACAACAGCACGGAGCTTGTGAAGCGCAGCAATGCCAAGGCTATCACCTTCGAGGGAGCGACCTTTGAGCCGGTAAGCCGACAGGAGATGGCGAAGCTGGGAATTAGCGGTGGTGCCAAAATTGAAGGTGTGCGGAACAGCAAGTTCCGCGAGACAGGTATAAAAGACGGTTTCATTATTACCAGAATCGATAAATACCAGGTGACTGAGCCGGCTGATGTGGAGAAATACCTGAAGAACATCAATAGCGGTGTTGTATACATCGAGGGTGTTTACCCGGATGGCCTGAAGGCATATTACCCAATCGGGAAAGAATAAAAGCGCCTGTGTGCACTTGAATGATAGAAAGCTTCTGCAGAATTGCAGAAGCTTTTTTATTTTTTAGCTTTGTATAGGACCCAAACGAGCATTTAAAGATAAAGCATATGAAACAGGCCATAGAAGGACTACCACTGAACAAAGAAATACAAGAGGTGCTGCAAACACTGGGCATCAAAGAAGCTAACCCAGCCTACAGCACTGGGCTGGTATGGGGGGGGCAGGAGGGCCGCACGGTGCGCCCTATACATTCGCCAGCCGACGGGAACCTGATTGCAAAGGTGAACATGGCATCCCCGGAAGATTACGAGCATGTAGTGCAGACCGCGCAGGAAGCCTTTAAGGTATGGCGCAAAGTAACAGCCCCAAAGCGCGGAGACATCGTGCGGCAAATTGGTGACAGACTGCGACAGCACAAGGAAGCCCTCGGCAAGCTGGTGAGCTACGAGATGGGCAAGATTTTGCAGGAAGGCCTGGGCGAGGTGCAGGAGATGATCGATATCTGCGACTTTGCCGTAGGCCTCTCGCGGCAGTTGCACGGCCTTACGATGCACTCAGAGCGCCCGCAGCACCGCATGTATGAGCAGTACCACCCATTGGGCATTGTAGGGGTGATCTCGGCCTTTAACTTCCCGGTGGCAGTATGGAGCTGGAACACGATGCTGGCTGCGGTGTGCGGCGATGTGGTGATCTGGAAGCCGTCGGAGAAAACACCGCTGACGGGTGTAGCCTGCCAGCACATCATTCGGGAGGTATTGGCCGAAAACGAACTGCCGGAAGGCATCTTCAACCTCGTGATAGGCGATGCGGAGATCGGGAGCCTGATGAGCCACGACAAGCGGATACCGTTGGTGTCGGCAACGGGCTCTACGCGCATGGGCAAGAAGGTAGGCGAGGCAGTGGGCGCACGCCTGGGCAAGTCGCTGCTGGAGTTGGGCGGTAACAATGCCATCATCATGACCGAGAACGCCGATATAGACATGGCGCTGATGGCCATTGTGTTTGGAGCCGTAGGCACTTGCGGCCAGCGCTGTACATCCACCCGCCGCCTGATTGTGCACGAAAACATCTACGAGCAAATGAAGGAGCGGCTGCTGAAAGTCTATCCGAAATTGCCAATCGGTCACCCACTGGACAGCACCACGCTTGTTGGCCCGCTGATTGACAAGGATGCCGTTACCGCTTTCCAGCATGCGTTGGAGAAAGTGCAGGAACAAGGCGGCCAACTGCTGACCGGCGGCGAGGTGCTGAGCAGTGAGGGGTATGAAACCGGCACTTACGTGAAGCCAGCCATTGTGGAGGCAGAGAACCATTACGAGATGGTGCAGGAAGAGACGTTTGCGCCCATTTTATACCTCATGAAGTACAGCGGTGGGATAGAAGATGCTATTGAAGTGCAGAACGGCGTACGGCAGGGACTTTCCTCAGCTATCTTCTCGACCAATCTGCTGGAGACAGAGGCATTCCTGAGCCATTGGGGCTCTGACTGCGGTATCGCCAACGTGAACATTGGTACGTCCGGGGCTGAGATCGGAGGAGCATTCGGCGGAGAGAAGGAAACCGGCGGAGGCCGTGAGTCTGGCTCTGATGCTTGGAAAATCTACATGCGCCGCCAGACCAACACCATCAATTATGGCCGCGACTTACCGTTGGCCCAGGGTATACAGTTCAACATCATGGACTAATGGGGATAAGTGGATAACATGCGTTTGTGAAGCGATGCTGTGAAATTGCGCATGAATTGCCCGATTCAGGGTATGCCGCCTGCAGATTACGCAACATCGAAACACTATCGAAACAGAAATGGCCAGCTTTGGGAACAGAGCTGGCCATTTCTGTTTCCAGGCCCATCATGCTGTCAACAGGGAATGCCATGCTTATCCACATTTGTGCATAAACTATATGTGGATATGTGGATAACATGCGCTCAGCTTCTGATTCTGGCCAAACGGTTTGGGCAATTTTCCGGCTACAGGATGCCAATATCATCAGCGGTATGGAGTAAAGTGTAGAAGCTGAGGGAGATACGGATATGTGGTGTTATGCACATTGCACTGTGGAAACTGTGGATAAGCGAGGCGGCATACCAGATTGGGAAAATATTTTGCAATTTCATGCAACCTTCCGTTTTTCCTGATGTCTTTAGTGCACAAGTTGGGAGGGAGAGTCGCAGACAAGATTAACAGGATGAGCGCAGCACGGCTGCCGGAAAAGCTAAAGTAGAGCACATTGGAAACACTCCGTTATCAGGACGTAAATCATCACGTGATTGACCGCTGCAAAAGCGGCGACAACAGAGCCCAGTACGAGCTGTACAAGCTTTATTCCAAGGCTATGTTCAACGTGTGCATGCGCATCACCAACGACTATGCCGAGGCCGAGGATGTGCTGCAGGAAGCGTTTGTGAGCGCTTTCAAAAACCTGCACAGTTACAAGGCGGAGGCATCGTTTGGAAGCTGGCTGAAGCGGATCGTGGTGAACGCCGCCATCAATGCCATCCGGAAACGCCGCTCAGAGTTAGTGCCGATGGACGAAAGGCTGCTAGCTGACCGGGCCGACGAGGTGGAGGAAGATGACGCCGAGTGGCAGATAGAGAAAGTCCGGCGCGCGATACAGCAATTGCCGGACGGGTACCGGGTGGTGCTGAGCTTATACCTCCTGGAGGGGTATGACCACGCCGAGATCGGTGAAGTGCTGGGGATAACAGAGTCAACCTCCAAGTCGCAGTACAGCCGGGCGAAGAAGAAACTGCTGGAGATCCTGCGGGAGCCACAGTTCGCCCTTTAAAAGAATAGCTAAACAGGAACAGAAGGTAAGTATACCATGGAAGATAAGTTAAAGAAGTTCGCAGCGGAGCATCGGGAGGAATTCGATGTATTTGAGCCTCGGCCTGAACTGTGGCAGCAGATATGCGATGACCTGCCTGGGAAAAAGCAGGGTGGCGCAAAGGTGATCAGCATTAAGTTCGGTGAGAGCGCCAGCTTCAGTGCCAGTACCTTCTTTATGCGGGTGGCCGCTGCCATCACGCTGTTGCTGGGCTGCGGCCTCACCCTGCTCCTGATGAAAAACCAGGCACCCCAAGAGGCGACCGTGGCTATGATGCAGCCTGCCATGCACAGTATTGCCCCTGAGTTGGCCGAGGTGGAGGCTTATTATGTAAGCCAGATCCGGGAAAAGAAAAGCCAGCTAAGCGCTTACGACAAAAAAGTGCTGGGCCTGGACGGGCAGCAGGAAATAGACCAGGAACTTGCCCGCCTCGACAACAGCTACCTGCAACTGAAAAAGCAATTATACACCAACCCAAATACCGACGAGATAATGAGCGCCATGATCCAGAACCTGCAGATAAGGATTGGGGTGCTGAACCGTCAACTGGAGATACTCCAGAACCTGAATAATCAGAACGAACAACCTGTTTTAAAATCTAACGAAGATGACACCACACGTATATAACCTGTACCGACGCATGGCGCTGCTTGTCTGCGCCCTTGCGGTCAGCATGCTACAAGCCATTGCCCAGCCCATTCATCCGAGCACCCCACCTACGCCGCCGCCTGCTCCTGCAGCGCCAGCGGCACCTCAGGCACCCATACCCCCACAGGCACCAGAAGGCTTGGCCATGCTAGTGCAGGAAGCGCTGGCAGGCTTGGAAGATGTAGAAGCCACCGTACGCCGCGATGCCGGAAGTGCCTTTGATGCAGAAAAACGCAAGGTGCTGAATAAGTCCTTTAAGGTGAATGCGTCGGATTTGCTGAGTGTTGAGAACAAATTCGGGAAAGTGCACATCAACACCTGGGACAAGAACGAAGTGCAGCTTAAGGTAGAGATGATTGCCCGGGCCAGCTCCGACAGCAAAGCACAGGAGATACTCGACAACATCAAGATCATGGAAGTGCGGACCCAGGGCAAGATAGCTTTCAAAACCGAGATAGACCCGATGCGCATCTCCGGTAACAGCCGCAAAGGCTTTGAAGTGAACTACACCATCAGTATGCCCGCCAACAATTCATTGGCCGTGAAAAACAGCTTCGGTGATGTGTACCTGGCAGAACTACAGGGCAAAGCCGACATTAGCGTGAAATACGGTTCCCTGAAATGCGATAAGCTGGCGAACAGCGGCAATGTGGTGAAACTGGCCTATGGCTCTGGCTCCTGCGGTTATATAAACGGCGGCGATGTTGATGTGGCTTATGGCGACATGAGTATAACGAGCGCAAACACACTGCAGGGATCCTCTAAGTTCAGCGACTTTAGGGTGGGCAGCCTGGGCGAGAAAATAGAAATGGACGTGAAGTACGGTTCCTTCAAAGTAGACAACATCAGCAAGGGGATGCGCAGGATTGCCCTGGCCAGTGGGTTCACGCCGGTAAGCCTGAGCTTCGAACCAAATACCTCCTTCAACTTCGATGTGCAGGTGCAGTTCGCCGATTTCAGGTATGACAAGTCTGCCGTTAACATCACCTCGCTGGACAAGAGCCATACCTCTGCATCCTACAAAGGCGTTTACGGAGGAAGTTCTCCAAAAGGCGTGATAAGCATCGACTCACGGTACGGTGAAGTGAAGTTTGCAAAATAAACCGCGCTGCGGTACGTATAAAAGGGCAGAAGCTGGCAAATTGTCGGCTTCTGCCCTTTTATACGTACAGGGGCTAATAATCCCCAATATCATTTATCTTTGGCTATGGCGAATCAATCAGAATCCAGGGCACCGGAACCGGTCGGTTTATACCCCCATGCGCGGCGCGTAGGTAACCTGCTGTTCCTGTCGGGGGTTGGGCCCCGCGAGCGTGGCAAGCAAGCTATACCCGGCGTGGAACTGGACCAAGCGGGCAACATTGTGCAGTATGATATCGCGGCGCAGTGCCATTCTGTTTTCCGGAATGTGCGGTATATACTGGAAGAGGCCGGTAGCAAGTGGGAGAACCTGGTGGATGTTACCGTGTTCCTGACGAACATGCAGGACGACTTTGCCGTGTACAACCAGCTGTATGCTGCGTACTTTAAAGATAACCAACCCTGCCGCACCACGGTAGAGGTAAACAGGCTGCCCACTCCTATTGCTATCGAGCTGAAGTGTATTGCCACCATCGATTAGGTTGCAATTAGGGAGGGCGCACCAAACCATATCATCTGTGAACGAATCAAGAATAGCGTTTTATAAAAGCCGGGCAGAGGGTTTCGGCAAACAGGAAAAGCAAGCAGCCTCGAAATCAGGGCTGGTGTCGTGGCTACGCGTGGGCGTGTTTGTGGCTGGCGTGGCGCTGGCATACTATTTCTTTAGCCAAGGGCTGATCACGGCGGGCCTTGCTGCCATTCTGGTATTCTACCTCTTGTTCCTGGTGGTGCTGCGCTGGCACAGCCGCCTTGATTTCAATTACCAGCAGCTGTTATTGCTGCGGCAGGTAAACGAGCAGGAGGCAGACCGGCTGCAAGGCAAGCTCAACGCATTTGATGGCGGCGACGCTTTCCGGAACGACCTGCACCCCTATACCTCCGACCTTGATATTTTCGGGCAAAACTCGCTGTTCCAGTTGCTCAACCGCTCGGTTACCGGTATAGGCAAAGCCCGGTTGGCAAGTTGGCTGCAAGTGGCAGCACCTCCAACCGAGGTACTGCAGCGGCAGGAAGCCGTGGCAGAACTGGCGCAATCCGACCTACTGGACTGGGTGCAGCATTTGCAGGCACTGCCTATGCACTACAAGCACGACCAAAAGCCTGCAAATGAATTTATCGCGTGGTTTGCCCGCAAATCTTTTTTTAAGCAGCATCGCTGGATGAAGATGCTGCTAGTGGTATTGCCACCGCTCACGCTGGCAGCCATTGCGGCGTGGTTTTATGGTTTCAGCGGTTATATTGCGGTGGGTTTCCTGTTTGTGCAATGGCTACTGGCATACCGCTTTCGGGTAGAGCGCGAGGAGTATTACGAGCAGAGCATGGGCATACACGAGGCCATGCGCAGCTACCCACAGCAGCTGGCACACATCGAGCAGCAGCAGTTCAATACTGCCAAGCTACAGCAACTGCGCCAGGGCTTGGAGCAGGCAGGCACTACAGCGTCTGCCAGTCTGCACAAACTCACCACCATCCTCGACTATTTCTCCTGGCGCCTCAGTACGCTGATGGCCTTTTTCCTGAACAACACTTTGCTCTGGGATTTTATCTGGATGTAC
Source organism: Pontibacter sp. CAU 1760 (assembly GCF_054482735.1). Taxonomy (NCBI): domain Bacteria; kingdom Pseudomonadati; phylum Bacteroidota; class Cytophagia; order Cytophagales; family Hymenobacteraceae; genus Pontibacter; species Pontibacter sp. CAU 1760. Next base: position 412,893 of record NZ_JBTLRL010000001.1, read on the forward strand.
AGATTAGAGCAATGGCGCGATAAGTACCTTGCCCAATTGGAGGCATCGCTGGATACACTGGCAGAAACAGAGGCCTTGGCAAGCATTGCTGCTTTTCAGCAGGCGCACCCTGCCTACGCCATTCCGCAACTCAGCCAGCAACCCTTCGAGGTGAAGGCAACAGCCCTGGCGCATCCGCTAATCTTTTCGGTGATGCCGGTTGCCAACGACTTTGCGATGGAGGGAGCCGGCCATACCCTTGTGATCACCGGTTCCAACATGTCGGGCAAGACGACGTTTCTGCGCACGGTGGGCATCAACATGGTGTTGGCGCTGATGGGTGCCCCGGTATGTGCTGACAAGTTCCTGGTTGCCCCGGCGCAGGTATACACGGCCATGCGCACGGTAGACAACCTGGCCGAGAACACCTCCTCTTTTTACGCCGAGCTAAAGCGCCTGCGCATGCTGCTCGAACTGACAGAGCAGGGCGAACCGGTGTTTTACCTGCTGGATGAGATCCTGAAAGGCACCAACTCCCGCGACCGGCACCTTGGGGCCATGTCGCTAATCCGGCAGTTACACCAGCGCAACACTTCCGGCCTTATCTCAACCCATGACCTGGAACTGGGCGCGATGGAGGAGGAGTTGCCGGGCAGCGTGCAGAACTACAGCTTCAACAGCGACATCATTGGCGACGAGATCATCTTCGACTATAAACTAACCCCAGGGCTGTGCCGCAGCTTTAACGCCAGCAAGCTCATGCAACTGATGGGCATTGCCATCGAAGAAGAAGCATAATGCACTAGCGCTAAGCGAGTGATGTATTAATACCAAAGTGAATCGATAAGGAACTGTCATTTCGAGCGCAGGCGAGAAATCTGAATATATTCTACTGCTACAGATTTCTCGCCTGCGCTCGAAATGACAACTTAATAATCTGGAAAATTATACCTAAACATTTATACCTATGAGAGTAGTAGCAGACATTCCGAACCCAGATATGAAGGTCACACTGATGGCCTGGAACGGCAAATACATTATTAAGTTGGAAAAAGGCGACTTTGAGCAGACCTACAAAATAAGTGAGATGGAAGTGATGAACGACGATGGCGCCAAAGAACTGCTGGACGAGAAGTTTCTGGAGGCCGCCCTCAACCGCTTCTCCGATATGCGCGATGCCTTTGTGAGTACGGTAAGGAGGAACGGGTAAACAGGAGTTTCTACTCCGTTTATCTGCTAGTTGTGAATTCTTATAATGATGAAGTTAATATTCATTGTTTTCTTTTCTCTCATTTCCTCAAGGCTCTATGCAGACTCTTGGAGTGAGCCGACTGTAAAAAGGTACTACTCTAATGACAGCATTTATTTCGTTGAGATAGTACCTACTAAAATTCCAGAAAAATACTGGGAGTGGAAAGGAGCGAAGCCAAAGAAGAAGCACAAGTATTCACCAGCAGATACTACTGTTGTTCCCGCACATGCCAGGATGTACAGGATTGAAAATCGAGATACTGTAAAGGTTTGGGAACAGAAGTTAGTTAATCCTCATACTCCTGTTACGGCATTTGTCTCATCAGATGGGAAGTACTTAATTACATTTGATGACTGGTATAAGGTTGGTTATGGACCTAACGTATTTGTAGTCTACAATGAAAATGGAGATTTGTTAAAGCAGTATTCTCTGAAAGATATCAGCCCTTTTCCTATTGATGACTATTTTTTGAGTATATCTTCTATCTGGTAGCGGTGCGATGCAGAATTTCTTTCAGAGGATAAATTTGAAGTATGCTTTCAGCAGGAGGACAAAAAGCAGGATAGCAGGGTGTATTACCTAGCTAAGTTACAGTTTGAAGAATAAAACCTCACAACAAAATGTTGCAGTAAGGCTCGCTGTCGCTTCGCCTCTGCTATACAAGACCGTGGCAGCAAAGAACGTGTAACAAAAAAGCCCGCTGTTAGGCGGGCTTTTTTGTTATTATCGGAAGCGGGGTTAATTAACCGATAGCTACACGCTTGAACTCAGAAACAGTCATGCCTTTGCTTGTTTTGTCAAGCAGCTGCGCGATGTTCATAGAAGAGTCTTTCACAAACTCCTGGTTCAGCAGGGTGTTCTCTTTGTAGAACTTGTTCAGCTTGCCCAGTGCAATTTTCTCAAGCATGGCCTCTGGCTTGCCTTCGGCACGCGCCTGCTCCTTACCAACCTCGATCTCACGCTCTACTGTCGCAGAATCAACACCGTCTTTGTCCAGCGCGATTGGCTTCATGGCAGCAATTTGCATCGCTACGTCTTTGCCAACTTCCGTTACATCAGTTCCGCCAGTGTTCGTCAGGCCTACCAACACACCTAACTTGCCGTTAGAGTGGTCATAAGAAACAACTTTCTCAGCAGTAACGATCTCGTAAGAAGATACGTCGATCTTCTCGCCGATCTTACCCATCAGGTCCGTGATGTGGTCCTGAAGCGAACGACCGTCAGCCTGTGGTGTGGCCAACAGCTCTTCTTTCGTTGCAGCTTTTGTAGAAACAGCAGTTTCCAGGATAGTCTTCGCCAATTTCTGGAAATCCTCAACCTTAGATACCGGCTCAGTTTCGCAAGCTACCGCTACCACGATACCAGTAGTACCGTCTTCGCTTACGTGTGTTAACACAGCACCCTCAGAAGTGGCGTTGTCGGCACGCTTGCTGGCAATTTTCTGACCTTGCTTACGCAGGATGTCCTTTGCTGCTTCGAAGTCGCCGTTTGCTTCTGTAAGCGCCTTCTTGCAATCCATCATACCTGCACCAGTTTCCTGGCGGAGTTTATTAACGTCTTGTGCTGTAATAGCCATCTTTCTTATAATTAGAAATTAAAAATTATAAATTCTGTATTTGTGGGATTTATCATAAAAGCACTAAGTAGTTGTTAGAAAATCTATTGTCTAACGTCTACTATCTAGTGTCCTTTTCAAAAAGCCCTAAAACAAACTGAACATTGAAGCAGCTTTGCCCAATGTTCAGTTTGTGTAATGCAATATTAAACGTTGCGCTTATTGCTCGTCAGCTTCCTGCTTCTCTTTGATGCCTTCTTCTTCAGAACGCTTGCGCTCAGTCTCTTCTTTGTCTACTTTACGCTCAGACAAACCTTCTTCAATGGCCTTGCCTACCAACGATACGATCAGGGCTACTGACTTAGAAGCATCGTCGTTTGCAGGGATTGGGAAGTCTACCAGCTCTGGGTTAGAGTTTGTGTCGCAAACAGCGAATACTGGCAGGTTCAGTTTCTGAGCCTCTTTTACCGCGATGTGCTCACGCTTCACGTCTACTACAAAAAGAGCAGCCGGTAGGCGAGACAAATCAGCGATACCACCCAATACGCGGTCAAGCTTCTCACGCTCACGAGAAAGCATCAGCTTCTCACGCTTTGCAAGAGCCTTAGACTGCTCTGGGTCTTTCATCATCTTGTCGATCGTTGACATCTTCTTCAGTGACTTGCGCACTGTAGCGAAGTTTGTCAGCATACCACCTAACCAACGGTCAGTCACGTAAGGCATCTTCAGGCGCTTGGCCTCTTCTGTTACGATTTCCTGCGCCTGCTTCTTAGTGGCTACGAACAAAATCTTACGACCAGACTTGGCGATGTTCTTGATGGCAGCCGTAGCTTCGTCAAGGGCAACCAGCGTCTTGTTCAGGTCGATGATGTGAATACCATTCTTCTCCATGAAGATGTACGGTGCCATCTTCGGATCCCACTTGCGGGTAAGGTGGCCAAAATGAACACCTGCCTCAAGTAATTCTTTATAATTAGTACTTGCCATGTTGTTGATACACCTTTAAAATTAACGTTTAGAGAACTGGAATGAACGACGTGCTTTACGCTTACCGAACTTCTTACGCTCCACCATACGTGGGTCACGTGTGATGAAACCTTCCGATTTCAGAGCTGATTTCACTTCGGCGTTCTCAACTACCAGTGCTTTAGAGATAGCAAGTCTAAGTGCTTCAGCCTGGCCGCTTACACCACCACCTTTTAAATTGGCTTTTACATCGTATTTGCCAACTGCATCCAAGGTTTTGAACGGCTGATTCACAATAGTTTGAAGTACTTCGCTCGGGAAGTAATTCTTGATATCTCTACCGTTAATAGTGATATTCCCTTGCCCAGGCGTCAGGTATATGCGCGCCACCGAGGTTTTTCTTCTACCAGATGTATTGATAACTTCCATTAAATTAGATATTGAGGGTTAGTTCTTTTGGTTGCTGTGCGGCAAAAGGATGCTCGCTTCCAGCAAATACATGCAGATTGCGGAACAGCTCGCTGCCCAATCTGTTTTTAGGCAACATGCCGCGTACCGCGCGCTCTACCAACAGCGTAGATGACTTCGCTTTCAGCTCGCGTGGAGAAGTTCTCTTCTGACCGCCTGGGTATCCAGTGTGTGTCAGGTAGTACTTCTGGTCCCACTTGCGACCTGTGAAGCGTGTGTCATCAGCGTTGATGATGATCACGTTATCTCCGCAGTCAGCGTTAGGAGTGTACGAAGGCTTGTGTTTGCCCTTCAGGATCTTGGCAACTTCCGATGCCACACGACCCAAGCTTCCTTGCCCGGCATCAACAATCACCCAGCCTTTGTTGGCTGTTGCTTTGTTGACATACTGGGTTTTATAACTTAAATGGTCCATTTTTGGTGGTTGTAAGCGATTTATTTATTTAATTGATTCTATTCTTCGGTCTTTGAAAAATGGTCACAAAGATAGAAAGACTTTATTTTACATGCAATAGAAGGTGTAGAAATATGCTGTGTAACAGGTGAATAGTATAAAAAGGGAGCGCCACAAACCAGTGGCGCTCCCTTTTTACTGTAAACGGGCTGTGGCCTTATCTTTGGGCAAGTGTGTGGCTTATACCTACTTTCCCTATTTTCTTGTTTGCCTGCACCAGCACAATGTTATCGGCGGCCAGTAAATTCTGTATGTCTTTAGGGTTATAAGAAGCTTCTGCACTCGACTGGCCAGCTTTCGAGTTAAGGTTAAGCCTCACCCCGTTTATCTTACCGTTTTCATAGTTTTCCTCAAACTCAAAGCTAAAACCACTTTCTCTGAACACTTGCTGCGCTACCTCCAACTCCCGCTTGGTGATTTCCTCTGGCCAGAGGGTATAAACTACATATTCCTCATTCTCCACAAGGCGTGGCCCTCCCGCTTTGGGTATGGCTGGGCCATCATATTTCTTTGGCGGCGGAGGAGGGGGCAGCATGCCGGTTTGCCCCTGACCTTTGGGTTGCGGCAGGCTTTCTTTAAACTTCAGCACCTGCGCTGAGTCTTTGTTTTGTTTGGTGGTGAGCGAAACCACATTTTTGCCAGCCCGGTTGCCGGGCACTTTTTTGGCTTGCTCCCCTTTCACTACATCCACGCTGTGTATGGCGTCGGGGGGGAGTTGCTCTGCTTCCTGCTTCGTGGCTTTTACGCCATCTATATAGTACATAATGTCGTCGCCCTGCAGCGCCTGGGCTACAGGCGCCTCCGTTTCGGGCTTCACATTGCTCTGGAAAGCGAAAAGCAGGATGGTGACAAGCGGCAGCACAATCAACAGCCTGAACTGATTGGCTTTTCGGGTCGGGACTTTATTCATCATAGTAATTCGTCTTTTTAGTGATGGATAGTTAAACTGATTAATAACCTGAGGTTGTGCGGCGCCTACAACTTTCAGTAAAAGGTATTGGTATTGCTTGCGGTCAATGCTACCAGCGCTGATAACGTTATGGTCGGCAATGAACTCTAGGTTTTCTTTCAGGGCCTTTCGCATGAGCCAGGCCCCAGGGTTAAACCAATAGAACACCACCATCAGCTCTCCCAGCAGTACATCCAGGGTGTGCCAGCCGGTGATATGTACCAGTTCGTGCCATAGTATGGATTCCAGCTCTGCGGGTTGATGTTGCGAAGGGTTCAGGTAAATGGTTCTCCAGAACGAGAAGGCCTGTATTTCGCTTTGTACCTCGCGGTACGGAACGCCCTTGTAACTGGCTGGAGATGAAGCGACGTGTATCCGATACAACGATGCAAACTGCAGTATGAGCCGCACAAGCATAACGGCTACTCCAAGCCAAAACAGGTAAACAGGCAGTTGCCAATAATCGAAGGTGTCAGGGAGGGGGGCAGCAGTGGGTACTGCGTAAACCCATGCAGGTATGGTAACCCTATACATGGTGGCCAGCTGTTCCTCTCGGGAAAACAATGCCGATAGGTCTAGCAGCGGATAGACTGCTGAGAACACAAGGCCAAACACCAGGAAAAGGCGATTGAGGTGGTAAAAGGTTAGCCGCCGCAGCACAACATGGTAAGCCAGGTAAAACAGCAGCAAGGCAACATTCGCTTTGAGTAAGTATAGGAGTATGTCTGGCATCGCTATTCAGATTTTTTGTTTTCGATCATGTCTATAATCTCCTTCAGCTCCTCCGCGCTTATCTGTTTTTCCTTGGCAAAAAAGGCCACGAGCTCTTTATAGGAGTTTTTGAAGTAATCGCCTACAAAACCTTTCATAAAGCGTTTCTTGTAATCCTCAGCTTTGATCTGGGGGGTATACCGATACATGTTGCCCAGCTTCTCGCTTTTCAGAAACCCTTTCCTCTCCAGGTTTTTCACCGTGGACGCCAAGGTGGTATAGGGCGGCTTCGGGTCAGGCAGCTTCTCCAGAAAATCCTTAATGAAGCCGCCATCGGTATCCCAAACGACCTGCATGGCATCTTCTTCCTGTTGTGTAAGCTTTTCCATAGTCTACGATGTTTTCGTATAGTTACGAATATTTCGTAGAAAGGTCAATAGCATCGCTTACTTATTTAATTATTTTTTCTGGATATTGGATTTAAAGCTAATCAGGCGACCCGAAAAGGAGTGTCGATCGGCAACATCCTGCTGCATACGGCGTCTAAAATGAAAGCACTTTTAACCTCAAAACGATGAAAGCAATACTTGTGAAAAAACCCGGCGGTCCGGAGCAATTGGAAGTAGGAGAATATGAGAAGCCCTTGCCTGGCCCAAACGAATTACTGGTGCGGGTGCACGCCACTGCCCTCAACCGCGCCGACACGTTACAGCGCGAGGGAAAGTACCCATCACCCAAAGGGGCCAGCCCGCTGTTGGGGCTGGAGGTATCCGGTGTAGTGGAAGAGGCCGGTATTAAGTGCACGAAGTATAAAAAAGGCGACAAGGTGTTTGGCTTACTGCCTGGCGGAGGCTATGCCGAATATGCCGTGCTGCATGAGGAGATGGCCATGGCCATACCTGCCAACCTGAGCTTTGAAGAAGCGGCTGCCATACCCGAAGTGTTTTTAACTGCTTACCAGGCATTGGTATGGCTGGGCAAACTGCAGGCCGGGGAACGGCTGCTGCTGCATGCCGGTGCAAGTGGTGTAGGCACAGCAGCCATACAGCTCGCGCGGGCAATGCAGGCAGAGGTGTTGGTCACAGCCTCAGAGGGAAAGCTGCAAGCCTGTTTGGACCTGGGTGCTCACAAAGCCATCAACTACAAAGAAGCCGCTTTTGAAGATGAGGTACTGGCGCATACCAACAGCGAAGGAGTGGATGTCATTGTGGACTTTATTGCCGCGCCCTACTTCAAGGCAAACATGGAGTGCCTGCGCCTGGATGGTCGGTTGGTGTTGCTTGCCAGTTTAGGCGGCGGGAAAGTAGACGAATTTGACCTGCGCAAGATCTTAATGAAGCGCCTGCACATAATAGGTTCCACCTTGCGCTCCCGCACACCCGGCTATCAGATGCAGCTGTCAGCGGAAATGTGGGCTTTTGCCAAACCGTATTTTGAAAGCGGAAAAATCAAGCCTGTGATCGATTCTGTGTATCCTTGGCACGAGGTGGCGGATGCGCACCGGTACATGGAGCAAAACCGGAATATCGGCAAGATCGTGCTTCGGGTTAGCTAAGACACAGGATTTCAGACTAAAGGCACAGTACTTTCTAGATGCCGTAGGTTTAGCGACAGCACAACTTGTGGTGGTTCGTGACACAAGTTTTCAACTTGTTTTCTGCGGGGCAGAAAATGTGTATTTGTAGAATATTTCCCTTGCGGGAGCATGATTGTTTCATTCTACAAATTACATTGTAATGACGCGAGCCGTAAATCCCGAATCTAATCCGGGATTTACGGCTCGTGTCATTGGCTATAGTTGGGCCTTTGGCCCAGTTGAGTTAAAAACGCAACGCTTTCTGAAACCACAAGTTGAAAACTTGCGGCATTAACAAAGCCATGTATCTTGCTGCTGCCTAGTGTGTTCTAAGCTGCTTTACCAGAACCGCGAAATCTTTCGGGTAGGGGGCTTCAACCTTGACAGGCTCGCCGCTCAGCAGTAAAAAGCCCAGGTTAAAAGAATGCAGTGCAAACCGCTTGATAAGCGGCAGTTCTTCCGTGTCCTGCTTCAGGTTATACCCCTTTTTGCGCTTCAGGCTGCTGAGGTATAGCTTCTCTCCGCCATACAGCTCGTCGTTCACGATGGGGGCTTTCAGGAAGGAGAGGTGCACGCGTATCTGGTGCAAACGGCCCGTTACCGGCAGGCACTCAACCAGGGTGTGGCGGCCGTAGTTCTCCAACGTGTTAAAATATGTCTCCGCGGGCTTGCCCTGTGGCGACAGCTTGGCAACGCCCTTTGCGCTGGCAGCGATCGCGCGGTTTACTAGTTGCTCCTCGAACTTGTGCGTTCCCCATACCACAGCATGGTATACTTTATACACTTCACGGGCTTCAAACTGCATCGCCAGGTGGCGGTATGCTTCCGCATGCTTTGCGAAGGCAAGGCAGCCAGAGGTATCCTTATCCAGTCGGTGGCAGGCTTGCAGGTCGGGGTTATACTGGCGGGCTATCTTGAGCAGGTTCGTGGTGTTCGGGGTCCGGTCTTCCAGCGTAGCCAGGAAAGGCGGCTTGTTCACCACTATATAATCCTCGTTCTCAAATATGATCAGGTCTTCAAAAACCGGGTACTTCATGTGTTGTCGTCTTTGTTCACTAGCTACAGTTCTCAAGCTGTGCAGGCTGCAAAGATACTTAATATAATTGTTTGATTGTTTAATTGTTAACTGTCGGGGGAATCTTGGATAAGCCAACCGAGTTTTTGGCTGTGCTCTCTTTCCAATTAAGGCCACGCATAAAGCTGCATGCCAACAGAAGCGTTTGCGGGACTACTAGCGTCAGCCAGGGGGCAGCTGCTTGCAAACCATGGGTTTAGCTTTTCGCTTTCTGCAACTTAAACCGGATGGTGGTGCCTTTGTCTAGCTCACTCTTCACATCAATAACGGAGCGGTGCGCCTCTACAATGTGCTTGCAAATAGCCAGGCCCAAGCCAGTGCTGGTGGTGTCGCGGGCGCGGCTCTTGTCGATGCGGTAGAAACGCTCGAAGATGCGGTTGATATGCTCCTGCGCAATGCCCTTTCCGTCGTCCTTAACGGTAATGGTATACTTCTTACGGCCTTCTGTGAACGACACCCAAATGTTGCCGCCCTTGTGCCCATATTTAATGGCATTGTCCAGCAGGTTGATGAACACCTGGCGGATGCGATTAGCGTCGGCATAGAGCATCACCTGTTCGGTAGGAGCAACCTCCATGTGTAAGGTAACCTGGTGCTGGGCCGCTTTCAGTTCCAGTTGCTCGAACACTTCCTGCACGAGCGGCATCACGTCGAAGTTGCGCTTCTGCATCTTCACGACACCTTTCTCAAACTGCGAGATGCGGATCAGGTCCTGCACCAGGGCATCCAAGCCATCCAGGCTCTTGGCAGCTTTCTGCAGGAACTTGTCGCGCACGTTAGGGTCGTCCATGGCGCCGTCCAGCAGGGTATGGATAAAGCCCTGCGCCGCAAAAATAGGCGTCTTCAGCTCATGCGACACATCGGCCAGAAACTCACGCCGCATGTGCTGCAACTGCTTTAATTCGTCAATCTCCTGCTGCTTGCGTTCGGCAATCTGGTAAATATCCTCCTTTATTTTCCGGAGCGGGTCAGAGGTGAAGGAGGAGCTGCTCTCGGCCTTTCTGAAATCATGGCGCTTCAGCCTTTCCAGGCTGGAGTAGACATTCTTCACTTCCCGGAACACCAGCGCTTCGTAGGAGTAGTGCACCAGCAGAAAGCAGCTGACAAACACAATGAGGAGCGCTACCAGCAGGCCCAGCGACGTGAAGTAACTAGCCAGATAAAGAAAGGCGGTAAGCACCAGGGCTACCGCCAATGAAATCAGGAAAGCAAGCGTGCGCGAGTTGAAATGCATGTACTAATCGTTGTTGAACTTATAGCCAACGCCTTTGATGGTCTTAATGTTCTCTTCGCCGATCTTCTCCCGTACCTTCCGTACGTGCACGTCTACCGTCCGGGCGACTACATATACATCGTTGCCCCATACGTTGTTCAGGAGCTCTTCGCGGGTATATACTTTGTTGGGGGTGGCTGCCAGAAATGAGAGGAGCTCGAACTCTTTTTTAGGAAGCGTGATTTTGGTATCGCCTTTGAACACGGCAAAACTGGTGCGGTCGATGCGCAGGTCGCCAATCTCAATTACGTTGCTTCCCTCTTCCTGCAGGGCGTCGCGGCGGGTAAAGGCGGCCAGGCGGCTCAGCAGGGCGCGGGGTTTGATGGGCTTGGTGATAAAGTCGTCGGCTCCGGCATCGAAGGCCGCTATTTCCGAGAACTCCTCCGAACGGGCCGTCAGGAAGATGATGTGCGTGTTCCGGAAGTCGTCCGACTCGCGCAGTTGGCGACAGGCGGCAATGCCATCCAACACTGGCATCATCACATCCATCAGGATAATGTCCGGCTTAAAGGCTTGCGCCGTTTCAATGGATTGCTTGCCATTGCTGGCCTGCGCTACTTCATACCCTTCGCGTGTCAGGTTATATAGCAGCATCTCCACGATGTCCGGGTCATCGTCCACTACTAACACTTTGTACTTAGTCGCTATTTGCACGATACGCTACGTTTAAGTTGCAGATAAGGCAGCAGGTAGCACGGGTCTAGCGCTGCGTGCGCCTCACGATTTCCTGTATGCCTGTGTAAAGATATTATTCCTTGCTGCATTTAACATTAGTTATCGAATTCATAATGTTTTGTTAACATAAGCAGTTTGAAAATCGCCCTAAAGCCAAGAAAGCCGGCACAGTGGCCGGCTTTCTTAATTCTGCGCTAAAACAGTTGATTTGTGTTTGAGGTTACTATACTCGTAGAGATTCACTTTGACGGTACCCACAAACATCTCGGCCTGAATCAGTACCGGTATCTTGTTTTTGTCGTCTGAAAGGTATACCGTAATGGCGTTTTCCCCGCGGAACATTTTGTTGTCCGGCATTTTAGGCACCAGCTTGATGGCTTTGATGTCCCCGGCTTTGGTGCTTACCACTTCGCGGCCCTTGTAAGTTACCTGCATGTTAAAGTTCTCCTCGTCGAAGAAACCGATCACGTTTATTTTATCGCCGACACGCATGTTATTATAATTCAGGGTGCGGAGGTAGTAAAAGCCACTCACGATATCCTGCACATTGTCCGGCACTTTGTACTTCTCTGACTCCTTCGACCTGTTCTTCTTTTTCTTCTCTACATAGGCCGTGTTTCGGTAATGGTCGAAATCTACTGTTTCGCGCTTGCGGTAACTGCCCTCCTCGATGCTGCGGAAAGAGCGTTGCGGCACAATGGCAGCGGTATCGATGTAAGATTGCCACGTGTCACGGATCCGGATAAAAAAATCGAACGAGCTGTTGGTCTTGCCCGTGACGGTAGCGCGGTAGCATGCTCTGTCATTTACCTTATGCAAGGAAGGGGCAATGTCAATCACAGCTTCTGCAGCAGTTACAGGGCCATAGTGTACCTTATATTTCAAAGTTTCCCCTGTGGAAAAGCTTTCGTTGGAAACAGTGCGCATACTGTCTTTTATGGCAAAGCCAGCAATAATGAGCGTGAGTACAAGGAGTCCGGGGAAAAACTTCTTCATGGTGCTATGTCGGTGTCAATTGATTTCTGTTTTGCTATGTTCAACTTTTGTACCAATTACCAAGTGTTTGGCATTTAGTTAAACATATTTGTGTGGCAGATCAATTCCAATATAAAATAAAAAGGCGCTATAGTTTTATAGCGCCTTTCAAGTTAATTAAGTTTTGGGAATAATGTTCATTCGGTTTCTGCAGCAGCGGCAGCCGAATCATCCAGCGCAGCGGCTACTTTCTCAGGCTCGCCTTTCACGATGGCTCTGATCTTTCCTTCGATCTCTTCCATTAGTTCCGGATTGTCCAGCAGGATCTGCTTCACGCCATCTCGTCCCTGGCCAAGCTTGTTGCCATCGTAAGAGAACCATGAACCAGACTTCTGCACAATGCCCAGGTCTACACCAAGGTCAAGGATCTCGCCTACTTTAGAGATACCCTCGCCATACATAATGTCGAACTCTACTACTTTAAATGGAGGCGCCACCTTGTTCTTCACCACCTTCACACGGGTACGGTTACCCGTAATGTTGTCCGCGCTTTCCTTAATCTGGCCAATACGGCGGATGTCCAGGCGCACAGAAGCGTAGAATTTAAGGGCGTTACCACCAGTAGTTGTCTCCGGGTTACCAAACATCACACCGATCTTCTCGCGCAGCTGGTTAATGAAGATACACGTACAGCCTGTTTTGTTGATCGTACCCGTTAGCTTACGGAGTGCCTGCGACATCAAACGTGCCTGCAGACCCATTTTGCTGTCACCCATGTCGCCTTCCAGTTCGCCTTTCGGCACCAGGGCAGCCACAGAGTCAATCACGATAATATCTATAGCGCCTGAGCGAATCAGGTGATCTGCGATTTCCAGTGCCTGCTCACCGTTGTCCGGCTGTGAGATTAACAAGTTGTCTATATCAATGCCAAGCTTCTGGGCGTATGTCTTGTCAAATGCGTGCTCTGCATCAATAAACGCTGCCAAGCCGCCTTTGCGTTGTGCTTCGGCTATACAGTGCATGGTCAGGGTCGTTTTACCTGATGATTCCGGACCATAGATCTCTACCACACGGCCACGTGGCAAACCACCAATTCCCAACGCTATATCAAGCCCTAGCGAGCCAGTGGATATGGCAGGTATGTCTTCTACCTTGTTGTCGCTCAAACGCATTACGGTGCCTTTGCCGTAAGTCTTGTCAAGCTTATCCATGGTTAGCTGTAGCGCCTTAAGTTTTTCGTTGCTTACACTCATGTGTTTAGTTTATTTAGCTTTATATTGAAGGTGAAATTACTACTTTAGCAGCCAACTTCCAACAAACAAGTGGTGATTTTTGCTAATTTATTTAGTTGTGTGCTGCGGTCTGTTCTTAACAAAACAGGAACTGCTTTTGTGCCATAGTTACCACTTATTTATCAGGTATTTCTTAATTGTTTATTTTGCTTGATGCTGTTAAACAGCATACTAGTACAGGAAGTAGTTATGGGGGCAAGGCAGCAGTATAATTAAAGTGTAAACGCTAATTGCTAATTATATTAGCGTAATCACCCTGGCAGTATAGCTGATTTGCCTACAACCTCACATGGGGGTATCTAGTATGTCTCCATTCTTCAAAACCGATTTTACGCCTAAAGAAAAGGATCGCCGTACCTGCAGGTGAGTTCCTCCATATTAATAGTATACCGCTCCATGAGCCTCTCTAAGCTATACCTGCTACTTGCTTTATTCTTTGCCTGCCTCAGATCCCAGGCGCAGGTAAATAACGCAGCCCTGCTACAGCCCATACCTGTTAGAGCGGAGGATGCTGGGGAAGTGAAACTGGGTGTCTATACCTTTGGGTTTTTCAAGAATAACGAGTATTTCAACAAAATTGCGGATGGCTATACCCTGTTCGGCTATCACCTGCAGCCAAAGCTCATCTATTATCCTTCCTCCTTTCTCCGGGTAGAAGCAGGTGCGCTGGTGTGGAAGGACTTCGACAGCTCACGGTACCGGGACATCGCACCCACTTTTACCATCAAACTGCAACGCGATAGGTGGGCCTTGCTTTTTGGCACCCTGGAGGGCAACCTCAACCACGGCTACATCGAACCGCTCTATGACTTTGAGCGCATCATCACCCACCGCCTCGAGAACGGCCTGCAGTACAAGCTGAACACGCACGCCGTAAAACTGGATGCCTGGCTGGACTGGCGCACGATGCTGTATGCCGGTGAAAACGAGCAGGAGAAAATTAACGGGGGAGCTGCCCTGGGCCTTTTACTGCTGGAGCGGCCAGGGAGGTATGGCGGCGATAGCCTGCGCCTGACCTTGCCGCTGCAGTTCACGGCGCAGCACAAAGGCGGGCAGATAGATACCTCCCCCTTGCCGCTAACTACGGTAGCCCATGCCGCTGTTGGCCTGGACCTGGAAAAGACATTAGGCAGGGGAGCGGTGCACCGGATTTATACCAAAAACTACCTGGTCGGCTTCAGGGATTTCTCCGGTGAGTCGCAGTTGCCCTATCAGCAGGGGTATGGCGTGTACCTGAATGCAGGTGCCGACATCAAATACCTGGACGCCATGCTGAGTTATTGGCAAGGCCAGGGCTACATCAGTGAACTCGGCGGGAGACTGTATCAGTCTGCCTCTACTACGGTTAAAAACCCAGATTACCTGCAGCGCGAGCGCCGCCTGCTCTTAGTGCGCGCATCCCGGAGCTTTGAACTGATGGAGCATGTCAACTTGCTGCTGCGCTTAGAGCCGGTAATGGACCTGAAAGATGCGAAAGTAGAGTTCTCGAGCGGCTTTTACCTGGCCTTCAATACAGAGTTTTTTCTAGCGAAGCCGGGAAATTAGCGTTGCCTTCCTGTTAGCTGCGAATGCCATCGTATACCGCTGCTTCGGCGTCCGCATGGATGCGGCGCTGCTCCTTCTCGAAATCGGGGCGCGTTATGCCGTAGTAGCTGATGTCGTGTAGCTTGTTGGAACCCACTTGGCGATAATCGCTACGCAGCAAACCTTCTCTGGTAAAACCGTTCTCGGTAGCCAGTGCTCCCATTTGCTCGGTTGCCAGGGTGCAGCGCATGTATACCTTGTTCAGTTGCAGCTGTTCGAAGGCAAAATGCAGTGCGGCTACCAAGCCTTCCTGAGCCAGTGCTTTGCTTTGGGGCCAATTGCTGAAGTACAGGGCCAGTTCAGCCTTCGGGATGCTGCGGTCGAGGTTCTTGAGGGCAATGTTGCCGATGTAGGCTTGGTCTCTCTTGTGCCATACCCCAAAATCAAACGCGCGGCGGTTATCCCAGTCTGTCTGCAGTTGCAGCACTTGGGTGCGGGCATCGTCCGGTACCCGCACACGGGAAAGGCGGCCTGCAAAAGCCGGCGTCAGGTAATCGGTGCTTTCCTGCAGCAGACGCATAAAGTCGTTTTCATCGCCCTCCTGGTAAGGCCGGAGAAGCAGGTGCTCCGTATCGAGCTGGTCTTGGTAAGGGGCGGTCGGGGTGTATAGGAAGTTCATGGGACATGCGTTGCGTGAATTATCGATAAATGTCTATTCTTTAATACGTAATCGGGGCAGGTATATGTTAGTTTTAGTATAGGAGAATAGCGGGCAAGCCACAAAAAAAGCCAGCACTACGGGATGCGTAATGCTGGCTTCTGCTATAATTTAAACCTTAAGGCCGCTATGCGTTCAGGTAGGGGTAGTTAAAGTGCTTTGGGCTATGCAGTTGCTGCTGAATCATCATCACCTCCAGGGTATGGGCAGACTCTTTAAAGAACTCAAGCCTGCGGTATAGCATTTCTTTCTGCAGCACCACCCCGGTGGCTGTTTTCATGTAGGCCCTCTTTTCTTCCAGGATGCGGTGCATCACCTCGTTTACCTGCTCCTCGTGCTGCAGGTACCACTGCTGGAATGCCGCTGCCCGGTTTGTGCCCACGGCATCAGAGTTGAAATCCAGCCCGTGCAGGCGCAGTACGTCTGCCAGTAGGTTTATCTCGAGCGGGATAGAGGTGTTATAAGGTAAAGTGCCGATTTGCAGTGGGCTGTTGATCGCGCCCACCACGGTGGCCAGGTTTTCTTTAAAACGCAAGAATAAAGCTGCCGCTTCCATATGTCAACTGGGTATGGTAAGGAATGTGTTGCGCTGCAAAATTACACTGATTTAAGTGATATGCAATTGCTGCCCCGGAATGGTTAACCAAGCCGAGGGTATGGAACAGCCAACAGATTAAAGCAGCTCGCGGATGATCTGCTCTACGGTAACGCCTTCTGCCTCGGCTTTGAAGTTACGGACGATGCGATGGCGCAGTATCGGAAGGGCGACGGCCTGCACATCCTCGATGTCGGGGCTGTACTTCCCGTTCAGGATGGCGTTGCACTTAGCGCCCACAATCAGGTGCTGCGATGCGCGGGGGCCAGCGCCCCACTCGAGGTATTGGTTAGCCTGTGCCGATGCCATGGGCATGTTCGGGCGCGTTTTGTGCACCAGTTTCACGGCATACTCCACCACGTTGTCTACTACCGGCACGCGGCGCACCAGTTGCTGAAAGGCAATAATGTCATCGGCATGCAGGATCTTATTCAAGGTGCTACTGGCTGCCCCTGTCGTGTTCTTCACAATCTGCAACTCCGACTCATAACTCGGGTAGTCCAGGGTGATGTTAAACATGAAGCGGTCGAGCTGGGCCTCTGGCAACGGGTAGGTGCCTTCCTGCTCAATCGGGTTTTGGGTGGCCAGCACAAAGAAGGGGCGGGGCAGGTTGTACTTGTGCCCGGCAACGGTAACGGAGTGTTCCTGCATGGCTTCCAGCAGGGCGGCCTGCGTTTTCGGCGGTGTCCGGTTAATCTCGTCGGCCAGCACGATGTTGGCAAACACAGGGCCGGTCACGAACTTGAAGTTCCGGTCATTGTCCATCGTCTCGGCGCCTACAATGTCAGAGGGCATCAGGTCGGGCGTAAACTGCACCCGGTTGAAGCTCATGTCCAGGGAAGAGGCGATGGTATGGATGAGGAGCGTCTTGGCCAGGCCAGGCACGCCCACCAGCAAACAGTGCCCCTGACAAAAAACAGCGGTAAGAACCAGTCTCACTACTTCTTCCTGCCCTACAATCACTTTCGATATCTCGGAGGTAAGCTCTTGGTATACGTGGTGTAGCGCGTCGGCTGCTTCTTTGTCGGAGGTGAACTGCTTCATATAAGAATTATTGCACTAGTTGTTCGAGTCCCCCACATTGCTTGTACTCCGGGTCGACTTCGATGAATACGGTGCCGATGTTTTTGCGGAACCATTTATCTACGGCTTTGCTGCGCTTTTCAGCCAGGGCGGCATTCGAGATACGTTGATAATCGTCTTTCAGGTTCGCTAGGTGTGGCTTTGATTTCCCTTTCAGGTAAATGATGCGCACGGCTTCCTTGCCATCAGGCGTGGTATACGGAATCGGTCTGGAAATCTCACCAACGGCCATGGTGTCAATCACAAAGAAAATAGAAGGATCTACCTGGTCCATGGCAATGTATGTATCGCCGGAGCCAGGGCTTAGCATCATACCCCCATTGTCTTTGGTGGCCTTATCGTCCGAGAACTCCTTGGCAGCTTTGGCAAACGTTAGGCTGTCGTTCTGGATCAAGGTTCGGATGCTGTCTAGCGCCGTGATTGACTCTTCCACATCCACAGTGGCTGTGGCGGGCTTTATCAGGATGTGGCGGGTGTTAAACTCCTGCCCCCGGCGCTCGATCAGCTGAATCAGGTGAAAACCGAACTGCGACTCGATCACAGTGGAAATGCCACCCGGCTCCAGGCGCAATGCTGTTGCCTCGTACTCAGGAACAAGCTCTTTCTTCTTGAAAAAACCCAGTTCGCCGCCTGCCTGCGCAGAGCCAGGGTCCTGGGAGTATTGTGTCGCCAACTTCGCAAAATCCTCTCCTGCCAAAATACGCTGCCGGAGCGCCTCCAGCTTCTCGCGGGCTGCCTGCTTCTGCGTCTTGCTTACGGTGGCATACTTCACGATCTGGCCTAGTTCTACCTCACTCGAGAAATAAGGAAGGCTGTCGGCCGGGATGCTGTTGAAGTACTTTCGGATCTCGCGGGGAGTAACGGACACCTTACCCGAAATCTCCTGTTGCATCTTTTCCATTATCATCTGCTCGCGCACTGTTTTGCGCAGATCATCTTTGAGTTGGTTGATGCTTTTGTTGTAGTACTGCTCCAGCCGTTCTACGCCACCCACCTGGCCCGCCAGGTATTGGATGCGGCGGTTTAGCTGGTCGCCCACCAGCGCCTCATCCACCACTACAGAGTCTATCTCGGCGCGGGCCAGCAGGAGCTTGTCCTGCAGCAGGGAGCGGAAAATCTCGCATTTCAGGTCTTCGTTTGGCTGCTGCTTTGATTGTTGCAGGTACTGCAGGTAGCCAAACTCCACGTCAGAGCGTAGCACGACATGATTGTCTACCTTTGCCACAATACCATCCACTTTGCGCAACGCAGGGGCCTGGGCATAGGCGGCGGTGTTACATACAGTAAGGATGATGATCGCCGCGAGGGCTAATTTGGTGTAATGAAATATGTTTTTCAATGTGTTAGCAATTGGTATGAATACTTGCGCTCAGGTAAAACGCACAATTTACCCTTTTATTCTGACTTCAGCTTTATCCGGCGCCTCAAAAAGGGAAGCTAGGCCTTACTGCCGCACCAGTTTCTCTACTTCTTCCTGCCGCAGCTTTACCGGGTATTTCTCCCGCAGCTCATTCACCCACTGCTGCTCCAGGTAGTTCTGATAGTCCGAGATAGCCTGTCCGCGCACTTCGTTTAGTTCTTTATACCCTGGCTCCAGCACGTCTTCGATAAGGATGAGGTACTCACGGCCGTTCTGCTGCACGTTATAAGTGCCCTTCTCCCAAGCTACGGTATCCAGGGCTTTGTTCTCGCCTTTCTGGAACTTCTTCTCCGTGATCTGCACGCCCAGGGGGTTGTTGCTTTGGCTGTTCAGCTTGTCTGCCAGCGCACTCAGTTCGGTGGTATACAGCGTAAAGGAAACGCGGCGGTTGCGGCGTCGGCCTGTCTCGGTGTTGTCAGGGCCTGCCTGGCGCTTCGTGCCAATGCCTTGCTTAGCAAGTTGCCTGGCGGGCACGCCCTGCGCCTGGAGGTAAGCACTTGCCTTGTCGGCGCGCTCGGCTGCGAGGTTTTTGTTAGCCGCGGCTTCGCGGGTGTCTGTATGGCCGTTAATATCCAGTGTCAGGTTCTCGTTGCCTTTCAGTAGCTCCGCCAGCTCGTTCAGTTTGGCGGTGCCCTCCTGTGTAAGCGTGGCTTTGTTCTGGTCAAACAAAATATCGGTCAGGCGCGCAAAAGATACCGGGTAACGGCGCGTGTCCAGTTGCTCTCTCGCTTGTTGCAGCAACTGCTTGTTGGCCGCGCTGATAACGGTGGCCTGTACACGCGGTCCCCACTTGTACTTCTCCCGGTTCTGCTCAAAGTAGTTCTTCAACCCAACAGAGTCCTCAATCGCTTTCGACCATACCTTCTCGTCCATCAACTGGAACAGCAGGATGCCGTCGTGGTATTCTTTCACCAGCATGCGGTAGTCCTGGTGCTTGTTCTCGAGGTTGGCCTTCTCAAATTCCATCAGGCTCTTTTCGGTATAGGCATCGTAGAGCAGGCGCATGGCATGCGTAGCAGTGCCTGTGGCGCGTGGCTGCTGGTTCTTGGCGGCGTATTCCCAGAAGCTCCCTACGGTATAAGGTTTGCCCTGTATGGTGAACAAGGTTTTCTGGGCTGTTTTATCGTTTTCGTCGTTTGTCCATTTGCCCTGCAGCAGTTCGTCAGTGGCTTTGGCGATGGCGGCGTCTTTGGCCTCTGTGTTTTCCGTAAACTGGTTCTCAGTTCTGATGCGCTTGATGAAAGCCGTCTTATTCAGTTCAGAGCGGGAGTCTTTGGAAATTTTGCTGCGGAGTGTCGGCTCCATTTCCTCGAAGTCCGGCAGGCCGCGCTTGTCAATCAGTTTGATGATATGCCACCCGTAGGGCGTGAGCACGGGCTTAGATACGTCGCCGGATTTTTGCAGGCCAAAAGCAGCCTCCTCAAAGGCAGGGATCATGCGCCCGGTGCCAAACCAAGGTAACTCTCCGCCGTTGTTGGCTGTGTTAGCGTCTTCTGAAAATTCTGTGGTTAGCTTGTTCCAGTCCTCATTGCGCTGCACGCGTTTGTAAATCGCATCTACCCGCTGCTTGGCTGCCAGCGAGTCGGCTTGCGGCATGCCCGGAGTTGCCCGCACCATGATGTGCGCCACCTGTACCTCTCCTAAAGCGTTGCGCCTGTCATTCACCTTTAGCAGGTGGTAGCCAAAGCGGGTACGCACAGGCATGGATACATCACCAACAGGCGTTTTGTAGGCAGCGTCTTCGAAAGGGTATACCATCTGGAGGGCAGTGAAATAGCCTAGTTCGCCTCCATTTTCTGCGGCCGACGGGTCTTGTGAGTTCTCTTTCGCCAGCTTCCCGAAATCCTCTCCGGCCAGGGCGCGCTTGCGCAGGTCCAAGATGCGGTTGTAGGCAGCCAGGGTGTCCTCAGGCGCGGCGTCCGGTGCCATGCTGATCAGAATGTGAGATGCGTTTACCTCCTGCTTCAGGCGCTCATACGCTTCCTTTACCAGTTGGTCTGTTACGCTCTTCTCAGTGAGGTATGGTTGCGCCAGCTGCTCCTTGTAACCGTCCAGTTCGCGCTTGAACGCGGAGGTGGTGTCCAGTCCGCGGTTTTCGGCCTCCATCACCTTCAACTTAAAGTTGGTATACAGGTTCAGGTAGTCGTTAATGCTCTCGCGGGTGTAGGCGTCCTCGTTACCGCTGTTGTTTTTCTCATACACGTACCGGAACTCAGAAGTGGATACAGGCTGAGTGCCCAGCGTGGCGATGGCGGGTTCGTTACGGTCGTTCTTCTTCGTTGCGGTGCAGGCGGCCATTAGCAGGGCTGCGGCCGCAACAAGTAGGTGATTGCTGCGCATAGGTTATTTTTGAGACAAACTCTTTCTGTTGCTGATCAGAATCAGATAATGCAATTTTAGTTATTTTTTTCGACAGATAAGTCAAAATGCATAACCATGATCCGATAACAAATGGTTTCGTTCCGGATAACGGCCGAGGTGCAGCCAAAGTGTGTTAGCGGCTCTATTTGATTTTCTTGTAAAGCAGGCAGGTGTTTTGGGAGCCGTTGCTGATGAACTCTACTTTGTCCATGATGCGGTTGACGAGCGCAATGCCCACCCCGCCTTTCTTGCCAAGCCGGATATACTCCTCGATATCCGGCTCTTTGTAATTATCGCGCTTAAACGCTACTCCTTCGTCCGAGATCTCGAACTTAAGCATGTTTTGCCTTTGCTTGGTAATGCGCAGGGTAATGTGCTTCTGGGGATCCTCGTGGTTGGCGTGGATGATGAGGTTGGCGCATATCTCATCCACGGCCAGCACGATCTGGTTCATAAGAACATCTGTTAAGGAAAGGGCATGCAGGTACTCCGTGACAAAGTCACGTATGGTCTTCAGGTTTTTTTTTGAACAACTTACCCGAATCGAGTTACTCATTTGCAATGCTGCTGGCTTCTTCGTAATCCGACACAATCGTCATGAGCAGGTCAAGGCCCAAAATCTCAAATACGTTGCGCACCTTGTCTTGCATGTTATAAAAGATGAGCTTGATATGGGCATCCTCGAAGCGCTGCAAATGCGAAATGAAAACGCCAAGGCCGGCAGAGGAAATGTAGTGCAGGTTCTCGCAGTCTACCAATATCTTGCTGAACTCCATTATCTCAGGGTCAGATAATTCTTCGTCGAGCAGCACCGAAGAGCTGGCATCGAGCTCGCCATCAAGCGTGATGATGATGGCGCTGTCTTTAATTTCACGTGTTATTTTCATCGGCATACTTTACGGGTTAACTTTTGTTAGGTTCAACAGGCTTGAATTTTATAACGAGCAGGGTCTGGTCGTCATAAAGGTTGTCGGGGCCTGTAAAATCCTGCAGGTCGTTGATGATCGCGTACTTTATATCCTCTGCCTCCAGGTGATACGTTTGCTGGAGCATATATTTCAACCGCGCCTCTCCATACTCGTCGTTGGCGGCGTTGCGGGCCTCCACAATGCCGTCGGTATAAATTACCATCACATCGCTCGGGTTGTAGTCGTAGTACATCTCCCGCACGTGGTTGGCGTAGCTTTTGTCGCGGATAATGCCCAGTCCCATACCATCGGTCTGGAAGTAGAACACGTCATCCATCATCGCGTTGTAATACAACGTATGGCAGTGGCCGGCTCGTGCAAACATGAAGCCTTTCATGCGATAATCTATAATATACAAAGCCGACGTGATAAAGGATGTCCGCTCAAGGCAGCGGCTCAGGGCGCTGTTGGCCTGCTTCATGAACTCGCTCGGGGCCATGTCCTGCTGCATCAGGCCGTGGAAAATGCCCTTCATCTGGGCCATGTGGAAAGCCGCCGAGATACCCTTGCCCGACACGTCGCCGATGATGATGGCAATGCGCGACTCGCTGAGCTGCAGAAAGTCGTAGAAATCCCCGCCTACCTCTTTGGCGGCTACCGCATGCGTACTAATCTCAAACCAGCTGTCGGTCGGAAAGTTTTTCGGGATCAGGCTTTCCTGCACCTGCGTGGCAATCTTCAGCTCCTCCTTGTAACGCTCCGTCTGCAACGACTCCGAAACGAGGCGCAGGTTCTCGATGGTGAGGATGGTCTGGCTGGTGAAGGTGCGTAGCACGTTCACCGTTTCCCGGTCAAAACCCTGCTCAATGTCTTTTAGCAGGTAAAGCACGCCGTGCAGGTGCATTTTGGATTTGATAGGCAGGATAATGAGCGACTTCCAGGGCAACATCAGGTCCCGGAAGCCAGGGTTGCGGTTCAGGTTGTTGTTGATGTAGTCAATGTTGTGGATGTTGTAGGCCAGCAGCAGGTGCCGGATGCGCTCCGTCTGCTCAGGCTTCACGTTGAGCATGTGCGAGACCTGGGGTTCGCCGTTGCGCACGCGCTCAAACCAGGCCGCGCTCGCGTCAGCCGCTTTGATGGTGCTCTCAAACAGCATGTCGTATACCTGCGACTCGCTCTGGCCCTGCTGTATGGATTGGCTCAGGCGCTGGAAGTTCAGCAGGTCCTCGCTTTTCTGCTCGAACACACTGGAGGTAGGCAGGCTGAACAGCGACACCAGGAAGGCCGCCAGGGTATAGAACCCCACAAACATCATCGCCAACAGCAGGAACCCTACTTTGGAGTAGTCTATCACCAGTTCCGTGCTGCCGGCCATACCCCTGAAAAAGCGCAGGAAGATATAACAGCTGAGCAGGATGGCCCCCAGCAACACCAGCGAGCGGCTTTTGTTGTTGAAGGTGAGGTAAGCAACCCACTTCAGGTTGGTGCACAGAAACAGGATGTAGAAGCCCATCAGGGCCAGCAGCGGCAAAAAGATGTAGCTGGTATAATTGAAGTTGAAGATGGTGAGCAGCAGGGTAGCGCCCAGCAGCACCTCAAACCAGTCCCAGGCAATCTGCAGGAACTTGTTTTTATGGTAAAGCAGCAGTTGCCGCCATATATAAAAAGCCTTGGCCAGGAAAATAACCAGCAAGCCAAAGTTGACCTGATACACCAGGTGCAGGAAGAAGGGCGACTCTACCTCTGCATAATTCGTGAGCACGCGGTAAGCCAGGAACAGCGCCACACTCAGGTAAGCCGCCACGGCCGCCTTCGAGAACAGGTTCCACAGGTAACCGATGAAATCCATCCCCTTCAGGGTCTCGGTGCTCAAGCGCTGGAAAAGGAATACCGAAACAATGAACACCACAATCAGCAGGTTGCTGACAAAAGGCATGTTAAGGTGAGCGACACCCTCTTTCCGGAAGCTCTTGGTAGAAAGCAGGACGTTTGCTAGCAGCAGAGCCCAGCTGACGGCAGCAGTAGTAACCAGTAAAGATTTTGCATTCGTCTTGTAGAGCATAGAACGGAACTCCGCTGATTTGTTTTCCTGCAACAGGATATGGCTTTTAGCTACTTAAACTTTGGTGAAAGGTAATAATTTTTTTTCTCTTTGGTCAAATTGCTTCTGGCAGTTGAAAAAACAACCTGCATAACGTAAAACGGAAGAAGTATGTTAGCTTTTCAGCACGCCGCTTCTTCCGTTCCCGTATCCCTAGCTGCATTGCTGCAGCATTGCACTTCCGGAAAGCCCTGGCTGTGAATGCCTGCACTCCCAGAGGCTTATTTGTTTGCCTTAGCGGCTATAGTTTGGCGCCTCGCGCACAATCTGCACATCGTGCGGATGGCTTTCGCGGAGGCCTGCACCTGTTATCTTCACCATTTTGGCGTATTGCAAGTCCTCGATGCGGGCAGTGCCGCAGTACCCCATTCCGGCACGGATACCGCCTGCCAGTTGGTAGATCACCTCCTGCACGAGTCCTTTATAAGGCACACGCCCTACAATACCCTCCGGCACCAGTTTCTTGGCGTCTTTCTCGTTGCTCTGGAAATAACGGTCTTTCGATCCTTCCTCCATCGCCTCCACAGACCCCATGCCGCGGTACGTCTTGAACTTACGCCCTTCGTAGATGATCATCTCGCCCGGCGCCTCTTCGGTGCCCGCCAGCAACGAACCGATCATCACGGTGCTGGCACCACCGGCCAATGCCTTTACCACATCGCCAGAGAACTTTATACCACCGTCGGCCACTACCGGAACGCCCGTGCCTTCCAAACCTCTGACAGCCTCCATGACGGCAGAAAGCTGCGGCACGCCTATACCGGCGATTACGCGGGTAGTGCAAATAGAGCCTGGCCCAACGCCCACTTTTACGGCATCGGCGCCGGCATCGGCCAGTGCTTTGGCTCCCTCTGCCGTGGCAATGTTACCGGCTATCAAATCTACCTGCGGGAAAGCGTCCTTAATCTTTCTAACGGCTTCCAGCACACCTTTTGAGTGGCCATGCGCCGTGTCTACGCTGATTACGTCCACACCGGCATCAACAAGCGCCTTCACGCGGTCCAGCACATCAGGCGTAACACCCACGGCTGCCCCCACGCGCAGTCGGCCATACTCATCCTTGCAGGCGTATGGGCGGTCTTTTTTCTTCAGAATGTCTTTGTAAGTGATCAGCCCGACCAGTTTGCCTTCCTCGTCCACTACCGGTAGCTTCTCGATTTTGTACTCCTGCAGGATATCCTCTGCCTTCGCCATATCGGTGCCTTTGGCAGCCGTGATCAGGTTCTGGGTCGTCATCACGGAAGATACGCCCTGGGTCAGGTCTTTCTCAAAGCGCAGGTCGCGGTTGGTGATGATGCCCGTCAGCACGCCCAGGTCGTTTACGATCGGGATACCGCCGATCTTATTGTCGGTCATGATCTGCACGGCGTCGCCCAAGGTAGCTCTCTCGTTCAGCGTGATCGGGTCCAGGATCATGCCGCTTTCGGAGCGCTTTACTTTGCGCACCTGCTGGGCCTGCTTCTTGATAGACATATTCTTATGAATAATGCCAAGCCCCCCTTCCTGCGCCATGGCAATGGCCAGGTCAGCCTCCGTAACAGTATCCATGGCTGCCGAAACAAGCGGAATATTGATGCGGATGTTGCGCGTTAACTGCGAAGAAGTATCGGTTTGGTGAGGGAGTACCTCGGAGTAAGCCGGAAGGAGAAGCACGTCATCATAGGTGAGCGCCTCGAATAAAATCTTAGACTGATCAGAGATCATGGCAAATAATTTAGGGGTTGTTATTTGCCGCGTAAAACTACGAAAAAAACTTTGCAATACGCAGCAAGTGCCTCAGTAATTATTTTTTAACCACCAGCATGCACAAAAAGTTTAGTTGGCAGCCAGCTGCCTTTAGTAGGTGGCCATACCTGGGTCTACCTGGGTGGCCCAGGCATGGATGCCGCCTTTCAGGTTGAGCAGGTTGTCGTAGCCGAGCCGCTGCGATAGGTAATGGATGGCCTGCGCACTCCGGAAACCATGGTGGCAGATCATCACCACGGGCACATCGCGGCGGATGCGGCTGGCTTGTTTGCCCAGCTCCCCAAGCGGAATAAGCTCGCCGCCGAGGTTGCAAAGTTCAAACTCTTCGGGTTCCCGCACATCCACCAGTTGGATATGGGTGCTGCGCGACAGGCGCTCTTTTAGTTCTATGGCAGTAATCTCGTCCATGGCAGGGTATGGGTAAGGTATAGGTGTAGCGCGGCGGAGGCCTTCTTGTTGCGCTTTGCGGCAAATTTAAGCAGCTTTTTGTTTACATGCTGTGCAGTGGGCGTGTAACTTGCGGCAATGGACATACTGCAGAGCATATCGGAAAGTTTACGGGCTATGAACCTGTTCGAGATTGTCGGGGTGCTGACCGGCGTGGTAAACGTGTGGCTGGCCGCAAGGCAAAATATCTGGGCCTGGCCTGTGGGTATCATAAGCGTGTCGATGTACGTGCTGGTGTTTTACGATGCCCGTCTTTACGCCGACATGGGGCTGAATGCTTTTTATTTCATCACGAGTATCTATGGCTGGTATATCTGGCTGTATGGGGGCAAGGGGCACACCACGCGCAAAGTAGGGCACGTGTCCCGGAAAGAGTTTGCCATACTATTGGCCTTGGGCCTGGGGCTATCGCTGGGACTGGGTTACTTCCTGGACAACTATACAGACGCTGACCTCTCTTACACCGATGCGGCCACCACGGCTGTTAGCCTGATCGGGTATTGGATGATGGCCAAAAAGCAACTCGAGAACTGGCTGGTATGGCTGGTGGTGGATGTGGCCTACGTGGGAGTGTACTTTTACAAGGAGCTCTACCTGACTAGCGTGCTGTACTTTATATTTTTGCTGCTCTGCATAAAAGGATACCGCGACTGGAAGAGAGATTTGGAGGTGCGGCACGAGGTTGCAGCACAGGCTGGGGTATAATTCTACTCTTTCGTCTTATTGTGAAATACCAAGTCGGATGCTTCACGTACAAAGGGAACTAACACCGTTACCATGCTTCCGGATTGGAAGTTGATTGTTGCACCCATACCAGATAGCTTATGAGACAACGCAAACTAGAGTTACCCGAAGAGTTAAAATTCGAAAACCGGCTAAAGTGGGGATATGAGTCGCCGGATGAAAGCCCTAAGCAAGTGCAATTGATGCAACATGGCGAGCAAGGGCCAAAAGTAGTGGAAGTATATAATTTTTACGATTACAGTTTCTCAAGTAACTAAGCGTAATCTTACTGTTCAAACACAAAGCGGCAGGTAGGCATTCTACCTGCCGCTTTGTGTTTGAACAGTAATTATTTGCATCTGATTCTAACCTCTATAATTCAGCGATTTACCGCCTGAACTTCTTCTTACACAGTGTTTTAACATAAAAAATGTGTATTTTTTCTAAGTTAGAGTATAACACTGTATAAGATCTTATTTTCATGAATATCTATTATTAACTTAAAGTGTATTAGATATATATCATAATATCGCATTAAAATTAAAATATTAGCTGGCTCCTCTAGGTAGATTTCTCTGCACAGCAATAGGCTTGTATTGCACTAGGAAATTTTGACTGTTTGTTTGATGATTTTATTATATAATTAATTGTAATTATAGGGGATATATGTGTCTGATTGATTTACAAAGTTATGAAATCGGTGTTTTGTTTTATGATTCGCTATTATCCCTATACTATCGCTTAGTCCGGTTGTGCTAATACCCTTTGAGCATACCATTCTTACCGCAGC
This sequence comes from Pontibacter sp. CAU 1760, assembly GCF_054482735.1. Classification (NCBI taxonomy): domain Bacteria; kingdom Pseudomonadati; phylum Bacteroidota; class Cytophagia; order Cytophagales; family Hymenobacteraceae; genus Pontibacter; species Pontibacter sp. CAU 1760. The sequence goes on from NZ_JBTLRL010000001.1 coordinate 440,509, forward strand.
TTGGCCAAACTCAGGTTTTGAAGAAGATATCCAGGAAGCATAACGCTTGGATAGTCGATTGCTTATGCAAGTAAGTGCTCATAGTTAGATTTGTACAGTATGCACAACAAACTTTACTCCATGCGCTGGCACCTCCTCCGGCCACGGCCATTTTCAGAAATTACATATAGCTAGAGTGGCTTAAACGCTGCTTTTCGCCTCCCTGCATAGCGCCCTGCAGGCTACATCTCATGGTACTTTAAAGCATGAGACAGCCCCTGTTTTGCCTATTGTTTACTGACCAACCAACCATTTAACAAATTATTTAACATGTTTCATTTATGAAAGATTTTAAACTTTACACGTGCCAGACAGGGCAAGTTCATCAGATGCAGTTACAGGGGCTATGGCGATATGTCATGGGAATGTTAACTATTTTACTTGCTTTTTGCAATACGGCCAGCGGGCAGGCAGTTCAGAAAGGAATTGCTCCAGTTGTTATTCCCCAAAACGGTTTTGCTATCGATGGAGATCTAAGAGCTAGAACGCCCATAACGGCACCCTTTTCCTCAAGTACTGGAGACTGGCTTCCAAACCCTACCGCAGCAGGAACAGGAGAAGCGGTCCTAAATGCTAGCGGAGCACCTCTGGATGATGATGCTACATTTCATAGAGTGGACTTATATAATTCAGGAGATAATGTTTTTGCCGGGGGACAAAAGAAAAACGATAATCCCAATCTGATGAGTTGGATCAATGGCAATCCAAGTCCGGCCAAGAATGATATAAACAACCTCTTGATGCATATTGGCAGGCAGACAGATGGAGATATATGGATTACTGTATCGGGTGATCGGGAGTCGACGAATGGAAATAGTTTTATTTCAATTGCCTTGCATCAGGCGAAACTATCACTGGACCCAGTAAACACCGGAAAGTTTCTAAGTGAAGCCCCTGCGGGAACTGGGGGACGCACTCCCGGTGATGTACAGGTATCAGCAGAGTTTACCGGAGGTGGTAGCAACCCTAACTTATATCTGGAAGAATGGAAGTTAGTGGGGGGTGTTTACAAATGGAACCCTATTAATTTGCCAGCCAATTCAGCTTATGGGTCTACAAATGGGAGTGTGCTGAGCGGAGTGCCATATGACGCATTCGGAGGATCATCCTATCCTGTTAATGCTTTTATCGAAGTAACATTCAATATCTCCCAAATCTATAGGGAAACCTCTACTCCCTGTGTAGGTAGTATTGCTTCAGCCTTTGTGATGACTAAGTCTTCACAAGCTGAATCAGCCAACTTAACTGACTTTGTAGACCCTATTCAGATTAACCTTGATATCAATGTCGGCAGGCCTACGGCAAGTGGAGCTACTTATTGCACTGGTGACGCAATAAGTTCCTTAACAGCTACAGGACAGCCTGGCGCTACTTTCAAATGGTATACTGCTTTAAATTCTGAAGGTAAACCCACTGGTACTCCTACCGAAGGAGCAACCTACACCCCCACAATAAACAATGCAGTGGCTGGTGTGCATAATTTCTATGTAACCCAGTCAATCAGAGGATGCGAAAGCATGCATAGTGTTGTGACGATAACAGTTAATGATCGCCCCGCTGCCCCTACAACTGCGCCTGTTGTATACTGTGTGGGCGATGTTGCCTCCGCACTAACAGCCACTGGTTCTAACTTAAAATGGTATACTGACGCAACAGGTGGAACAGGTTCTGCTACAGCGCCAACTCCAAGCACAGCTACTGCCAGTTCTACCACTTACTATGTGAGCTCAACTACTAACAATTGCGAAGGTCCAAGAGCATCTCTGCTGGTGACTGTTAATGCCAAACCAACCATCGCATTTCCTAGTATTGGTGCTATTTGCTTTGGTGCCCCCAGTGCTTCCCTTACCCATGATGGAATAACCGGAGGTGCCAATCAGTATCGCATCGACTGGGACGCAGCTGCTAATACAGCTGGTCTTGCGGATATTGGTTTAACTGACCTGCCGCCTACGCCTTCTATCACCATCAGCGGCACAGGTTCGCTTGCTGCGGGTACTTACAACGGCACCATCTATGTGAAGAATACCACAACAGGTTGCGAAAGCGTTGGTGATGAAGTACAACTGGTGGTGAATGAGCAGGTAGTAGGTCCCGAGGTTGACTACATTGCGCCAAAATGTGACGAGATTTACTTTAAAGTACAAATTACTAATCCAGTTGCTGGCACTACATATACTCTTAGTAGGGTAGGTTATGCAAACCGTGTAATCAACTACACAAGCGGTACTGCAATTTTCGAAAATTTGGAAGCTGGTTCGGGTTACAGCATAGTAGCCAGTATTGGAGAATGTACTTCAGATGCTAGAGCTTGTGGCGATGCAGCAAAAGCCGCTTTAGGAACCCAATCCTCTGTCCAGTCACTGCAAGGCACTCGCGCGATAGAAACCAAGACGATGACCGCCTACCCTGTTCCTTTCTATGACAGGGCAACCGTTGAGTTTACTGCTGAGAAAACAGGCGATTACGTGGTAAACCTGTATGACTTGAAAGGCACCCTGATACGCCAATTAAAAGCTGGCACAGCAAAAGAAGGGGAGATGAACAAGATCGAAGTTAACGGAAACAACCTTCCGGAAGGCATGTACCTGGTTCGTTTTGTAAATGGGGCTGGCTCCAAAACCATTAAGCTGCTTAAGAAGCAGTAGCCTTTTAAGGTATCAATCCAATCCAATCCTAGGGAGTGCCGGAAATATTTCTGGTACTCCTTTCTTGTCTTTCTCTTTGATAGGAGAGATATTTTGTGCTCGATCTGTTCTTCTCTCATTTTTTCTAAGATAATTATCTAAATGCATCTTTTGTGTTTTTTTTAAGTGTGTTTAAATATTATCATGTGGGTTAAAAATTCAAAACAGTAGTTAGTTATATTTGATTTTTAAATATTTATATTTCATCGTGCTTGTTTGCGTTTACCTAAATATTCCGTGGTTTAGCAAGGATTAAATTAGAGTTGACAAATTTGCGAATCCTTTTGGATTATATAATGTATATATAAATGCGTGGAGGGAGCATCATTTCTGATTTTTAATGTATTATAGATTCCAAAATTAATTAATCGAAAGATAAATAATCAGTTTTTGCCTCAATTCGTGAAGTTTTTATTAGTTGCAATAGACTTATAAAATAACTCCTTAGCCCCTGTCGATCTGGTTCAAGATTAGTAATAGCATAGGATTATATTAATCTGCACTCTTCAAGTATCATCTTAATAAAAAGCTTGTAAAATGCTATCCTCTTCCGGTGCAGCTGTTCAGCTCACAAATTGCCACCCCAGCCTTGTGAACATATTAATGTTTCTTAGCTAAAATGCTATAAAACCCATGTATCATCTTTTTTACACTTAGTTTAACACAACATCTATGAGAACAACATCTATGTATGTAAGTGAGGCAGCTATGCTGCTTCACAAGCGAAGCTTTGCGCTATGGCGCTTCATCATTGTCTCCGGTTTACTGCTCCTCTTCCTGCATGGTACTTCCAGCGCAACCGGGGGCAACCCGTGCGTTGAGAATAGGGGCGACTTAAGGTATGTTAAGTTAAATGGGACGAGCTACAACGGAGCAATCGGTAATATTTTAAACGGCGTGCAGCAGGGGGACAAAGTAAAGATATGCTTTAAGACTCCAGCAGGCGCTGGCACTTACACGCTGGTGAGTTACAAAGCACCAGGCCCCGTTTTCGATATCAATACCGTGTCGCAGCAAGTCCTGTTTGATTATCAAACAGTGTACTCGACCGGTAATGAAAGAATTTGCCTGGAAATAGAGATTCCGGATTGCTACTTCCAGGTGGAGTTGGTTTATGGTTGCGTGATAGAGCAGCTGAGCCCAACCAACCTCTACGGCGATCGCATTATCAGTACTAAGTTAGGCGGCACGAGGCCTTGCCTGCCGCTGGAGGGTTGCACACCCGGCTACTGGAAGCAGGAGCACCATTTTGGCAACTGGGGCTGCGGGTACGACCGTGATGATAAATTCTTTGAGGTTTTCAATATTTATGTGGCAGATGGAAGTACCTACAAAGGTCTGCCTAGTAGTCTTACGCTGCTTCAGGCGCTGTCTCCAGAGATGAAAATCGCAAAAGGTGAGTGGGGTGCACTTGCTCGCCATGCGGTGGCAGCCCTGCTGAATGCGTGCACGGATAGGGATATAAACTATGAATATAGTACCCGCACAATAAAACGGATGGTTAAACGTGCATTCGCTTCCAACAATTCCTCTGTAAAAGACCGGCTGGCTAATGCAAATGAGCAGAATTGCCCGCTTGGAAGGGCTGAGTTAAATGGCGTAAGTCAAACCTCTAATCTACTCAAAGCCTTAGAGGGTAACCAACTGACCGCTTATCCAACACCATTCTCAGACAAGGCGACCATTGCATTCAAGCTAGCAAAAGATGAGGCTTATTCAATCAGCCTCTACGACACGAAAGGCAGCATCGTGCGGCAGCTGAAAGCCGGTGTGGCCAAAGCGGGCGAGCTGAACCAAGTGGAGGTAGACGGAGCTGGCTTGCCTGAGGGCCTTTACATTGCCCGTATGGTAAGCGATTCCGGAGGAAAGACTGTTAAACTGTTACTCAAAAAAGAATAAGCAGCAAGGAGGCTGCTAGTATGAGCACGGGGTGCCGGAGGTCTGCTTCCGGTACCCCGTGCTTTTTGTTGCCCGAATATTTCAATGTTTCCTATAGCTGAAATCACGACCTTTGCCCTATGTTGAAAATCGCGATTACAGGGCCGGAGTCTACGGGTAAATCTACGTTGGCCGAACAACTGGCCCGCCACCACCAAACCGTGTGGGTGCCGGAGTTTGCCCGCGCCTATGTGGGTAACTTGGGCAGGCCGTATACCCTCATGGATATTGAAGCCATTGCGCGGGGCCAACTGGCGCTGGAGCAGGAAAAGCAGCAACAGGCAAGGGGCATCCTTTTTTCGGATACCGACCTGCTGGTGCTCAAGATCTGGAGCGAGCATGCGTTTGGCCATTGCCCTGCCTGGATCGTAGACAAACTAAAGCAGCAGAACTACAACCTTTGCCTGTTGATGGGCGTTGATTTGCCCTGGGAGCCGGACCCGCAGCGGGAGCATCCGTATTTGCGCCAGTTCTTTTATGACTGGTATAAGCGGGAACTGGAGGCGCTGTCGGTGCCATTTGTTGAGATACACGGGCAGCAGGAGGAGCGTTTTCGCCTGGCCCAACAGCATGTGGCTGCTCTGCTCCAAACTCATCAATCATCTGAAAAATAAACCAATGCTACATTTCTTAGAAAACGATCAGTATAAAGTGGGCGTGGAAAGCCTGGGAGCTGAGCTTCAACACTTCGTGAAGAAGGATGAGGAGCTGGAGCTGATCTGGCAAGCTGACCCTTCCATCTGGACGGGCCACGCGCCAAACCTTTTCCCGATTGTAGGTGAATTGCCGGAGCAGCAGTACACCCATGACGGCAAGAGGTATAAAATGCTGCGGCATGGCTTTGCCCGTCGGCAGGAGTTTAAGCTAGTGGACGAACACCGCGAGAAGCTGGTGTTTGAGCTCACAGAGTCGGAGGAGTCGCTGGCGCAATACCCTTTCAAGTTCAGGTTTCTGATCGCCTACCGGCTGCTTGCTAACAAATTGGAAATCACATACCAGGTGACTAATACCGATCACGATAGGATGTATTTCTCGGTTGGTGCACACCCCGGCTTCAACGTGCCGCTATACCCCAACGAGCGTTACGAAGACTATTATTTGGTGTTTGAGAAACAAGAGACCACAAGCCGATACCTGCTAAACGAGCAGGGGTTGCTGAATGGCGAAACGGAGCGGGTGCTGGAAAATAGTGATACCCTGTCCCTGCAGCACCACTACTTCGACCATGATGCCATTGTGCTAAAGCGCCTGAATTCTGAGAAGGTAACGCTGGCTAGCCATACCAACCCGCGCAAACTGGAGATCAGTTACGAAGGCTTTCCATACCTGGGCATTTGGTCTAAACCAGGCCCGTCGCCTTTTGTGTGCATAGAGCCTTGGTGTGGCCTTGCCAGCAGTGTCGGTACGTCTGATGAATTGAAGGACAAGGAAGGTATAAACGAACTTAGCCCAGGGCAGGTGTTTGATCGCACCTTCTCGATTGCGGTGTACTAAGTAAACAGGTTCGCCAAAAACAGCAGCGGCCCCCTGGTATGGATCCATACCAGGGGGCCGCTGCTGTTTTTGCAGGTATACTGCTAGTAAATCAATGCAGGGATGGCTCCGGGAACTTTGGCACTGTAATGTTCCTGAAATCATACTTTGGCTCAAAATCATTAATCGGCAGTGAGATGCCAGGCGGAAGATCCAGATCCGGTAAATCATCTCCTAGCGGCTCTCCTCCGTCATCGTCGTTATCGGTAGAGGGTGGTCGGTTAAATCTCTTGCGTGGGGCGAAAGCATAGTAGGCCAGTATGGTTAGCAGGGCTACTGTATATATAATGCTGATCATCATCGCGATATAAGTTAAATGCAATTTTGTCGGTGTCTGCGGAGGCAATTTTGCCACCCTGAATAGCAGGGGCTTAAGCCGTCTTCCTATTTTTTTACAACGTACTTTTGGCCTTAGGGGTTATCTGTAAATGCAAATTTTGAGTAGGTGGAGGGCCCTTAAGGCTTAACGTATAACAGCGCTTGCCGGCAGTTTCTTTGTTAAGCAAAAAAAGGCTCGTACCTTTGTGGCAGTTAAGGGGTGCCTGAATACTACGGGCTGAGATTATACCCATTGAACCTGATCCGGGTAATGCCGGCGAAGGGAATAACGGTAAACATTAAATACAGGCGGCTAACCCCTGGCTTCCTGTCTGTTTCACCAATTTTTATTCCATTACCATGTTTAAGTTATTTACTGCAATCGCTGCCTTTTTGCTGCCTTTGCAGCTAGTAGCCCAGTACCAGCTGAGCGGGCGCGTAACCAGTGCGGCCAAAGGCGAGGCACTGGCCGGGGCCACCGTTGTGTTGGAGCGCACAGGCACAGGTGTTGCCGCAGCCGCGAACGGAGAGTTTGCCTTTCAGAGCTTACCCGCAGGCACGTATAGCCTTAAAATTAGCTACCTGGGGTATGAGCAGAAACGCATAAAAGTGGCCCTGCCACAGCAAAACCCGGTAACGGTGGCGCTGCAGCAACAGGCGCTTCAAACCAGTGAGGTGGTGGTGCAGGCCACCCGTGCCGACGAGCGTACCGGTACCACTTTCACCAACGTTAGCCAGGAGGAAATCGAGTCCCGCAATTTCGGGCAGGACCTGCCTTACCTGCTCGAGCAGGTGCCGTCGGTGGTCGTAAACTCCGATGCCGGCGCAGGCGTGGGCTATACCGGTATCCGGATACGGGGCTCTGATATTACCCGCATTAACGTAACGGTAAACGGCATCCCGATCAACGATTCGGAGAGCCATGGCGTGTTCTTTGTGAATATGCCGGACTTTGCCTCTTCGGTGCAGGACATACAGGTGCAGCGTGGGGTAGGTACTTCTACCAACGGGGCGGGTGCCTTTGGGGCGAGCCTCAACATCCAGACGGAGCAGGTGCGCCGTGAGGCTTATGCCGAAACCGATCATACCTACGGCTCTTTTGACACTTGGCGCAACAACGTGCGCTTCGGCACGGGCCTGCTCAACGGGAAATTTGCCTTTGATGGTCGCTTGTCGCGCATTACCTCCGATGGCTACGTGGACCGGGCTTCCTCAGACCTGAAGTCCTTCTATTTCTCGGGAGGGTACTATGGCGATAAAACTTCCGTGAAGTTCATCACTTTCTCGGGCAAAGAGCAGACCTACCAGGCATGGTATGGCACCCCTGAAGCGCTGGTATACGGCAATGCGGCCGATCTGCAAGCCTACATCGACCGGAATTACATTGATGGGGCCGACAAAGAGAACCTGCTGTCTTCCGGTCGCCGCTACAACTATTATACCTACGATAACGAAACCGATAATTACCAGCAGGACCACTACCAGTTGCACCTGGCGCACGACTTTATGCCGGGACTGAGCTTTTCAGGTGCGTTGCACTATACCTATGGCCGTGGCTATTACGAGCAATTCCGGGCGGATGATGACCTGGCGGACTACGGCCTGGCTGACGTAGTGATCGGCGATGAAACGGTGTCAAGCACAGATTTGATCCGACGCCGCTGGCTCGATAACGATTTTTACGGGGCCACTTATGCCTTGCAGTATGCACCGGGCAGCCGCCTGAATGCCACGTTGGGTGGTGCCTGGAACCGCTATACGGGCAGTCATTTCGGGGAGATCATCTGGGCACGCTATGCCTCTGACTCCGACATCCGCGACCGCTATTATGACAACGACGCCGACAAGACCGACTTCAACATCTTCGCCAAGGCAACCTATAGCCTCACGGACAAGCTAAGCGTGTTCGGCGATTTGCAGCTTCGGAAGGTGGGCTATGAGTTCTTGGGCTTTGACAATGATGGCGATAACATTACGCAGGAGGCAGCTTATACCTTCTGGAACCCGAAGGCAGGTATAACCTACAGCCTGCAGCCAACACACCAGCTGTACGCCTCTTACGCCGTGGGTAACCGCGAGCCGGTGCGCGACGACTTCACGGAGTCTACCCCCAGTAGCCGCCCGAAGCACGAGACGTTGCACAACGTAGAGGCCGGTTACCGCGGTCAGTTTGGGCCGGCACAGATGGCAGGTATGCCCCTGACGGCGAACGTAGAGGCGAACCTGTACCTGATGGACTACACAAACCAACTGGTGCTGACCGGCCAGATCAACGACGTGGGCGCGTATACCCGTACGAACATCGACAACAGCTACCGCCAGGGGATAGAACTTGCCGGAGCATTGCAGTTGGGTGATTTTGCTACCCTGAACGCTAACCTGGCCTACAGCAACAGCAGAATTGGCGCGTTGAATGAATACATCGACGATTATGGAAATGGTGACCAAGTGCTCAACCGCTATGCTGATACCAGAATCGCCTTCTCCCCGGACTGGGTAACGACCAACCAACTGGAGGTGCAGCTGCTGAAAGGGTTGAAAGCGGCCTTTATCTACAAGACCGTGAGCAAGCAATACCTTGATAACACCGAGAATGAAAGCCGCATTATCCCTGCCTACCAGGTAGGCGACCTACGCTTCCGCTATAACCTGGGCTTCAAAAACCTGCTGAAAGAACTGGAACTGGGGCTACTATTGAACAACGTGTTCAACGAGCAGTATGCGGCCAACGGCTATACTTTCAGCTACATCTACGGCGAGCAAATCACCGAGAACTTTTACTATCCGCAGGCAACACGCAACTACCTGTTGTCTGTTGGCCTGAAGTTCTAAGTAAGCTGTCAGCTGACAGATGATCAAAGCCCCATCAACCGGTGGGGCTTTTTTTATGGATTGCCGGCGAATTTGCTAAATTGCTTTAATAGAACTGAAACACTGCCGTGCGGCACGTATAAACTACTCTAACTACTACTACTAACACACAAGCATAAAACGATGACCTACGAATCCACCGGAGCCCCTGACTACTTTAACATTGATGAGCTGCTGACCGAGGAGCACCTGCTGATCCGGCAGACGATGCGCGATTTCGTGAAGCGGGAAATCTCGCCAAACATCGAGCAATGGGCGCAAGAGGCGCACTTCCCCTCAGAGATTGTGAAAAAGTTTGGTGAGGTAGGCGCATTCGGCCCGACCATCCCGACGGAGTATGGCGGCGGCGGCCTGGATTATATCAGTTATGGTATCATCATGCAGGAAATCGAGCGCGGCGACTCAGGCATGCGCTCTACAGCATCGGTGCAAGGCTCACTGGTTATGTACCCTATCTATAAGTATGGCTCGGAGGAGCAGCGCAAGAAATACCTGCCCAAATTAGCCAGTGGCGAGTGGCTGGGCTGCTTCGGACTGACAGAGCCTGACTTCGGCTCGAACCCAGGCGGCATGGTGACCAACATCAAGGACATGGGCGACCACTACCTGCTGAACGGCGCCAAAATGTGGATCTCCAACTCCCCGGAATGCCAGGTGGCGGTGGTATGGGCTAAGAATGAGGAAGGCCGTATCAAAGGGTTGATCGTAGAGCGTGGGATGGAAGGATTTACCACACCTGAGATACACAACAAGTGGAGCCTGCGGGCCAGCTGCACCGGCGAACTGGTGTTTGACAACGTGAAAGTGCCAAAGGAGAACCTGCTGCCAAACATTGATGGCTTGAAAGGCCCGCTAGGCTGCCTCGACTCTGCCCGTTATGGCATTTCCTGGGGTGTGGTCGGTGCCGCCATCGACTGCTACGAGTCAGCTTTAAAGTATAGCCTGGAGCGCGTCCAGTTCGACAAACCCATTGGCGGCTTTCAGCTCACCCAAAAGAAGCTGGCCGAGATGCTGACAGAAATTACGAAAGCGCAGTTGTTGACCTGGCGGCTCGGCACCCTGATGAACGAAGGCAAGGCCACTACGCAGCAAATCTCGATGGCGAAACGCAACAACGTGGACATGGCCCTGCACATCGCGCGCGAGGCACGCCAGATCCATGGGGGTATGGGCATCACGGGCGAGTACCCGATCATGCGCCACATGATGAATCTGGAGTCTGTCATCACCTACGAGGGCACCCACGACATCCACCTGCTTATCACAGGTGCGGACATTACAGGCATACAGGCGTTTAAGTAATAGTTGACCGTGATGCGTTGCTTTTTAATTAGGTGGCGTAAAAACTTAGAGAGGCAGCTGCGCGAGTAGCTGCCTTTTTTATGTTCCCCACAGCCGCTTACAGGAGCTGTGCCTTCCGCAGGGGTTCTAAAAGTCATTGCCAGGGGTTGCTAATTATATTAGATTTAATGGTGATTTGTGTAAAATAATTAGCAAAATTCGTTAACTTCGTGGGTAGATATGGAGCGAAACAAAAGCCGAAACTGTTACCTTTAGGAGCAGCGGAAGCTCGTTTTTTTGAAGAAGGTTTAATGTTATGAGAGAAGATTATCTCACTGGCGAAAAGGAGCACCTTACGCCAGCGGAACGTGATATAGACAAGGCACTTCGCCCCCTAAGCTTTAGTGACTTCACAGGTCAGGCGAAGGTGGTAGAGAACCTGAAGATTTTTGTGCTGGCAGCCCGGCGCAGAGGCGAGGCACTGGACCACGTGCTGTTGCATGGCCCTCCGGGATTGGGTAAAACCACGCTGTCGCATATTATTGCCGCGGAACTGGATGCCGGTATAAAAATGACCTCCGGGCCGGTATTGGATAAACCGAGCGACCTGGCAGGTTTGTTAACGAATTTGGAGCCCAACGATGTGTTATTCATTGATGAGATCCACCGTCTTAACCCAATTGTGGAAGAGTACCTGTACTCGGCCATGGAGGATTACAAGATCGACATCATGCTGGATTCAGGGCCGAATGCGCGTTCTGTGCAAATCAGCCTGAACCCGTTCACGTTGATTGGGGCAACTACGCGCTCTGGTTTGCTGACAGCACCCTTGCGGGCACGCTTTAGCATCAACAGCCGCCTGGAGTACTATGATTCTGAATTGCTAACCTCTATTGTAAAGCGATCTTCTATGCTGTTAGGAGCGCCTATTCACGCGGATGCTGCTTTTGAGATTGCCCGCCGTAGCCGGGGTACACCCCGTATCGCCAACAACCTGCTGCGCCGCACCCGCGATTTTGCCCAGGTAAAGGGAGACGGCACCATCACGGTAGATATTGCCAAGTTTGCCCTGCATGCCTTGGATGTAGACCATAACGGCCTCGACGATATGGACAAGCGTATCCTGCTGACCATCATCGACAAGTATAAAGGCGGACCGGTAGGCCTGTCCACCATTGCAACTGCCTGCGGTGAGGAAGCAGAAACGATAGAGGAAGTATACGAGCCTTTCCTGATACAGGAGGGGTATATAAAGCGCACAGCCCGCGGCCGCGAGGCAACGGAAGCAGCTTACAGGCACTTAGGCAAAGTGCCACCGCAGCAGGTTTCACCCGGCAGCCTTTTCGACCAGACTGGGAGTCAATAATTGTTTGTGATGACGTTTACAAGAGAGCAGGCCTAACCGCCTGCTCTCTTGTTTTATGATAGAGGCATTATGACAAACCTATCTGTCGCAAGTGTCCGAATCTATCACTTAAGTGAGTTTGCCTTTTAAATGCTTTTCAGTTTTAAGATACGCCTGTTCTTTATGGACTATGGGCTTTTGCTTTAAGTGCTATAGCTTTCAGGAGAAGTGCTTTTGCCTGGTTCGGCATCACATAAAACCATTAGAACCTGCGCCTGGATTTATTTTGACTTACTTTTGTTTCTGTTATAGTATAAACAACGGCATTGAGTACAGCATTGAACAAAGAGAAGTATACATTCCTGATTAAGCAAAAAGCCAAAGACCTGGGTTTCATGTATTGCGGCGTCTCGAAAGCAGATTTTCTGGAGGAGGAGGCCCCGCGCCTGGAACGCTGGCTAAACCAGAATATGCACGGGCAGATGCATTACATGGAGAACCACTTTGACAAGCGCCTGGACCCGCGCCTGCTAGTGGACGGGGCAAAGTCGGTCGTGTCGCTACTGCTCAACTACTTTCCAGAGGAGACACAGCCGGAAGAGGGAACGTATAAAATCTCGAAATACGCCTACGGCACGGATTACCACTTTGTAATTAAAGACAAGCTGAAGGAACTGCTTCACCATATCAACGAGGAAATAGGAGAGGTAGGTGGGCGCTGTTTCGTGGATTCTGCCCCGGTGCTCGACAAGGCTTGGGCCAAGAAAAGTGGTTTGGGCTGGATAGGCAAAAACAGTAACCTGATCACGCCGCAAGTAGGTAGTTTCTACTTCATCGCTGAGTTAATCATTGACCTGGAACTGGAACCGGATGGCCCTATAAAGGATTATTGCGGTTCGTGTACCCGTTGTTTGGATGCCTGCCCGACAAATGCCATTACAGCGCCATACGTGGTGGATGGCAGCAAATGTATTTCTTATTTCACAATAGAATTGAAAGACCAGTTGCCGCAGGAGATGGAAGGGAAATTCGGGAACTGGGTGTTTGGTTGCGACATATGCCAGGACGTGTGCCCTTGGAACCGGTTCAGCAAACCTCACCGCGAGCCTGCCTTTGCGCCTCATCCGCATCTACTGGATATGAAACCGAACGATTGGCGGGAACTCACACAAGAGGTGTTTTCGCAGCTGTTTAAAAAGTCTGCTGTAAAAAGAACCGGTTACGCTGGCTTGGTGCGCAATATCCAATTTGTGGAGCGGAAGCCAGCGTAACCGATTGTTCTATGCTCGTGCTCTTAAAAACACTTTGTTAAGGATGGCAAGGTATACGCCAGAAAACTGGTCGTAGCACCATTGTTTTAGTAGTTTTAATTCTTCTGAAGCCAATACTTTGAAGGCTTTACGTAACTCTTTCTCAAACAGCATTTTATCGAAGCTTACTTTCAATAAAATTGTCTTAATGTACTCTAGCATCTTTTTATGATACAGGTTTAAAGGTTAATGGTATATCACATATACGTCACAAAGTTATTGAAGTAAGTAGTCACTTACAAGTTTTTTTTGGATATTTACGATACTGTATTGTAACCTATTGTAAAGTAAGCGGTTAGCGATAATATTAGCCTTTTTATATGTCTGTAAGTGCCTGATTGATAATTGCCTAATCAATTCAGGCTAAGTATTACTTCATCAGAGCTATTGTCTTTGTGCTTATTTATCACAAAAAAATCCCTTCCTGAAAGCGGCTTAAAAGCTGCTTTCAGGAAGGGATCATCAGGAATGTTGATACTTGGTGCTAAGCGATAAAGAGCGAAGCAATATTAAGTACCTGGCTCATAGAAAGCGGCTCATCAAAGGCCTCCGATACATTAGCCGCTGAGATGCTGGATATAGCCGGTACATCCACACCTGCCTGTGTCGTCTGGTTTTCTCCCTCATAAACTCCTGCCGCTGCTGTCGGAACCTGCTGCCCTTCTGGCCCGCCTGTAATCCAGCCTTTCAGGCCTCTGATTCTGCGCACGATGGCTGCATGGCGTGCTTCAACGGCGTGAATCTGCAAGGCTGCTGTCAGAACATTGTTATTGCTTACCAAATTAGCGGCTTGTCCTTTATAGGCTCTTACACCTGTATCCTCAAAAGCCTGGGCAAGCGTCAGGAAAGTTGCCGGGTCTGAGTTCCAGGTAGGGAAGGCGCCACCTGCAGAGAAGTCGAAGGTAGGCTTGCTCACTGGCGTTGCATTAAGGCTTTCAATCACACCTTTTAGCAGGTTTACGTGTGCCACTTCATGGTCGCGCACATCGGTAAAGAAGGCTCTGTTCTCGGCTGCAATGGCGCCGTTAGCATCCAAACCCTGCTGATAAAACTCCGACTCCAGGTACTCTAGTGTCAAAGCATAATTTAGCACATCCACAATGCCGGTAGTAGACTGTCCGTAGGCTTTCTTGAACATGGTACCCATGGCAATCGGCACAGCTGAGAGTGCTACTTTCTTACCAAAGCTTCCGAAGCTGCTGAAAGCCTGACGTCGGGATGAAAGCCGATCATACACTTCGCTGTCAACTTTCTCTATATCTTTTATAATCTTAAATATATTCATGTCTTATTTCTTATTTGGGAAGGTTGCTGAAATTGATTTTTGTTGCGATAAAGCCAGATGCTGCGGTTAACACTTCAGTAGGCGACATGGCTCTATCCAGGCCATTACTGTCTATTAGCGCTTTGCCATATGCTCTGGCATTATTGCTGATCATATCATGAATAGCTGCAGCATGGCGTGCCTCCACCGAAACAATCTTACCCGCAAGTAACAGGTAATCTAAACCCACGCCAGTGTCTGATAATAATTTACCAGCGCCGTTGTAAGCTGCTACGCCCAAATCTTCAAACGTTTTGGCTGTCTCAAGCACGCTGGTCTTGCTGTTGAAGTTAATGGAGCTGAAATCTACCTCAAGGCTAGGGATGGCGTTGCTTCCGAGTGCCGTCTTGAACAGTTCGCGGTGCGCTATTTCGTGTGCTTTCAGGTCTTGCATGATGGTCATTTCACTGGAAGACAGTACAGATGCCGAGTTGGCTACCACTGCGGTATAAAACGCAGCTTCTAACTGCTCCAGGGCATAAGCATAATTCAGGATACCAACATCTTCGGAGCCAAGGTCCACTTCTTCGTTGGATGGCGGTGTGATGTCATCGTCATCATCGCAAGAAGTAGTCAGGATAAGTGTGGTTGCGGCTGCAGTAGCACCAGCATATCGGAAGAACGTACGGCGCTGCATGGGATTAGTGAAGGATTTCATTAGCCCTCCTTCTTTCTCTTCAGGCTTGGTCGGTTTAGTCATAATTTTACTTTTTAGATAGTTATAAGCTTCAAGGTTGGCTTTCCCTCAGCGAAAATCATCCAAGGTGCCGTTACCTGTTAAATTGTATTTGAAGTACGGTGCAGGCTGAAACTTGGATTTACCGGTCTACTCAAAAAAAATTATTTAAGGCTCAATCAGAGCAGCGATTTCCATTTACTATTAAAACTTATATTTTATATATAGCGTGTTTTTAGCTGATGGCGTGTGTTTTTACAGGCAGCAGATTGATATCAGAAAAGGTCATGCGCCTGAAAAATAAATGTTGCTACAGGTAATAATATAGTCGGGTAAGGCCTTTTTCGATGCGTTAAATTGTACTGATTTGGATATACTGTGGCCAGAAGCGCGCAGTATGCGCCGGGGGTTGAGCCGTGAGGTCGGCAAAGGCTATTTTATTTCTTATATTTGTTTTTGCACAAAGCGCACCCTTTGCATTTAGCGACAAGTAATTATGCGGTTTTTACTCCTCCTGTTTATATGCTTTGCTGTAGCGGTACCTGCATGGGCGCAGCAGATAAGCCTAGAGTTGCGCAAGGGGCCAGTGCCGCTTAACCAGTACTATACCGTATCGATCAAGCTGCAAAACCAGCAGCTGAAAGATTATACCCCATTTCCCGAGATAGAGGGTTTCAAAAAGAGCAATAAGTATTCCTCCACCAAAACTATTATCACGGGGGGCAATACCACCACCATTCTCACCATCACACAAAACTACGCTCCGCTTGAGGAAGGCGAGTTTACGCTTCGGCCTTTCTCGATGAAGGTGAACGGACAAACAGTGCAATCGCCGGGGATGGAGATAGAGGTGGTGCCCCCGCAGGCCAGTGTTGCCCAAAGCCCTAACCAACCCAACCTTATCACTACTGACGAGAATGAGCTGGCGGGTGAAGAGACGCAGGAGTTTGTGGACAAGGAAGACAACGCCTTCCTGACAGTTTATACCAACAAAAGTGAGGTGTTTGTGGGCGAGGGCGTTAACGTAGTGCTCTATTTTTACCTGGCAGAGGCCGACCAGCCCCTGCTCGACTTTTACGACTTTAATAACCAGATTATTGGTCTACTGCGTGAGCTGAAGCAGCCACACACCTGGGAGGAAGCATTTGATTACACGGAGATCACACCTGAGAACGTAACAGTGCAAGACGAGCCATACCTGCGTTTTAAACTGTATGAGTCCGTGCTTTTCCCGCTCAATCTGGAACCGCTGCGTTTTCCGCAGCTCAAACTGCAGATGATCAAATACAAAGTGGCTAAAAACCCCAGCCTATTGGCGCAAGACCGGCAGGAGGGGTATAAAACATTTTACTCCAGGGAGCGCGTGGTAACGGTAAAGGAACTGCCGCCGCACCCGCTCCGGGATGTGGTGCCGGTTGGGAATTACCGGTTAAATGAGCGGGTATCAAAGAAAAAAGTGGCTGTGAATAAGAGTTTTACTTATCTTTTCGAGTTAGAAGGGGAGGGCAACCTGGCGGCCATTACGCCCCCTGTGCCTGAAGCACCGCCAGGCCTGGAGTTTTACCCTCCAGATGTGCGCCAGGATATTACCAAGCGCTCGGGCAGAATAGTGGGCGCTAAGTCGTTTGCCTATGCGGTGCTGCCCCGCGAGCCGGGCCGCTATAGTATGAGCGAGGCACTGCAGTGGATTTACTTTAACCCTAAGACAGCCGCTTACGATACGCTGCGCCCTGCACTATATGTGCAGGTAACCGGGCAACACGAGGCGAGTGGCCTTGTGCTTTCTAAAGATTTGGGTTCTTTTTATAATATCATCGAAAACGAAGACAACACGCTGGTCAGCCTGCATTTTCTGGACGGCATCAAGCGAAGCACTAATATCATTGTGCTGGTGCTGTTGGCTGTGGCGGCGTTCGTTTTCATAAAGAAATAACATATGAGCAATACATACGGAAAGCTTTTCCGGATTACAACTTTTGGGGAGTCGCATGGGGCGGCCGTAGGCGTGATTGTAGATGGCTGTCCGGCAGGGGTAGCAATAGACGTCGCCGAGATTCAGCATGCATTGGATCGCCGCCGCCCGGGACAGTCCAAAATCACGACGCCCCGGCAGGAGGAGGACAAAGTAACCATCCTGTCGGGTGTGTTTGAAGATAAAACCCAGGGCACGCCCATTGCCATGGTTGTAAACAATAAAGACCAGCACAGCCACGATTACAGCCACATTCAGCACGCGTTCCGTCCCTCGCACGCGGATTATACCTATACCGCCAAATACGGCACCCGCGACTATCGGGGCGGCGGCCGCAGCTCGGCCCGCGAAACGGTGGCACGGGTGGCAGCAGGGGCCCTGGCAGCCAAAATGCTGGCTAAGTACGGGATCACTATCAAGTCCTATGTGTCGCAGGTTGGCAAGATCAAGCTGAACAAGCCCTATAACGAGCTGGACTTGAGCCAGATTGACGCTAACATTGTGCGTTGCCCGGACGGCGGTACTGCCGCCCGTATGATAGGCTTGATTGAAGATGCCCGGGATAGCCTCGATACGATTGGCGGTGTGGTGAGCTGCGTGGTGCAGGGAGTGCCGGCAGGCTTAGGCGAGCCGGTGTTCGACAAGCTGCATGCAGAACTCGGAAAGGCCATGCTGAGCATCAATGCGGTGAAGGGCTTTGAGTATGGCAGCGGCTTTGAAGGCGTGCGGATGCGCGGCTCTGAGCATAACGATGAGTTTTACACTGATGAGGAGGGTAACATCCGCACCCGTACCAACTACTCAGGCGGTATTCAGGGCGGCATTAGCAATGGGCAAGACATTTACTTTAACGTAGCCTTCAAGCCTGTGGCCACTATCCTGCAGGAGCAGCAAACCATTAACGACGCCGGCGAGGACATTACCCTGAAAGGCAAAGGCCGCCACGACCCTTGTGTACTGCCACGCGCTGTGCCGATCGTAGATGCCATGGCCGCCCTGGTGCTGGCAGACTTCATGATGCGCCAGCAGGCAAGCAAGCTGTAAGCAAAAAAAAAAAATTGTTATATAAAACAGAACGGCCAGGCTTTAAGAAGCCTGGCCGTTCTGTTTTATATAACAATCTGTCTGTTAGAACAAACGCAGGTGCACTACCAGGAACCAGATCAGCAGCAGGGCTGGCAACAGGAACGGGATAGAGAAGCGCACGATGTAAGCGAAGAAAGTCGGCATTTTAATGCCCGCGCTTTCCGCGATAGCTTTCACCATAAAGTTAGGGCCGTTACCGATGTAGGTAAAGGCACCGAACAGCACAGCGGATAGCGAAATGGCTTCTAATAGCACCAGCGTAGCCGGATCGGCGCCTGTGCCAGTAGCGAATTGCCTTACCTCTACTACGCTGTTCTGCGCCATGTCGTACTTGGCCATCGCTAGCGACAAGAAGTTGGCATAAGTTGGTGCGTTGTCCAGGAAGCCGGAAAGTGAGCCAGTCGCCCAGTACAGGAAGTTAGGGGTGATGTACTGCGAGAACTGTGGAGACGAGGCAATAGCCGCCGAAAGCTGCAGCGCCGGCATCATGGTAAAAAAGATGCCGAAGAACAGGAATACCACCTCCAGAATCGGGTGAAAGTTAAATTTATTACCTGCTAAGGCTGTTTTGCTGGAGAAGCGGTAGCACAAGAAAGCCGCTGACAGTTGGATTATCTCGCGCAGGAAAGAGAACTTGCTGCCATCGTATGAGATATATGGGAGGCCTTCCACTACGTTAGGGTCCAGGAAAATAGCCCCGATGATGATTGCCAGCCAGAACAGGTTACGCTTGCCGCTCACATAGAACTCTGTCTTCTCTTCGTTGCGGGCCACCACTTCCGGGCTAGGCGTGTAACGCTCTTTGTTGCGGCTATCCAGTATATAAAAGATCAGGCAGAGGATAAGAATCGCGACTACCCACGGCATGAATAGGTGCTGCAGCGTCCAGAAGAAAGGCACGCCTTTCAGGAAGCCAATGAACAGGGGAGGGTCGCCGAGCGGGGTAAGCAAGCCACCAGCATTACTCACGATAAAGATGAAGAAGATAATCTGGTATGGCTTGATACGGTGGATGTTCAGGCGTATGAACGGCCGGATCAGCAGCAACGATGCCCCTGTGGTACCTACAAAATTCGCCAGCACGGCTCCTACGGCCATCAGGACCACGTTCATCCAGGGGGTGGCATTGGCATTGATGTTGATGTATATACCCCCCGCTGCAATGTACAGGGAGCTGAGTAGGATGGCGAAAGAAGCATACTCTGCCAAGGTATGGGCAGGCATGTGATAGTCTTGCAGCACGAACAGGTAATAGGCCAATACGGTCAGGCCAAGTGTAACGGCTACGGTTTTGTAATTGTGCTCCCAGAAATGTCCGAAGAAAATGGGACCGGCAGCGATCATTCCGATCAACAGGAGAAATGGTATAATCAGAAAGGCCGGAAGCGCATGCTGGGCTTGAGCCAGCAGGATAAAGTTAGTTAGCATGTTTGGAATTGTGCGGTGTTACGTCAGTTCAAATTTGCTTGCAGCGCAAAGATACGTTTTCTGTGGTAAAATGCTATTTTAACTGCAAGCTAGGCAGGTTGCCATGTAGTAACATCAATATGCAGGTACCTGCATTCTTTGCTTCTCGGAAATATTAACTAATTTTGGAAACTTTCAGATATAACCACTGGTTTTAATCTAAAACAAGGAATCTCATGCTAGAAAATAAAGAAAAAGTAGTTTCTGTTTACGCGGAAGCTAACCCCAACCCAGAATCAATGAAGTTCGTGATGAACGTGCAGCTGTTGCCGGAAGGCCAGAGCGTGGACTATCCGAACTTAGAAAGTGCCCTTGACTCGCCGTTGGCGCAGGAGCTTTTTAACTTTGACTATGTAGGCCGTGTGTTCATTGCCAGCAACTTTGTTACGGTTACCAAGAACGCTGATTTGGAGTGGGTAAAACTGATCCCGGAGCTGCGCACGTTCCTGAAATCATATGTTGAGTCTGGCGGACCGGCTTTCAGAGAAGGCTTCTCAGTTGCCAAGCCGGAAACGGCTGCCCCTGATGGCGAAACGTCCGCTGAAGATGCGGAAATCTCTAAGAAGGTAATAGACCTACTGGAGAATTACGTACGCCCGGCTGTAGAGCAGGATGGCGGTAACATCACTTTCAAGTCTTACCATGATGGCGTGGTGACTGTGTTCCTGCAAGGTTCTTGCAGCGGCTGCCCGTCTGCTACCGTAACGCTGAAGGCCGGCATCGAGAACCTGCTGAAGCGTATGGTGCCGCAGGTAACAGAAGTTGTGGCGGACGGTGTAACTGTGTAGTCTTCACCAATACGGAATATTCAAAAGCCAGCCCCGGTCAAGGGCTGGCTTTTTTTATGGATGGTACCCTCAGATCAGGTGCGTGAGACTTAAAAGCATACAGTACAGCCTCAATAGCTAATTCAGGTTGAGCAGGAGGTATGGCTTTACCCCTACATGTATAGCTACCTGCAGGTATAAAAACAGAAGGGCCCGAAGCAATGCTCCGGGCCCTTCTGCTGTTTAAATTAACTAACGGTTTAGCGAACCGGCTGTGCTACAGGAGTCGTAACTTTCTTGTCGTCTTTCATGGTATCCACTACAATTGGCGTAGCGATGAACAGGGAAGAGTACGTACCGAAAAGCACACCGATGATCATAGCCAATGAGAAGCCGCGCAGCACCTCACCACCGAAGATGAACAGGATCACTACTACCAGGAACAATGTCAGGGAAGTGATGATGGTACGGCTAAACGTGCTGATCAGGGCTGGGTTCACTACCTCGCGAACGTTCGAGCGCGGGTTGTCATTCAGGTACTCACGCACACGGTCGAAGATTACCACGGTATCGTTGATCGAGAAACCGATGATGGTCAGCACCGCCGCGATGAACACCTGGTCCATCTCGTAAGAGATACCGAAAAGGTCCAGGATAGAGAACACCGCGATGATCATCAGGGCATCGTGCAGCAAGGCTACCACGCCACCCAATGAGAACTGCCACTTACGGAAGCGGATCATCACATAAATGAAGATACCCACCAAGGACAGCAGAATCGCGATCAAGGCTGTGTTCTGGATGTCGTCGGCAATGGTAGCGCCTACTTTAGATGAGCTCAGGATCTCTGGGTTCAGGTTCTGATACTCGGCCAGACCACCCATTAAAGCAGCCTTTACTTTCTCATCTGCCTCAATGCTCTCGTCATCGGCTAACCAGCTTGTCGTGATTTTCAGACGGTTCGGCGTGTCGTAAGTTTTAACCTCGGTGCCTGCCTCGTTAAAGTCATCCATCAGGGCTGTGCGTACATCAGATGCTGGTACTGTCTTGTCTAACTCCACTACATAAGAGCGGCCGCCTTTAAAGTCAACACCCAGGTTAGGGCCACCGTTGATGTACATGGCCACAAAGCCGAATACCAATACAGCCAGTGAGAAAGCATAAGCCGGCTTTCTGTACTTCATCACGTCAAACTTGATGTTACGGAACATCTTGCCTGCCAGCGCAGTAGAGAATGACAGCTTGCCACCCTTCTTAAAGGTGCTTTCCACGAACAGTCTAGAGATGAATACGGAGGTGAAGAAAGACGTCACGATACCGATCATCAGCGTAATGGCGAAGCCTTTTACCGGGCCAGAACCGAAGAAGTAAAGGATAAAGCCTACGAGGAAGGTTGTTACGTTCGCATCCAAGATCGTGCTGAACGCCTTCTCATACCCTTTGTTGATGATCTCCCGCATCGGCAGCCCCTTCAGGGACTCTTCCCGCATACGCTCGAAAATCAGTACGTTCGCATCCACGGCCATACCCAGGGTCAATACGATACCAGCGATACCTGGCAACGTCAGGGCCGCATGGAACTGCGCCAGCACACCCAGGATAAAGAACACGTTGAAAAGCAGGGCAAGGTCAGCGATGAAACCACCGCGGCTATAGTAGGCGATCATGAACAGTACCACGATACCGAAACCGGCCAGGGTAGAGATCAGGCCCTGGTTGATAGCCTCGCGGCCCAAAGAAGGACCTACTACGGCTTCTTCCACGATACGGGTAGGAGCTGGCATTTTACCAGCTTTCAGGATGTTGGCAAGGTCTTGCGCTTCTTCAATGGTGAAGTTACCAGAGATAGAAGAGCTACCACCTGTAATCTCGCCCTGTACAACAGGGGCAGAGTATACATAGTTATCTAACACGATGGCAATCTGGCGGCCAATGTTGTCACCTGTCAGGCGGGCCCAGTTCTTGGCGCCTGTCGGGTTCATGGTCATGCTGATCTCAGGACGGCCTGTCTGGTCAAAATCCTGACGGGCATCGTTCACGGCCTCACCGGTAAGCGGAGCCTCGCCGCCACGACCTTTCTTAATAGCATAGAACTCCACAAACTCCTGGCGGTTGTCACCTACAATCGGCTTCACACCCCACAGGAACTTCATGTTCGGAGGGAACATCGCGCGCACTTCTGTGCGGCTGAAGATATCGTTGATCTTGGCAGTGTCACGCACGTTGGCTCCGATACCGTTTGGCATCTGCGTGAAAAGCGTAGCCAAAACGCCTGTCTGCGCTGCAGCGGCAGAGTCAACAGTGGTTTCCGCCAAAGCGGCGGCAGTAGAGTCTGTGGCAGTCGAATCGGAAGCCGCAGCAGCCTGTGCCAGCACGTCATCTGTCGATTCTTTCACGATGGCGGCATTGCCTTGAGCGTTTGTTGTTGCCTTGCTGTCTGTCGCCAGGTTCAGTTTACCTGCCTGCTGCTGCTGGTCAAGGTACTGACCCAGTTGCATAAAGTAAGGACCGAATTCCTGTGGCGACCATACTTCCCAGAACTCCAGGTTGGCCATACCCTGCAAGAGGTTACGCACACGGTCTGGGTTGTCGATGCCCGGTAACTCGATCTGGATACGGCCTGTGCCCTCCAGACGCTGGATGTTTGGCTGCGTTACACCGAAACGGTCGATACGCGTGCGCAGGATGTTGAAAGAGCGGTCAATGGCGTCTTCCACTTCTGTGTCGATCACTTCAATCACCTGTTCGTTGGTAGACTCGTAGCTGATCTTGCCACGGTTGGCTGTGTTCGAGAAGATGCGGCTCAGGCGGCCAGATGGCTCCACCTCGCGGTAAGCCTCTGCGAATAGCTTCGTGAAGCGCTCCTGGCTGTTTTTCTGCAGTTCCTGGGCACGGTTCAGCGCCTTCAGGAAGTTCGGGTCTTTGCTGTTGCCCGACATAGAGCGGATGATCTCCACAGGAGAAACCTCCAGCACTACGTGCATACCGCCTTTTAAGTCGAGGCCCAGGCCCAGTTCGTTTTCTTTAACTTCCTGATACGTCATGCCCAGGAAAATAGGCTCTTTCCAGATGGAATCAAGGTAAGCCTGCTCCTTTACCCGGTTCACGTTGCCTTGTGCATCTGTGGCATAGGCCGCTGCATCTTGCTGTACGTTACGGGCAATGAAGGAAAATGACAGGTAGTAAAGGCAAAGCGCCGATACAATCACTGTCAGAACGATGATTAACGTTTTGTTCCGCATTGTTTAGTAAATGAAAAAATAGGTATAGGTGAAATATGAATGTACTGTGCTCTTATCCGGTAATGGTTGTTAAAACCAAAATGCAATAACATGCGAATGCGTTCCGCAAGCTGCAGGATATTAGAGGATTAGCATGCCAGAAGCACGCCAAGGATGGTCAGTGAAAAGGAGCGCCTAAGGAGCGTTGGGCTGAATGATGATAGGGAACAGTCGGGCTACAAAGCCGATTCCCGGGGGTATGGTGGTATAAGCCGGTAGCAGCAGGTCAGCGGGGTTTGCGAACGTGGGCTGCTGCGGAAGCGGCACTACCGCCTGTGGCAAATTAAGCGCCACAAAAGAGGTGGTGGCCTCCAGCGATACCTTTTGCTTGATAACCGTCCTGGTTTCTGCAGGGGCAGAGGCAAGCTGCTTACTAATTGGGGTTGCCGAGGTATACGCCACTACCTCCTGGCCATTGAGCATAAGCGCCCAAAGCAGGGTAACAGACATCAGAAGATGCTTGAGGAGGCAGTATGTGGTTTTTACCTGTGGCATTCGCAACGTATAACTACAAATGTAAAACCTTTTATCAGAAAAAGTAAAATCTTAGCGGTTTATATCGATAAATCGCTTTACATCATGCTTTTTCCCGATAAGTATCAGAATGTCTGAGGGATAAATAATCGTGTCGGCCTTCGGAACACCGATGATGTGCTCTACCTGGGTTGGCTTCCCGTCCAGTATTTCCTCGAAGAAGCGCTTGATGGTGATCAGGTTCAGGTTATACTTCTCGCGGAGGGAGATCTTGGCGATGCTGCGGTTGGCGATGTTGCGCGGCGCATTAATCTCCACAATCTCATAGTTGTCGGGCAGGGGCAGGAACGTGCGGATGCTCGGCTGCAGCAGGCGCTCGGCCACCGTTTTGCCTACCTCACCCTCCGGCGAAAGGATTTCCTGCACACCCATCTTTTCCAGGATGCGGCGCTGCTGTTTGTTTGAAGCCCGTGTGATCACGCGCTTCACGTTCAGTTCCTGCAGGTTGGCCGTCGTGATCAGCAAAGCTTCAAAATCTTCGCCGATGGCCACGATCACGGCGTCCATGTCCTGGATGTTCTGCGCCTCCAAGGCGCGTAGGTCAGTGGCATCCAGGGCCACAGCGTAAGCTACCTCATCTTTTATCGACTCGGCATGGTCTTCGTTCGAGTCGATGGCAATAACTTCAGCGCCGCGCTCAGCCAGCGTGGTGGCAATGGACCTGCCAAAAATGCCCAATCCGATTACTGCAAACTTGTGCCTCATGCTTTTATCTTAGCGTTTAGGAATGTGGTCAGCACCTCCAGCCCCTTCTCAAAGTTGTTGTTGTTAGGGATGATGATGTCGGCGTCGTTTTTATAGGGCTTGATGTATTTCTCGTAAGTAGGCGCTACGTGGTTGGTATACCGGTACAGCACATCGTCCAGGTCGTAACCGCGCTCAACCTGGTCGCGAATGATGCGGCGCTGTAATTTGATATACTCCTTTGCATCGATGTATATCTTCAGGTCCAGCAGGCGGGCGATTTCCTCGAAGTAAAACACGAAGATACCTTCTACCACCACAATCGGAGCCGGTTTAAACTCCAGCTGCTTCGGCACCACGTTCGGGTTGTTGAAGGTGTATTCGGTGCGGTAAACGGTCTCGCCCTTGCTTAGCCTCAGGATGTCCTGGGCATAGGCCTCGTCATCGATGCAGGAAGGGAGGTCAAAATTCACCACGCCGTTCAGGTCCATGGTCTGGTGTTCGCGAGACTTGTAATAGTTGTCCTGGGATACGAGGCAGACGTTTTCAGGGGAGAAAGACGTCAGTAGCTTGTTCAAAAAAGTAGTTTTTCCTGAAGCACTACCTCCTGTAATCCCGACGATAAATGGCTTTTGCATAGGAAGTGAAGGTTTCAGGCTACAAATTTAGGTATAAAGCAGAACAAGACCGCAAGCCAGGGGGAGATTTATACATCAACGAGAAGCTAGCACGTTCTCAGGAAGTCCACCAACTGCCTGACGGCCCGTCCGCGGTGACTGATCGCGTTCTTTTCCTCCGAGGTCATTTCGGCAAATGTGCGGTCATAGCCATCCGGGGTGAAGATCGGGTCGTAGCCAAAACCCTTGTCGCCTTTCCACGCCGTGTTTATCGTGCCCTCCACAATGCCTTCAAACTGGTGCTCCTCGCCTTCTAAAATCAGGGTAATGCTTGTGCGGAAGCGAGCTTTGCGGTTTGCGTGCGGGGCCAGGTTTTGCAGCAGGTGCTGGATGTTATCGCTGTCGGAGCGCTGCGGGCCGGCATACCGTGCGGAGTATACACCCGGAGCGCCTCCAAGGGCCTCTACCTCTAACCCTGTGTCGTCGGCAAAGCAGCTCACCTTGTACTGTTGCCATACATAAGCAGCTTTCTGGTGCGAGTTTCCCTCCAGCGTGTCCTGGTCTTCGGCCAGCTCTTCGTGGCAACCAATATCCTGCAGCGTCAGCAATTCATACTTGCCTTCCAGCATCTGGCCTACCTCAGCTACTTTGTGTTTGTTGTTGGTCGCAAAACAGAGTTGCTTCATGTGTTTGAATTTATGGTGATGTATTGTTTGCCGGTATAGGCAGCGATTTGATACTTTTTGATACTTAAAGTAAGTAAGCGCCGTAGGCCGCTTCGCTCAGGTCTACTATGATGTGCTCGTTCAGGGTGGTGGCCAGCGAGTAACCGGTATAGGTGGCAGCGACCGGGTAAAAGGGGTGGTGCCGGTCTACCAAGGTAGCTATCTCTACTTTTTTGGGGCTATGCGGCAAAAAGGTGTTTAAGGTATAAGCCAGCGTTTTGCCTGTGTTCAATACATCATCTACCAGCACAATGGCTTTGTCGGTGAGCGCGAGGTGCTCCTGGTCCAGCTCAATGGGATTTTGGAGAGGCGCGGTTTTGTTAACCGTAACGCGCAGCAACTGCACCTGCAACGAGGAAATCTCCTGCAGCTTCTGCGCGAGTACCTGGGCCAGCTGGTAACCGTTCGGGTAAATGCCTGCCAGCACAAGCTCCTGCTCTTCAAAATTCTGCTCGTATACCTGGTAGGCAATACGCGTGAGCTTCTGCTCGATCTGTGCCTTGTCCAGGATCTGGTTTTTGAGTTGTGGCGATGGTATCATAGGTGTCTGGCTATGGGTTGAGCGTAAGGAGTTAGCTAGTTAAGGCAAATTTAAGAAGATATTTGCTTCAGCCGCCGAAATAAGCAATTAGCAAAATAATTTGGGCCTTAGCGTTTTACTTTACGGAAAACTTGTTAAATTTGCAGTCCGATTGAGAATTAAGGTTAATTAACGTTTATAATAATGAAAAAAGGCATTCACCCAGAATACAGACAGGTGGTTTTTCAGGATACTTCTAGTGACTACAAGTTCATCACCCGTTCTACTATGAACTCTGATGAGACCATCACGATGGAAGACGGCAAAGAATACCCGGTAATCAAAGTCGAGGTTTCTTCTGCTTCGCATCCTTTCTACACTGGTAAAAACCTGTTTGTGGATACTGCAGGCCGTATCGACAAGTTTAAGCAGCGTTACCAAAAGAAATAAGCGGTTTTTTCCGGTTAAAACGTTTCAAATAAGAAGTCTTCCTGAGAATATCGGGGAGACTTCTTTATTTTTGGCCCATTTTCTAGCTTTGTCTATACCCGTCTGTGAGCGACCCGATTTCCGTAACAAAGGAACGCATACCTGGCCGCTCATCAACCCTCTGACCATGAAGCGAAGAATTGCGTGCCTGCCTGCCTTGCTTTCTGTTAGTTGCCTGACGGCTTGCGGCAAAACCAAAGAGGTTATACCTGAGCCGGGGCCTGTCGATAAAGCAGTCACCTTCCAGGTGTTTCGTGATCAGAACTTCTCCTACAGCCAATAAGGCGAGGAAGATGTAACGCTACAGTTAATCACCCGGAGGAAAGAGAAGAAGAACCCCAACGGCCTCACAACACAAGTGTTTGATAGTACCTTTACAATGGCGCTGAACGACATACCAGTGCGGGCCAACAGGTTGGTCATCAAGAAGGCAGTACCAGCAGTGCGCAACGAAAAAGAGCAAGTTTTTATGAGCAGCGGATACCACTACATGCAATCGTCTTTTGGCCAGAACAAGGCTCTCCCGGCTAACGATTCAGAGACCACCATGCCGCTGCAGGTCTATTAGTTGAAGATTACACGTAATTAAGCAGGTCTTCCTGAATTATTTCGGGCATACTTCTTTATTTTTGCACTATGAATATCATTCTATTCGACGATCCTGCCATCCGGCCCAATCTGTTACCGCTTACGTTTACAAGGCCGGTGTCCGAGCTGCGGGTAGGTATCCTGACCATTGCCGAAAAATGGAGCAGGTACATGGGTGAGGCGGTCTTTTGCCTGACGCAGCCATACCTGCAGCCTAAGTTCGCGTTGGACTTTTCATACAGCAGCCTCTATATAAACGGCGCCGTGTGCCCCGACGAGGACTTGGTGAAAACGATTCGCGGGCTGAAAGTTGGCGAGGCGCTCTTCCATAACGATACCCTTGTGGCCCTGAATGGCGCTGGCCTGGAACTGCATACCCTAGACGAGCTGATGGCGCACGTTGCCTCGCGCAAAGGCGATTGCGACCCCTGTACCATCATCCGAAACCCCTGGGACATCTTCCTGCAGAACGGAAAACAGATCCGAAGCGACTTCAACATCCTGACCAAAAACCGCAAGAGCCAGCCCCTGGACGATAAGCATACCAAAACCTACAACGAGGAGGATATATTTATTGAGGAAGGCGCTAAAATAAGAGCCGCTGTGCTAAACGCTGAAAACGGACCGATCTACATCGGTAAAGACGCGCAGGTGCATGAGGGCGCCCTGATCAGGGGGCCTTTTGCATTGGGTGAAGGCAGCCACGTGAACATGGGCGGTAAAATGCGCGGTGACGTAACGATAGGGCCTTTCTCCAAAGTGGGCGGCGAGGTGAGTGCCTCTGTCATCATGAGCTACAGCAACAAGGGCCATGAAGGCTACCTAGGCAATTCGGTGATAGGCCAGTGGTGTAACCTGGGCGCTGATACGAACACATCGAACTTAAAGAACAACTACGCAGAAGTTAAAATCTGGAATTACCCGAAGGGAGGCTTTAAGAGCACCGGGCAGCAATTCTGCGGCCTCATTATGGGCGACCACAGCAAATGCGGCATCAACACCATGTTTAACACCGGAACCGTGGTAGGGGTAAGCGCCAATATTTTTGGGGCAGGTTTCCCGCGCAATTACATTCCTTCGTTTAGCTGGGGAGGTGCCGCCGGGTTTGAGGTATTCCAGTTAAAGAAAGCGCTGGAGGTCGCCGAAATAGTTATGGGCCGCCGCGACATACCACTCACGGAAGTAGATAAAGATATCTTCTCGGCTGTTTTCGAGCAAACCAGGGAGAACAGCATCTGGTAGGCTGATAGCTGATAGTTGATTGTTAGTTGTTGATTGTTAAATGGCTTGACGGCTAAATTGTTGGGATTTTAAGTGAGATCAAAACAACCATGTAGCAATTAAACCATAAAACAACTTATCAATCCAAATTGCCCCATTCGTAATTCGTAATTATTAATTCGTAATTAAAAAAGTGCAGTTCGCGAACATCATAGGTCACCAGGAAACGAAGAGCTTGCTCCTTAAATCGGTGCAGCAGCACCATGTGGCGCACGCCCAGTTGTTTCTGGGGCAGGAGGGAAGCGCGAACCTGGCGCTGGCATTGGCATATGCCACCTATATCAACTGCGAGGACAAGCGCCCCGATGATTCTTGTGGCATCTGTAACAGCTGCGTGAAGATGAACAAGCTGGTGCACCCCGACTTTAACTTTGTGATGCCCGTAACCACCACCAAATCGGTGAGCAAAGATGCGCTAAGCAGCAAGTTTATGGCGGAGTGGCGCGAGTTTGTGCAGGCAAGCCCATACCAGGGATTGAATGAGTGGATGCAGCACATCGGGGCTGAGAACAAGCAGGGCAACATCTCCAAAGACGAAAGCCGCCAGTTGGTAAAGCTGGTTTCGCTGAAGGCGTTTGAGGGCGACTATAAGATTGTGGTGATCTGGCTTCCGGAGCTGATGCACCCCTCGGCGGCAAATGCGCTGCTGAAACTGCTAGAGGAGCCGCCGGCCCAAACCTTGTTCCTGCTGGTGTCGCAGTCGGCGGAGAAGCTACTGGCAACCATTACCTCGCGCACCCAGATCATGCAGGTGCGTAATTTTACGGAGCAGGAGGTAGTGGCTTACCTGCGGAAGCGTTACAATACCGAAGAAACCACAGCGACACAGATTGCCCAACTGGCTGAAGGCAACCTGAATGCCGCCGCTCGCCTCACCACCGAGATCAGCAGCGACTATTTTGTGTTCTTCACTGAATGGATGCGCAACTGCTACAGTTATAAGTTTGGTGGGTTGATCGACATGAGCGACAAATTCCAGACGCTGGGGCGTGAGAACCAGAAAAACTTCCTGCTATACGCGCTTAACCTTTTCCGGAAAGTGATGCTGTATGGCATCGACAGTTCGCTCATATCATTCTTACCGCCCGCCGAACTGGACTTTGTGCAGAAGTTCTCGAAAGTAATTACCGAAGACAATGCCGGGCAGTTGGCCGAGGAACTGAACCAGGCACATTACCATATAGAGCGCAATGCAAACCCCAAAATGGTGTTTGTGGATACCTCTATCCAGATTGCCAGCTACCTGCGTAAGAGTTGATTGTTAAATGGCTTAATTTTTAAATGGTTGATTGTTAAATTGTTGTGACTATAAGTGTGATCAAATCAACAATTTAACAATCAAATCCAGGCATCGGAGAGAAATAACGTAAAAAGGGCTTTAGCAAAAGATGTTATGCATTCTCTTTGAATTCCATTCTAACATTGCTTTCGCTTGCGTCTCGCGAGTGTAAGGAACAATTGGGCCTCTGGCCCAGTCAAGTTGCAAACTCGACATCATTTTTAGACACACGTTTGAAAACTTGCGCCAGTAAATAGAGAATAAAGCAGCCCTGCTTGTGTAAATGGTTTAGGAGGTATGATAACGAGAGGTATGATAACTTTGCGAGAGGGCAAGTAAACTAAGAATTCATGGCAGAAGATATAAAAGACAGAACGATACGCATTGGCACACGCGGCAGCAAACTGGCGCTTTGGCAAGCCGAGGAAACAGCAGCCAAGTTGCAGGCGGCGGGCCTGAAAACGGAGTTGGTTATCATCAGCACCAAAGGCGACCAGATACTGGACAAGTCGTTGGCAAAGATCGGCTCCAAGGGCGTGTTTACCGAGGAGCTGGAAGTAAGCCTGCGCGAAGGCCAGGTGGAGATTGCGGTTCATAGCGCCAAAGATGTGCAGTCGTCCATACCTGCCGATCTGGAGTTGGTGGCCTTTATGGAGCGCGAGCAGGTGAACGACGTGATCTTGAGCTTCGACCCGGGCTTTAAACTGGAGCGCGACAGCACTGCCATCATCGGGACCTCCTCTACCCGCCGCAGGGCCTTGCTTAAAAAATACTACTCCGGCGTTACAACCGCTGAGTCGCGGGGGAACCTGCAGACGCGTTTGCGCAAGCTGGAGGAAAAGCAGTTTGATGCCCTAATGTTGGCCTATGCCGGTGTGGTGCGCATGGGCTACGACCACCTGATCGTGCACACCTTTCCGGAGTATGAGTTTGTGCCAGCCGCAGGGCAGGGCAGCGTGGCTATTGAGTGCGCCCGCAATCTAGAGCCTGAGCTGAAGAACGCTATCAAGCAGGCCCTTAACCATACCGATACCCATACCTGCCTGCTGGCAGAGCGCGGCTTCCTGCGCACCATGGAAGGCGGTTGCAGCATCCCCTCCTTTGCACTTGCCACGCTCGTGGAAGAAGGCATAAGCATTACCGGCGGCCTCATCAGCCTCGACGGGCAAACACTGCTGCAGGAAACCATGACAGGAAGCCCAGAGCAGGCTGAGCAGTTGGGAGTGCAGTTAGCACATACTATACTGGGCCAGGGCGGCGATGCAATCCTGAAAAGCATCAAAGCGCAGCGCGACGAAGCTTAAGCCATACCTATACCCGTTGTATCAGAAATAGCCGCTAAACTTAGCGGCTATTTCTGATTATATGTAAATCGGGAAGCTGTTAAATGGTCAAATGATACTTATGTGAACGTTGGTTTTTGTAGCAGAGGGTTTGTACTGGCGAAAGCTGATGCATAGTGAGGAGTAAAGCTGTTTTTGGCTGGGCGAAGCATTTTTTTACTCGGCTTCTGTGATTTTATCAGGATTTTGCCGCGTGTCAAAAACGGCAGCAACATAAACAGTAACTGTATCAATCCAATAGATTATCTTGTAATTACCTTCTACAAGATACCTGTACTCTTTTTGCCTATCAGCTAAAAGTACTTCACGCTGCCCTTTCCTTGGTTGCTGAGCTAAGGAAGCTGTTTTTTGTACAAGGCTTTTAACTATCTTTCTGGCAACTGTGAGACTTGCTGTTGTTTTATAAAAATCGAATACGCCTTCTAACTGGGCACTTGCTGTGTTGGTCCATACTACCTTCAAGTCCATGTATCAATGTCCTTGTCCAGTTCCTGGATTCCTTTCACTCTTCCGTTTGCAGCGTCATCTTCTGAGTTCTCAATAATCCGATTGAAATCAGTAAGCGACATTGGAGAAATACTTTCAGAATACAGCTTCTTTTTCTCTGAATCCAGTATTTGTTCAAATTTGGAGATGATTTCCTCATTGTTGAGCCGCAAGAATTCTTGCACAAAATGTATTTTCCTTTCTTGTATGTCCATTTTGTAGGGTTCTTTATATAAAGGTACTATAGCTATAGATTACGATAACTGCATTTGATTGATTCCGCCTTTCGCCCAACAGCGACTTGCACTTGAGGCGAGGAAAGCGATGCTAAAATTGCGCGCAGCTTGGGTATAAGTGTTTATTCTTTTATGAGTTTATACATCTTTTGATCTTTCCCATAAGTGGCAGAAACAAGGTACATTCCCTTGGGATATTCGGGCAGGGCATAGTTTATACTAAACTAATCGGCATTTTTCAGGTGGTTGCGCTGAAGCAGCTTTTGTCCGGTAATACTAAAGATTTCAACCTCCATTATTCCTCTGGTTTTGTCATTCATACTAATGTTAAGGTTTGCATCAGAAACGGGAGTGCTAACTTTTACTCCGGCTAAGTACTTTTTTGAATGCGCCTGTATAAGGACCGTTTTGAGGTTTGAATTATCGTAACCCCTCTTGGTAAGGTAGAATTGAAAGACCGTATCCTGCCTTTGGAGAGTGATGGATTCGTTTGTGCTCATTGTAGATGCAGCGTTGTTTACTGCATAGAACATGTTCGCGTCTGAAACTTCAGAGACAACCGTAACTTTATTAGGAAGGGTATCGGCGGTGATAAAGTAGATGGAGTCTGAAATGGCAATTTCGCTTGTATCATTAATCGCTACTTTTATATCAGGGAACCTGGGGTTTGCTTTGTCTTGGCAGCCAAAGCAAAAAGCAAGTAAAAGCAGCGTTAGAACTCTCATTGTTTTTTTTGATTCTGTTTAGCTTTTAACGGTCTCGTATAACCGTCA
This sequence comes from Pontibacter sp. CAU 1760, assembly GCF_054482735.1. Lineage (NCBI taxonomy): Bacteria > Pseudomonadati > Bacteroidota > Cytophagia > Cytophagales > Hymenobacteraceae > Pontibacter > Pontibacter sp. CAU 1760. The sequence continues at coordinate 473,959 of NZ_JBTLRL010000001.1, forward strand.
AATACGGGTTAATATGCGTTAATTTTCGGTTTGGCACAGACTTTAGCAATTTCGAGTGGATTCGGACGCAGTCGAATCCGCCGTAATTGCGGTTATACATTGTTGTGGTGCGTTTTTTTAATTTTTATTGTCCATTCTATTGTATCCAATTCCATAATTTCGTGCCTTTCCCATCTTCCCATTTCGTCACATTCAAATTCCAAAATATTTCCATTCCATTCTTTAAATTCTATCATGTCCATTTCAAATGGGCTTTTGATTATTTGCATATCAGAAAGCGAATTTTCCATTTTATAAACATCACTAAACTCGGAAAAAATAAATGTTCCGTTTGGTGTTACTTCTAAATTCCCATAATCAACTTGATTTTCCGATTCTATAATGTTCAATTCGTTAGTGTCTAATCGAAATACACAGTCAGAAGTCAAAACAATAACTTCATTTTTCTGGTCAGATACTTTTACTTCTTTTGGAAATCCGCGAAATTGTCCAACTTTTTCAACTCCGTTATCATTTGTAAACTTTATCCAAGTCCAAGATTGCGAATTCCACACGCTTTCAACGTCATAAATTCGTTCTTCAAATTCGCCAGAGTAAGGTTGATTTATTATTTCAGCTTTCACTTAATTTTTTCTTTTCGTAATGTTTTTCCCAAATGCACCACAACTTATGTATAGCATGAGTCTATTCCGTTTATCTGCACTATGTGTGTAGCTATCTTTCTCTTTTTTTGACGAGCATGATTAAACTTAAGGTCATTTCACCAGCGTACAATACTACTCCTTAAGTAAGTTATAAAACCTGTCTTAAATTAGTCATAAAAAAAGCAGAAGAACCAGCATTTGCTAGTTCTTCTGCTAAAATTCGTTTATCATATATAAAGCGGAATGCTTTCTTGTTTAGCCTCGCCTCTTGTTTTAAAACCTATACCTGTGCCGCCTCAACAGCTTCCTCCGTCAAGGGCTGCTTTTTAGACGAGCGGGCGTAGGCCAGGAAGGCTTGCATCTCGCGCTTCACGGTTGGGGCCAAGATATATAGGCCGACCATGTTCGGGATGCTCATGGCAAACAGCATGGCATCAGAGAAGGCCACCACGCTGTTCAGCTTCATTGGGGCACCCAACACAATGAAGATGCAGAAGAGCACCTTAAAGCTCACGTCAGCGGCTTTGTTGTTGCCAAACAGGTAGGTCCACGACTTCAGGCCGTAGTAAGACCAGGTGATCATGGTAGAGAAGGCAAACAGGATAACAGCACCTGCCAGCACCATCGGGAACCAACTGATCACGGTGGCAAAGGAAGCCGATGTCAGGGCGATACCGTCTCCGATGTCCATCTTGTAAGAGCCTGTCACCACAATCACGAGCGCTGTCATGGTACACACGATCACAGTGTCGATGAACGGCTCGAGGGAGGCAACGAAGCCTTCGGTTACCGGCACGTTGGTCTTCACGGCGGAGTGCGCAATGGAGGCAGAGCCTATACCGGCCTCGTTCGAGAACAGACCACGGCGCAAGCCCTGAATCATGACGCCCACCAAGCCACCGCCCACAGCGCTAGCCGTGAAAGCGCCTTCAAAAATAGCCGCAAAGGCAGCAGGTATGGCCGTGATGTTAGCGCCCAATACCACAATGGCAGCCAGAATATAAATGCCGCACATAAGCGGCACCACTTTCTCGGTTACCTGTGCAATGCTTTTCATACCTCCAATAATCACGAGCCCGACCAGCACCGACATGATAAGGCCGAAGATCCAGGCGTTACCGGCAGCAAAGAAAGAGGCCTCGCCACCCGTTACGGCTACAAACTGCTGCGTTGCCTGGTTGATCTGAAACATGTTACCGGCGCCCAGTGAGCCGCCAATACACATCAGGGCAAAGAAAGCCGCCAGGAACTTGCCCAATTTGGCCATGCCTTTTTCGCCAAGGCCTTTGCTCAAATAGTGCATCGGTCCGCCCGACACGGTGCCGTCGGCGTGCTCGTCGCGGTACTTTACGCCCAGCGTACACGACACAAACTTAGAGGACATACCCAGCAGGCCCGCCATGATCATCCAGAACGTGGCACCGGGGCCACCGAGCGAGATCGCGATGGCCACACCGGCAATGTTACCTAGGCCGACGGTACCAGATACAGCGGCCGTCAGGGCCTGGAAATGAGACACCTCGCCGGGAGCGCCGGGTTGGTTATACTTGCCGCGCACAATATCAATGGCATACTTAAAGCCCCTGAAATTGATAAAGCCAAGGTAGAAGGTGAAGAAAATAGCACCAGCCAACAGCCATACCAGGATTAGCGGGATGCCCACGCCTACAATGGAAACTTCATAAAATATAATGTCGGAGATGAAAGTGGCGGTAGGGGCGATGGCAGCGTCTATTTTCTCATCAACAGAGAGTTCTTGTGCTGCCGGGGTTTGTGCGAAAGTGGGGTTAAAAATGGCTAAGGAAAGTACTGTAAACAGTATGATTCTCTTCATGTGGTAGATTTATTTGGTTTGTGAGTATCTTAAAGTTAGCAACTTTTGAGGCGAATATGAAAAATATACCTGTTTTACATTATATAATGCAAGGCATGGCCCATATATCACAAAAAAGCGACAGCCAAGTTGTATGGCTGGGGTATGGAAATAGGATTTAATTGCTCCGATCTTGCCTATGTGTGGTTTTTGAGAGCTTAATTTGCTTTTCTTCTTATTGATAAACAGCTTTTTATATCGAATGCATACTTGCCGCCTGCACGCTGAATATGATATATTCGGGTCGGGTTACTTGGGTGGTGGCATGCCTTTAGGTATGGCGGGTATGGGAAACAGAAAATGATGAAAAAATGTATCTGAGAGCTAAAAAGGCTTAAATTTGAAAACCTGTTAACCATGCACAGGCGTGAGCCTGCTGCCTTAAACTGATTATTAGAGAATGAAACTGCTGAAAAGTATTGCCGGGATGGCTGCGTTGGTGATCCTGCTGCCTGCCATCACGCTGGCCCAGAAACCGAAAGGAAAAGACAAACTGGTTACCATCGAGACGCCGCAGGGCGAGATAAAACTGGTGCTGTTTGAGGACACGCCGCAGCACCGGGCAAACTTCCTGAAACTGGCCGAGGAGGGATTTTATGACGGAACAACCTTCCACCGCGTCATCGACGGCTTTATGATACAGGGGGGAGACCCGAACACCAAAGACGATGACCCGCGCAACGACGGTACCGGAAACCCCGGTTATACCGTGCCCGCTGAAATTAACCCAAGCCACAAGCATGTACGCGGCGCTGTGGCTGCTGCCCGACAGGGCGACTTCGCCAACCCGCAGCGCGCCTCCAGTGGCTCACAGTTTTACATTGTGGAGAACCATGATGGTACGCCTATGCTGGATGAGGTATACACGGTGTTCGGGCAAGTGGTGGATGGCCTGGATGTGATCGACAAAATTGCGGAGCAGCCCAAAGACGGACGCGACCGCCCGCTAAAGGACATCAAGATGAAGGTAGAGGTGGAAAACGTGAAGCGCAAGAAGATCGCGAAGAAATACGACTACGATTACAACACGCAGGCACTAGCGAAATAAGCCGGTATGAAGCGAATCCTGATTACGGGCTCTAACGGGTTGCTGGGCCAGAAACTAGCCGAATTACTGCTTCCGCGCCAGGGCGTGGAAGTGCTGGCCACCAGCCGTGGCGAGAACAAACTGGCCGGTGTGCTGCCCGATCTGCTGTTTGAGTTCCTGGACGTGACAAAGCCCGCTGAGATTGAGCGGGTAGTGCGCGCGTTTCAACCGACCCACCTCATCCATACCGCCGCCATGACCAACGTGGACCAGTGCGAGCATGACCACATCGGTGCGCTGCTGCTGAACCGCGATGCGGTGCAGTACTTGGTAAAGGCCTGCGAGAAGTATGGGGTGCACCTCATCCACGTCTCCACAGACTTTATCTTTGATGGGGAGAATGGCCCTTATGGAGAGGGGGCGACAGGAAACCCCGTTAACTTCTATGGCAAAACCAAGCTGCAGGCCGAAGAACTGGTGAAGCAGGCCAAGTGCCCATGGGCCATTGTGCGTACCGTGCTGGTGTATGGCGTGGCCCACGACTACGGCCGCACCAACATCGTGCTGTGGGTGCGCAACAACCTAGTGGCCGGTAAGGTGATCAAGGTCGTGAATGATCAGTACCGTACCCCCACGCTGGCCGAAGACCTGGCCATGGGCTGCTGGCTGGTGGCCGATAAAGATGCAACGGGAATTTTTCATATCTCCGGCAGCGAGATGATGACGCCCTACGAGATGGCCCTGCAGGTAGCCGACTACTTCGCCCTGGATAAATCCCTGATCGACAAGGTGGACGGCAACACGTTCTCGCAACCCGCCAAGCGGCCGCCCCGCACCGGCTTTGTTATCCAGAAGGCCGAGGAAGTGCTGGGTTACCGGCCGCATACGTTCATGCAAGGCATCCAGCTGGTAGCAGCGCAAGCCAGCCGCTAGCAAACCATCCTGCCGAGCTAGTTCGCTGGGAATAGGTATACTGCCCACCAATTATATTAAAATATTCGATTTTTAATGGTGCTATCGGATGCTTTCTCTATATTGTATCCTTTAATTCCAGCCTGATAACACAGAATACAAATCAACCTTAACAAAACTAACACTTCTACCTACTATTTAATTTATGAGTGCTAACAAAGAATCGTGGGGTTCACGCGTCGGCCTGATTTTAGCGATGGCCGGCAACGCAGTGGGGCTCGGCAACTTCCTCCGCTTTCCTGTACAGGCGGTGCAGAACGGAGGAGGGGCTTTTATCATACCATACCTGGTTTGTTTTCTGGTGATGGGTATCCCCCTGCTCTGGATCGAGTGGTCGATGGGCCGCTTCGGGGGCAAGTTCGGGCACCACTCCACCCCGTTTATTGTGGATACCATGGGCAAGAACCGCCTCTGGAAATACATTGGCGTATTCGGCATCTGGACTAACATTGCCGTTGCCTCTTACTATTGCTACATCGAGTCCTGGACGCTTTCCTATGTGTTCCACTCCGTTATCGGCACGTTTAGCGGCATGGACCAGGATGCGGTTTCGGCCTTCTTCAGTGAGTATACCAGCCTGGGCATTTCCACACTGGGCATCCCTTACGAGCCGGTTGTATTCTATATCATCTGCTTACTGCTCAACACCTGGATCCTGTCGCAGGGCCTGGCCTCTGGCGTGGAGCGCGTGGCTAAAATCGGTATGCCGCTCCTGATTATCTTCGGTTTGTTCCTGGCCTTTAAAGGCGTAACGATCTCCGCGGGCGTAGACGGTGCCATCAACGACAGCTCTGTCGGCCTCAACTTCCTCTGGACGCCTAACTTCGACCAACTGTGGTCGCCTACGGTATGGCTGGCAGCTGCCGGCCAGATCTTCTTCACCCTTTCGGTGGGTATGGGCACGGTGCATTGCTACGCCTCGTATGTGCGCTCCAAAGACGATGTCGCCCTGAACGCGATGTCTGCGGGCTGGATGAACGAGTTTGTGGAAGTGGTGCTGGGTGGTGCTATCCTGATTCCGATCTCCATCGGTTACCTGGGCATCGACCGGGTGACGGAACTGGTGCAGAGCGGCGGGCTTGGCCTTGCCTTCCGATCGTTGCCATACCTGTTCTACCAGTGGGGCGATGTGTTGGGTACTATCTCCGGTGTCATGTGGTTCGGGCTGTTGTTCTTTGCCGGTATCACGTCATCTTTAGCGATGGGTACGCCCTGGATCGGCTTCCTGCAGGATGAGTTTAACTGGGAGCGCAAGTCGGCGGCCTGGTCGTTTGGTTTGTTCGTGTTCCTGCTGGGTATGCCTACGGTGCTGTTCTTTAAGTATGGCGTGTTCGACGAGTATGACTATTGGGCCGGAACGGTATCGCTGGTAGTATTCGCTTTGTTCGAGTCTATTTTGTTTGCGTGGGTATTTGGTATGCGCAAGGGTTGGGATGAGATCACCTCGGGTGCCGACATAAAAGTGCCGGGCATTTACAAGTATATCATCAAGTTCATCACGCCGCTGCTCTTGCTGTGGGTGTTCCTGGGTTCCCTGTTCACGCCGAAGGGCGGTGACTGGGGCGCTGCCATCAGCGGCACCTGGGAACTGGACAACAGCTCCATCATCAAGAAGATCATGAACAGCGAACTAAAGGAGAAGCTGGCCGCTGCCACCGATCCTTCGGTTATACAGGGGATACAGGACCAGCTGTTCTTCGTGAATGCTTCGCGCATCCTGCTATTGGCCGTATTCCTGAGTTTGGCGCTGCTGGTGTATATCGCGTATAAAAAGAGAGTTAGAGAAGGAAGAATTTAGAAGATATGAATACATCTGCATTTGTCGTGATGCTTTCGACCATCACCTTGGTAAGCTTTTTAATGATTTATTTTTTCTATCGGGTGATTAGTACCCCTCCGAAACCAGAGCCAGACTCGTACTTGGATAACGACGATGAGCCGGAGCGGCAGGTACCCAACCATTGAGAGATAAATGAAAAAGATCAGGCACTGGATTCGGAACTACTTTAGCTTTTCGCTAAGCGAGGTAAACGGTTTCCTGTTGCTGATAGGAATCATGGTGCTGCTTACGGCAGCACCATTTCTGTTTAAGGCCTTCCGAACATCTCCTTCCACAGGTATAAACCCTTCGGACAGGCAAACCCTGGACAGTCTGGTAGCAGGTTTAGAAGCCGTGCAGCCAGCGAAGCGCAAAAGCCGGTATACTGTTCCTGCGGTGGCCCTGCGCCCTTTTAACCCCAACAAACTGACGCTGGAGGAGTGGCAGGCCTTTGGCTTACCGAAATACCTGGCGCAGCGCATCCTGAACTATCGCAGCAAAGTCGGTGATTTGAGTTACAAGGCAGAACTGGGCAGGATTTACAACATGCCGGACTCAGTGTTTCAGCGGCTATACCCTTACATTGAGCTACCGGAGACCCGGCCCACCAAAGACCGCATGAACCAGTGGGCTGCGGGTCGCAGCCGCCCGGCACCGGAATTCGACAACAGCAGGAGGCCACGGGAAAAGTTTATCCTGGCGCCTTTCAACATCAACGCTGCCGACACCACGCAACTAAAGCAGATCAGAGGGATTGGATCCAAGCTCTCCGCCCGCATTGTGAAGTACCGCGATGGCCTGGGCGGCTTTAACCGGTTAGAGCAGTTGCAGGAGGTGTTCGGGCTGCAGCCCGAGGTAGTAGACAGTTTGCAGAAGTATACCTTCGTGCCCGATACCTACACACCCAAGCAGTTATACTTGAACACAGCCACAGCCGACGAGCTTAAAGCACACCCCTATATTTCCTCTAACGTGGCAAGAGCGCTGGTGGCCTACCGCGAGCAGCACGGCAAATTCCAGACCGTGGATGACATCCGGAAAGTAAAGCTGATTACAGCAGAGCTGTTCGAAAAGCTCCGCCCATACCTGGCTCTCTAATGCCCCCTTAGCAAGGCGATACAGATGAAATATACAGTACACGCCGAAGGGCATGGGAGTACCTCTCGGGCCATGCGGCATTTGCCGATCAGGATTCCGGAACGTGGTTGATTTTTTTCTCCTGCTTGTTGCGCGGAAGCAAAAATGAGAAGAAGGTGAAGCTTGCCAAGGCAAATTCCTGCAGCTCCCATTTTTCGCCTTCCTGGATGAGCAGAATACTGAAAAATGCTAGAAAGTACACCAGACTTTGGGCGGTAGTCGGCACAGGGAAATTTACGCGCTCCACCAGAACCCTGAATCGCCGCTTGTACCGGTACAGCAGGGGCACGCCCAGGAAGTAGAGGAAAACACCGGTATAAAGCACCTTGCCGAAGATTAGCTTGTTGAGGTTAATGCCGCCGAGGTGAATGTTATGCAAATTGGTTTCCTTCTGTGCGTTTATTTGCTCTAACTGGGCAGGCGTTTCGAAACCGAAAATTCGCTGGCCCCACGAAATCTCCTCGCCAAAGCCCAGGAAAAACAGCGCTGCCGCCGCATAGTAAAACACCCTGGATGGGCTGATGCCTGTAAAGGAGGCTTTGCACAGGCAGACAAGTGATGTGGCCAGCAGCGTGAAAGCAGTAAAATATTCGATGTAACTGTCTTCGGCTGTGTAGGCATAGTACAGTTCAGGGTGAAGAAACGAGAACACAATGCCCATGAAGATGTGCGCGAAAGAGAACGTGTACAGAAACGTGCTGAAAATCGCGGCCTTGTCAACCGGGGCATACACATCAGTCGCTTTTAAAAGGGGATGATAAATGTAAAATGGCAAATATCTTCTGATCAATTCCATTGTCAAGAATGGCTTTTTGCAATACAGGCTGGCTGTTGCAGGTATACTCTAGAGCAAAGGGTGTATTTATTTGTACGATCACAAGGGTAATTGTGGTTATTATTTGCACTAAATGTTTGGGTTACAAAACAGCGGAGCGCCTGCTTCGTCTTATGTTATAACCTTCGGTAGGCTGCACAGAAAAGGGATTACCCATCCATCGGCTTTCAATAAGAGCAAATCCGCTTAAATTGCGACTTTATTACAGACTATCTATACCCTATCTCCGTTAACGGGGCAGCGGCAAATGAAAAACATCCTTAAAACATACCGTCGGCGGCTCCTGAACCTGAGCAGTAGCAACAGAGCGCTGCTGTTGCTCCGCTTGTCAAAGGAAATGCACCTGGACATGGAGAGGCTGGACTTCCTGAACGGGCTACCGGCCTTTTCTGTGATCGAGCAAATGCTTGCCGCGAGAAAACGCGTTCCCATCAGCCCCTATGCCGACAGTGGGTATGCGGCTATAACCCCCGTAAGCAAGCAGCTGCGCTATATCCGGCGCAAGGCTGAGATGGTCTATGAAGAGCGCGGTAGCCGGGAACTATACATTGGCTGGCCTTTTGTGCACGGAAAGTTCTCAGACGGCACAGCGGTGCGCTGCCCCCTGCTGTTCTTCCCGGTGCAGTTGCAAATCAATGCCGCGCAGGAATGGGAACTAGTGCCCGATGCCTCCCAGCCCCCACAATTCAACCAAAGCTTCCTGCTGGCCTATGCGCACTACATGGGCACGCCCTTGGCCGAAGCCCTCACCGAACTTGACCTGAGCACCTTGCCCAGGCACCCGTTGGAGTTCCGGACACAAGTGTACGAACTCCTGAAAGAAAATCAGCTGAAGATACAGGTAGGCAGGGAGTTCTTTGCAGACAAGCTCACACCTTTCCGGGATCACAAAAAAGCAGCTTACGAGGGAGAGCAGAAACCCGGGCAGTTATACCTGGAGCAGGAAGCCGTACTGGGCGTGTATCCGCAGGCAGCATCGTACTTGCTCTCGGACTATGATGAACTGCTGGCCCGCGATAAGTTGCAGGAAATGGAAGACCTTTTTGCACCCGCAGTTGCCCAGAACACACCGGCCAGTAACCAGGCCCAGCAGACATTCACGGTTTTTGAGATGGATGCCTCGCAGGAGGCCGCGCTACAGGCTGTAAAGCAGGGCCGCTCGATGGTGGTGCAAGGCCCACCGGGTACAGGCAAATCACAGCTCATCTGTAATCTGGTTTCTGATTTCACCGCGCGTGGCAAAAAGGTGCTGGTGGTCAGCCAGAAGCGCGCCGCACTGGATGTGGTGCAGCAGCGCTTAGCGCAGAAAGGCCTTAGTGCCTTTGCCGGTTTGGTACACGACATCAACGCTGACCGCAGCGGGATCTATGCCCAGCTACTTGCCCAGATAGAGGCCTTGGACGAATACAGGAAGCAGAACCTGGCGCTGAACAGTATTTATACCGACCGCCAGTTCCTGGAGATTAGCCGGGGTATAAACCGCTGCATCCTGAAGCTGGAGTCGTTTAAGCAAGCGCTGTTCAATGATTCGCACTGCGGGTGGTCTGCCAAAGAGTTATACCTGCGCAGCAGCCTGCAGGAACCGCATGTGCCGCTCACGGCTTATTTCAAACATTTTAAGGCTGCTACGGTCTTGGATTTCCTGCCACGCCTGCGGCACTACTTGCAGGAGGCAGTGCCTTTTCAGCAGGAGGACTTCGCCTGGAAGGAGCGCCACAACATGAAAGATTTCGGCTGGCCACAGCGGCAAAAGCTGGAAGAGGTGATCAAGGCCTTGCCCACGCAATACGCCGAACTGCAGCAGGAACTCACGGCGCTGAGTGGCTATACCTTCACGCTGGATAACCTCTCAGCCTATAAAGTGGCGCTCCATAATCTGGCGGCACTGCAAAAGCTTTTGTCGTTGCCAAGTGTGCTGCCCATCGTAGAGGCGCTGCTGCACGGGCAGGTTAACCCGGAGGAACTCAAAAAGCAAACCACCAGGCTGCAACGGCTTTATGGCAACAGCCCTGCGCCCGATGCGGCCATCCCGGTTGCGCAAATACCAACCCTCAAAAAAGCCATTGCCGCCTACGGGGAGCAACGCACCGACTGGCTGAAAAGCCTGAGCTGGCTCTTTTCGGAAGAAAGGAAGCTATTGACGCAGGCATTGGCCAATTACCGCCTGGAACTGAACGAAGAGCATGTGGCGCAGTTGCAGCAGCGGTTGGCAATTCGGCAGCAGGCACAGGAACAATTGCATTTGTTTAACAAAGGGGTTGGCACCTCGCTGCAAGTGGCGGATGAAAAGGAGGTGGTGCTGCAAATGCTGCAGGCAGCGGAGCAGGCGCTGGAGGCGCACAAATTGCTGCGCCAGCTCAACCGCGAAAAGGTGTTGGCTGAGAGGCTGCTCCTGAACGTTACCCTTGACACGCACCTGAAATCGCTCAGCCAAAGCATACAGGCCACCACGTTGCAGTATAACGGTTGGCTGGAATGGCTGACCGTGGCCCAGGTGAAGGCCGTTGTAGCCCGGAAAGATCATGCTGCACAGTTGCTATCCGAATTGCAAACGCACTTCGAGGTGCTGGTTGCCCACGACACGGTATACGCCATGCTCACCAAACCGGAACGCGAGGTTGTTGAGCTGCTGCTAACCAAGTGCGACGGCACTGCAGATGAAGTGGAAAAGCTGTTTCTGAATAGTTTATACCTGGCCTGGCTGCATGAGCTGGAAGGACAGCATCCGGAGTTGCGCATGCCCTCCAACGGAGAGCTCGAGCGACTAGAGCAGGAACTGCAGAACTTGGTAATGGAAAAACAGCAGTTAAGCCAGGAGATCGTGTTATCTAAATTGCGGGAGCAAACTTACCGCAACCTGGAGCACAACCGCCTGGGCAATGCTGTTACCTACCGTAGGTTACAGGCCCAAGTCAGCAAAAAGCGCAGTTTATACCCCCTCCGAAAACTGTTCTCACTGTTCTCCGACGAGATTCTGGACCTGATGCCTTGCTGGCTGGCTTCCCCTGAAACGGTGTCGGCGGTGCTTCCCCTAACGGCCTGCTTTGATTTGGTGATCTTTGATGAAGCTTCGCAGTGCTTTGCCGAGGCGGGCTTGCCTGCCATGCAGCGTGCCCGACAAGTAGTGGTGGCCGGCGATGAGCAGCAGCTGAAACCCTCAGACCTGTACCGTGCCCGATGGAACCCGGCAGATGAAGAGGAGGTGGAGGAATTGTCGGCAGAGTCGCTGCTGCAGCTGTGCGGGTTGTATCTGCCCCAGACGATGCTAACGCAGCACTACCGCAGCCGCTACCCCGAACTGATTGAGTTCTCGAACAAACACTTTTATCGCCATAGGCTGGAGCTGATTCCGGAGCGGGAGGACTTGAATACCCGCACCCCGGCCATACAGTTTGTGAAAGTGCACGGCATCTGGCAACATAACACGAACCTGCCTGAAGCCGAAAAAGTGGTGGACCTGGTGATGCAATGGTTGCAGGCAGGGCAGGAGGAAGTAGGCGTCATCACCTTTAACTATGCGCAGCAAATGCTAGTGCAAGACCTGCTGGAAGACCGCGCGAACGCGCAAGGCCTTACTTTGCCGGCTTCCCTACTGGTAAAGAACATCGAGAACATACAGGGTGATGAGAAAGACGTCATCATTCTGTCGGTGGGGTATGCGCCGGATGCCCAGGGCAAGCTCGCGATGCAGTTCGGTAGTCTGAACCAGGCAGGTGGCGCTAATCGCTTGAATGTGGCCATTACGCGTGCCCGGCGGCAGGTGCAGGTGGTAAGCAGCATCCGGGCAGAGCAACTGCAGGTGGCACATACCCTGCACCAGGGCCCGAAACTACTGCAGGCATACCTGTTGTATGCGCAGCAAGTGAGTCGCCGTTATTTCACGTATAAGCCCCGGCAAGCCCCCTTAGCCACGCAGGTACCGATGCTAAAGGAACGCCTGCAGCAACAGGTCGAAACACTGCAACAGAAAGTGCCGTTTGCCGACCTGACGCGGGTGCAAGGAAGGCGCTATACCAGTGTGGTGCTAACCGACGATGACCTGTACTATAGCCATGTGTCTGTGCGGCACTCGCATGCGGATGTACCGCAACTGCTACAACAGCGCCACTGGCCTTTTACTAAGGTATACAGCCGCCAGTTCTGGGCCGACCGCGAAGAGGTATTGCGCAGACTCAAAGCCCTATGATGATACCTGTTGCTTTTAATTGACTTATTCTGTTAGCCATGCTTTTCAAGCTCTTTACTGTGTATGTGTACCTGCAAGCACTGGTCTGTGGCTGTGGAGCCGATCGGCGCATAAGCGATGTTAGCAGCCTCCGGAAAGACTACAAAGTAAAGGTACAGCGTATCGGCCAGCTGGATGATCGAATCAAGGAAAGCTCCGGGCTGGCTATGGCGAAAGACTCCACGCTCTGGACGCATGGCGACGGGGGGACTGCCAATGCCCTGTATCGCATCAGCTTAAAAGGAGAACTGCTGCAGGAAATGCCACTCCAAGTGCCAAACCACGATTGGGAAGACCTGACAGAAGATGCGGACGGTAACTTATACATCGGCGATGTAGGCAACAACCTTAACAACCGGAAAAACCTGCGCGTCTATAAAGTGCATCCCGAAACACACACCGTCCTGGACATCATTCGTTTTCGCTATGCCGACCAAACCGCTTTCCCGCCCGAGAAAGAGCAATTGCAGTATGATTTGGAGGGGATGTTTTACCAGGATGACAGCCTGCACTTTTTCACCAAAAGCCGTTCGCTTCGCCGCAACCTGACGCGCTACTACAGCGTGCCGGCCAATGCCGGGGATTATACCCTGGAGCCTCAGGCAGAACTGGTGCTTCAATCGCCTGTAACAGCTGCAGCCGTCGCACCTGACCGCAGTCAGTTTGCCTTGTTAGGGTATGGCCGCTTATACCTTTTCGGGATGGAGGCGGGAAGCGTGAACTTCCGAGGCAAGCGCACTTGCCTGCCGCTTGGCAGAACGGGTCAGGCCGAAGCCCTGACCTACCTTTCGCCCACTTCCTTGCTGCTCACCAACGAGAATGGCAAAATGTTCCTTGTCACGCTGCAAAAGAAATAATGCCTGCCGCCAATGCCCATCTGGCTATGGCAAGAACTGAACAGGTAGAGAGCCGTAGAAAGAAGGAACAAAGGAAGACAGACAGATGCATACAACGATATTAGTGACAGGTGCTACAGGCACAGTAGGAAAAGAGGTGGCCATACAGCTTTCGATGCTAGACGATGTGCGGGTGAGAGCCGGGGTACACTCCATCATTAAAGGCGAGAACCTGAAACGCCTGCCCAACCTGGAAGTAGTGGAAATGGATTTCAACAACCAGCACTCGCTGCGCCCCGCCTTCACCCATGCCGATAAAGTGTTTATGGTCACTCCTTTTTCGGAGGATCAGGTGACGATGGCCAAGACCTTGGTGGACGAAGCAAAGCAGGCTGGCGTAAAGCACATCGTGAAACTGTCGGTGATAGGGGCTGATGCAACACCGGGCTTGCAAATTGGGCGTTGGCACCGCGAGGTGGAGCAGTACATCGAAGCGAGCGGTATTGCTTATACCTTCCTGCGCCCTACGTCCTTCATGCAGAATTTTGCCAACTACGATGCTGAGAGCATCAAGAAGGATGGCAAATTTTATCATCCGACGGGCAACGGTAGGGTAAGCCACATTGACGTGCGGGACATTGCCGCTGTAGCTGTAGCGATACTCACGAGCACCGGACACGAAGGAAAGGCCTATGAGCTGACAGGCCCGGAGGCCTTATCTGGGAAAGAGGTGGCGAGTATACTAAGCGAAGTAACCGGAAAGCCCGTGGACTTTGTGGATATACCCGAGGATGATGCCCGGAGCGCAATGTTGCAGCACATGCCCCTTTGGATGGTAGACGCTATGCTGGAACTGCAACGGGCCTATAAAGAAAACATGCTGGAAAAAACTACCGATGCGGTGCAGCAACTGACCGGCCGAACTCCCCACACATTCCGGCAGTTTGCCACAGACTATAAAAAGTGCTTTGTTTAACCAGTCGTCAGTGCAAGGTTATCATATAGCCCCACATTCCAGATTAAAGCAAGAAGGCCACTCCTGCAGTAGGAATGGCCTTCTCGTTTATAAGCCATCTAGAGCTGCTTATCTGTCTCTATCGTTGTCTATGTCGCGGTAACGGTCGCTGCGGCGCGACTCGAAACGGTGCTGGTCACCTGATCCAGACGCCCCGGAACCGCTTCCCTGGCCATAGCCACGGTAATTCTCGCGGGAAGTAGAGCCACGGTTGTCGCTGTAGTACGAGGTGCCGCTGTCCATAGAGCCATAACGGCTCTGATCGCCTCCGCGGCCGCCTTGCTCGTAGCCTCCGGAACTGTAACCGCTTTGGCCACGACGACCAGAGAAATCACTGTCCTGGTTGCGGCCCCCTGAGCCATAGCCATATCCTCCGCTCATGCCTCGGTTGGAGTCGCTGTCGCCGTAGCCACCTCTGTTTCTGTCAGATGAAGAGCCATAGCCACCGCTTCTGTTTGATCCATAGCCGCTATTGGAACCAGAACCGGAACCATAGCCGCCGCTCATGCCCTGGCCATAGTCGCTTCCTTGAGAGCCGGATCTGCCAGAAGAACGGCCACTGCCGTATTCATCGTTATAAGATCCTCCTCTGGAGCCGCCGTATCCGCCCTGGCTGCTGTAACCCCCTTGCATGGAACGCTGCGAATCATACCCTCTGGACGATCCCTGGTTGTCATTGTCGTATTCGCTCATTCCTCTTGATGAGCCGTAGCCCATAGAACCGTGACGGTCTCTGTCGCCGTAGTTGTCCTGCGAGCCTCTATTAGAGCTTTGCTGACCTCTGTTGCTGGAGCTGCCGTAATAATCCTGGTCGCGGTTGCTTTGGTAGTTGCCGCCGCGCTGGCCATAATCGCCCTGCCCGTAGTTCTGCTGATAGCCGCCTTGGCTACCGTATCCGCCCTGCATGCCATAATTCTGCGAGGCAGAGTCAAAATTGCCGCGTGAGCCCTGGTTACCGGAACCACTCTGCTGGTTGTAGCGGCCCATACCGCCCTGGTCATTCATCACGCCGTAGCCACCCTGCATGTCGCCTTCGCGGTCTTGGTATCCGCCCTGGGCGCCTCCACGATTGCCATACATATCGTTCGAGTCTTGTGCACGCATGCGGTTTCCTTCCATGCCGCCTTGGTTACCGTAGTTGTAGCCGCCCTGGCTGCCGTAATCGTTTTGGTTTCCGTAGTTACCCTGGTTTGAGCTGCCGTAACTTCCCTGGTTGCTATAGTTGCCCTGCGAGCCATAATCGCCCTGATAACCGTAGCCGCTTTGCCCGCCGTAGTTGCTGTTCTGAGAGCCATACCCATAGCCACCCTGTGAGCCATACCCACTGCCTTGGCTGCTGCGGTCCTGATTGCTGCCGTAGTTTTGATTACCATAGCTTCCCTGGCCAGTGCTGGTCTGGGATGTCTGGTCAGAGCTGTCGCTCATAGAGCCATAGTTGCCATACTCTGAAAGCTGGTCTTGTCTGCGGTTAGAGTCGGATTTGTTGCTGTCGGATTTTTGACTGCTGCTGGAGCCAGCAGAGCCTGTTGATTTGGCACTCTTGCTATCAGTGGTCTTGCCTTCTTTTTTAGAGGAGGAACTCGATTTTGCCTTGGTAGTAGAAGACTTGCTGCCTGAAGCAGTTGTCTTGCCGCTGCTGTCTTTGTTCGCGGAAGTTGACGAAGAGCCGGTAGAGCCGGATAATGCATTTGAGCCGGATAATGGATTTGAGCCGGAGTTTTTGTTCGAGCCAAACCCACTGTTGCTGCTACCCGAGGATGTGGTGCCAGAAGAAGAGGTGCTTGGCGAGCTAGATGAACTAGAGTAGCTGCCCGATGAGCCCATCGAGCTATTCATGTCATTCGAATCCTGATTTTTCTCTGTGTCTTTCATAGTTTAATCTCCTTAAGATTATTAGTTAGAATTAAGTTTGTTGCAAGCCCCGCAAAAATGAACCACAGGGGCCGCCGATGTGGCTTGTTAAACTGTTTCAGCGACGCGTAAATTTGAGGTAATTACCCTCTTTTTTAGTGTGACTGAATGTTTTAACTATACGAACCCCACAGCACATGGTTATTTCACAGAGCCACTCTAAAGGAGTTGTCTGGCTGTCGGTTCAAAGCAGTAGGAGCAGGGGAAAAAGCGATTGAAAATCAAGATGCGGTACCCTGGTTTTGTACTTCTGGGCGTGGGGAAGTGTGGCTCAGAACCGCTTAAGTGGTTGAACCCGTTTCCGTTAATTATTTCTCTAAACAGGCGATTATATCAGAAGTTATACTTACCTTTGCCATATTATTAATTAATTTGTTATAATGAAAACAGGTAAAGTAAAGTTCTTCAACGTTTCTAAGGGTTTCGGTTTCATAGTTGCCGATGACACTAACCAAGACATCTTTGTGCATCAGTCTGGTCTGATCCACGAGATCCGTGAGAATGACCGTGTATCTTTCGAAGTGAAAGATGGCAAAAAAGGATTGAATGCAATTAACGTAGAGCGTATCTAAGTTAAAGATATATAGTGCCGCAAGGCAACCATTCATTTATTTTTTGACCCGCTCAGTTTACTGAGCGGGTTTTTTATGGCCTATTTGTTTCCGTTTTTCTCCTCGCCTTTCTCCAAACCTTCCTGAATCAGCTCGTTGGCTTCCTGGCGGTCTTCCTTGTCTGCTATCGGATGCTCTTGTTCCGCTTCATGCCGGGGCTCATAATTGAGCGTGATGGAGATGGGGAAATGATCAGACCCAAATTTCTGCAGGCGTCTCAGGCCTACAAGCCTGAACTCCGGATCATAGAAAACATGGTCGAGGGGGTAGCGGAAAAGCGGCACAAGTGCACTATACGTGTTATAGAATCCACGCCCCACCCGCGGGTCGATCATACAGCTGATCTCCTTGAAAAGCTTTGTTGTTTTAGACCAGGCCACATCGTTCAAGTCACCGGCAACCACGCTGGGGTATTTTGTTTCTTTCGCTTGCTTGGCCACCAGCAGCAATTCTGCTTCCCGGGTTTCGGTGTTTTGTAGCAGGCGTGGCGGCTGCGGGTGCACCGTAAACAAGTCGAACTTCTTGCCGCTCGGCAACTCCACAACCATGTAAAAAGACGGAATACCATCTTCCACCAGGAAGCGTATTTCGGTGTCATGCAGTTTCAGCCTGCTCCAGAACAGCATTCCATATGTGTTCTCCAGCGGCTTTTTAATGGAATAAGGATAGCGCTTGTCCAGTTCCTGCTTTACATGGTCGTGCCAGGCACTGTTGGGTTCATTCATCACCAGCATGTCAGGGTCTTCTTTCAGCACCAGGTCCAGAAACTTGTCGTATTTGGTGTTGACCATACGTACGTTGGCAATCATAAGCGTGAAAGCATTGCTGGGCTTCTGCTCTTCGGTGCGCAGGGCCTCTTTCTTGGCCAATGGCGTGAAGTGATAAATGTAACGCAACTCATTCAGCACGGCCAGCACCCAAAGCGCGAGCATCGCTATTTCAGCTGTGCTTGCTATACCGTAAAAAATAAGGTAGAGCGCCGTAATGCCAGACAGCAACACCGCTACATGCAGGCGCGGAAAATCCAGCACCCTGATCCACCATAAAGGGGATTTGATGAGGGGAAGAAAAGAGAAGAGGGTGAAGATAAAACCTAGTATGATTAGCGTAATCTGCATTCCGTCGAAAAAGATTTGAGAGTGTATTATGCATACTAGAGCAAAACGCGTTTTGTTGTATGCCCTCTACACTATCGCGCTGTAAGTGCTTTGCATAGTAAACACAGGGCAGGGAGGCGACATTCATAAAAATAGCCCTTCGCTGTGGCAGGCAGCTTTCAAACTGCCTGCCACAGCGAAGGGCTATTGAATCGTTCAGCTGAATCTACTCTGCCGCAGCTGATTTCTCTACCCGTACGCCAACGGCCAGCATCTGCGGCAGCGGATCGCGGCGCATGTACTGGGTGAGCTTCAGACGGTAGGTGCCCACTTTCGGGAAGCGGACATCCTTCAGCACAACTTTCTGCAAGTCATACGTATCACTGGAGCCACTGCCCAAGGGTTTGCCCGTTTTAGCGTCCATCAGCAGCAACTCATGCTGCGCCGCCGACAGTTGCGTACTGTCCGGCCCCATCAGCTGGTGCCGCAGGTAGAGGTTATAGTACTCATATTGCAGGTTGTACCGCACGTTAAACGCGACGTTGTACGCAGTAGTAGTGTCCTGAATCGTAAACTCAAAAACCGGGGCGTTATCAATATGCCAGTTGCCCTCGGGCAGCTCCACGTTCTGTTCATACACCCGGTTCGGGTCGCAACCGGCGAGCAGCAACAAGGCTGTTGCCCATATCACTATACCTCTAAGCATCTGTACGCGGCGGTTTTGGCTGATCAGGTCTTCGGCCTCTGGAAGGCTTTCGGGACCGGGACTTCTTGTTTGGCTGCTTTCCTTCGGCATTAGGCTGGCTTGCTGGCGTAGCAGTGCCGGCGCCGTCTGCCTGTGCCTCCGGTTTTGGAGCCCTGGGTGGGCGCCTGTCTCTGCCGTCGCGGTTTTCCCTTGGCTCCCTGGCTTCCCTTGGCTCCCGGTTTTCGCTGCTGTCGCGTGGCGGCCTGCCATCCTTTTGGCGGTTGCGGTTGCGCGGCGGACGCGGCGGTCTGTCTCCTGTGACTGCCTCACCGGTTTTCGCCTCCTCGCGTCGTGGGCCTTTCTTAGGCTCTTTCGCGGAAGCGGCTGTTGCTTGCTCTGGCTGTGCCGCCTCACCAGCAGGTCTTTTCTTCTTCTTCTTTTTCTTCTTCTTGTTCTTGAATTTGTCGTCGAGGCGCTCGAGGTTGCCCTCTACCTGCGCTACAAACTCATTCTGCTTCGGCTCATCCGGAACCTCCAGTAGCAGTGCCTCAACTGGTTCGCCTTTCGCGTTCATCTCCAGAATCTCCTGCACGCGCTCCACAGGCACTGGGTACCAGTTGTTGTCGCCTTTGTAGCCAAACCACATCATGCGCTTAAAGATATCCGTCTTTTGCAGAATGGCATCGCCAAGCTTTGTTTGCAGCGGCCGGTTAACGGTCGGTATATCCTTCAGCGCTGTCATATAGGTCTCCAACTCATAGTTGAGGCAGCACTTCAGGCGGCCACACTGGCCAGAGAGCTTGCTTGGGTTAAGCGAGAGGTTTTGGTAACGCGCCGCCGTCGTAGAAACGCTTTTAAAATCGGTGAGCCAGGTAGAGCAGCAGAGTTCCCGGCCACAAGAGCCGATACCGCCCAGGCGGCCAGCCTCATGGCGCAGGCTGATCTGGCGCATCTCGATGCGGACCTTGAATTCCTCGGCCAACTTTTTGATCAGGTCACGGAAATCCACGCGGTCATCGGCAGAGTAGAAGAAAGTCGCTTTGCTTTTGTCGGCCTGGTACTCCACATCCGACAGCTTCATGCGCAAGCGCAGCTGCTGTATGATCTCGCGGCTGCGGTACATCGTGCCTGCCTCCAAATCGCGCACCTCCTGGAATTTCTCCATGTCGCGCTCATTGGCGATGCGGTAGATGCTGCGGATCTCCTCGTTGTTGTCTACCTTCTTCTTCAGCATCTGCAGGCGCACCAGCTCCCCCTTCAACGACACAAAGCCGATGTGGTGGCCGTTCGGCACGTCCACGACCACAGGATCGCCTGTGGTCAGGTCCAGCCTGTTAACGTTTCGGAAGAAGTCTTTGCGGCCTCCTTTAAACCTGATTTCTATTATGTCAAACTCCTCAAACGACGTTGGTAACTCCATGTCGCTGAGCCAGTCGTATACATTTAAACGGTTGCAACCTCCTGTGCTGCACCCGCCGTTACTTTTGCAGCCACCAACGCTGGTGCCACATCCGCCACTAGAACATGAACTACATCCCACTTTTTATATCTCCTTATATAGCTAGGCTATTCTTGTTTTCAAAAACTGTTAATTAACAAATATAATAATTTTTCAGGCTTTATGCGGCACATCTCTGCTACTACCGTCAACGGCTGCGCCAGCCCCTAGCCCTATACGGATTAACGGCAGCCTCGCGCTAAAAAATGCGGCAGGTAAGCCGGAGCTAGGATATAAAAGTTAATTTTGGGCGATGCTTCAGAAACTTCTCTCGCACGCAGCCATTTATGGGCTGGCAGCCCAAGTGCCCCGGCTCGCGGGAGTGTTGGCCTTGCCCATCATCACTCCCTTCCTCACCACCACCGATTACGGCGTGGCAGGAGTGATCACAGCCTATATGAGTGCGTTGGGAATACTGCAGTCGCTGGGGCTATCGGTGGTGATGGTGAACAGCTATGCCAAATACCCCACACGGTATAAATGGATATGGCGCCAACTGCACGGGTTCCTGTTGCTTTGGTCGGTAGGGTATGGGCTGCTGTTGGGTACCGTGCTATACTGGGTCATACCCGCTGAGGCTGCTGGTAACCTGTGGGAGCTAATAGTGCTGAACGTCACCTCAACCATTTTTTTCAATAGCATCGGTTTGTTTGGCGGGCATTACTATCAGATGCAGCAGCGGCCTTTCCCCATTGCGTTGCATTCTTTTCTGATGGGCGGTTTGGTGGTCGGCCTTAACATCTATACCATCGCCTATCTGAAGCTTGGGTATATGGGCTGGTTCTACGCCAACTTTCTCGGGAGTGTCTTTAGCGTGCTGTTCTTAGGCTACCTGATGTATGTGCGCGAAAGGATGTGGCCTATTTTCAGGATTAATTGGGAGCGTATCAGGAGTTCTTTGCGAGTGTCTTTACCGTTGCTTCCGCACAGCTTCTCATTTTTCCTGCTGGATACTTCAGATAGGTTAGTACTGGATGTGCTGCGGGTGCCCGTCGCCCGTATCGGCTCATACAACGTCGCCTCCAGTTTCGGGCTTTATTTTTCCGCGGCCTCGCATGCTGTGGTGCAAGCCGCAATGCCGGTGTATATGCAGCTGTATGGCAAGGAGGCGGCAATATCAGACAAACTTCAGGCCCGTAAACTCACGTTCTCCCTCCAAGTGCTTTTTCTACTCGGCACCTCCGTGCTCGGGCTATGGATGAAGGAAATCTTTGAGCTTTTGATCAAGAATGAAACGCTGCAGGAAGCCTACCCGCTCGCCATTGTCATCCTGATGGGGTATAACTACAAACCGATGTACCTGGCCGCGATCAACCAACTGGTGTACCGCGAAAAGACCTCGGTCCTCTGGAAAATTTCCACAGTGGCGGGTGTGGGCAACGTACTACTGAACTTGATCCTTGTGCCGGTATACGGGATAGAGGCGGCCGCCTTTACCACATTTGCCGCGCTCATGTTTATGGGGTACGCCGGATATATGCTAAAAGAGTACCGGCAGCTACAGCAAATCAACTACTTCCCTTGGTTTTGGCTGCTGCTAACGGTTTTCGCCTTGCTTGGGGTTTATACCTTGGCAGGTACCACGCTGGTACAAAAAGCGGCACTTACCGGGGTAGGTTTGGGGATTGGTCTGGTGTACTTTTTTGTAGAAAGGAAAAGGTAGCGGGGTTACCCCCCGTCTTCGGCAACGCCCTTTGTCAGGTGCAGCGCACGGTAAGCCTGCATGCGCAGGTCGCGGATAAACCGGATAGGCAAAGGCAAATTGTTATGATGCAAGGCAAAATACTGTACCTGCATTGCCCCGAAGCTGGCATAAAACTGATCGATTTGCTCGATGGAAGGGCTTTCGAAGTCAAATATATGGGCTGAGTTCGCATGCCGCCTGATGACCGCATCTAACATCAGCGTCCTGCCGTTAGTCACTCTGCCTGTTTCATCAGCCGCGTTGAAGGTGTAGCTGATTTTGCCGTTGTAATGGGCAAACAGGCAACCCGCGTTTAGTTTTCCATTAATGGAGGTATAGAACAACTTGCCATAGCCCCTTTTTTGCATTTGAGTAAACAAATCGCGCAGCATCTGGTAAGTAGGCTCCGCTACACCGCCCACCACTTTATGCGCCACATGGGCTCTAAAGAACTCGAGCATCGGTTCGATATCCGCGCTTTCCTCCATTGTTAAACCTGCCTTTTGGGCCCGCTTCAGGTTCATCTTTCTGTCGCGGTTATAGTCTTGGTATAGATCAGTATAAGGCTTGTTTAATGACAAGTACCGAGTGTGCCGCTGCTGTAACTGGAACTGGCCCGCAAGTTGTGCGAGTGCAGGCGTGTTTTCGGTGATGAATTTGTAGTTATGGACGAAGCGGAAGCGTTGGATGGCCTCGTTTAGAAACTGCTGCACCACTTGGGCATCTGCAACTGGTCTGGTTGAAATTATACCTAACTGCTGGCAAAAGTGGGGCGAACCCAACCGGCGAAAGCCCATCTTGCGGGTACCTGTCAATGGCATAATGGTAATGTATTGATCTGCTTGTTCCTCCACCAGTGCATGCCACTCCGGCGACACAATATCCAGGTACCACGACAATACACACAGCACGCCCGCCTCAGATGCTGCCACGCAATCATCCCACTTTTGCTTGTCAATCTGGTTGTGGCGGAGGTAACGGATCATGAAGAGTAAGTCGCTTTTCTAAGGCGCAAGATAGTTTAAGTTTTCACTAAATGCTTTTTAGTAGTTATCGCTGGCATCAGAGGAATTTCAGGAAAGCAGGCGCTCATATAATTTCATCAACCTGCGGTGCTGTACCCGAGCATCGAAGTGTTCGACAACGTAGGCCCTGCCTGCCTTTCCGAGCCTCAAGCGCTCATCCGGCCTTGCCAGCAGGTAAGAAAGCTTGTCTGTTAAAGCCGTCAAATCTCGTTGGGGTATGATATAACCCGTTTCGCCATCCCTGACCCCTTCTGGCGTGCCGCCGGCATCGGTCGTAATAACCGGTATTTCCATACTTTGTGCCTCCTGCAGTACAAGGCCTTGCGTTTCCACTTCGCCATCCATCGCCTCATAGCCTGTCAGGATAAAGACATCAGCCATTTGGTAACAGCGGATGACCTCTTCCTGCGTAGCAGCACCACGCAAGACTACATGATGCTGCAACTGCAAAGAATCAACCAACTGCTCTAGCTCCACTCGTTTGTCGCCCTCACCAACAACGTGATAAACTAAGTCAGGGAAATCTTTAACGAGCGCGGCGACCGCTTTAATTCCATACTCTATCCCTTTGAAAGGAACTAAACGGGCTACCGTTAAAATGAAAGGCTTAGAGGGGTTTGTAGCAGGATATGGTTTGTTCCGTTTGAATTTGCCAGTGTCCAGACCAACAGGCAGTACCTCAATTTTCGACTCAGGAATACCTAACCCCATAGCTGTCTTCTTAGAAAAATCGGAGCTGACTGTAAAAATCTGACATGCTTGATTAAGCTCTATGTATAAGCCTTTTCTGGAGTAGTGCGTTGGCCAGGACAAGAAGTCTTTGTCATTGATATCAAACCCATGGAAGGAGGTGATTAGCTCACCTGAAAGTAATCCTATTTCACGAAAGTTAAGCGCCTTGATTCCATTTGGACCAAACTGACAGTGTACAATGTCGAATTCTTTTATTTTGAGGTAAGGAATAGCATCGTAGAAAAATTGCAGACTCAACGCATACCGTCCATAGCGCCTAATATTTAAAGTGCGAATCAGGTACTTTGCTTGTCTCAGGTTTTCCAATAAGAATTTCGCAGCCCTCACCACACGTTTTAGGCGGCTTTTAGGTATAACCGGTCGGTAAATAGTTCGATCCAACAACTGGTATTGGTCCAGGATGGCATGCTTCGGGTAAGATTCAAACCGCCCTGTTGAAAAGATGGTTACATTGTGCCCCGCATCTAAAAGCTCCTTAAGCTGTGTAAGTAGGTATGTTTCAGACTGATAAGGAAAGTGGCTGACACAGTATGCAATTTTCAAGGCCATGTATGTTTGAAAAGCTGCTTAATGTTGCTTAATGGTGCTTAATGTTTAATTTAATAGCATTTACTGTTCTAGGGGGTGACAGTGCAATGCTAAGATACAGCTTTGAAAGAGGTTTAGCGAATGTGTATCTGGAGGTGAGATAGTGTACCGTTTTAAGCGCAAAATAAGCTTTAGCATACCATTTTCCCTTCGTCATAGCAATCACCAGGAATTCATTGCGAAGTATAGGAGTATGAGCGGTTACGATATCTGAAGATTCTTTACTGCTACCCGATACGTGGTGCAGGATGAGAGGAAGCGGCGTAAACAACAAGTCATACCCTTTTTTTCTGAGATAATATCCCCAAAGTTTATCTTCCTCATACATAAAAAAGTCTTCGGGGAATTTTCCACCCCGGAAAGTGCTGATGGCCTCTCTTCGGATAAGGAAAAAGGTAGCCCAAATCCAATCGGCGTAAATCTCTCTGTCATATGAGAAGTATTCTCCCAGAAAAGCTTCTGCTCTTTTAGGGGAAGGCATAAAATGGAAAAGGCGTAGCACCTGGAGCAGTAAGAGGGAAATTGAAGGAAAACGCTGTGCCACATGCTGCACTTCGCCTGCTGGAGTTATTACTTTGCCTGTAAGTGCACCTATTCCTTTCGATTTTGCCAGGCGCTGGAACCCGATAGAAATGCTGTCATTTAAAAGCTCGGTATCACTGTTCAAAAGAAGCACCATCATACCAGTAGCATACCGAAGGCCGAGATTATTTCCTTTGGCAAAGCCTAGATTAGTGTCACTTTCAACTAGGATAATATCTGAGAACTTCTCCTTAAAGAGATTAGGGTGGCACTCTGTTGAGCCATTATCTACTAAAATAATTTCAAAAGTAACCTGTTTGGTATGGTTGTATACAGACTGAATACAGGCGCATGTAAGGTCGAATGTGTTGAAATTCAGGATAAGGACAGAAACATCTACCATGGTCTACAAGATCGGTATAGCACGGAAGATAAAGAATTTAATGCAAAACAGCGGACACACTATGGCCCGCTGCTTTGCATTGACTTAATATATCCTCTCTATGGCTTCAGCACCACCTTCACGCAGTTGTCCTGTTTACTGTTGAAGATATCGTAGGCGTAGGCGGCTTGGTCGAGTGGCAGGGTATGCGTGATGATGTCATCCAGCACAATCTTGCCCTGGTCTACCCAGCTGTAAAGCTCGTCTACGAAAAGCTGAACGGGCGCCTGCCCCATCTTCAAGGTGAGGCCTTTGTCGAAGATCTGGTAAAGCGGGAAGTTGTCGTAAGGCGAACCGTATACCCCAACGATAGAAACGATACCGCCTCTACGCACAGCGCTAAAGCACATTTTGAGCGCGTTGATGGTGCCCTTTTCCATGTGAATAACAGACTTGGCCCGGTCCAGCAGCGACTTGTCGGCCTCCATACCTACGGCATCAATGCACACATCGGCACCGCGGCCACCGGTCATGTCCCGAATGGCCTCGATCGGGTCAACGTGCTTGAGGTTGATTGTCTCTGACTTGGCTGAGCGCCTGGCCATGTCCAGTCGGTATTCCTCCAGGTCGATGCCGATCACGCGTTTCGCCCCTTTAATCCAGGCAACCTTTTGCGCCATCAGGCCCACCGGGCCGCAACCAAACACGGCCACCGTTTCGCCGCCTTTCACTTCGCCCCAATGCACGGCGGAGTAACCGGTAGGGAAAATGTCGGTCAGGAAAAGCACCTGCTCGTCTGTAAACTGGTCTGATATTTTAACAGGGCCTACGTCGGCAAACGGAACGCGCACATATTCAGCCTGGCCACCGGCGTAGCCACCGTACAAGTCTGTGTATCCGTATAGGGCAGCGCCTTTTTCAGTTAGCAGCCCGCCTTCCGGACCGTAATTGTCGGGGTTAGAATTCTCGCAATGCGGGTAATGGCCGTGCTGGCAGAAAAAACAACTGCCGCAGGAAATAGGGAAGGGCACAATCACGCGGTCGCCCTTTTTGATGTTTTTCACCTGCGCACCTATCTCTTCTACCACGCCCATAAATTCATGACCCATCACCATGTTGTGCGCCTGCGGAATCATTCCGTTATAGATATGGAGGTCAGAACCGCAAATAGCGGTAGAGGTAACCCGAATAATTGCGTCGCGTGGGTCGAGTATCCGCGGATCTTCAACGTTATCAACCCGAATATCTTTCATTTTGTGAAATACTGCTGCTTTCATAGTATAATTGTGTGGTTTAAGTTGCCAGCCGATATGGCCATATAGTAGGTCCTATAAACGCTTGAGTGGTAACTCGAGTTGTGCCACATCACGCAGCCAATTTTTTTGAACTCATCTGTAAACGGATTACGACCAACTTGTTATGCTCAAAATGCCCGACTTCCGCTTTGCCTTTCTCACTGAAAAGGACTTGCCTCTTTTGCATGAAACCTTCTTGGAGGCTTTTTCAGATTACCTCATGCCCATTAAGCTGGACTGGGCACAGTTTCAGGTGAAGGCGAAACGCGAAGGAATTACCGCGTCCTTCTGTGCGGCTGCGTTTGTGGACAACAAAATGGTGGGCTTTATCATAACGGGCCTCGGTGAGTGGGGCGGCTTGCCTACTGCATACAATGCGGGAACCGGCGTGCTGCCAGAATACAGAGGGTATAACCTAACCCAGCAGCTTTACAAATTCCTGTTTCCTAAGCTAAGGGAAGCCGGAATAGAGCAGTGCCTGCTGGAAGCGATCCGGGAAAACTCGCCAGCTATACGTGCCTACAAGAGCACGGGCTTTGGTGTCACGCGGTCGGTGGATTTTTTCAGGGCCTTGAAATCCGAATTGTTATTGGAGGTGGAAGCACCAGACGATATAACCATCAGAGCCACAGCCAAACCCGACTGGCAAACCTATAAGTGCTTTTGGGAGGCCGCCCCAACGTGGCAAAATACCGCAGAGGCAGTACGCAAAAGCCCGGACAAGAAAATCATTCTGGAAGCCGCGAACAATATTGGAGAAGTAGTGGGGTATATTGCCTTCTTCCCCAACACAGGCTCTGTCGCGCAGTTTGCAGTAGACAAACCCTTCCGGCAACGGGGCATTGGTACGGCTTTGCTGCGGGAGGCCACGCAGTTAACGGCAGCACCGGCCTTGGTGTTTGTGAACGTAGACATTAGCGCAACCTCCATGATAACATACCTGGAGCGGCGGCACTTCGGCTTTGTCCTGCGGCAATACGAAATGCTGTTGCCACTTGCCTGATTACGGCATCTGTAGATGCTATTTTATACCTTTGCACCTCAACAAAGGCTGGGAAACATGAACATGGCGTGGGTATACCTGCTATTGGCAGGGATTTGTGAAATAGGCTGGGCCTTCGGCCTGAAATACAGTGAAGGCTTCACAAAAGTAGGGGTTAGTGTTGTAACCGTTGTGGTGATGATATTGAGCTTTGTGCTATTGTCGCAAGCGATGAAACAGCTGCCCTTAGGCACGGCCTATGGTATCTGGACGGGCATCGGAGCCGCCGGTACCGCCATTCTGGGCATCGCATTCCTGAACGAGCCTCGCGATTTCATCCGCATTGTGTGCATACTCCTGATTGTGGCCGGAGTAGTTGGGCTGAAAGTTTTCTCAGAGGTGAAATGATCTTATTGCCAGGTATAAACGTCTGCCTTGTTCTTGCTGAAAAAGTAAAGCAGCCCGTTTCCTACCAGTGCATTGGTATAGCCCTTGTTTGCGGGCAGTGGCATCGCACGCTTCTCAGAGGTGTATAAATCAAGAAAGTGCAGCTGCCCCTGCAGCACGTAATAGAGCTCGTTGTCGCGGAAGCCGACGTAGCGCACGCCGCTCAGAGGAA
This sequence comes from Pontibacter sp. CAU 1760, assembly GCF_054482735.1. Classification (NCBI taxonomy): domain Bacteria; kingdom Pseudomonadati; phylum Bacteroidota; class Cytophagia; order Cytophagales; family Hymenobacteraceae; genus Pontibacter; species Pontibacter sp. CAU 1760. Next base: position 501,994 of record NZ_JBTLRL010000001.1, read on the forward strand.
TTTGCTGCTTATAGTTGCCCAGGTTGTCGAATACATACAGGCCATTGTTAGAGTCCAGCAGGTAGAGCTGGTTCTGGTACTCCCGTAGCTGCAGCACGTCAAAGCGTTCCCGATCCAGAATCAAGTTAAGGGGCGTTTCCAACGTAACATTACGCTGTCGCAAGTCTAGTTTGCTTAAGGTTAGGTTTGTCTCATCAAACAGCCATACCCCATCATCCGAAGAAAGGGCCGCGACTTTGGCTATTCCGCCGTAATTGATGTCGCGCAGATCGGTGCTGCTGAGAGGGCGCAGAAAACGGTCGAGCAACAGTAGGGTCTGGCTGTCTTCATAAAAGAGCAGCACTTTCATTGGGTTCCATGCCTCCATGGTGCTGATGCGGCCTCGGGTAGGGGGCGAGAAAGTGTCTAACGGCTGTCCCAGCGCATCCAGCCGCAGCAAATTGCGCTGTGGCCCCAGCACGTAAACAGCGCCATTACGGTCCTGTGATACAGTGGTTGGGGAACTGACTGACAGGGTATGGCTATAAACCGGTTTGGGGCTCGCTATAGATTGGGCATAAGTGAAAAGCGGTGCGAGCAGCATCACCAGTACCAGCAGCAGGCTGATTGTTTTAGCCTTCAAAGGTCTGCAGTTGTAAACTCTCCCCATCATATACAGCGTAGGTGCAAAAATTGACCCATTCTCCCAGGTTTATGTACCGGCTGTGCTCACCAATGGGTAAGTCCAATGGCAAGTGCCGATGCCCAAACACATAGTAGTCGTGGTGCTGGGTTGCTTCTACCTCCTGGCAGTACTGAACCAGCCACTCCCTTTCACCCAGAAACTCCTCGTCTTTTTTGATGTTGCTGATGCGGCTCCTGCGCGACCATATGTTCGCAACGCCAATGCCGAGGTTAGGGTGCACACGCGCAAAAAGCCACTGGCAGGCTTTGTTGTTAAACACGCGCTTCAGCAGTTTATAGGTATGGTCGCCAGGGCCCAAACCATCGCCATGCCCGATGTAAAAGGTTTTACCACCGAATTGAGTGGAGATCGGATCGCGGAGTACGGGAATATTGAGCTCCTGAGGGAAATAGTCAAACATCCACATGTCGTGGTTCCCTGTGAATAGCATGATGGGGATACCTGCATCCGTTAATTCGGCCAATTTGCCTTGCAGACGCGCATACCCTTTCGGGATGGCGTACTTGTACTCAAACCAGAAGTCGAAGATATCACCTACCAGCAGAATAGCGGCGGCATCGTGCCGGATAGTATCCAGCCAACGAACAATCTTTTTTTCGCGGGCTCTGCTGGTTGCTTCGTCTGGTACGCCCAGATGGAAATCAGAGGCGAAGTATACTTTTTTACCTGGAGGGAGTTCGTTAATGCGGGAGGTCATCTATTAGGAACAGGACAAGCTGTTTCGGGCCATGTGCACCCATTACCAGCGTCTTCTCGATATCAGCGGTGCGGCTAGGGCCACTCACCATCGATACCATCGAAGGGAAGTTCTCTTTATATTTTTCTTTGATGCGCTGCAGGGCATCTTTTATGTCAGGTACCAGCTGGCTGGCCTGCGCCACTACCATGTGGGTAGGAGGGTAGATGCTCAGCCTGCGGCCTCCGGCATTTGCGGAACTGACCAATACGCTGCCCGTACGGGTTATCAGCGACTCGCAGGTTGTAAGGCTGGCTTCCGCGTCGCGCACGAACTCTGTTTCATCGTCGTTAAACTCAATACCGGCATGCGCCAAGGCATTTTGCAGGTTGCGCTCCCACACATACAGGTGCTGCAGGTTCTGCTCCTTCTTGTAGATGTAAAGCTGATCGAAGAAGTCTTCCTGGCTTTCGCAGTACACAAAAACGCCGCTATTGCGGATGTAATTCTCTGCAAAAACAACCGACATATCCTCTAAGGCCACAGCAGGGTGCAAAGGAGAGGTAAAATCCGGGGTAGGAGGCAGAAAAGGCGCCGACTTAGCCAGCGCCTCCCTTACTCTTCTTAAAACTATTTCTTTTGATTTTGCTTCGTACATGCTTGTTCAGCTCAAGCTATTCTAGAATTTACAGAACTGTCCTGCTCAGCGGGTGTGTTGGCATCATCGAGCGGTGTGCCCGGTACGCGACCTTCCTGCTGCTCAGGGTGCTTCGTTAACCCTTGCTCAAGTGGCTGGGTTTGCTCTACCTCGCTCTTGGTCTTGCTACGGTCAGTACCGGCAGTATGTGCCTGGTATTGTGTGAGAGCCTCAAACGGGCGAGGTCCGACTAATCGCTCCAGATCGCTCTGGAAAAGAATTTCCTTCGCTAATAGCTCCTGTGCAATGACTTCCAGCTCAGGCCCTTTGTCAGTTAGTAACCGCTTGGTGCGCTGGTAAGCTGAATCAATGATTTTGCGTACCTCTTCGTCAATCGTCTCAGCAGTTGCCTCAGAATATGGCTTGTTGAAGGAATAGTCAGAGTTTTGCTTCGAATCGTAGAACGATACGTTACCGATCTTCGCATTCATACCATACATCGTCACGATGCTGTAAGCCATTTTGGTGATGCGCTCCAGGTCGCTTAGGGCACCTGTAGAGATCTTGCCAAACACGAGCTCCTCAGCGGCACGGCCACCTAAGGCCATACACATCTCGTCAATCAGCTGTTCAGTAGTATACAGGAACTGCTCTTTCGGCAAGTATTGGGCATAACCCAGGGCTGCCACTCCACGTGGAACAATACTTACCTTCACCAATGGGTCAGCATGCTCTAAGAACCAACCGGCAATGGCATGGCCAGCTTCGTGGTAGGCTACAATTTTCTTCTCTTCCGGAGATATGATCTTGTTCTTTTTCTCCAAACCACCAATTACACGGTCCACGGCATCGTTAAAATCCTGCTGGTCAACTGCTTTTTTGTTACGGCGGGCGGCAATAAGCGCAGCCTCGTTACACACGTTGGCAATCTCAGCCCCAGCAAATCCTGGAGTCTGTGCAGCCAGTTTCCTTGCGTCTACATCATCTGCTAACGTTAAAGGCTTCAGGTGTACATCAAAAATCTCAGTACGTCCGTTGATGTCTGGCTTATCGATGCTAATTTGGCGGTCGAAACGGCCTGGGCGAAGCAATGCAGAGTCCAGGGTATCCGGCCGGTTAGTGGCTGCCAGGATTATCACCCCGGAGTCAGTGGCGAAACCGTCCATCTCTACTAAAAGAGAGTTCAAAGTGTTTTCGCGCTCGTCGTTCCCGCCTGGTGTGGCACCACGGCTGCGGTGACGTCCGATAGCGTCAATCTCATCAATAAATATGATACAAGGCGCTTTGGCTTTGGCTTGCTTAAACAAGTCGCGCACACGGGCAGCACCCACACCCACGAACATCTCCACGAAGTCGGAACCGGAAAGCGAGAAGAATGGAACGTCTGCCTCGCCTGCCACGGCTTTCGCCAAGAGGGTTTTACCTGTTCCCGGAGGGCCTACCAGCAAAGCGCCTTTTGGTATCTTGCCGCCCAATACCGTGAACTTGGAAGGGTGCTTGAGGAATTCAACAATCTCCTGCACCTCCTCCTTCGCCTCTTCAAGGCCAGCCACGTCCTGAAACGTTATTTTTACTTTGTTCTCAGCATCAAAAAGCGCTGCCTTGGATTTGCCGATGTTGAAAATCTGGCCACCAGCGCCACCAGTTGTAACCCGGCGCATCAGGAACCAGAAACCAAATACCAGCAGAATCAGGAAGCCCCATTGCAGGAAGAAATCAGCGAAGCCCGTGCGGTTCTCGAGGGTATAGCCAACTTTCTGGTCCTTAGGGATGTCCTGCTGAAGCTTTTCAAGATCTTCTTTGAAAGTCTCGGCGGAAATAACCTGGAAATGGTATTGCGGCCCTGTGTTCTCCACCGACAGCATACCGCGGTTATTCAGCTCGCTTTTGTATTTGTCATTATTAAGCGCCTCTTGTTTCAGCGTCACTTCCACGGTCTTGCCGTTCACGATCGTCAGTTTCTTCACGTCTCCGCTCAGCAGCATTTCTTCGAAATCCTGCTGCGTGGTTTCTATGGAAGAGTTACTGTTATTGAGATAGGACAACCCAAAAATGAGCAGAATGAGTACGGCTAACATCCACAGCTGCATAGTAGGCCGTGGAGGCGTGTTCGGTATCATCGGCTTTTTCTTTTTGTTGTTGCCTTTATTGTTTTTTTCTGCCATTGATGTTTTAAATTCAGATAAAAGAGAAACCCTGGCCGCCACTAAATGTTTAGAGGCGGCCAAGTATGTTATTCAGACGCGATGCGCTCTATCTTGGCGTCGCCCCAAAGCTCTTCCAAAGCATAGAACTCACGTTTGTCCTTTAGAAAAATATGCGCAACGACGTCTACATAGTCCAACAACACCCATTCGTTGTTGGTGCGGCCCTCGCTTTGCCACGGGTTTTGCCTTACGGATTTAAACACTTCCTCTTCGATGGAAGATGCAATGGCGTCAATCTGTGTGTCGGAGTTTGCGGATGCTATTACGAAATAATCGGATACAGCGTTTTTAAGTGACTTGAGGTTTATCACAACAATATCAGTAGCCTTCTTTTCTTGCATTCCCTTTACCACAAGCTCTGCCAATATGTCTGAAGCAGCCTCAACCTTGGTTTCTTTCATTTGTGCTCTTTAAATTTGATCTGTAAAAGTACTAAATTATACGGTAAAAATATGGTGCCTCATACGCTGTTTATAGGCCAGCAGCTTTATTTTCTGCAAGTTTGTGAATCTACTAACACGGAGGCGCAACAACTTGTTATCAAAAATGAAGCCACAGAAGGCTGTGCCGTTGTTACGGCGCACCAAACCAAGGGCCGTGGGCAGCGCGGTAATACCTGGGAGGCCGAGCCTGGCAAGAGCATAACGCTCTCTGTGGTCTTGTCTCCGACTTTTTTAACAGCCCGAGAGCAGTTCTCCCTTAACATGGCAGTATCCCTTGCTGTGCTCGACCTGCTGCATGCGCAAGGCCTGACAGAAGCGCAGGTTAAGTGGCCCAACGATTTGTTTTTCCAGAACAAAAAACTCGGCGGGATCCTGATAGAAAATACCATTTGTGGCCATACCCTGCAACACAGTATTGTCGGCATTGGTTTAAACGTGAACCAACAGCACTTTGGCTATACAACGGCCACATCGGTGCAACAAGTATTAGGGCATGAGCAGGAGGTGGAAAAATTAACGGTCAGGCTGCTGGAATTGCTGGAAAAACGCTATCTGCAACTGCGCAACCGGCAGCAGGACAAAATACGGCACGAGTACCTGCAGGCACTGTACCGTTACCAGGAGGTGCATTTGTATGAGGTGGCCGGGCAGTATGTGGCAGGGCAGATGGTGGGAGTGGACCAGGCAGGCCGCCTAGCGCTCCAGGTAGATAAGGAGTTGCGGTATTTTAACTTCCAGGAGATAAAATATGTCATCTAGCATTTGGAGAAACTGAACTGGCTAGAGAAACGCATTCCAAGCACATATACCCAATGCGGGAATCTTTTGCGATCTAAATGTTTGTTTTAACATCGAATAGTTGCAAATTAGTGCTCCTCTGAGAGCCAAGCCAGGTAATTCAGCTTTTTGATGGTACAATGAGCGCTTGGTCTTAAAGAGGCATGATAATTGACTAATAAATCAGGAGCTGCTAATTCCCTAAGGAAAGGTTAATTGAAGTAGGCAAGGACTCACTTATATTAATTTTAATTAGGATAGTATAAAGTGGCTATTTTAATTATATTTGAAGTGTAATAGCCATATTCTGCGGTTTTTACAAAAACAGACTGTGTATGAAGATTTTTACAAAAGTTTTTTTAGTAGTAACACTCATCACCTCGCACTTGCTTAGCTATGCTGCGACGGGTGTAAGCGACGGGGTGGCACCCGTTACGAATGGAGGGAATACTCTGTGGAAGCTGATGGCCGAAAAGACAGGTTCAGCTTTAGTGGTTTCGGCCAATAATTCGCGACCAGCCTTTATCGCAAATACAGAAAAGCATACCTGCTCTAAGATATATGCCTCTTCTGTAAGCCAGGTATTTCATGTGGTGGAGCCAAAAGCAGAAAAAGCGATGTATGCCAGTGTAACGTTGGCAGCTATTGCCCCCGGCCGTGAGATTAAACCTGTGCCTTCTATCAACGCCTACCCAAATCCATCGCGTGGCATCACGCGCCTGGCACTGAACCTGCCCGGCGACAACACCTATAAAATCCGCATCTCCAACACCATTGGCCGCGTGATCAGGGTACACGAGTTAGGCCCCGCCGAGAAAATGGAAGTGGAACTGGATCTAAGCAGCTATCCTTCCGGAATATATTTTTATAGCCTGCTGGCAAACGATAAAACAATTGAAACGAAGCGTCTTGTGCTGCAGAAGTAAGCCAGCGTTTCCTTGTAAATGATATGAAAGCCGACCAAGTGGTCGGCTTTTTCTTTATAAACATCTAATTATTCCACAGCCGCTTTACATTATTTATTATTTTCGGGGCTGAATCAATTATCGTTATGACGGATTATCGGAAGATAAACAACATCGTGGGCTGGGTTGTCTTTTTTATCGCAACACTGGCTTATATTCTTACCCTGGAGCCAACGGCTAGTTTTTGGGATGCCGGCGAATTTATAGCCTGTTCATATAAACTGCTAGTGCCGCACCCACCCGGTGCACCCTTCTACCTGTTGGTAGGCCGGCTCTTCTCCATGTTCGCGTCAGACCCTACCCAAGTAGCCTGGTGGGTAAACCTGCTGTCGGCGCTTTGCAGCTCCTTTACCGTGCTGTTCCTTTTCTGGACCATCACCATTTTAGCGCGCAGAATATTGGTGAGTGAAGGTGCGGAGCCAACTACTGGCAACCTGATCCTGATCATGGGAAGCGGTGCCGTAGGAGCCCTGGCTTATACCTTCTCAGACTCCGCGTGGTTCTCAGCTGTGGAGGCAGAGGTATATGCCATGTCCTCGTTCTTCACGGCCATCGTGTTCTGGGCGATTCTGCGCTGGGAGGCGAAAGTAGGGGAGGCGCACTCCGATAAGTGGCTGATCCTGATTGCATATTTGGTAGGCCTGTCCATCGGCGCGCACTTACTAAATCTTGTAACAATCCCAGCTTTAGGCTTTATCTACTACTTCCGACTGTACAAGCCAAGCTTCTGGGGCGGTGTGGCGGCATTTGCCATCAGCGCCGTGATTGTAGTGGTCATCCTGTGGGGCGTTATACCGGGGCTTCCAACATTGGCGGGCAACTTTGAGGTGTTCTTCGTGAACACGTTCGGGCTTCCTTTCGGCTCAGGGTTACTGGTGTTTGTAACACTGCTGATTGCAGCCATCGTCTTCGGGATACGCTACTCTATCAAGCATCAGAACCGCGTGCTGAACACGGCGTTGCTGGGCTTGGTGTTTGTGCTTATTGGCTATTCTTCTTACCTGATGATCCCGATCCGCTCGTCTTACGACCCAACCATTGATGAGAACGACCCGGATGACATCCTGACCTTTGTGGCTTACCTGAAGCGGGAGCAGTACGGCGATCGTCCTTTGCTTTACGGGCCGCAGTACAATGCACAGCCGGTGGCACAGGAAGAAGGTGCTCCGCGCTACATCCGGGGCAAAGACCGTTATTTGCCAACTACCCCGAAGATAGAGCCGATTTACGATAGCAAAGATAAAACGCTGCTGCCCCGCATTTACAGCGATCAGCCACAGCATATTGATGCTTACAAGAAGTGGGTAGATCTGCGCGAAGGCCAGGCGCCTACGTTTGGGCAGAACATTAGCTACCTGATGCGCTATCAACTGGGCTTTATGTATTGGCGCTACTTCCTGTGGAACTTTGCAGGCCGCGAGAGCGATGTGCAGAACGCCGGAGTCCTCTGGTTTGGCAAAGACGATCCGAATGCGCCGGCACGCGTGCTGGAGAGCGAGGCCCGTAACTGCTTTTACCTGCTGCCACTCTTAATTGGTATACTCGGGCTGATCTACCAGGTGCGCAAGAAAGAGCGGGATGCGTTTGTGATTGGCCTGCTGTTCTTCTTTACAGGTATTGCCATTGCGCTTTACCTGAATCAGCCGCCGGTGGAGCCTCGGGAGCGTGACTATACCTTTGCCGGTTCCTTCTATGCCTTTAGCATCTGGATAGGTTTGGGTGTGCTGGGCCTGGCCGAACTATTGGCCAGGGTGCTAAAGAACACCCAGACAAGAGGCATAGCTGCTACACTGCTTGGCCTGGCCGTGCCGGGTATCATGGTAGCGGAGGGATGGGACGACCACGACCGGTCTGAGCGTTATCAGTCCGTAGACTCTGCCAAGAACCTGCTGGACTCCTGTGCTCCGAATGCTATCTTGTTCACCAACGGGGACAACGATACCTTCCCGCTGTGGTATGTGCAGGAGGTAGAGGGTTACCGCACGGATGTACGCGTGGCTGTACTCAGCTACCTGAACACCGACTGGTACATCGATCAGATGAAGCGCCCTTCTTACAAATCAGATCCGTGGCCGCTCACGCTGGAGAACGAGAACTACCGTCAGGGCACTAACGACTACCTGCCTTACGTAGAGCGTCCGCAGGTGGCAGCAGGTATAAACCTGGATCAGTACATAAGCCTGGTGAAGCAGAACCACCCGGCTTTGCAGGTACAGTACGGGCAGGGCACGACCCTTTTGACGATGCCTACCAAAAACTTCTTCATGGACGTGGACAAGGCGAAAGTGGAGCAACTGGGCTTCGTGGCTGAGGACAAAGAAGACCAGATTCTGGGGCGTATGTCCTGGACGATTAACAAGTCGTTGCTGGAGAAGAAGCACCTGGTGATGCTGGATCTGCTGGCGACCAATGATTGGGTGCGCCCGATTTATTTCTCTACCACCGTAAACAGCGCCGACTTTATGGGCCTGTCGGACCACTTCCAACTGGAGGGGCTTGCCTATCGCATTGTCCCGGTTAAAACCGCGCAGAAAGATGAGCAGGGGTATGTGAACAAGGAGATGATGTATGAGAACATGATGAAGAAGTTCAAGTTCCGAAATTTCGATAACCCGGACATCTTCTACGATGAGAATTACTACCGCTTCTCGGCTAATGCGCGCGATAAGTTTGCCCGCCTGGCAATGGCCTTCCTCGAGGACGGCAACACTGCCAAAGCAAAGGAAGTGGTGGACTACTGCTTTGCCGTGATGCCGGGTAACACGGTGCCCTACGATTACTATACCCCGCAGTTCATCCCGATTTATGATGCATTGGGTGAACCGGAAAAGGCAGAGCAATTGCTAAACGAAATGGCGGTTGATGCACAGAAATCATTAGATTACTATTTTGCAAAAGGCGCCTTATTCGATACCGAGATACAGACCAATATGGTGATCCTGCAGCAACTGATAGGAGCCGCGGAAAACCTGGGTATGGAAGAACGTGCCGAGCAGCTGCAGCAGCAGTTCATGCAGTACCTGCAGCGCATGCGTCGCTAATAACAAAACCATTGCGGATGCAGTACTACAAAAGGCCGGCCAGCGATCTACTGTCCGGCCTTTTCATTTTTAAAGCAATGACAGCATGCCTAAAATGAAGAACCTGATACTCTTGCTACTGCCAGCACTGTTTCTGACGGGCTGCTGGGGCGGCGCACCAACCACGCGTACGTCTTCGCCTCCACTTCCTCCAGCCAAGCCAGAAGAGCCAGAGATCACAATGCTGCAGCGACACTATGCTCAGAACGACAGCCTATACCTAATCCTGCAGTTTGAGGATGTGCGGCAGGTGTTGGATCTGCTGGAAACGGCCCTGTCCTATGAGTACAAAGTGCTAACAGGCGAAAACGGAACAGCGGGTGCCTTGCTAAGCGATTCCGTGAGACTACCTAACCGGAAGATCACCGATGTGGAAGGCAAGCGCATGGTGCAGGTGGTGCTGCCCCGCAGCCTGGTGCAAGAACCGAACGTGTTGCACTTTTGGCTGTGGCAGCAATTGATAGGGCAGGAGAAAATGGGCAATAAATTCCGGGTGCCGCTGCGCAGCCAAATGCTCCGAAAGAACTTTTTAATGCGCAACGCCACCACTGGCAAGCCTTTCATGCAAACTTTCGCCACTACCAGCGATAAGTTAGCTATTCAGTACTTCGACACAGCCGCAGGGCCAGTGGAACTACAGCGCTTTGATGCTGATTTCAGGCCTGCCGCCCCACCCATGTCCATGCGCCCGGCAGTAGGGCCACGCACGCTTTCGGCAAGTAATACTTATACCCTGCAGGCAGGCGATACATTGGCGTTAGCCCAAGAAGGATTTTACCGGCTTGAATCAGATGCTGTAGCGGCAGGCGGTTTGTTGGTGTTGCCAGGGGCTTTCCCGCAGATAACCCGCGCAACGGAGATGCTGCAGCCGCTTGTCTACCTGACTACCTCTAAAGAGCGGGAGCAGCTGAATGCCGCCCGTGATAAAAAAGCCGCGATCGATAAATTTTGGCTGGAGTTGGCAGGAAACAAGAGTAAGGGCCGCGATCTGATCAAGGAATTTTACAGCCGTGTGGAATACGCCAATACGCTTTTCTCCTCGCATAAAGCAGGCTGGGCCACCGACAGGGGCATGATTTACATCATCTACGGCAAGCCCACCCGAGTGAGCAGCGTAGGCGATCAGGTGACGTGGGTATACCAGAACGCAGAGCGGGCGCCAAACCTCAAATTCGTTTTTACCAAAAAAGGGAATAACTTTACCGAAAATCATTATGAGCTGATACGGCGCCCCGAGTACGAGGAAAGCTGGTACAGCACCGTAGCAAAATGGAGAGCAGGCAAAACAAATACGTAGGTAACCGCTTCGGTGGCCCTAAAGCATCAAGAGACGACAAGAGCGAAATGATTTTCGGCACGCGTCCTATTTTAGAGGCCATGACAGCCGGGAAAGAACTGGAGAAGATTTTCTTGTTGCGAGGCGCCAAGAACCCGACCACTGACGAGATTATCCAGTTGGCAAAGCAGTTTGAGGTGCCCGTGGTTACGGTGCCACTGGAAAAACTCAACAACCTGACCCGTAAGAACCACCAGGGAGCCGTAGCGCTTATCTCACCTATTACCTATGTCCCGCTTTCAGAAATAGTGACTTCGCTTTTTGAGCAGGGCAAAAACCCGCTGTTGCTCATCCTGGACCGTGTAACGGATGTGCGCAATTTCGGATCTATCGCCCGGAACGCGGAGTGTATGGGGGTAAATGCCATCGTGATCCCAAGTCGTGGCGGTGCGCAGATCAATGCGGATGCCGTTAAAACATCGGCGGGAGCGCTGCACCTGGTGCCGGTTTGTCGTGAGCCAAACTTAAAGGAGACGATCGAATACCTGAAAAACTCGGGCTTCCAGATTGTGGCCTGTACCGAAAAGACAGAAGACAATCTCACAGATACGGATGTGGACATGGTAGGACCTACCGCCATCATCATGGGCAGCGAGGAAGATGGCATCTCGCCGGAATACCTGAAGCGTGCCGATGCACGGGTGCGTATACCACTAATGGGGCAGATCGGTTCCCTGAATGTATCGGTGGCCACTGGCATCATCCTGTTCGAAGCGATGCGGCAGCGCCTGCAGGACGCAAAATAGCACAGCACTTGACAAGGCCAGCGAACTGGTACTTGTGTGAAAAGTTAAAAACAAAGGGGCTGCAATGTTGCAGCCCCTTTGTTTTTAACTGGTATGTGTTACGCGGTATTGCGTGCAGCTCTAAATATAATCAGGGCCTTTTTTAGACTTGGCTTCCGCCATGAAATCCTTTACGCGCTGTTCTTCGCCTTTGCGGCAAATCATTAGCACATTATCATATTCTGCCACGATAAAATCTTCAAGGCCCTGCAGCACGACTAGCCTTTCCTTAGGCGTTTTGATGATGCAGTCTTTGGTGTCATACATGATCGTTTCACCATCCACCACGTTGCCATTCTCGTCCTTCTCGTTAATGGTATAAAGTGAGTTCCAGGTGCCGAGGTCAGACCAGCCAATGTCAGCCAGCAGCACAAACACATTGTCTACTTTCTCCATGATGCCGTAGTCGATAGACACGTTGCGGCAATGCGAGTAGGCTCTTGTAATGAAGTTCTGCTCTTCCGGTGTGTTCAGTACCGTAGTGCCTTCCTCGAATATCTCCGCAATTTCGGGCAACTGCTGGCGGAAAGCGCTCAGGATGCTCTGCGCATTCCAGATAAAAATGCCGGAGTTCCATACAAAGTCGCCGCTCTCCAAGAACATCTGCGCCAACTCCAGGTTAGGCTTCTCTGTGAAGGTTTTCACCTTCTTGATGTGCTTGTCTTCCTCATTTATATACTGGATATAACCATATCCTGTGTCCGGACGGCTCGGCGTGATGCCCAGCGTGATCAGCACATCGTCTTTTGAGGCTGCCTCTACGGCCTCTTTAATTACAGAAGTGAACACCTCGGGCTTCATCACCACATGGTCGGCAGGAGTCACCACCAGGTTAGCGTTCGGGTTTATTTGCGCGATTTTATAAGAGGCATAGGCAATGCAGGGAGCCGTGTTGCGGCCAATAGGCTCAAGCAGAATCTGGTTGTCGCTCAGCTCGGGTAACTGATCTTGCACCAGTTCCTTGTAGTCCTTGTTGGTAACGACAAAGATGTTCTCAGTGGGGCAAATATCCTTGAAGCGCTTCATTGTCATCTGCAGCATGCTTTCGCCAATGCCCAGCACATCATGGAACTGCTTCGGGTAATTAGTACGGCTAAAGGGCCAAAAGCGGCTTCCGATGCCGCCCGCCATAATAACTACATAGGTGTCGTTTCTCATATCTTAGTTTAAATCAGTCCTTCTTTCAGCAGATCGTGCAGGTGCACAAAGCCCACGAATTTACCTGAATTTGTAACAATTACCTGAGTAATACTCATTTTTTGCATCAGGGCCAGTGCTTCCACGGCGTACTCCGAGGCCTCAATGGTCAGGGGCGACGGCGTCATGATATCCGTCGCGGTGATGTGCTCAAAATTGTCGTATTTGTTGAGCATGCGGCGTAAATCACCGTCGGTAATGATGCCTACCAGTCGTTCTGTGTCTGCGGTCAATACGGCCGTGGCGCCCAATCGTTTCGAGGAAATCTCGATAATGATCTCTTTTAATTTTGCGTGCGCTTTTACCTGCGGAGACTCGTGCTGAATGTACACATCCTCCACTTTCAGGTACATGCGCTTGCCCAGCGAACCCCCGGGGTGCAACGTGGCAAAGTCGGTGCTGCTAAAGCCGCGTGCCTCCAGCAGGCTCACGGCCAGGGCATCGCCCAGGGCAAGGGCAGCGGTGGTGCTGGTGGTGGGGGCCAGGTTGTGCGGACAAGCCTCACGCTCTACATAAGCGTTCAAAACAAAGTCGGCTGCCTGCGCCAGGTAAGAGTCTGTGCTCGAAACCATGGCGGCCATCCTGGAACCTTTGCGCTTTAGCAACGGTACAAGTACTTTAATCTCAGGGGTGTTACCGCTTTTTGAGATGCAGATTACAAAGTCGTCCTGCTGAATCATACCCAAGTCGCCGTGTATGGCATCGGCGGCGTGCATAAACAGGGCCGGGGTCCCCGTAGAGTTCAGGGTTGCCACGATCTTTTGAGCAATGTTGGCACTCTTGCCAATACCCGTCACAACCACCCTTCCTTTGATAGTTAAAATGGTTTTGACACATTGCTCAAAGTCTTCGTCGATAAAATCTGCCAGTTTGGCGATTGCAGCGGCTTCCAGCTCTAAGACTTTTTTTGCGGTAAGGGTTATATTATTTGAGAGATTCAAATTAAATTTGTATTAAGTGTACTCTATTCGGAAGTACGTTGCTACCTGCTTAAATTTTAGTACGATTACATGTCAGTAAAACAAGAGATCAATCTCAAGAACAAATTAAAAGAAGTTTTTGGGTATAATCAATTTAGGGGAAACCAAGAGTTGATAATCAATAACATTATCAACGGGAAAAACACCTTTGTGATTATGCCGACAGGTGCGGGCAAATCGTTGTGCTACCAATTACCGGCGCTTTCGCTGCCAGGTACGGCCATCGTTATTTCGCCACTTATCGCCCTGATGAAAAACCAGGTAGACCAGCTGAATGCCTTTGGTGTGAACGCGCATTTCCTGAACTCTACGCTATCTAAGGCGGAGATAAACAAGGTGAAGCGCGAAACACTGGCAGGGGAGGTAAAGCTGCTGTACGTTGCGCCGGAGTCACTTACCAAAGAGGATAACATCGAATTCCTGCGGAACTCCAACCTGTCTTTCGTAGCCATAGACGAGGCACACTGTATCTCGGAATGGGGCCACGATTTCAGGCCGGAGTATCGCCGCATCCGGGGTATCATCGACCAGATCGGAAACCTGCCGATCATCGCCCTCACGGCAACGGCTACCCCGAAAGTGCAGCTCGACATACAGCGCAACCTGCAGATGGATGACGCCTCGGTCTTCAAATCGTCTTTCAACCGCACCAACCTATACTACGAGGTTCGTCCGAAGCACCATACCAAGAAGCAGCTGATTCAGTACGTGAAGAAGCACAAGGGCAAGAGTGGCATTGTGTATTGCCTGAGCCGCAAGAAGGTAGAGGAGATTGCAGAGCTGCTGCGTGTAAACGACGTAAAGGCATTGCCATACCACGCCGGGCTCGATTCGCAGATACGTATGGCCAACCAAGATGCCTTCCTGAACGAAGATGCGGATGTGATTGTCGCTACGATTGCTTTCGGTATGGGCATCGACAAGCCGGACGTGCGCTTCGTGATCCATTACGATACCCCTAAATCCATTGAAGGGTACTACCAGGAAACCGGCCGTGCCGGGCGCGACGGAATGGAGGGAAACTGCATCATGTTCTACAGCTACGATGACATCGTGAAGCTGGAGAAATTCAACAAAGACAAGCCGGTTACAGAGCGCGATAACTCTAAGCTGTTGCTGCAGGAGATGGCATCCTATGCCGACTCGGCCGTGTGCCGCCGTAAGCAGCTATTGCATTACTTCGGTGAGGCCTACGAGAAAGACTGTGGGTTCTGCGACAACTGCCTGCACCCGAAAGAGCGTTTTGAGGCGCAGCAGGAGGTGCAGCTGGCGCTTAAGGCGGTGCAGCAGACAGGGCAGCGTTTTGGCATAGATCATATCACAGCGGTACTGACCGGCCTCCGCAACCAGCACGTTACCAGCTACGAGCATGACAAACTGGAGGTATTTGCTGC
Organism: Pontibacter sp. CAU 1760; assembly: GCF_054482735.1. Taxonomy (NCBI): domain Bacteria; kingdom Pseudomonadati; phylum Bacteroidota; class Cytophagia; order Cytophagales; family Hymenobacteraceae; genus Pontibacter; species Pontibacter sp. CAU 1760. The sequence goes on from NZ_JBTLRL010000001.1 coordinate 517,156, forward strand.
CGGTAAAGAAAACGATGCCCAGTTCTGGGGGTCTGTGGTACGGCAGGTGCTGCTCTCAGAATACCTGGAGAAGGACATTGAGAGTTTCGGTGTGGTGAAGCTCACCAAAAAAGGCACGGACTTCATTCAGAATCCGCATTCGGTGCAGCTGACCAAAGACCACAATTATGAGCAGGAGGTAAAAGCCGACGAAGAGAAGGAAGAGTCGCAGGCCTCTGCCGGCCACGACGAGGTGCTGTTTGACCTGCTAAAAAGCCTGCGCAAGAAGTTGGCAAAGGAGAAGAACCTGCCGCCCTATGTGCTGTTTCAGGACCCATCGCTGAAGGAGATGGCCACCGTATACCCGACCACGCGCGATGAACTGGCGCATATCGGCGGTGTGGGTATGGGCAAGGTGCAAAAGTTCGGAAAGCCTTTCATGGAGCTGATCAGCAAGTATGTAGAGGAAAACGATATCGTGACGGCTGCTGACGTGGTGGTGAAAACCACCGTGAACAAGTCGAAAATCAAAATTTACATCATCCAGCAAATTGATAAGAAAGTAGAGTTGGAGGAGATAGCCTCGGCCAAGGACCTGAGCATGCAGGAACTTATCGAGGAGATTGAGCACATTTGCTATTCCGGCACCAAGCTCAACCTGAACTACTACATCAACAATGTGCTGGACCAGGAGCGTCAGGAGGAGATTTACGATTATTTTATGAACGCCAGCACCGATAATATTTCGGCGGCTCTGAACGAGCTGGGCTCCGACGATTATACCGAAGAAGACCTGCGCCTGATGCGTGTGAAGTTCTTATCGGAGTATGCGAATTAAATTGTTGCAATGCTAACTTGCTTAATTGTTAACTTGCCGGCTCAGCGTGATCCTTTTTTTGATCATGTTACCAGATGCAGAGGCTAGGTGCTGTTTTCGCAGTAAGATCAGTAATCGGACAATGCAGCCATTTTAAAATTAAACTCACCATCGAATGAACGTACTGATTATAGGAGCCGGAGGCCGGGAGCACGCAATTGCCTGGAAACTGAGCCAAAGCGAGTATTGCGAAAAAGTTTTTGTGGCGCCCGGCAATGCTGGCACCGCTCAATACGGCACCACAGCCGCCGTGGACATTCACAACTTTGACGAACTGGCAAAGTTTGCCACCGACTTTAACATCATGATGATTGTGGTGGGGCCTGAAAACTCTTTGGTAGAGGGTATACATGACTACTTCCAAAGCTCGGAGTACCTAAAGCACATTTTGGTGGTAGGCCCTAAAAAGGCAGGCGCTATGCTGGAGGGCAGCAAGGACTATTGCAAAGACTTCTTCAAGCGCTATAACATCCCAACAGCTGCTTACCAGACCTTTACTGAAGATACTTTTGCCCAGGCCACAGCCTACCTGCGCAACCACAGCTATCCGGCTGTGCTAAAGGCCGATGGTTTAGCCGCAGGCAAAGGCGTGATCATTGCGCAGAACTACGATGAGGCTTTCGATGCGCTGGAGGATATGCTGCGCAACAAGCGTTTCGGCAATGCCAGCAGCAAAGTAGTGATTGAAGAGTACCTGCAGGGGATAGAAGTGTCTGTTTTCATCCTGACGGACGGAAAAGACTACGTGCTGTTGCCGGAGGCGAAAGACTACAAGCGCATCGGCGAAGGTGACTCAGGACTGAACACGGGCGGAATGGGCGCCATTTCCCCGGTTCCTTTTGTGGACGATGTGTTCATGCAGAAAGTGAAGGAGCGTGTGATCGAGCCAACCCTGCGTGGGATGCAGCAGGACGAGATGGACTACACCGGGTTCTTGTTTATCGGGTTGATGAACGTGAACGGCGACCCTTACGTGATTGAGTATAACGTGCGTTTGGGCGACCCTGAGACCGAGGCAATCCTGCCGCGCATCAAGTCCGACCTGTTTGAGCTTTTCCGTGCCTTGCACGATCATAAACTAGGTGAATTCCAGCTGGAGATTGACCCGCGCACCGCCACTACGGTTTTCCTGGTGTCGGGTGGGTACCCGGAGGGGTATGAGAAAGGCAAGGAGATCACCGGCCTTGAGAACGTGCCGTCGGATGTGCTGGTTTTCCATGCCGGTACCAAAATGCTAAACGGGAAACTGGTGAACGACGGTGGACGCGTAATCGCCGTAACGGCCTTGGGCGACACCATGGATGAGGCGCTTGCAAAGGCCAATGCCGCCGCAACGGCCATCACCTGGCAAGACCGTTACTATCGCCACGACATTGGGTTTGACCTGAAGAACACGCTTGCCTAAGAATAAGAGAAGGCAGGTATAAAAAAGGCGAAGGCCGGTGAATCTCACCGGCCTTCGCCTTTTTTCAGCTAATTACGAAGCTTAGCAGTACTCCTCAAACGCACCCTGCAGATTGTCTACAATGCGGTTCAGCTCGTTGCCTTCGATGTGGTAGCGCTCAATCATGTGCACCAGCTCGCCGTCTTTAAAGAGAGCGATAGATGGCGATGACGGAGGGTAAGGAAGCATGAAATCACGCGCTTTCTGCACCGCTTCCTGCTCCATGCCGGCAAAAACCGTGACCAGTTTCGCTGGCTTCTTGTCAGCGGCTGCCACCGAGATCTTCAGGGCCGGGCGTGCTTTTGCTGCTGCGCAACCGCAAACAGAGTTTACCGCCAGCAGCACCGTGCCTTCGGATTTTACCGCCTGCTCTACTTCTTCAGCTGTCATAAGCTGCTCAAATCCAGCAGAGGTAAGGTCCTCACGGATAGGCGCAACCATATATTCAGGATACATTGCCATACGAATTCAGTTATAATGTTCTAATGTTTTGCAAAGGTAACAAATCGGATTTAAAAAAGTTGCAAAGTGCTATAAAGAGCATGCACCAGAGTTAAAACCGGAATGAATCAATAAATCCTTGTTTTTAGTATATATAAATATATTGATAATGTATAACCATTTCAGAACGAGGACGGTATAGGGTAAAAATTATTTAGTAGGAGCCGTAAAAAGAAGGGATGTAGAAAGAGCAGCTGAAACATCCAAGCGACGGGAAAGCCGAAGGAGCGCCTGCCGTGCAACTACTAAATGTGTATACCCTTAAAGCAACCTGTTGTATCCACCCTGCCATGCCTATGTCCTTCTTATACCCTGCCACCACGCTGCCCTGTGTGCGTTACTTCTACCTCAGCGATAACGGCGATGACCATGCCGAAATCATCCAGGTGCTCAACAGCATGTCTGCCATTATACAGGTACCCATGCGGGAAGCGGATATAGCGCTAGAGGCCTTTTATGCCCGTGAGTTGACAAAGTTGGAGAAGGCGACGTTTGAAGGGGGCGAGTTTTGGAAAGTTTTTTCTACTTGGGATGAACTCGAGCAGGACCACCTGCAGGATGGCGTGACGAAGGAGAAGGTGCGGGAGATCAGACTTCAGTTAGAGTACAAGTGCTCTGGACTGCTGGACCTGGCGATTTCTGCCTGAACCCTGCGGCACCAGGAAAAGAAAAATGCCGCCTCACCTTGTAGCGAAGCGGCATCTCTATACCTAAATCAAATAACATGTGCCTGCCTTAGTTGATTTCTATCTCATCGAGAAACAACCAGGCCTTTTCTCCTGCCCCTTGCTTGCCTGCCGGTACGGTACCAGTGTTTTTCACGGCCACTTTCACGTAGCGCGTTGTAGCAGGTGCTATATCTACTTTCATAATAGCCTTGCTCCCGGCAACCTTCGAAACAGCATTGGTAGCGCCCAGCGGCTTGAAATTCTTTCCGTCTGCTGAGCCATACACCTCTACGCCTTTGGGCGGGTATACATAAGTGCCGCCCTGGTTCAGGGCATGCACTACCACGTTGTTGATTTGCTGCGCGGCACCCAGGTCAATAGTCGCCTCCAGGTCATCGCCAGAGTACCCGATCGACTGCTGATCGCGGCCGCCTTTCTCGTTCACAATGCCGTCTATCAATGTAAAGGCACCGTTGCCCGGGAAATACTCCGATGGCTCCTCCGCCAGTTCCAGCTTCTTGCCGGTCGCTTTATTGATATTCACCTTTAGGGTAAGAGAATCTACGATTGCCCCGTCTTTGTAAAACATACCGGTCACCTGGGCTGATTCTTTCAACGGAATAGGGTTCGTATAGGGCTGCGCTGCCTGCTTGCCTTTGATGGTATACACCAACTTGCCTAAGTTCTGCTTGCCGTCCAGAGTCACCGTAACCCCCTCATTTGTGGGTGTCGGCTTGGTGTCGGCTTGTATGTCGTAATAGGCTTTGCTGTAGTTGGCACCCCATAAGTCGTAGCGCTTGAACTGGGTAAGCAGGCGTTTCTCAAAATCCGACCAGTCTTTCTGCTCCGGAGCTGTCCAAAGCACCTCGCTCAGGGCAGTCATCCGTGGGAAGATCTGGTATTCTACCTTGGCGGGGGTACGCATGTACTCGGTCCAGACGTTGGCCTGAGCGCCCAGTACATATTTAGCCTGTTCCGGCGTCAGTTCTTTCGGCACGGGCTCGTAGCTATAGGCTTTCTGAACACTCGTAAAGCCGCCGATCGTTACGGAGTCCTCGCGCTGGCTCTGGGAATGGTCGAAGTAAACGTGCGTGCCCGGTGTCATGATCACATAGTGGTTTTGTTGGGCCGCGGCTATACCGCCGGCCTCGCCCCGCCAGCTCATCACGATCGCGTTCGGGGCCAGGCCACCTTCCAGAATCTCGTCCCAGCCGATGATGGTGCGCCCTTTGCTGTTGATGTACTTCTCCATGCGCTGGATAAAGTAACTCTGCAGCTCGTGCTCGTCGTGCAGGCCTTCGTCTTTGATGCGTTTCTGGCAAAGCGGACAGGTTTTCCAGTTGGCTTTCGGGCTCTCGTCACCACCAATGTGGATGTACTTCGACGGGAAGATGGCCATCACCTCATCCATCACGTTTTGCAGGAACGTGAATGTGGAGTCTTTTCCGGCACAGTATACATCATCAAAAATGCCCCAGGTCTGCTCTACTTTGTAAGGGCCGGTGCCGGGGCAACCCAGGTAAGGGTAGGCGGTGAGGGCTGCGCTGGAATGGCCAGGCAATTCAATCTCGGGCACCACCGTAATGTGGCGGTCAGCGGCATATTTTACGATCTCTTTGGCTTCTTCCTGGGTATAGAACCCGCCGTAGCGCTTGTTGGTGTTGCCGGTGCCGGGGTAGCGGCCGATGATGGTGCCATCCCGGAAGCCGCCCACCCGGGTCAGCTCAGGGTACTGCTTGATCTCGATGCGCCAGCCCTGGTCCTCGGTGAGGTGCCAGTGGAAGTAGTTCATCTTGTGCAGGGCCAGGTAATCAATATACTTCTTGATGAAGGACACCGGGAACATGTGGCGGCCAACATCCAGGTGCATGCCCCGGTACTCAAAGCGTGGCGCGTCCTGTATGGCCACGGCCGGTATGTTCAGCGTAGCGCTTTTTTCCACAGGCAACAGCTGTATCAGCGACTGCAAGCCATGGAAAGTGCCCGCATAGGTATCGCCTTCTATTGTTACGCCTTCTGGGCTCACGTTCAGGTGGTAGGCATCCTGGGCATCAGCGGTTTGTTTGCGTGTGGCGAGGCGGATATAGTTTTTCCTGGCTTTTTTGTCGATGTCTAGCTGAAAGCCATACACCTCCTGCAGGTACTCGTTGAGGAACTCGGCGGCCTTACGGTCACTCTTATCCTTCACGGCAATGGTGGTGGTGCGGGAAATGGTGAACTGCCCGCTTTTGGTTTGCACGCTGGCAGGCTTTGGGATGATGTTGATTTCTTGCGCCTGCACCACCTGGCTAAGCAGCAGGAACAGAAAAAGTAGTTTTTTCATAAGACGATTCGTTTGGATACAGGACATAATTACAAGGGAAGGCTGCCGGAAATCGGCTGCTTGGTGCGTATTTTATGGCCTGAGATTGCGAAGTAAAGGATAACCAGGTAGCACGGTATCATAATCCAGTAGGCTTGCTGCGGGTTGAGGGTATCCGCCAGCCAGCCATAGGCCAGCGGCAGGATGGCACCCCCAGCTATACCCATGATGAGCAGCGAAGAACCCAGCTTCGTGAAGCGGCCCAGGTCGGCGATGGCTAGCGGCCAGATGGCAGGCCACATCAGCGCGTTGGCAAGACCCAGCAGCGAGATGCACATCACAGACACATACCCGTCTGTGAACAAGGAGGCCAGCACTAAGATTACGCCCAATACCGCCGAAGCCTGCAGTGCCTTGGCCTGCGAAATGTACTTTGGAATGGCAAAAATCCCGATCACATAGCCCACCAGCATCGCAACCATGGTATAGGTCGTGAAGATTTTCGCGCTAAGCAGCTCGATGCCCTTTGAGGCGCCATAGCTTACCACCGTGTCACCGGCCATCACCTCCACGCCCACATACAGGAACAGTGTAAAGGCGCCCAGCAGCACATGCGGAAACTGGAAAATGCTCGTCTTATTGGTATTGGCAACAGCCACTGCCTCGTCTTCCTGGTCTGTATCTACCTCCGGTAGGGCCGAGAACGAAACCAGCACCGCTAGCACCACCAGGATCCCCGCCATAATCAGGTATGGGGTGATCACTTTCGTAGCCAGGGCGTCTAACTCCACGGCCTGGCGGGCGGCGCTCATGCTGTCTAAGGTGCTGGTCAGGGCATCGGCATTGTCCAGGATAATCGCACCTAGGATAAGCGGGGCAAGGGCACCGGCCACCTTGTTGCAGATACCCATGATGCTGATGCGCTTGGCGGCACTTTCGCGCGGGCCCAGGATGGTTACGTATGGGTTAACGGCAGTCTGCAAGATCGCCAAACCGGTACCCTGGATGAACAGGCCGATCAGGAAGAAGATGTAGGTCCGCGTCATGGCGGCAGGTATAAACACCAAGGCCCCCACCGCGATCACCCCCAGGCCCACCGACATGCCCTTCTTGAAGCCGGTGGTCTTCAGGACCCAGGCCGACGGTACGGCCATCACCAGGTAAGAAATGTAAAACGCGAAGGCCACCAGGTATGACTCAAAGTTATTGAGCTGGCAAGCGATCTTGAGGTAGGGGATCAGGATGGAGTTTAACCACGTGATGAATCCAAATATAAAAAACAGCGCCCCAATAATGAACATGGACCGCATGCTGCTGCTACGATTTGTAGTGGAGGCAGACTTTTCTTCTTTCGCTAATGAGTTTTGTGCCATCGGTTAGACAGTTTATGGTGTTGCGTTTAGTTAAGACTGAGGTTAGGAGCCTGACACAAGCAAGGCGCCGAGAAATAAATGCATCCCTAATGCGCCTGGCTATGAGCTTGCGGCTTTTCCGTATGCTGGAGCTGGCAGAGCGCGGCGGCCCCCAGCAAAGCGGCATGCTCTAGCGCTGAAGGCCGAATCACTAGATTGTTGATGATTCGCTTAAATGGGAATGCCTGTAGATGCTCCTGCAGCGACTCCTGGTACAGGTGAAAAGACTTGCTGACAGACCCTCCCAGAAAAATCGCTTCCGGGCATACCGTGTACAGAATCAACTGAACCGCCTGGCTGAGGTGCTGCCCATACTCCCGAAAAGCCTCTAGAGCTGCCTTGTCGCCGGCTTCCGCTGCGGCTTGCACCTGGCTTCCGTCCATCCCAAACTTATGCAGGAAGAACTTGCCCCCACAGTAGTCATCGAAGGTTTTGTCGCGGTAGGGGACTGTGCCATACTCACCGGCTCCGGAGAAACTGCCGGTGTACAGGCTGTTGTTCAGGAACAGGCCAGCGCCCAGCCCCGTGCCTAACGTCAGGCCAACCACATTCTGATAGTTTCGGGCCTGGCCATATACCTTTTCGCCCAGCACGAAAGTGTTCGCATCGTTGGTCAGGTATACCGGTAACTGGAATCTGCCCTGCAGGTACTGCCTGATCGGGACTTCTTTCCAGGAGGGTATATTTACCACGTCGTAGATATAGCCAGCATGCTCGTCTACCAGGCCGGGGGCCCCAATGCCGATGCCAGCCACATGCGCATCGATAAAAGGCGAGATGGCGTTGGCAAGGTCTTCGAGAACCTGCGCCTGTGGGGCATGCGCCGCGGTAGGGACTTTGACCTGCTTTAGCACCACGCCATTCTGCACCACGCCAAGGTGTATTTTAGTGGCCCCGATATCGACACAGATGATTTTCTGGCTTTCCATACATTCCGATGGTTAGTTGTTGGCTGCAAAGGAGAAAGGGCTTGCAGCACTGTTTCCGCTATAGCTATAGCTATAGCTATAGGTAAGCGAAACGTGCTACAAGGTTTCCTCTCAAAAAAGAACTGGCAGTATTAAAATTTATAGCGCACAAAGGCCTCCATTGCCTCATAGTCGGCCAGGCCCAGGTTGTCGTAGTCGCGAGCGGTTTCGCGGTTGCGTTCCTCGGCGCGTACCCAGAACTCGCGGGCATCGTCACCGGGGAACACAGGCCGGTCTTTCTGCGATTGGTGCTTGAAGATAGCGTTCCGTTTCTTCTCCACCTCCTGCGGCGACAGCGGCACGGCCATTTCGATCTCGTGTGTCTCGAATTCGTGCCAGGCACCACGGTACATCCACAACCAGCAGTCTTTGGTCCATTCCTCCGTTTTTCGGAGACGGGTCAGGGCCTCAATAATGATGCGGAAGCAAACGATATGGGTGCCATGCGGGTCGGCAAAATCGCCGGCAGCGAACACCTGGTGTGGCTTCACTTGCTGCAGCAAGGCTATGGTTTGTTCGATGTCGGCTTCTGATACAGAGTTTTTACGGAGCTTGCCTGCTTCGTAAAAAGGTAGGGCCATGAAATGGATGTGGTCGTCTTCCAGCCCGGCGTAACGCGCGGCCGCGATGGCTTCGCTCTTGCGGATGAATCCTTTTACATCCCGTACTTCCTTGGTATCAGGCTGGTTCGGCTGCTTTGTTTCGAAGAAGGTGCGCATCTCCTCATAAATCCCCTGCAAGTGTTTGCTTTCCTTCCCGATGCTGTTGTTAAAGTCGATGGCAAACTCCATGTATCGGAGCACGTCGTCGTCCCACACGGCGGTGTTGCCGCTGGTCTGGTAGGCTACATGCACATCATGGCCCTGGTCCACTAAGCGGATGAAGGTGCCGCCCATCGAGATCACATCATCGTCGGGGTGGGGCGAGAACACCAGCACGCGCTTTTGGGCTGGGGTGGCGCGCTCAGGGCGCTGCGTGTCGTCGGCGCTGGGCTTGCCGCCGGGCCAGCCGGTGATGGTATGCTGCAGCTTGTTGAAGACGTGGATGTTGATGTTATAAGCCGGGCCCTGCTCCACGGCCAGCTGCGCCATGCCGTGGTTGTTGTAGTCTTCGTCCGTCAGCTTCAGGATCGGCTTCTGCATGGTGTTGGATAGCCAGATCACTGCTTTCTTGGTCAGCTGCTCGTCCCACAGGCAGTCTTTCACTAACCACGGGGTGTCAAAACGCGTGAGGTTGGAGGCGGCGTCAGCATCCAGCACAAACTCTACTTTATCCGAGAGCTGCAGGTAGGTGGCCGGTACGTCGCCAGAGATTTCCCCTTCCACGGCCTTCCGGATGATAGAGGCTTTTTTCTGGCTCCAGGCCATCAGGATGATCTCGCGGGCTTTGAAGATCGTGCCGATGCCCATGGTGATGGCTTTTGTCGGTACGTTCTCCTTACCACCGAAATCACGGGAGGCGTCGCGGCGTGTCAGGTCATCCAGCGTCACGAGGCGGGTGCCCGAGTTAGGGGCGGAGCCCGGCTCGTTAAAACCGATGTGACCGGTACGGCCTATACCTAAGATCTGAAGGTCCAGCCCGTTCATCTCCTCGATCTTTCGCTCGTAAGCCAAACAGAAGTCATGGATCTCGTCTTTGTCGAGGGTGCCGTCCGGGATGTGTATGTTCTCCCGCGGGACGTCCACGTGGTCGAACAGGTTCTCGTTCATAAACGTCACGTAGCTCTGTGCCGCCGTCGGGGCCATGGGGTAGTACTCATCCAAGTTAAAGGTCACCACGTTGTAGAAACTCAGCCCCTCCTCGCGGTGCATCCTGATGAGCTCCGCATATACCTCCACGGGGGTAGCCCCGGTGGCGAGGCCCAACACGGCCTGCTCTCCTGTTTCCTGCTTGCGCCGGATCAGGCTGGCTACGCGCTGTGCCACCCTGATGGAGGCGGTCGTTGCGTCCGGGTACACGGTTACCGGCAGTTTTTCAAAGCGTGTCTCTTCCAATAGATTTAAACGGGCCATGGTTTCAGCTGTTTATCGTCGGTTTATGTTTCTGAGGGCGGCCAATGTGTTAGCCGTATCCTGCTTATTTAACAGTTGCTATCTGCTTTTCAAAGATGTTCTCCATCACAGTGGCCACTGAGCCTAGTATGCCGGCGTCTTTCCCGAGGTCGGACACGGCAATGCTGGTGCTTTCGCGCAGCTGTGTCATGCAGTAAGTGTTAACGGACTGTTGTATCGGGATAGTGATGTACTGCTTCGCCTCTGCGATGATGCCGCTCAGGATAATGAGTTCCGGGTTGAATAGCTGGATCAGGATGGCGATGCCTTTGCCCAGGTGGCGCCCGGCCTCCGCCAGAATGTTGATGGCATACTGATCGCCCTCGTTAGCGGCCGCGATGATCAGCTTCGGCTCCAGTTGCTCCAGTTGCGCGGGAGTAAGGGAGCTAAGCATGGTGCTTTGCCCGGCCTTTATACCCTCGCGCACCATGTTTGCCAGTGCTATACCAGAGGCCAGCGTTTCGAGGCAGCCCCGTTTGCCGCAATGGCACAGAAGGCCGTCCTCCGTCATTGGGATATGGCCAAACTCCCCGGCGAAGCCAGAGGAGCCGGTGCGCAGTTTCCCGTCGATGATGATCCCAAGGCCCAGGCCCCAGTCCATCGACAGGACAAGCGTATTCTTCTGGTGCTGCGCCATCCCGAACCTGAATTCTGCCAGCGTGGCGCTTTTTACGTCGTTTTGGATGTATACCGGTTTGCCGAAGCGCGTTTCAAGCACCTCCTGCAATGTTTCGTTTTCGCCGGGCGGAATGAGGTAGGTATGGTTTTTACCACTGGAGGACGAGACAAGGCCAGGCATGCTCACCCCGATTCCCATTAACTTTTCGGTGTTGATGCCCGATTGCTCAATGAGTTGGTTTGCGAAGTCCTGCAACTTATCTACAGCCGCCATGCTTTTGGTGATTTCCAGCGGCAGGGTATGTGTACCCGTGATGTTATTGTGGTTGCTGTCGAAGATGGCCATGCGGGTACGGTAACGCTCCATGTCGATGCTCAGCACAAACAGGGAGTTGTCTTTCATGCCGTAGAGGTCAGGCTTGCGCCCACCTACCGATTTGCCCCGCCCACGCTTCTCTACCAGGCCCTCTGTCATCAGTTCGTTTAAGAGCCCCATGCTGGTCGGGGAGCTAATGCCAAAGCGGGCGCACAAGTCTGTATTTGTCTTGGCGCCCTTCACATAAAGGTGCTTAATAATTTTGAGCTTCTGCAAATGCTTCTTACGCTCAATATTATTAAGACTTTCTATATGTGTTTCGATGGTGAGTGATGACTCCATTGCTAGGGAATATTTAAACGAATGTTGCCACAAAAATTATCAATTCCAAATACTTTTATAAAAAAATTAAAAAAGTTATTGGTTATTAATTAAAAACCTGGCGATGCAATCGATTGAACTAAAGTTTTTTTTACAAAAGCTTCATCTTATGGTAGTAATTATGCTTTTATGCCTGATAAGCTAAAAAATTTGTCTATTAATGGGTTGTTCTAATATTTATATTAAATTTGAAGCGCTTGAATACTTGAGTGCTCAATCACCTATGCCTATGTAACACAACCTGTACTTTGCCCCCGATTGTTTTAATGACACTTTTCAAAAGCTTTTATGGCTTGCGGGAGCAACTCTAAAACTTGCCGTGAAATATGAAAGCATGAGCGAAGCGTCATCAGTATTGTAAGTTATTCCAATCTCAAACCACTTTATATGAAGCAGAGATACCTAAGTACTTGGTTGCTGGATCAGCGCAACCATTTAAAAACTTTACCTCAGAAGAAGGTGCTCGCCCTTTTGCTGGCAGCTGCGTGCTTGTCGCAGGGGCCGGTAAAAGCTGCTGCAGGCCACATGGACGCTGCAAACGCTTTCGATTTTACTGCCAGACAAACCACTGAGGTGAAAGGACGTGTAACAGGGTCAGATGGCCAGGCCGTGCCAGGTGCCACTGTCGTGGTGAAAGGCACTACCCTTGGCACTGCCACCGATGTGAACGGTAACTTCAGCCTGAACGTGCCAAGTGGCAGCGGGACGCTGGTTGTGTCGTTTATCGGTTACAAAACGCAGGAAGTGCCGATTAACAACCGCACAAGCATCAACGTTCGGTTAGTAGATGATGCCAAAGCGTTGCAGGAAGTAGTTGTGACAGGTTATACCACCCAGGAGAAGCGCGACATCATTGGTGCCGTTTCGGTAGTGGCAGCAGAGGACCTGCTGGCCACGCCAGCGCCTAACGTGCAGCAGCAGTTGCAGGGCCGTGTGTCTGGTGTAACCACTACAGGTACAGGCCAGCCGGGCGCAGGCGCGAAAGTGCGTGTGCGGGGCTTCGGTTCCTTCGGTGCCAACGACCCGCTTTACGTGGTGGATGGTGTACCAACCTTCAGCATCAACGAGATTAACCCGAACGATATTGAGAGCCTACAGGTATTGAAAGATGCTTCGTCTGCCTCAATTTATGGTGCCCGTGCGGCAAACGGTGTGGTGATCGTGACGACCAAAAAAGGTAAGAGCGGTACCTCAAAATTAAACGTATCCTCTTTTTACGGCACCCAGATAGCCCCGAAAGGGCCAGATTTCCTGAACCCAACAGAGTATGCCGAGTACCTGTTCAAGAGCTATACCAATGCAGGGCAGGCATTTAACCACCCGCAGTATGGTACAGGCCAGCCTACCTTGCCAAATTACCTGCTGCCAGCAGGTGCGCAAACAGTAGACGAGTCAAAATATAGCTTGGACCCGAACAACTTTAACCAGATAGTAAAAGCCAACAAGGAAGGTACTGACTGGTGGAACGAGGTGTTCGACCCTGCTTCTATCCAGAGCCACCAGATAGGTGTAACGGGAGGCAGCGAGAACAGCACGTATGCCGTCAGCTTCAACTACTTCGATCAGGAGGGTATCGCTAAGTATACAGAGTACAAGCGTTACACGGTGCGTGCCAACACACAGGCAACCATCGCTAAGCGTTTCCGCATCGGCGAGAACCTGCAGATCAGCTACAACCACGGAAACGTGGGTAATACAGGCGGAGGTGAGTCTGATATCCAGCATATCTATGTGATGCAGTCTATCGTTCCGGTATATGACATCCGCGGTAACTTTGCCGGTACAAGAGGCTCACAGCTGGGTAACGCCCGTAACCCTGTGGCTGAACTGTTCCGCCAGAGGGATAACAAGAACTCCAACTTCCGTATGTTCGGTAATATGTTTGCCGAAGTGGACCTGATCAAAGGGCTGACGGCTCGCACCTCCTTTGGTGCTGACTACGGTTCATACTACGGCCGCAACTTCACGTTCTCTACCTATGAGCGTGCGGAGAACATCGGTAACAACAACTTCGCGGAGCGTAACGACAACTCACTGAACTGGGTATGGACCAACACATTGACGTTAAAGCGTCAGTTTGGTGAGGATCATGACCTGACGGCCCTGATCGGATCTGAGGCTGTGAAAAACACAGTGCGTGGTGTAGGAGGTAGCCGTGTAGGTTTATTCTCTACTGACCCCGACTTCCGCGTACTGAACAGCGGTACCAGTGGTCTGACGAACTTTAGCTACGGTGGTGTGGAGACGCTTTCGTCGCTGTTTGCCCGTATCGACTACGGTTTCAGAGACAAGTACCTGTTTAACGCCACCGTGCGCCGCGACGGTTCTTCTAAGTTCGGCTCAAACTATCGTTATGGTACGTTCCCGGCCGTTGGCTTTGCATGGCGTATCTCGGATGAGGATTTTATGAGTTCCATCCCTGCCATCAACGACCTGAAACTGCGTGCCGGTTACGGCCAGTTGGGTAACCAGTTGCCAGTGCCATCAAGCAACGCATTTACGCTATACCGTACAGCAGTGGCCGGTAGTGCTTATGACATTGCAGGTACCAGTACTAGTGTACAGCCAGGCTTCGATACCGACCGGATCGGTAACGAAGACACCAAGTGGGAGGCATCAACAACCACCAACATCGGTTTGGACTTAGCCCTGTGGAACAGCGCCTTGACCGTAACCCTGGATGCCTACAACCGCAGAACCAATGACCTGCTGGTGCAGAGCCAGGCAGCAGCACCAGTTGGTGTGGCCAATCTGCCTTTCATTAATTTGGGTGATATCCAGAACAAGGGTATTGACGTTGGAATCACATACACGAAAGAAATAACTTCTGACTTGAGCTTTGATGTTACCTTAAACGCATCGCGCTACAAAAATGAAGTACTGCGTGTAGGCGATAATGACAATGCCTTTTTCGAGAGTTACCTCGCACGTTGGGGCCAGAATATCTCCAGAACGCAAAAGGGCCAGCCGCTAGGCTCTTTCTACGGCTATGTAGTTGACGGTTTCTTCAACAATGCCTCTGATTTGGATGATTTAGTTCAGCCGGGAGAGCATATTGGTGGCTGGAAATTCAAGGACCTGAACAACGACGGCGAGATCAACGGTAGCGACAGGACCTTTATCGGTAATCCGCATCCGGACTTCACCACAGGTTTCAACCTGAACGTTCGTTTCAAGAATTTCGACTTCAACACCTTCCTGTATGCCAGTGTGGGTAACGACGTGTTCAACTACAGCAAGTACTTCACGGATTTCAACACCTTCCAGGGTAACAGAAGCAAGCGCAAGTTGTACGAGTCTTGGACACCAGAGAACATGGACGCCACGCTGCCAATCCTGCGTATCGACGATACGTTTAGCAACAGCGTAACGCACAGCTACTATGTGGAAGACGGTTCGTTCCTGAGAGCACGTACGATACAGTTAGGTTATACCCTGCCTGCTTCGCTGACCGATAAGATCAGCATGGGTACAGCCCGTGTCTACCTACAGGCCCAGAACCTGTTTACCATCACGGCTTACCAGGGTATTGATCCGGACATTTCCTTCATTAACCAGGGAGGAAACGCTGCCCAGGCTGACTTGAACATCGGTATCGACCCGGGTGGGTATGTGCCGAACCCTAAGCAGTTCCTAATCGGTGTAAACTTTGGTTTCTAAATTTAAATAACAGCTGGTTCAGTGCCTCTCTGCTTAACAACGGGAGGCGCTGCCCTGGCTCTAAAGGAAAAGACATATGAAAATGAGAAAAATATCTGGCGTATTAGCAGGTGTCCTGATTGCGGGATCGGTGCTAGTGGCGTGTAAAGATGAATTCCTGGAGCAGCAGCCCATTGGCGCCCTGACAGAAGGCGTACTCAAAACAGAGGCTGGTGTTAAAGGCTTGTTGATTGCAGCTTATTCTTTGCTGGATGGTACAGGCTCTGTGACCAACAACTGGGAAGCCGCAGGTTCTAACTTTGTGTTCGGTAGCATTGCCGCCGACGACGCGCACAAAGGCTCTGACCCGTCTGACCAGGTGCCGATGCTGATCATCGAGCGGTATGAGACACTGCCAAGCACAGGTTACCTGAACGAGAAGTGGCGCACGCTGTATGATGGTATAGCCCGCGCGAATGACGTACTTCGAATTATGAAAGAAGTACCGGATATGGCAGATGCGGCCAAAACCAGGGTAGCCGGGGAGGCTCGTTTCCTGCGTGGCCACTATCATTTCGATGCCCGCAAGATCTTCGAGAAAGTGCCTTATGTAGACGAGACAACGGTAAACATCAGCGATATCAACTCAGCCAAGGTAGCCAACGACAAAGAAATCTGGCCAATGATTGAGGCTGATTTCAAGTTTGCGGTTGACAACCTGCCAGAGACGCAGAACGAAGTGGGCCGCGCCAACAAATGGGCTGCCATGGCATACCTGGCGAAGGTATACATGTACCAGAAGAAGTTTGCCGAAGCACTTCCGTTGCTGACGCAGGTGATTGAGAATGGTAAAACGCCGCTTGGAGTGCCTTATGCACTAGAGGAGGATTTCAGCAGAATTTACGAGATCGCGAACAAGAACAACGAGGAGATCGTGTTCGGCTACCAGTCGTCTGTGAACGACGGTGCTGGTGCCGTGAACGCCAACTCTTCCGAGGTGCTCAACTTCCCGAACGGGGGTGGCGCGCCAGGCGGTTGCTGCGGATTCTTCCAGCCAACTCAGAATCTGGTGAACTCTTACAAAGTAGACGCCAACGGCTTGCCGCTGCTGGATACCTTCAATAACACGGACCTTAAGAATGACGATGGCATTTCCTCCAGCCAAAACTTTGAGCCGGACAGAACCACGCCGGTTGACCCGCGCCTAGACTTTACTGTAGGTCGCAGAGGGGTACCTTACTACGACTGGGGTCCGCACCCAGGCTCACTTTGGATTCGTAACCAAGTACAGATGGGGCCTTACTCTCCAAAGAAGAAGGTATACCGCAAGAGCGATGTGGGGCAGTACACTGACGGATCTAGCTGGACGCCGGGTTACAACGCCCAGGTGCATGCCATCATCCGCTTTGCCGACGTATTGCTGATGGCTGCTGAGGCTGAGGCTGAGGTTGGCTCATTGGCAAGAGCAACTGAGTTGGTAAACAGAGTGCGTGAGCGCGCCGCCAACGAGAGTGCTTTTGTTAAGTTAGAGAACGGTAACCTGGCCGCGAACTATAAAATCGGTATGTACCCTACCTTTAGCAGTAAAGATTTCGCTTTGAAGGCCATCCGTTTTGAGCGCAAGCTTGAACTGGCGATGGAAGGTGATCGCTTCTTTGACCTGGTGCGCTGGGGCATTGCGGCTGAGACGCTGAACAAATACCTGGCCGAGACGGAGCGCCCATTCCTACAAGGTGCGCGCTTCACGGCTGGTCAGGATGAGTACTTCCCGATTCCGGAGCAACAGATTGTGCTGAGCCAGGTAAACGGTGTGTCAGTGCTACAGCCAAACAGGAACAAATAATAGCCCACTTCATCATAAAAAGCATAAAGGCAAGGTTTTTAATCTTGCCTTTATTTTTTGCATATTGCTGTAACCGAAGAACCTTCTAAAGAAGTGCTTGGTTAGTTTACTAGTTAAGCACATGCTCCCTTATCAATTACCCTTATTTGCTATGCGCTCTTTCCGTCTCTCTACTGTTTTTGTGCTAACGCTGATGGTACTGGCTTTGTCAGCCTGCAAGCAAGAGCCGGATCACCTCTTCGAGCGCGTTTCGCCTGCTGACTCCGGCATCGACTTCTCAAACCGCCTGTTCGAGTCTGACACTATGAACATCCTGCAAACAGAGTACATCTACAACGGCGGCGGAGTAGGGATTGGCGACTTCAACAACGACGGTTTGCCGGATGTGTACTTCACAGGAAATATGGTCTCCAACCGGCTTTACCTGAATAAAGGCGATTTCCAGTTCGATGATATCACCCAAAGCGCTAAAGTAACAGGGGAGGGGAAATGGTGCTCGGGCGTGGCTTTGGTAGATATCAATAATGATGGCTGGTTGGATATATATGTAGGAGCAACCATGAAATCGGACGAGAAAAGCCGTGCGAACCTGCTCTACATTAACAATGGCCTGGGTAAAGATGGTGTGCCCACCTTTACGGAGTCTGCCGCCCAATATGGCATCGCTGATACCGGCCATACTACCAACGCCGCCTTTTTTGATTATGACCACGATGGCGACTTGGACTTGTACGTGCTGACCAACGTGATTAACGCCGGTATACCCAGCACTTACCACAAGAAGATAAAAGACGGCAGCGCCCAGAACAACGACCGCTTATACCGGAACGAGGGCAACGGCGCCTTTACGAACATCACCAAAGAGGCCGGCATCCTGACAGAGGGCTTTGGGCTTGGCCTGGCCATCAGCGACATCAACCTGGATGGCTGGCCGGATATCTACGTAACAAACGATTACCTCTCCAACGACCTGTTGTACATCAACAACCAAGACGGCACTTTCACAAACAAAATAGCCGATTACATTAAGCATACCAGCTATTCGGCAATGGGCAACAGCGTAACCGACATCAACAACGATGGGTTGGTAGACATCCTGGCCCTGGACATGTTGCCCGAAGACAACAGACGCAAGAAAATGATGCTGATGGCGAATAATTACGCCACTTACCTCAACAACGCCACTTATGGGTATGAGCACCAGTATGTGCGCAACACATTGCAACTAAACCAGGGAATGTCACCGGCCGGGCACCCGGTTTTCAGTGAGGTGTCGCAGCTAACGGGTTTATACCAGACCGATTGGAGCTGGACCCCGCTGGTAGCCGACTTCGATAACGACGGCCTGCGGGATGTAATCATCACTAACGGCTTCCCGAAAGATGTAACCGACCAGGATTTCCGGATTTACCGCAGCGGCCCGGCCGGTTTGGTGGGGGGCAATATGTTCCTGATCGACTCTATCCCGATTGTCAAAATATCCAACTACGCCTTTAAGAACAAAGGCGACCTCGCTTTTAGCGATGAAACGAAAAACTGGGGCCTAGACATACCCTCCTTTTCCAACGGGGCCGCCTATGCCGACCTGGACAATGACGGCGACCTGGACTTCATCGTGAACAACATCAACGACAGTGCCTTCGTGTACCGCAATAACTTATACACGGCAAAGCCCGGCAAAGAACAACAGCATTTCCTGCGGCTCAAGTTTAAGGGCGATGGAGCAAACCAGGCTGGGCTTGGGGCCTCTGCCACCCTTTACTATGGCAGCGGCAAAACCCAGTTCCACGAAAACACGGTGTATAAAGGCTACCTATCGTCGGTAGAGGATGTGGCGCACTTTGGCCTGGGTGCTGTGGACCAAGTGGACTCGGTGAAAGTGGTATGGCCGAACGGACGCTACCAGGTACTGAAGCAGGTAAAAGCCAATCAGGCACTGACCGTGGCGCAGCGGGAGGCTACGAAGGAAATGCCGCTAAACCGTTTACCAGACCCAAAGCAGCTGACTTTCCGGGAAGTTTCCGGGGAATACGGGGTGCAATTCAGGAGCGAGGAGAAAGACGGCATTGACTTTAACTGGCAGCGCACGCTGCCGCATAAGCTGTCGCAGGGCGGCCCTGGGATAGCGGTGGGCGATGTGAACGGCGACGGGCTCGACGACTTTTACATAGGTGGAGCAGCCGGGAAAGACGGCGGCTTTTTTATGCAGCAGCCAAACGGCACTTTTAAACTGACGCCGGGTAAGATGCCAGCCGGAAAAACCGGTGAAGAGATGGGCGTTCTTTTCTTTGACGCTGACAACGACGGCGACTTAGACCTTTATGCAGCCAGCGGAAGCTACGAGTTTGCGGAGGGAGCGGAGCAACTACAGGACAGGCTTTACCTGAATGACGGGAAAGGCACTTTCAAGCTGAAGCCAGCCGCGCTTCCAACCCTGCTGTCGAGCACTTCCAGTGTGCGGGCGGCGGACTATGACCGTGACGGCGACTTGGATCTGTTTGTGGCCGGGCGCGTAGTACCGGGTAAGTATCCGCTAAATCCCGAGAGCTATATTCTGCGGAATGACGGAGGACGTTTTGTGAACGTGACCAAAACCGTGAGCCCGGAGTTGCAGCATTTAGGTATGATTACCGATGCGCTGTGGACGGACTTTAATGGCGACGGTGCCGTGGACCTAGTAGTAGTAGGCGAGTGGCTTCCGGTAACCTTCTTTCAAAATAGCAATGGCAAACTGAAGAATATAACACAAGGTACAGGGCTGGCTGGTCATACCGGTTGGTGGAACAGCTTGGCTGCAGGAGATTTTGATAACGACGGCGACATTGACTATGTAGCGGGTAACCTGGGGCTGAACACTAATTACGTAGCCTCCGCCACGCAGCCCCTGCGCATATTCGCTAAAGACTTTGACGGCAACGGCAGCATCGACCCGGTTTTGTCGTGCTACCTGAAATCGCCGGATGGCAGCATGAAGCCATACCCTATGCATACCCGCGACGATCTGAACGCGCAAATGCCACGCACCCGTAACCTATACCCGCGCTACGAGCAGTTTGCCCTTGCGACGATAGATCAGGTTATTCCTGTTGCAGAGCGCGAAGGGGCGATGACGATGCAGGCAACGCATTTCCAGAGCAGCTACATCGAGAACCTGGGCCAGGGAAAGTTTAAGCTACACGTTTTACCCCAAGCGGCACAACTGGCACCTGTTTTTGGGATACATCCGGATGATGTGGACGGAGATGGAAACCTGGACCTGCTGCTCGTGGGCAACGACTATGGCACCGAAGTGTTCACGGGCCGGTATGATGCTTTTGCCGGACTTTACCTGAAGGGCAATGGCACCGGGGGCTTCGCGCCGGTATCAATGGCCAGTAGCGGTTTCTTCGTAAACGGGGATGCCAAAGGGCTTGCCCGACTAGTGAATGGGAAAGGTGAAAAACTGACACTGGTAACCCAGAACAACGACAGCTTGCGCCTTTTCACCGCCTTAGCTCAGACCGCAGTTTCGCCTAAAGTGATCTCATTGCAGCCACTGGATTACAAAGCCATCATCACCAAAAAAGACGGAAAGAAACAGGTACAGGAATTTTACTATGGCCAAACGTACCTGTCACAGTCGTCTCGCAAACTGCTGCTGCCAACCGACGTGGTTTCAGTGCAGATGATGGACTTCAGTGGCCGAAGCCGCAACATTGCGCTATAATATGCGCCTTAGTATATTAATTGTTGCCCTGTTGCTAGTGTCTTGGGGGTGTTCCGATAAGGCTCGGAAACAACAACTGGCCAATGAGCGGGTAAGTGTGCAACCAGCCGCGCTGCCTGATACAACTGCTACCCATAACCTAACAGGCCTGCAATTAGCGCAGGCTTACTGCAGGGCCTGCCATGCTTTTCCGGACCCGAGCCTACTCGATAAGGAAACATGGCAGAAGGGAGTGTTGCCCCAGATGGCTTTGCGCCTGGGCCTGAACAGAACCGGGGAAAGCGTATACCTCAACAGACCTGCCGAGGATGTGACAGCACTGCTAACAGCAGGTGTATTCCCAGAGCAGCCGCTGATTACCGCGAAGGACTTTGAGAAGATCGAGGCTTATTACCTGGCACATGCACCGGAGCAACTGTCCATACCCCCCAGCCAGCCCCTCGCACCTGACCTAACTCGTTTCTCCGTAATCATCCCCTCGCTGAATAAAGGGAAACCAGCCCTTACAACTTTAGTACAATATGAACCCGGCAAAAAAGAACTTTGGGTGGGCGATCTTCGGAATTGGCTCTACAGGCTCGATGCGCAGTTACAGGTAAAAGATTCCCTGCAACTGCCTTCCGCACCCGTAGATGTGATGCAGCATCAAACTTCCATCCATGTGCTAACCATTGGCGTAATGGACCCTTCCGATTTGCAAAAGGGGCAATTAGTGGAGTTAGACGCAACTCCTCGAAATCAGCACAAAGTATTGCTGAATGGCCTGCGCCGCCCGGTGGACATGGTGCACGCCGATCTGGACAAGGATCAGTTTGAGGACATTGTCGTCTGCAACTATGGTAACAATATTGGTACGTTGGTATGGTACCGTAACCTGGGCAAGGGTAGGTATGAGCCGCGCATCCTGAAAGCACTGCCAGGGGCTCGCAAAGTAGAGGTAACCGACTTAGACAAAGACGGGCTCGACGATTTGGTGGTGCTTTTTGCACAGGGCACCGAGGCCATCAAAGTATTTTACAACCGGGGCAAGGGGCGCTTCCAAGAGCGTAACCTGTTGCAGTTTCCGCCAGTGTATGGCCTGAGTTACTTCGAGCTGGCTGACTTTAACCAGGACGGTTTTCCGGATATCGTGCTCACCACCGGCGACAACGCCGATCATTCGCCTGTCCTGAAGCCTTACCACGGCATCCACATTTACCTGAACGATGGGAAACAGAATTTTAAGGAGGCCTACTTATACCCGATGCCTGGCGCCTCTAAAGTGCTTGCCCGCGACTTTGACCAGGACGGCGACTTGGACCTGGCTGCCATCGCCTTCTTCCCGGACTTCAAAAATGGGCCAGAGAGAGGGTTCGTATACCTGCAGCAGGAGAAAGGCCTTACCTTCTCAGCCAGTACTTTCGCACAGTCGCAGGTTGGGCACTGGCTCACGTTGGAGGCAGCAGACTATGACCAGGACAAGGACCTGGACATTATCCTGGGCTCCTTTACCTATACCCCTGCACCGCCCGCTCAACAGCAGAAATGGCGGAAAGAAGGACCGAGTTTACTGATCCTGAACAACCAGCTCAAATAGTTTTCTGTGGTCCGAGCCGCCTGGCATGTATAACCGGATTGCCCGGAGGCCCCATTTTTGGCGTTTAAACTCACTTATTAAAGTATTCATTTATCTATATTTCAATAAATGTATCTTTTTTATTAATAAGTAGTAATAAGCAGAAGGCTTACAGGTGTTTTTGGATACATAAATGATATCTTTTTACTGGCTTTTTAAGAAAAATATTTCCAAATTAGTTCTTGAATGGTGACTGAGTGGTCAAATTCCTTCCTTTTTGTATAGCCGACGCTTAATAAAAAATGTAGTTAATATTTGGTTAATGCCAACGTTAGCATAACTTTATGACTGGAAAAGCGGTGGTGGGCAGATGAAGAGCAGGCTTGACAGGTAAAGATGCATCTATTACGGTAATTGATTACATACTAACGTTCATACGCATACTATTAGAAAATCTAATTACAAACCACACAATATGAAACAGAGATACATAAGTTCGTGGACGCTCTTGCAGCAATGCCATAGAAAAAACTTGCCTCAGAAAAGAACGCTAGCCTTATTGCTGGCGGCTGCTTGTCTGTCGCAAGGGGCAGTGCAGGCAGCAGACCACTGGAACCCTAACATGGCTAACCCTGGCAGCAGCTTAATTGTGCAGACCACGGAGGTAAGCGGACGCGTAATAGGCTCCGATGGGCAGGGAGTACCCGGCGCAACGGTAGTAGTAAAAGGAACCACAACCGGTACTGCCACCGATATGAATGGTAATTACCGCCTGAACGTGCCTAGCGGAAACAGCACGCTGGTTATTTCCTTTATCGGCTATAAAACGCAGGAAGTGGCGGTAAACAACCGCTCTACCGTAAACGTGACGCTGGCAACAGACACCAAAGCGCTGGAAGAGGTAGTGGTAGTAGGCTACGGTACCCAGGAAAAATCTGACGTGACGGGCGCCATTTCCTCAGTGCAGGGTGAGGCGCTGGAAAGAATACCAACGCCATCGGTGGCCCAGGCCCTTCAGGGCCAGACGCCTGGTGTGCAGGTAACTGCTAACTCGGGTGCACCGGGTGCCGGATCAAGTATCCGTATCCGTGGAGCCGGTACTATCGGTAACAACAACCCACTGTATGTGGTGGATGGGGTGCAGGTAGAGGGAAATATCAACTACCTGAACAGTAATGACATCGCCTCTATCGAAATCCTGAAAGATGCCTCTGCTACGGCCATTTATGGTTCAAGAGCAGCAAACGGTGTGGTTGTGGTTACAACCAAGAAAGGTAAAGCGGGAGCTGGTGAACTTACATTTTCTGCTTATACAGGGGTGCAGACTGCCTGGAGAACACTGGATATGACTAATGCAGCAGAGTATGCCGCTTTAGACAATATGGCCAGACAGGCTGCAGGCATCCCAACTAACCCAGCCTGGGCAAACCCACAGTCGTTGGGTGAAGGCACAGACTATCAGGATGAATTGTTCAGAACGGCTCCTATCTCTAACTACCAAATTGGATGGTCAGGGGGTAGCGAAAACTCTCAACTCTACGTATCCGCGGGTTACTTCCAGCAGGATGGTATCGTGATCGGGTCTGACTTTGAGCGCTATACCTTCCGTTTAAACACAGACCATAAAATCGGGTCCAGAGTAAAAGTTGGCAATACCCTGCAGTTAAGTACGACACAGGAGTCTTTGATTCCAAACAACGTTGGTCTGAACACCGGTGTACTTGAGCGTGGTGTACGTCAGCTACCAGTTGTTCCTGTACGCAATGCGGATGGCTCATTTGCCGGCCCTACAGGTAACTTCGAAGGGGAATCAGAGAACCCGGTGTGGTTAGCGCTGGAGTCTTTCAACACTGACAGAAGCTACCGCGTATTGGGCTCAGTTTATGGCGAAGTGGAGATTGTTGAAGCGCTGAAATTCCGTTCAAGCTTCAACCTGGACTTCAACTACTTCCGCAACCATAACTTTGACCCTGCTTATGCAATAGGTAACAGGATTAATACGGCCAATTCGCTCGCGGTTAACAACGGCACAAACAGAGCGTGGCAGTGGACGAACCTGTTCATGTACAACAAGTCTTTTGGCCTGCATGATCTAGACCTGCTCGCAGGTGTGGAAGCACAGGACAACTATTTTCAGAATAGTTTTGCCAGAGGGGGTGGATTCCTGAAGAACGCAGATATCCAGTTCCTTGATCAGGCAACAAGAGACTACTTCGTGAGTGGTGGTGCATCCGAATCGGCAATTTATTCTCAGCTGGCACGGGTGAACTATGGCTACAACGGGAAGTACCTGTTAACGGCCTCCATCAGACGAGATGGTTCTTCGAAGTTTGCCAATAACCGCTACGGTGTGTTCCCATCGGCCTCCGTTGGTTGGAGAGTTTCAGAGGAAGATTTCTTCAGAAACAGCGTGAACTTTGTGAGCAACCTGAAGCTGCGCGCCAGCTGGGGTGAGACCGGTAACCAGAACATTGGTAGTAACTACCCAACCTATGGTGTAATTGCCGGAAACGGTAGATACGCATTTGGTTCTGACCAGATTCAGGTTCCAGGCTTCTTTCAGCCTGTACAGGTTAACCCAGACATTAAGTGGGAGACTACCGAGCAGCTTAACTTCGGTATCGAGTCAGGCTTCCTGAACAACAGGCTGACTTTCTCGGCAGACTACTTTGTAAAGACCACGAAAGACCTGCTGTTGCAGCTTCCTATTCCGGAGAGTACCGGTCCTTCTGCTGCCTTCACCAACGCAGGTAAAATCCGCAACAAAGGCTTTGAGTTTGCTCTGGGCTACCGTAACATGGAGAATGCTTTCGGGTACGGTTTCGGCCTGAACCTAACAACTGTTGACAATGAGGTGCTGGATCTGAAGGGGCTGATATTGAACGAAGCTTTTAGCCGTACGCAGGAAGGTATGCCAATTGCACAGTTCTATGGCTTCCAGACGGCCGGAATCATCAGAACACAGGAAGAATTAGATCGTGTTAAATTAATTCAGCCAAACGCCGGTCTAGGAGATATTATTTTCGTGGACAACAACGAAAATGGACAGATTGACGGTGGCGACAGAACATTTATCGGTAACCCGCTGCCTGACTTTACTGCAGGTCTGACAGGTGAGTTCACGTTTAAGAACTTCGATATGAACTTCCTGTTCAACAGTAGCTTTGGCAACGATATCTTCACGGCTATTGCTCCTTTTGGTTATTCACCAGACCCAGGTAACAAGTTCAGTGCGATCATAGGCAATACCTGGACACCAGAAAACCCGAACGCTGAGTTCCCAAGACTGATAGCAGGAGACCCGAACCTGAACCAGAGACCAGATTCAGACAGATGGATAAGAGATGGCTCTTTTGTAAGGTTGAAGAACCTGCAGATAGGTTACAATGTGCCGGCAGCTATTTCTCAGAGAGCTAAAATAGAGCGCCTGAGAGTGTATGTGAGCGGCGCTAACTTAGTTACCTGGATGCGTTATGACGATGGATTTGACCCGGAAATCGGTTCTTCCAGATTCATCAACGGTAACAGCAACAGTGTGTTGGAAATAGGTGTTGACCGTGGAGTTTATCCGCAGTCCAGAACATTCCTGTTCGGTGTGAACATCGGTATTTAATTAATGTATTAACTCAAACAAACCATGATAAATATTAAAAGAACGGTCTACTTGTCTCTTGTAGCTGGAGGGCTACTAGCAGGTGGTGTGGCGCTGCAGGCGTGTGAAGATGATTTTCTGGATAGAAAGCCGCTTTCAAACCTGACAACCGGAAACTTCTACACTTCGGCTGAAGATGCAGTAGCAGCGGTAAACGCCGCTTATGACCCTTTGCAGTGGGATGTTCACTCTCGTATGGATTGGATATTCGGTGACGTAGTAGGTGGTGATACAGACAAGGGAAGTACTGACGATCAGGATTACAGTGAGATCCTGCAGTTCCAGAACTTTACGCAGAATGCTGGTGCGCCGCTGTTGATGGACTTCTGGAGCCAATTGTATGATGGGGTCTATCGTACTAACCTGGTGCTAGAGCGTGTGCCGCCAATCGACATGGATGAAACGCTTAAGGCCAGAATCCTAGGCGAAGCCAAGTTCCTGAGAGCACATTATTACTTTACCCTGGTGAAGGCTTTCGGTCGTGTTCCTATTATCACCAAAGTGCTTAACCCTGACGAAGTGTTTGTGCCACGCCCGGCCTCTATTGCTGAAAACTGGGATGTGATTGAGCAGGATTTGAGAGATGCCATTGAGTCGCTCCCGGAATCTTATACTGGAGCAAACGTGGGTAGAGCAACAAAAGGAGCAGCACAGGCTCTCCTGGCCAAGGCTAACCTTTGGCAGTCTACGCCTGAAGGATGCTCTAGCACGCCTTGGGCTACCACAGACCAGTACCAAGAAGTAGTAGACCTGACAAACAGCATCATCAACTCAGGTAACTACAGACTGGTAGAGGATTTTGAAGGTATGTTTTTGCTGGAAGGTGAGAACGGACCCGAGCACATTTTCTCGGTACAAGGTGTAGGCGGCACAGGTGGTTGGAACAACGACAACGACGGCCTTGCACTAAACCAGTGGCTCTCTCCTCGTACCTCAGATATCTCTGGCTGGGGATTCAGTACACCTCTTGGGCCTAACACGCCAAACAACTACGGTGGTAACCCTAAAATCAAGGTGAACAACATTTACGAGGCATTTGAGCCTTGTGATCCACGCCTGGAGTACTCTATTCTGGAGCCGGGTGATAAGATCAATGGATTGACTTATGATGCCACTTGGTCGCGTTCTGGGTATAGCATTCAGAAGTTCCTGATCCCGGAAACGCAACTGACGGGTGCCGCAAACTCACCACTCAACATTACGTTGATCCGTTACGCCGATGTGCTCCTTTGGAACGCTGAAGCCCTGAACGAGCTGGGTAGAACGGCCGAGGCACTGGAGTCATTGAACAAGGTAAGGAAGCGTGCCCGCGAGAGTATGGCGGGGGCCACGTGCCCGCTGCCTATTGCGTCAGGCGTGAGCCAGGCACAGCTTCGTGACATCATCATCTCGGAGCGTCGTAAGGAACTTGCCTTTGAGGGCCACCGTTTCTTTGACCTGGTGCGTACATGCCGTGCCTCTGATGTGCTGAATGCAATGGGCCGACCATTCCAGGTAGGTAAAAACGAGCTGTTCCCGATACCGCAAGCGGAGATAGACCGTAACCCGGCTATGCAAGGTGACCAGAACCCTGGGTTCTAAGCCAGGAAGCCAATAGCCATGGCAACAATTGCCATACATGTTTAAAAAGGAAAAAGGATCGCATCTCGTGATCCTTTTTCTTATTTTAGGGAGTTGATAGACTAGAAGTTAGATGGAAAAAAGAAAACAAAGCAATTTTATACATGCCCTGGCCTTCGTTGGCCTGCTGTTGCTCTGGAGCTGTGGCGGCGACGACAATGAGCCCACGCCGGCAGGCAAGGAGGAGAGCAGGATAACAGCGGTAGTGAACGGCACAGACTGGGCTTCCACAAAAGGGAGCTTTAAGCTGGGCACGCGTACCATAACCGATGGGGCAAGTGCTTTTGCCGGAGCTGGCGACACCCTTACCATCGTTGGGGTGCAGGTGCAGGGGGCAGACACAACGGCCATTCTGCTCAAGGTGAAGCTCAGCGCTGATAAAGTAGGAACTTACAAGATCCGGAGCGCGGGAAGCAGTGACGGTGCCCGGGCATATTATCTTAACGGCTTGTCGGCAGGTGCCATCAACACGGCCGTGCAAAACTACGGGAGCGGCATCACAAATGGCAATTTGCGCATTTCAGAGTATGATGTAGCCAATAGCAGCGTGTCCGGCGACTTCTCGTTTAGTATGGCAGCCAGCGGCCAAACTACCTATACCGTGGTGGCGGGCGCCATCCAAAATGTCGCTTTCTGAGGCAGAGCTTGGCGACGTGAAGCGGCTGATGTTTCTCAATGGTGGAACGCGGGAAAGCGTGATCAATGCTTGTCCTTGAAATATGCTGCTGTAATCCGAACCACAGCTTTAAGCCATCATGGTCCAGGACTAACTAGCATCCTCATACCTTTTTTGATGCGATATAAATGGTCCCTGGCGCTGGCAAGTTAAATTCCCGAAAGCTGCATTTTATACCTCCTTTGTTTATCTTTCCCTATGTGGCATACCCTTAAATCGATTGTTTTGGCCAGAGTGCTTTTCTGCATTGCAATAGCTGCAAGCCTGTTGGGCTGTAATGAGCAGGACACCATGTTCCGGCTGCTCCCGGCAGACAAAACCGGGATCAATTTTCTGAACAGCGTTGCCTCCAACGATTCCCTGAACCTACTTAACTTCGATTACTTCTACAACGGCGGCGGCGTGGCTGTGGGCGATGTAAACAACGATGGCCTCCCAGACATCTTCTTTACCGGCAACATGGTATCCAGCAAATTATACCTCAACAAAGGCAAGCTGGAGTTTGAGGATGTGACAAAGCAGGCAGGGGTAACCACGCAGCACTGGGCCACAGGGGCCGCCATGGTTGATATCAACAACGATGGCCTGTTGGATATCTACGTGAGCATGTCGGGGTACAAAGACCCGGAGCGGCGCAAAAACCTGTTGTTTGTGAACAAGGGGATGAATGCCGCCGGGGAGCCCTCTTTTGAGGAAGTTGCGGCGCAGTACGGGCTGGCGGATACCGGTTATACCTCGCAGGCCACGTTCTTTGACTATGACCGCGACGGTGACCTGGATGTATACCTGGCAACCGTGGATCGGGCCAGCACGAACCCCAACGTAATCTCGCTGCAGACAAGTAGCGCAAATGCCGAAAGCATCGATCGCCTGTACCGCAACAACGGGAACAACACGTTTACCAACGTAACCGAGGCAGCAGGCATCACCAAAGAGGGGTATGGCCTGGGGGTGGGCATCGGGGATATGAACCAGGACGGCTGGCCGGACATCTATGTCGCCAACGACTTCCTGTACGATGACCTGCTGTACATCAACAACCAGGATGGCACCTTTACGGAGAGCATCCGCTATTACCTGAAGCATACCAGCCATTTCTCGATGGGCACCGACATTGCCGACTTCAACAACGACGGGTTGCTGGACATCGTCACCGTGGACATGATGCCCGATGACAGTCGGCGGCAAAAGCTGATGAACGGCGTGAAGAACTACGATGGCTTCCAGATGGCGCTGCAGCGGGGGTATATGCCGCAGTACGTGCGCAACAACCTGCAGCTCAACAACGGCAACGGCACCTTCAGCGAGATAAGCCAGTTGGCCGGCATCCATTATACTGACTGGAGCTGGGCCCCGCTCTTTGCCGACTTCGACAACGACGGCCACCGCGACCTGCTCATCACCAACGGCATCCGCAAAGACATCACGCACCTCGACTTTGCCACCTATTACATGGCACAGGTCAGGTCGATGTTCGGGGACGCAGGCACCGGCAACCACCTGCTGAAAGTGGCCGAGACCATGGAGGGCGTGAAAAAGCACAACTTCCTGTTCCGCAACAACGGCGACCTGACCTTTGCCGATGCCTCCGAAAACTGGGGTCTGGGCAAGGAGTCTTTCTCAAGCGGGGCCGCTTACGCCGACCTGGACAATGACGGTGACCTGGACCTGGTGATCAGCAACGTGGACGAGGAGCCCTACCTCTACCAGAACATGGTGACGGAAAAGCGGGAAAACAGTGACAAAAATGAATCCAAGGCAAACCATGCCAATTACCTGCGGGTAAAGCTGGAGGGGCCTGCCCAAAACAAAACTGGTATTGGCGCACGCGTGGCCTTGCGGTACAAAGGCCAGACGCAAGTGGCAGAGCAGTACCCTTTTCGGGGTTTTCAATCAACAGTAGAAAATACCTTGCATTTTGGCTTAGGGCCTGTGGCGCAGGTAGCGGAAGTGCTGGTTACCTGGCCAGACGGCAGGCAGCAGCAACTCAAAAACGTGCAAGCCAACCAGGTGCTGACGGTGCGTTATACCCAGGCCAACTTGCCTTCAGGCAGCCTCCCGCAATCTCAGCCAATGCTAACGCATTTCAAAGAAGTGACAGTGGCGCTGGGCCTTACCTACAAAGACCAAAGCCGTGAGTATGTGGATTTCAAGCTGCAACCGCTGCTGCCCCACAAGTACTCGCAGAACGGGCCAGGTGTGGCGGTAGGCGACGTGAACGGCGACGGGCTGGAGGACTTTTATGTGGGCGGCAGTGCCGGTTATGCGGGTATGCTGTTTCTGCAACGGCAGGATGGGACTTTCAGCGCACAGGAACTAGCCGCAGCCACGCAGCTGCCGGAAGACATGGGTAGCCTGCTCTTCGATGCGGACGGCGACGGCGACCTGGACCTGTACGTGGTGAGCGGCGGCAGCGAGTATACCACCGGTGACAAAGCCTACCAGGACCGCCTGTACCGCAACGACGGCAAGGGCAACTTTACGCTGGATGCCCAGGCGCTACCCGACACGAAGGCGAGCGGTTCGACTGTAACTGCTGCCGATTTTGACCAGGACGGTGACCTGGACCTGTTTGTGGGCGGGCGCGTGCAGCCACGGGCTTTCCCGCTGCCTGCTAAAAGCTACATCCTGCAGAACAACGGCGGCCGGTTTACGGATGTGACCATAACGGTTTGCCCGGACTTGACGGAACTGGGGATGGTAACCGCCGCCCTCTGGACCGATTTCGACAACGATGCTACCCTGGACCTGATAGTGGTAGGCGAGTGGATGCCATTGACCTTCTTCAGAAACAACAACGGCAAGCTGACAAATGTAACCGCCACTACCGGGCTGGCCAACACTAATGGCTGGTGGAACAGCCTGGCCGCCGGCGACTTTGATAACGACGGAGACATCGACTATGTGGCGGGCAACCTGGGGCTCAACTCCAGATACAAAGCATCTGTGCAGCAGCCGGTACAGGTCTACGCCAAGGATTTTGATAAAACCGGCACCACCGATGCCCTCATAACGCATTACATACAAGGCAAAAAGCAGCTGGCGCACGGCCGCGATAACCTGACGGACCAGATGGTGGGCATGCGCCGGGAGTTCAGTACCTACGAAGCCTATGCCAGCAAATCGTTTGAGGAGATTTTTACCGAGGAGCGGCTGAAAGATGCCTACGTCGCAAAAAGCGAGAACTTCCGGAGCAGCTATATCGAGAACCTGGGTAAGGGGAAGTTCAAGATTCATGCGCTGCCCATGCAGGCGCAGGTGGCCCCGGTTTACGGCATCACGGTGAACGACTACAATGGCGATGGCAACCTGGACCTGCTGTTGACGGGAAATTCCTACGCGACGGAGGTAGTGGTGGGCAGGTATGATGCCTTTACGGGGCTATACCTGCAAGGCAATGGCAAAGGGCAGTTTATCCCTGTGCGCCCGGCCCAAAGCGGCTTTTTAGTAGATTCAGATGCTAAAGGTATGGCAGAACTGAAGGGAGCCAATGGCAAACCGCTGGTATTGGTGGCATCCCACAACGACAGCTTACGGGTTTATACCCCTAAGCAAAATGCAGCGCTACGTCCCATCAATATAGAACCGACCGACGCCTACGCCACCATCACGCTGCCAAACAGCAAACAACGGAAACAGGAGTTTTACTACGGCTCAGGGTATTTGTCGCAATCTTCCCGGACGCTGTGGGTGCCGGCAAATGTGCAGGCCGTGCAGTTAACAGACCGCAACGGGAAAAGCCGCCCGGCAGCCATCGGTAACACTGCCAGCCTTGCCACAAACCGGAAGCAATAGTGCCTGTTACTTGTGCATGTCTGAAAGGCGTGCGTGGTGCTGCTGATGAATGGCAGGCTTATTTTGCAGCTGCAGCTCCCGGAGCGGTAGTTTTTTGACCGTGCGCTCGCCTTCCGTTAGCTGGATAAACTGATTAACGGCGATGTTCTGATAGGCGTAGGTGCGGTTAGAGCCAGACCAGGTTACTTCCAATCGCTCGATCATCCGAGCCCGGCCAAGCCCAATCTCAGCACGCAGGGTAGAGGCGCCAAAGCTGCCCCCGGAGTTGACATCCCGGTACACGGTCCGGCGCTGGCCCTGGTCGGTAAATGTGATCTTCAGGCGGCTACCGATTGCGGATTTGTTACCTTTGGTGCCTTGCAGCCTGATCGAAATCCAGTTGTTGTGTGGTGCATCGCTTTGCTGGTGTGTGTTACGGAATAAGGCGTTGCGGTAGTTGTCGCCTTCATAAGCGCCACCCATCACAGTATAAATGTCCTGGTCCCCGTCATTGTCCAGATCGCCGGCAGCCACGGCATGGCCTTTTTGCAGGTGCCCCACTCTGGCAGCCGTAGTGACGTCCTGAAAGCCTTTGCCCGCCTTGTTGCGGTAAAGTTTGTTCGGGATAATGGATTCAAAGCTGGGGTCGCCGGTTCCGAGGTACATATCCAGCCAACCGTCGTTGTCAACATCCAGAAAGTTGCTGCCCATGGTATACAGGGCTTTGCCGATGCCCATCTCTCCGGCCACATCCGTAAAGGTGCCATCGTGGTTGTTATGGTAAAGCCGGGCTGGTTCGGCATCGTGCGGCAGGCCCAGCTGCTCAGCGGCCACATTATAGGCCACGCCGGGCTCCACACTAAACTTAAAGCCAGAGACAAAAATATCCAGCCAGCCATCGTTGTCATAGTCAAAAAACCAGGTCGGGAACGACAGCATAGGCTTTTGCATCCCGGCTTTCTCTGTCGCATCCTCAAACCGAAGCTGCTCATTCCGGCCCATGCCCAGGTTTCGGAACAGGTAGTTCTGGCCATAAAGCGTTGAGATGTATAAATCTTGCCAGCCATCGTTGTCGTAATCGCCTGAGGTAACGCCCTTCACGTACTTTGTCAGGGCCACGCCTGCCTCACGCGCTATGTTCCGGAAAACGCCCCTGTGGTTGATAAAAAGCTCGCAGGGGTTCGGGCTGAAGCGGTCGGCGGTTTCGTTTCCAATAAAAAGGTCCAGCCAGCCATCGTTGTTAAAGTCAGCCCAGGTAGCGGTTTGGGTAGGATAATATGAAAGCAAGCCGCTCTCTACAGTCACGTCCGTGAAAGTGCCGTTGCCGTTGTTGCGCAGCAGGGAGTTGGGCTGTTTGCCCTGTTGCTCGAACCACGCCCCTCGCAGCACCAACACATCCAGAAAGCCATCGTTATTGTAGTCGGCCTGCACCATGTTCAGGCTGTTGGTGATGCCCTTGAGGCCAGCCTTTTCGGTATGGTCCGCGAAGGTGCCGTCGCCTTGGTTGCGGAAGTAGTGAATCTGGTCGCGGAGCCCATAGGAAGAGGCTAGAATGTCCAGGAATCCGTCGTTGTCAAAATCCTCAATGATCACACCACCGGAAATGTCATCCACATCCACGCCCAGGCTACCGGCAATCTCTTCAAACGGGGCGATGCCGGGTGCTGCCTGCTCCGTCGTCGGGATTAGCCATTTCGCTGGCACCTTGTCCGGGTATTCCCCAAGGGTCATGTAGGCAATGTTCAGGAGCCAGCGGTAGTGCAGCGCATCGGGGTTGCGATTCAGGAGCGCAGTATAGTGCTTGATGGCGGTGCGGGAGCCCTGGGGCAGTTGGTGCACGCCCGGCCCGGCGATAGGGTAGAGGCACGAGGCGGATGTATGGTTGAGCAGGCAGTTTTGCTGCTCGCCCATCCGCAGGTAAGCCAGTGCGATGTCTGCCTGTAGCCGGTCGGCCAGGTCGTGGTCTTTTGGCGTGATGCTGGAAGCGATTTGGGGCAGCTGGCGGTGCAGTTGCTCCAGTAATTGTGCGGCTCCCTCCGATTTTCCGGCACGCAGCAGTTCAGTTGCTTGCTGATACTCAAAGTCAAACTTACGCCGGCCACTGGCTTTCTTTGCCAGGGCATCGAAGTGGCTGGCGCGGGCGTGGTTGGCAAACCGGTTGTCGGGTATATAAAACTGTTCCGCCACCTGCTCCAGGAGTGCTACCATGTCTGCGTGCCCCTCTTGTGGTTGCTCGCGGTTGGTGCAGGAAGCCAACAAAAAGGTCAGCAGGAAGGTAGTGCCGGTGAGGTATCGGAGGTATAGCGGACGATGGCGAAGCATAGCGTTCTTGTTTTCTGGAAATGGGTTTACTGTATTTTTCTGCTCTTGCCGCTGTAGTCAAACACCACTACTGATGCCGCATCCTGCGGGATGCGGACAGTGCGGGTGGACTGCGACAGGTAACCGGAGCCGTAATAGAGCTCTTTCACTAGTTTGCGGCCACTGGCGAGCGTTATTTCCGCGCGCGTGTCGGTGGGGGCGGGTTGCCACACTTTTTCTTTACCGGCTTTGCCTGTGGTATAAGCTAACAGTGAGCCGTTGTTTTGGGCAGCCAATACTAGCGGCTGGCCAGTAGCAAGCGATAATTCCGCCAGCCCTTTTGCATCGCCATCCACCACAAAACCGCTTTGCTGCAAGGTGGTCGGCGTAAAGCCTCCTTTGCCGTTGCCCTTTAGGTATAGCCCCGTAAAAGCGTCGTAGGCTCCGTTTAGCACTTCGGGTGCCTGTGAGTTGCCTGTCAACAGCAGGTCCAGGTTGCCGTCGCCACTGTAGTCATTCACCGTAATGCCGTAAACCGGGGCCACCTGCGCCTGCACCGGCAGCGCATGGATCCTGAACTTCCCCTTGCCCAGGTTCTCGATATAGCTGCTTTGCATGTGCACACTTTTGAGCACGTAGGACTGCTGCATTTCAGCCGGTGTCAGCACCTCCTGCATCGAAGCGCGGGCATAGCTGTCGTAGCTGGTAAAGCGCCTGCGCATCGACACCATCTGGTCAAATACGTCGTCTCGGGGGCGTACCGGAACCTGCTTGCCCATTACATAATAAGCCAGGATCGGGTCTATGCTGCCATTGCGGTCATAGTCGGCGGCGTATACGATTACCGGCTCAGTCTCTGTGGCCTTGAGTTTGGTGTTCAAGCCGAGGTTGCCGGCCACATAGTCGATGTCCCCGTCGTTATCGAAGTCCCCTGCTGCCAGGCTGTTCCACCACCCGCTCGTGTTGGGAAGCCCGGTAGCGGCGGTCACGTTCTGGAGTTTGCCGTTGTTGTTTTTGAAGAAAGTCAAAGGTATACCTTCTCCCGCCACAATCAGGTCAACGGCATGGTCGTTGTCGAAATCGGTCCAGAGGGCGGCGGTTAGCATCCCGAGGTTCTGAAGCGCCGGGCATACCTGGTTGGTCGCGTTGCGGAACCTGCCACCCTCGTTGATTAAGATATAGCTTTCGGCTGGGGCGGGGTAGTGCTGCGGTTGCATTCTTCCGCCCACAAACAGATCCAGGTCACCGTCCCCGTCAAAGTCGGCAGCAGTTACAAATGAGCCGCTGGAGGTGGTGGTCGGTAGCGCCTGGGCATCCAGGGTAAAGTTGCCCTTGCCGTCGTTGCGGTACAGCTTGTCCTGGTAATAAGGCGACTTAGCCGGGAACTCGCTGCCACCGCTCACCACGTACAGGTCCAGGTCGCCGTCGCCGTCCGCGTCGAAGAGCAGGCTGCCCATGTCTTCCTCGTACTTGGTTTGGGTGGTGATGGGCCTGCCGGAGAAAGTGCCGTTTCTGGCTTGCAGGAACACCTGCCCCGGGTATTTGAAGGCTCCCCCCACGTAAAAGTCTTCCAGCCCGTCGCCGTTCACGTCGCCCACCGCCACGCCCGGCCCGTTCTGCGAGTACTTGTGGGGCAGCAGCGGCTGAATCTTAAAGTCGACGTAAGGTTCCTCGCGGTGGGTATAACTGATCTTGTGTTTTGCGTTGGCAGGCTGGAATAAGGGTGGCCCGGAGGCGTTGGAAAGCTGCTTTTCGGCAACCGCCTCCTGGTGAGACAACGTGATCACCTGGTCAGCTTTAACGTTCGTGCGGCGTTGCACCCGGCCATCCGGCCAGGTTATCTCCACAGTGTCCACTACAGCCTGCTGGCCCAGCCCAAAATGCAGCAAAGGCTCCACCGTCGACATAAAGCCACGGTAGGGCGTCAGTTCCTGATACTGCACGTTGCCTTGCTGGTATAAGCGGACCTTTGCTCCGTAGCCCGCCCGGTTGGTCTTGCTGCCTTGCAGCTTTATCCGCAGGTAATGGTGCCCCAGCTGCTTTTCGGCGTTGTTGCGGTATACAAAAGCCTTGGCGTTGATGTTGTTGGTCACCAGGTCCAGGTCGCCGTCATTGTCCAGGTCGGCGTAGGCAGCCCCGTTGGAGAAAGAGGGTATGGCCAGGCCCCATGCTTTCGTCTGATTGCTAAACGTGAGGTCGCCGTTGTTACGGTAGATGTAGTTGGGTTTCTTGGCGTTGGGCAGTTTGTTGATCACCTCCATCAGCTGCTTGTTCAGCACTGGCATGGGCACATTACTGTTGAGGCCCTGCATGCGGTACATGATAAAGTCGCGGTTGGTGATGTCTTTGGGGAAGCCATTGGTGATGTGCAGGTCTTTGTAGCCGTCGTTATCGAAATCGGCCAGCAGCGGGCTCCAGCTCCAGTCAGTACTTTGCACGCCGGCCAGCTGCCCCACCTCGCTGAAGGTGCCGTTGCCGTTGTTGAGTTGCAGCGTGTTGCGCATGTACTGCGGGGTATAGCCATTCATCAACTCACCCCGGAATCGGTCGTAGTTCGTTCCGGCAAACATGAGCTTGCTCCGCAGATTGTCTTCCGGCAGCATGTCCACAGTAATGATGTCCGGCAGACCGTCGTTGTTAAAATCGGCCACATCGTTGCCCATCGCCGACTGGCTCTGGTGCTTGAAGTAGTCGGCAGCTCTGTCGGTGAAGGTGCCGTTGCCATTGTTGAGGTATAAGATGTCGTTGGAGAGGTAGTCGTTGGAGACGTATACATCCGGCCAGCCATCGTTGTTAATGTCCGCGATGTTCAGGCCCAGGCCATGCCCCTCCACCAGGATACCCGCCTGTTTCGAGACATCGGTAAAAGAGCCGTTGCCGTTGTTGCGGTATAGCCTGTCGGTATTTTTGTTGGAGCCGTCGCGCAGTTGCGGGCGCAGCAGGTTGGGGTTTTTCTCCTCCAGGGTATGGTTCAGGAGGTAAAGGTCCAGGTCGCCGTCGCGGTCATAGTCGAAGAAGGCGGCGTGGGTAGAGTAGCTTTCGTCGGCCAGGCCGTACTGTGCGGCGGCTTCGGTAAAGGTATTGTCCTGGTTGTTAATATAAAGCAGGTTCCAGCGCTTATCAGGGGCTGCCTTGCCCGTTACGCTCACGTAAATATCCTGGAAGCCGTCGTTGTTTATGTCAGCCACGGCCACACCGCTTGCCCAGCGCCCCGCAGTTTGGATGCCCGCCTTCACCGTGATGTCCTCAAACTTTAAATCCCCTTTGTTGAGGTATAACCTGCTGGGCACCATGTTGCCGGCAAAGAAGATGTCTGGGAGGCTGTCGTTATTGAAGTCGGCCACCGCCACGCCACCGCCGTTGTAGAAGTACTCAAACTCCAGCACATTCAGCGTCGGTGTCTCGGTGAGCGTATTCTCGAAATCTATACCTGTTTCTGAGGCTGGGAGGTTATCAAACAGCGTGGGCGGAGCTTCTGCTATCGGTTGCTGCTGTTGCCTGTCTTGCTCTTTCTGGTCGCTGCAGCCTGCCAGCGACAGCAGGGCCGCCAGCAGATAGGTGAAGGGTATAGGTAGTTGGGTTGGTGCGTGCATGGTTTATGTATTGATCAGGGCGGGTAAGCCCGGCAGCAGGCCTGTGAAGGAAGGCGTACGTTGTGTTTTCTTTTTGCCTGATTTCAGGATGCTGGTATTTAATTTAACTATGGATGCCTGTGGTATAAGTAATTTTTTCAAAGGCAATATGCCAAGCGCTTTGCGGCATACCTGCCTTTGAAAAGCATAAAAGCCCGCGCTTTGGTCAGGGCACCCTACTTAATTGCTCCTTAGGCAGAGAAACGGCTCTGGCCTTGCCCGAAAAGTCGTAGATTATCACCGATTGTGCGCCTTCGGGTATAAGCAGCGTTCTGCCAGACTGCGACAAATAGCCCGAGCCGTAGTAAAACTCCTGTCGCTTTTTTCTGCCATCTTTCAGGGTAATGACTGCCCAGGCGTCCTTAGTTTTTAGCGCGAGGGCCTGCTGCGGGGCAGTATGCCGGAAGGTGCGCAAAGGACCTTGGTTGGCTGCCGAAAGCACCAGAATGCTGCCATCCGCCAAGGTAATTTCAGCAAGTCCTTTGGCATCCGTGTCCACGAAAAAGCCGCTTTGTGTTACCGGCACAGGTATGAAATTGCCTTTTCCGTCGCCCTGTAGGGATAGACCGATCGATGCGTCGTACCAGCCCGTCTGTATTTCGGTGCCGTAGTTATTGCCGGTCAACAGCAGGTCCAGGTTACCGTCGTGGTTGTAGTCGTTGACTGTGATGCCGTAAACTGGGGCCACCTGCGCCTGCACGGGCAGCGCTTGGATCCTGAACTTACCCTTGCCCAGGTTCTCGATATAGCTGCTTTGGAGGTGGTTGGCCTTGGCCACGTAGGCACCTGCCAGTTCTTCTTCTGTAAACAGTTTATCATACCCAGTGCTGGCATACTCGGCAAAACTCTTGAACCGGCGGCGCATCGACACTATCTGGTCTGATAGCGCATCACGGGGATGGACCGGGTAATTTTGCCCGAGCAGGTAGTGGCCCAGCACCGGGTCGATGCTGCCATTGCCGTCAAAATCTTTCGCGGTGATGGTGATAGGCTCTTTGGGAGAGGCTTTATAATCCGAGTTCAAACCGAAGTTGCCCGCAATATAGTCCATGTCTCCGTCCTGATCGAAGTCTCCGGCGGCCAGGCTGTTCCACCAGCCAACGGCACCTTGCAGGCCGGAAGCGGCGGTGCGGTCCACGAATTTTCCGTTCTCGTTCCTCAACCACGTCACGGGCATCCACTCAGCGGCTACCAGCAGGTCTATCTTTCCATCCTGGTCGGCATCGGTCCAGAGGGCGGCGGTCACCAAGCCTATCTCGGCCAGGGCCGGGCAAACTTTAGCCGTCACATCCGTAAACCGGCCGCCGTTGTTTTGCAGGATATAGCTTTTGGCAGGCAATGGGTAGCGCTGTGGCACCACGCGCCCACCCACAAACAGGTCCAGGTCGCCGTCCTGGTCGTAATCTGCCGCCACTACAGCCGAACCGCTGGCCTTCGTGTCGGGTAGCGCCTGGGTGTCCAGGGTAAAGTTGCCCTTGCCGTCGTTGCGGTACAGGCGGTCCTGATAAGCGGCATCGCCTGCTTTAAACTCGCTGCCGCCGCTCACCACGTACAGGTCCAGGTCACCGTCGCCGTCCGCATCGAACAGCAGGCTGCCCATGTCGTCACCGTGCTTGGTGCCATCGTGCCAGGGGCTTTCCCGGAACCTGCCGCCTGCCTGTTGCAGGTATAGCTTGCCGGGGGCATCCGAAGACCCGCCCACGTAAAAGTCCTCCAGCCCGTCGCCGTTCACGTCGCCTACGGCAATGCCCGGACCGCCCTGCGAGTATTTCTGCATCAGCAGGGGCTGCAGCTTAAAGTCCACGAAGTCTTTTTCGATGTGCCGGTACCCGATGCCTGTAGCCATGCTGTCCTGCTCCTGGAACATAGTGGCGAGTATTGGTTGGGCTTCAGCCGGCGTTGGCAGAGTCGCGTTGGCGTAGCGCACGGTTAGCACCTGGTCTGCTTTGATGTTCGGGAGTATCTGTTGCCGGCCATCGGGCCATACCACCTTCAGCGTATCTGCCTGCGTGGAGTTGCCCAAGCCAAAGTGCACCACGTTCTCCACCGTCGATTTATACCCCCTGTAAGTAGAGTGGTCGTGGAAAAGCTGCTGCCCGCCATGTTGTAATGTCAGTTTTGCCCCCAGCCCGGCTTTATTCTTTGTATCGCCCTCCAGTTTTATGCGCAGGTAGTGGCGGCCAGGTAACTGGCTGGCGGTGTTCCGGTAAATAAAGGCAGGCTGGTCGATGTTGTTCATTACCAGGTCCAGGTCGCCGTCGTTATCCAGGTCAGCGAAGGCGGTGCCGTTGGTGTAGGAGGGAGCATCCAGGCCCCATTCCGCCGACTTATCGGCAAAGGTGAGGTTGCCTGTGTTCTGGTAAATGTAGTTGTGCACCTTCACGCCAGCCAGTTCCTTGATGGTCTTGGCCATTATTTTGGACTGGTGCGCCTTGTCCCCGAACTGTGCCTCCTGGCGCTGGTAGATGATGAAATCCAGGTTGGTGACGTCCTTGCGGTAGCCGTTTGTGATGAGCAGGTCGCGTTGGCCGTCGTTGTCGAAGTCGGCAAAGAGCGGGGCCCAGCTCCAGTCGGTGCGGTGTATGCCTGCCAGCTGCCCCACCTCGCTGAAGGTGCCGTTACCGTTGTTGAGCTGCAGCGTGTTGCGGATGTACTGCGGCTGGTAGCCCAGCGTAAGGTTATGCCGGAAGCGGTCGTAGTTGCCTGCCGCGATCATGGTTTTCTCCCGCTGGTTATCAGGCGGCATCATGTCCACCGTCACGATGTCCAGCAAGCCGTCGTTGTTGAAGTCGGCGATGTCGGTGCCCATGGCATTCCAGCTTTGGTGCTTCAGGTACTGCTCCGCGCGGTTCGTGAAGGTGCCATCGCCGTTGCTGATGTATAAAATGTCGTTTGTAATGAAATCGTTGGCAGCGTAGATGTCCGGCCACCCGTCGTTGTTGATGTCAGCAATGCCCACGCCTAAGCCATACCCCTCAATGAGGATGCCCGCCTCCTTCGACACGTCTGTAAACGTGTTGTCGCCGTTGTTGCGGTACAGGCGGTCGGTGCTCTTGGCCTGGCCCTTCAACTTTTTCATGCGGGAGTTGTTGCGCGGAAAGTTCTCCAGGGCGTTGGTGAGCAGGTACATGTCCAGGTCCCCGTCTTTGTCATAATCCAGAAAAGCCGCCTGGGTGCTATACCCGGTGTCAGCCAGCCCGTAGGCCTGTGCCGACTCGGTGAAGGTGCCGTCGCCGTTGTTAACGAAAAGCATGTTGGGCTTGGCAGCGGTTTTCTTGGGGCCAGCCACGCACACATAAATATCCGTATGGCCGTCGCTGTTTACATCTACCATCGACACGCCTGTCACCCAGCGGTCTGTTGCCACGCCTGCTTTTTCGGTGATGTCCTCGAACTGAAGATTGCCTTTGTTCAGGTATAGTCTGCTCGATACCTCGTTGCCACCAAAGAAGATGTCCTGCAAGCCGTCGTTGTCGATGTCGCCGATGGCCACGCCCGCCCCGTTGTAAAGATAGTCGTACTCAATGGCGTTGAGTGTGTCGTTCTCAGGCAGGGTGTTGCTGAAGGTAATGCCGGTTTCGTCTGCCGAGAGCAACTGAAAGAGGGTTGGCTCCTGCTTTTGGTTACAGCCACCCAACAACAAGACAGCACCTGTTACGGAAAAAAATAAGTGCTTCAGATTAGGCATAAAAAATGGGCGTAAGCGGGATGTGTTGCCAAAAACCATTGTATTCAATTAGATTAAGTTGTTGCAAAGCTGCAACAAGCCTCAGCGTTAAACACTTTAAATTTAAGTAAAAAGAATTCCCTAAAGTTCAAAGCAATAAAAATTATAAGTTAGCTCATTTCTGAAGAATTTCCGAAGGAGCGATGTTGAGTTGCGTAAGATAAATCTTTAATTCTGATTTGCGAAGCCATGTACATCCACTCGCGTGCTGCAAGAAGTGTAACCCAAGAACCAGGCGACCTATTCTTTGGCTAACTTATTTTTCTGTTTTTACAGAATAAAATTGGAGATGAATATTCCTGGTAGGCAAAGTGCATGTTCAGACGCTTACACGCGGAATGCATTTAAGCATGTTTTCTAAGAGGAGAGAGGGTTTTAAAGATGTTAATATCGATAGGGCTGCTTTAAAATAAGCCTCGCGACAGGCAAATCAGATAAAAGGCATATACCATTTCGTAACCCTTAAATTTTTGCTTGATTGTCTTTAGCGCTTTATGCAGGTGGTTTTCAATGTTGCTATTGCTGGTGTTTAATAGCTGAGCAATTTCGCTGTTGCTCTTTCCCTCAACACGACTCATTACAAAAACTTGTCGCCTTACAGGAGGTAATGTGTCATATGCATCTTCCAGCAGCTTGGTTAGGTCTTTGTATTCTACCATCTGTTCTGTGAAGCACCTTGTGCGCTCGCCTACTACGGCAATGTATTGGGCGAAGGCGAATTCGTATGCTTTTCTCCTTGCTTTGTTATAGACAAGATGCTTAGCGATGCTGAACAGGTAACCGTCTATGTTCTGGTCTGACTCTAGTAAGTGCCGTGCCTCCCATACCTTCAAAAAAACTTCCTGCACAATTTCCTCCGCGTCCTCTCTGCTTCGGACAAGGCGTAGGGCAAAAGCATAGAGCTTTGGTTCAAAAAGGCGGTACAGATCTTCGAATGCAGACACGTTTCCTGCCTTGAGTGCCTCTATGGTGCTGATTAAACAAATAGTGCTTCCTAACTTCATGATATAGTTTGCGGACTGAAGTGAAGTTAATGAGGCTCGAGATCTGAGCCATAGTGGTTTATTTCATGACTAAATGTAAAGCTTAAAAATCTAAATACAAAAGTGAGTGCTTAATTATTTTTTTATAAGAGGTGGTGCAACACTGCTTTTAAGTGTAATAGATATACCATAGTATAATAACTGGAAATGACTTGTTGAAGGGAAGCTGATAGAAGCGTTTACGGTGGATAAAAATTATGAGTATTACATGTTAGCTGATTAATATGTTAAAATTAGCATTGCCAGGTTTTAAATCCCGTAAAATATCGCGGTATACATTGTATAACTCTTATTGGTGCTGCCCTGAATGGTTTCGCCCATTACGATTAGTGCTGACTTCAAAATCTTTCAGTGGTAGCGTGGAAAACTCTCCCGATAGCAGAGCG
Source organism: Pontibacter sp. CAU 1760 (assembly GCF_054482735.1). Taxonomy (NCBI): domain Bacteria; kingdom Pseudomonadati; phylum Bacteroidota; class Cytophagia; order Cytophagales; family Hymenobacteraceae; genus Pontibacter; species Pontibacter sp. CAU 1760. The sequence goes on from NZ_JBTLRL010000001.1 coordinate 560,227, forward strand.
ATATAGCTTCTGTTAGGTTGGTGTAAATAGTAATGATTACTTCTGCGTTTCATGGTTTTGTACAGAATTACGGAGGGTATTGTTCAGGCACCAATTTAGGTAGAGTAGGAATGTTAGATGAAACAAATAAACGGCTAATGCAAGACTGCGAACAGAGCGCTTAGTTCATCGCGAAGGCAAAGTGAATTTTTTGTGTGTAGTTGCTTTTAATAAGATTATTCAAAGCCGATAACAACCAATCATATGATTATAAACATAAAACAGACAGTGATCTATAGCTTCTCAGCAGTGGTTCTTGTGTTGTCAGGCTGTGTAAGAGGCTCAGAATCACTGCAAAATTTAACGCTGGAAAAGAAATGGGAAACCACCGCCACTCTGAAAGAGCCGGAATCGGTACTGTATGATCCGGCCAAAAAAGTGCTTTATGTGTCCAACATCAACGATCCGGCTGCCGGCAAGGATGGCAACGGTTCTATCGGGCGTGTGTCGCTATCGGGCAAGGTGCAGGACGTGGAGTGGGTAGTGGGAGGTATGGACTCGCCCAAGGGCCTGGGGCTCTCGAACGGCCTGCTCTATGTGGCCGACCTGACCAACGTGGTCGTGATCGACACCAACACAGGCAAGGTGGTACGCACCATTGCGGTGCAAGACGCAGGGATGCTGAACGACATCACGGTGGACGATGAGGGCGTGGTGTATGTGTCGGACTTCGATAATAAGCGGGTATACAGGCTAAACAACAACCAGGCGGAGGTATGGCTCGAGAAGGCTCACTTTCAAAAACCCAACGGCTTGCTGGCGCACAACAACAGGTTCTATATGGTCGACATGAACGCCGGAATTTTCTATGAGGTAGACAAGGCAAGCAAAGAGCTCAGGGAAATCGCAAGCGGCCTGGTGGGTGGGGATGGCATCGTGCCCTATGGCGATGACTTTATCATCTCCAACTGGAACGGCGAGATCCATTACGTGACAGCCGATGGCAAAGTCGAGAAGCTGCTGGATACCAAAGCGGACAAAGTAAACGCCGCCGACATCGCCTACATTCCTGCCCAGAAGCTGTTGCTGGTGCCTACCTTCTTTGCCAACAAGGTGGTCGCCTACCAGGTGAAACCGAAAAAATAAGGCAGTCCCACTCCCGGTTCAGTAAACCCTATAACAAAACAGCCCTCTATGGCAGTCGCCCTTCTGCTTTTAAGCGTCGTACTGATTATTCTTCTGACAACGCGCCTGCAGGTGCACCCTTTCATCGCCCTGTTTCTGGTGGCGGTGCTCTACGGGGTGCTGACGGGTATGCCGCTGGCGACAATTGTTAAATCCGTGAACGAGGGCTTTGGCGAGACGCTGGGCAAAATTGGCCTGATCATCATCTTCGGGGTGATCATCGGGGCTTTTCTGGAGAACTCGGGAGGCGCGTACGCCCTGGCCGAGAAAGTGCTGCGGGTGGTCGGGCAGAAGCGGGTGACGGCGGCCATGGGCATCATCGGCTACTTCGTTTCCATACCGGTGTATGCCGACAGCGGTTTTCTGCTCGTCGCGCCGCTGAACAGGAGCTTGTCTAAGAAGGCAGGCATTTCGCTGGCCGGGCCCGCCGTTGCGCTGGGCCTTGGCCTCACCGCCACGCATACCCTGGTGCCGCCCACGCCGGGCCCAATAGCGGCGGCGGGAATTTTAAACGCCGACCTCGGGCTGGTGATGTTGCTGGGCTTGCCGATCAGCGCGCTGGCGCTGGCGGTGGGTGTCTGGTATGCCACGGCCTATGCCGCCAAAACCCATATCGACCCCAATCCGCAAACCACCGACGAGGAAATCAAACTGCTGCTGAAAGATGCGCCCGGTGCCTTGAAGTCGTCGGTGCCGGTACTGGTTCCTATTCTGCTGATCGTCGCGAAATCCTCTGTCCAGAACTTCGATCACTTTTTCCATCCGCAGGCTTCCGCCCTGGTTTCGTTTCTCGGGGAGCCGGTGGTGGCTTTGTGTATCGGCGCTTTCCTCTCCCTGATTCTCCCTAAAAAGCTGAAGCCCGAAATGTTGTCGGCGCAAGGCTGGGTGGGCAATGCCCTGCGCGATGCGGCCTCTGTCATCCTGATCACCGGGGCAGGCGGCATTTTCGGGAAGATCCTGCAGAACTCCGGCATTGCCGCTACGCTGGGCGAGACGCTGGCGGGGATAAACCTGAGCATCTGGCTGCCTTTTCTGCTGGCCGCCGCCATCAAAACCGCCCAGGGCTCTTCCACGGTGGCCTTGATCACCACGGCCTCTATCCTGTTGCCGATGATGCCCTCGCTTGGCTTTGTGTCTGAAATGGAGAAGGCCATGGTGGTGATTGCCATCGGGGCGGGCTCGGCCGTGGTGTCGCACGCCAACGACAGTTTTTTCTGGGTCGTCACCCAGATGTCGGGTATGAAGGTGAAGACAGGGTATAGGCTCTATACCACGGGCACTTTGGTGCTGGGGCTGTCGGCGGCGTTTTTCCTATACCTCAGCTACCTGCTTTTTACCTGATATTCAACCAAGTTTAATTTTGAAACAAATAAAATTCTCATGAAATTATACAGAACGCAGCAAGGACTTGTCATCGAAAAAGAAGAAGCGCTTTACCCTGTGAGGGATCAGGAATGGGATGATTTTCTGAACGACGAGCAGCTCTACGAAAAAATGCTGCACATTACCGAAAGCACCGCGCCGGAGCCAGGCGCAGCGGCATGGCTGGAGAAAGAACTGCTGGCGCCGGTAATGAGCCAGGAGATATGGGCAAGCGGGGTGACCTACAACCGCAGCAAAGTAGGCCGGCAGGAAGAGTCGAAGGAGAGCGGCGGCAAGGAGTTTTACGCCAAGGTATACGATGCCGACAGGCCGGAGCTCTTTTTCAAAGCCACCGCCCACCGGACGGTGGGGCCGGGCGGCAAAGTGAACATCCGCAAAGACTCTACCTGGGATGTGCCCGAGCCCGAGCTGACGCTGGTGATTACCTCGTCGGGTAAAATCATCGGGTATACCATCGGCAACGACATGAGCTCGCGCAGCATCGAAGGCGAGAACCCGCTTTACCTGCCGCAGGCCAAAACCTACGATGCCTGCGCCGCCGTTGGCCCCTGCGTGTATGTGACGCAGGAGCCACTGCCCGCCAACACAAGTATACAGATGACGATTAGCCGGCATGGCAGCATCGTGTTTGAAGGCAACATAGAGATTTCGGAGATGAAGCGCACCCCGCAGGAGCTGGTGTCGTTCTTATACCGCGAGTGCAGTTTCCCGCACGGCAGCCTGCTGATGACCGGCACCGGCATTGTGCCCGAAAAGGAGTTCACTTTGCGGCAGGGAGATGAGATCAGGATCACAATCGAGCCGATCGGCACCCTGGTGAATTTTGTAAGCTAGCGATCCCCGGGCAATTATTTAAGTAAGTGCTGATGCACTCAGATTGTGAAGTTTTTTAACGTGAAAAAATACATGGAACTAACAGGCAAAAATATTATTGGCCGCGCATTGGTGGCAGCAGGCGAAGAGACTTTCTTCGCTGTGAACCCGGCAAACGGTGAAGAGATAGCGCCTGGTTTTACCGAAGCCAGTCCGCAGGAAATTGATGAGGCCGTGCAAAAGGCCGCAGCGGCTTTTCAGGTATACCGCACCAAGTCCGGCGAACAGAAAGCAACACTGCTCGAAACGATTGCCGACGAGATCATGGCCATCGGTGATGGGCTGCTTGCACGCTGCATGGACGAAACAGGCCTGCCGGAAGCACGCCTGACAGGCGAGCGCGGCAGAACGGTGAACCAACTGAAGCTTTTTGCGCAACTGCTGCGCGAAGGCTCCTGGGTGGATGCCCGCGTGGACACTGCTGATCCGGAGCGCAAACCCATCCCGAAAGCCGATATCAGGAGTATGCTGCAGCCGCTCGGCCCGGTGGGGGTTTTCGGGGCGAGCAACTTTCCGCTGGCTTTCTCGGTGGCAGGGGGCGATACGGCCTCAGCGCTGGCCGCGGGCTGCACGGTGGTCGTAAAAGCGCATCAGGCACACCCCGGCACATCAGAGCTAGTGGGGATGGCCATACAGCGGGCCATCGAAAAATGCGACATGCCGGAAGGCACTTTCTCGATGGTGCAGGGCGCTTCAACCCAGGTTGGGCAGGCGATTGTGCGGCATCCGCTTATCAAAGCGATCGGGTTTACAGGCTCTTTCCGCGGAGGCAAAGCGCTGTTTGATGAAGCCAACAAGCGCGAAGAGCCCATACCGGTGTATGCCGAAATGGGTAGTACCAACCCGGTGATCATTCTGCCGCGCGCCTTGAAGGAGAAGAAGGAGAGCATTGCCAACGACCTGGCTGCATCGGTGGCAATGGGCGTGGGGCAGTTCTGCACATCTCCCGGCCTTGTCATGCTGCAAAAGTCAACGGACGAGGCGCAGTTCAGGCAGTTGCTGGCGGAGAGCATGGGAGAGCTGGGCGGCGGCGTGATGCTGACCCCGGGCATCCGGAGCAACTATGAAAAAGGCGTTGAAAAGCTACGCAGCATTGCTGGCGTGGAGGTGCTGGCACAAGGCATGGCAGGCGCCACCGCCTGCCATGGCACGGCTTATCTGCTGCACACCTCTGCCCGGTCTTTCCTACAAAACGAATCGCTGGAAGAAGAAGTGTTCGGGCCGTCTACGCTGGCCGTGACCGCCGACGACAAAGCTGAGTTGCTGGAGGCAGCCAAGCAGCTGAGAGGCCACCTGACCATTACCATACATGGCACTGAGGAAGACCTGCTGGAGAACCAGGACCTGATCGGCATGCTGGAGCAAAAGGCCGGCCGGCTGATCATCAACGGGTACCCCACGGGTGTGGAGGTGGGCTATGCCATGGTGCACGGCGGGCCATACCCCGCCACTACCGATAGCCGGACAACCTCGGTGGGCGCGGCGGCCATCGTGCGCTTCGCCCGGCCGGTTTGCTACCAGTCTTTCCCGATGGCGCTGCTGCCGGATGCCCTGAAAGACGGCAACCCGCTGGATATCTGGCGACTGGTGAACGGCGCCTACGAGAAGAAATAAGATAAAGGCTATACCCTTTTCCTTTTACTGTTGTTCATACTTTGCTGATATGTCTACTGACAAAAAATTAAGAAGCTACGATTGGTTTGGTAAGTCTGATAAAATGAGTTTCGTGCACCGCTCCTGGCTGCGGAACCAAGGCTATCCGGACGACTACTTCCAGGGAAGGCCTGTGATTGGGATATGCAACACCTGGTCGGAGTTGACGCCCTGCAACGGCCACCTCCGCGATTTCGCGGAAGTGGTAAAACGAGGGGTCGTGGAGGCGGGCGGTTTTCCGCTGGAGTTTCCGGTCACCTCACTGGGCGAAACCATCATGCGGCCGACCACCATGCTCTTCCGGAACCTGGCGGCCATGGATACCGAGGAGTCTATCCGTGCCAACCCCCTCGATGGCGTTGTGCTGCTGACGGGTTGCGACAAAACCACGCCCTCTACCCTGATGGGCGCCTGCAGCGTTGATTTGCCCACCATTGTGGTGCCCGGCGGGCCCATGCTGAACGGCAGGTATAAGGGCGAGTGCGTGGGTTCCGGGTCCTTCAACTGGCTGATCAAGGAGAAACAGAAAGTAGCCAATTACTCGGATGCTGACATCCACGCCATGGAAATCGGGGCGGCCCGGAGCCAGGGACACTGCATGACCATGGGCACAGCCTCTACGATGGCCTGTATGGTGGAGGCGCTCGGGCTGACGCTCCCGGGGGCGGCGGCCATACCTGCCGTAGACTCGCGCAAGAAAGTGATGGCGCAACTGTCGGGCAGGAGGATTGTGGAGATGGTGAGAGAAGACCTCACCCTGTCAAAAATACTTACTCGGAAAGCCTTTGAAAACGCCATCGTGGTGAACGCGGCCGTGGGCGGCTCGACTAACTTTATCATACACCTGCTGGCCATTGCCGGACGCTTAGGGGTGGAGTTAAGCCTGGAAGATTTCGATACCATAGGCAGCAGGATTCCTTTGTTGCTCAATCTGAAGCCTTCTGGTAAATACCTGATGGAGGACTTTTACTATGCGGGCGGCTTGCCTGTGGTGCTGAAAGAAATTCAACAATACCTGCACAATGAGGTAATAACAGTGAACGGACGGCTAATAAGTGACAGTTACAGCGAAGCAGCCTGCTATAACGACGACGTCATTGGTACTGTGGAGAAGCCTTTCCAGCAAGAGTCAGGAATTGCCGTACTTAAAGGCAATCTCTGTGAGCAGGGAGCCATCATTAAACCGTCTGCTGCTTCACCGGAACTGATGAAGCATCGGGGCCGTGCGGTAGTGTTCGAGACCATCGAGGAGTATCACCAGCGCATCGATGACCCGGACCTGGACATTGACGAAACCTGCGTAATTGTGCTGAAGGGCGTGGGGCCGAAAGGATACCCCGGTATGCCGGAAGTTGGCAACGTGGATCTTCCTGAAAAAATTCTGCGCAAAGGCATTCGTGACATGGTGCGTATCTCTGATGGCAGGATGAGCGGTACCGCCGCCGGTACTGTCGTGTTGCACGTGTCTCCTGAGTCTGCCGTGGGCGGTACCCTGGCTTTGGTGCAGAACGGCGACATGATTGAACTGGACGTAAAAAACCGAAGGCTGCACTTGGATGTCAGTGAAGAAGAGCTTGAGTTTCGTAGAGCTGCCTGGGTAGCTCCTGCACCTATGGCCACACGAGGATACGTGAAAATATATATCGATCATGTGCAGCAGGCACACCTTGGCGCGGATTTCGATGTGCTGCGTGGCGGCTCCGGCTCAGAGGTTGCCAGAGATTTACATTAAGGATAGCATAGGCTTCAATTTTATATTCATCTCTTTTATCAAAAGCTGCCTTTATACATGCCTGTGTATGAAGGCAGCTTTTTTTTGGCTTACGCGGATTGATCCTTATAGCTATTGCTGCCTGTTTTGCAGCTTTTACGCACCCTTCATGTTACCCTGCATTTAAAGTTATAAGGCTGTCGCAACTACTGAAGGGTTAAAGAGCAACCTTTCTGGTATACTGTTCATGGGCCACGCACATATAATAACGAGGCTTAAAAGTGAGTGCTTAATTATTTTTATAATAGAGGTGGTGCATCGCTTTGGTTATGTGTAATCTATATATAAACACACATTAATATCAATGAACCAAAGCTTGCTTGATCGTTACTACAAAGGGGAATGCACTCCAGAAGAGGTGCAGGCGGTGCTGCGCTGGTTCCGATCCAGAAACATAAAGCCGGGGCAGGAACAGGACCTCCACGCGCTGTGGCACGAGGAAGCCGAAAGTCCTGAGCTTGCCCACGATGCCGAAGCCCTGCTGGGCCGCATTAAAGCAGCGTTGCCGCTGCCGCAAGCCCCCGAAACACCTGTCATAAGACTGCAGGCTCAGCCGCAACGCTGGCTGAAGGTTGCGGCCGTGCTGCTGCCGCTCTGCCTGCTGGCTGGGCTGGCGCTCTATGCCTTGCGCCCTGCACCTGCCGCTTATGTGTCAGTAGAGGCCGCCCCGGGTGTGCGCAAGCTAATTTACCTGCCCGACGGCTCAGTGGTGCACCTCCACGCGGGCAGCCGGGTGACTTTCAGAAAGGGCTTCAGTGACAGAAAGCGCGAGATCGACTTACAGGGGGAAGCTTTTTTCGAAGTAGCCAAGGATCGCCGCCGCCCTTTCATCGTGCAAACCGGCGCAATCTCCACCCAGGCCCTAGGCACATCCTTCAATATTCGGCATATACCAGGCGAGGCGGCAATTGCTATATCGCTGGCTTCGGGGGTGGTTAAGATAGACCGGAAAGAAGAAAAGGGTAGCGAAAAGCTCCTGGGTAAACTTACGCCGGGCCTTCAACTCACTTATTATGGGGTATCACAAGAGTTTGCTGTGGCTCCCTTTGACCGGGCTGAGGTCTTGGGCTGGAAGGAAGGCCTGCTGACCTTTCGCAGCGCCGATATGGACGAAGTGGTACACAAGTTAGAGCAGTGGTATGGGGTGGAGATAGCGGTAGAGGCTAAGGGCAAGCCTGGCAAAGCTTGGGACTACACTGGGGTTTACGATAACGAGTCACTGGACAAAGTGCTCGAGGGTATCGGTTTCGTGAAAGGCTTCACCTACAAACGGATAAACAAGAAAGTCAAAATAGAATTTAACCAATCATGAAATAATATGGGCTACGCAAAGGAATGAAAAAAAGCCAGCCTTTGGATAAAGCTGGCTTTAGATTCCCTCCGAAGAAATCTGTTGACGCATTTTCTTTTAGAGGGGTTTGTTTAACGATTTCAATCATATTAAACATTTCAAATTTATGAAAAACAATTTTTACTACCTATTAAAAGGTGGGGTAACAAGGACGCTGGTAGCAACGCTGGTGCTGATGCTTACCAACCTTTACGTATCCGCAGTTGGAATTGACACCCCATTGCCTGATATGCAGAGTGAAAAGGTGACGCTCTTGCTGAAAGAGGGTTCCCTTCAGGATTTTATCAAGAGCGTGGAAATGCAAACGCCTTTCCGATTTACTTTCGATGAGAGAGAAGTATCGGGGAAAAAGGTACTATCGGTAAACGCCAGAAACGAGCCGCTCAGCAAAGTGCTGGACCGAGTGGCTTCTGAGACGGGCTTGGAGTTTAAGCTAATCAATAACAATATTCATATAAGGCTTGCCAAGTCAGGCGCACCAGCATCTTTCAGTGTGCCAGCTAACCGGTTGAGTGCGCAAACACAGCCCCCAATTACAGGCCGTGTTACAGGCAATAGCGGCATAGGATTGCCAGGGGTAAGTATCGCAGTAAGAGGCACTAGCAAAGGCACCGTAACAGACGCAGACGGGAGTTTCACCATTGCCGCTTCCCCAAAGGATGTTCTTGTTTTTTCCTATATCGGATTTACTACAAAAGAGATAACCGTAGGTAGCCAAAGCAAACTGAATGTTGTACTTGGCGAAAATACGCAGGCCCTAGAGGAAGTGGTGGTCACTGCGTTGGGCATTAAAAGAGAAGCTAAAAAGCTGGGCTATGCAACGGCTACAGTAGATACGGAAGCCCTTTTGAGTAGCCGGTCAACCAATGTCGGTAATAACCTTGTCGGAAAAGTTTCTGGGGTAAACGTGCAGGCACCGCCAACCGGGCCAGGCGGTTCCTCCAAGATCCGGATTCGGGGCCAGTCTTCTTTTGGGGGCAACAACTCTCCATTGATCGTTGTGAACGGCGTCCCGATTAATAATAAAGCTAATGGTCGTGGAAATGGCGCAGGCGATGGATTTGCCGGAGAGGCAATGTCAGACACCGGTGATGGTATGCAGAGCATAAACCCGGAGGATATTGAATCCATGACAGTTCTGAAGGGAGCCGCTGCTGCTGCATTGTATGGTTTCCGGGCAAAAGACGGTGCCATTATCATCACTACAAAATCTGGCACAAACCAGACAGGTATTGGCGTCACCCTTTCTTCTACTGTGCAGGCCGACCAGGCACTTGACTTCACAGACTTCCAGTATGAATATGGTCAGGGTGAGGGTGGTAAGAGGCCGCAAAGCGTTGGGGAGGCCCGCTCGTCTGGTGTCTGGAGCTTTGGTGAGCGCTTTGATGGGCAGCCAACGTGGCAGGTAGATGGCCAGCAGCATCCGTATTCGCCTTTCAAAGACCGCACCGATGCCTTTTATCGCACTGGCCTGATGTTGCAGAACAGCGTTGCCTTAGCCGGTGGTAATGACAGAGGAAGCTTTCGTGTCTCCTTCTCCGACACAGATGCCAAGAGCATTGTGCCAAACTCAAGCTTTACCAGGAAATCTGTGAACTTGGGATTGACTTACAAATTGTCTGATAAGCTCTCCACGCAGGTAAACGCCAACTATTCTAATGAGGACAACATCAACCCTCCTGTTGTTTCGCAGCAGGACTTTAACATAAACTCAACCCTCTACACCCTGGCTAACAGCATAGACCCGAGGTGGATGGAGACAGCCTACAAAGACCCGGTCACCGGTAACGAGATCAATCCTGCCCGTTTTACAAACCGCACCAACATGTACTGGTCGATGAATGAGCGTTTTGAAAACCGTAAGCGTGACCGCCTTTTCGGTAATGTGTCGCTACGGTATGAGTTAACGCCGTGGCTTTATGCCCAAGGCCGCGTGGGGCAAGATTATTTTAGCGTAAACCATGAGGTGAACCGCCCGACCGGTACTGCTTTTTTACCTCCTGCTACTTCAGGCTTCAATGGTAATTATTACCAGGATTCAGAGAATTTCCGGGAGCTCAATCTCGATTTCCTGGTTGGGGCAAACCATGCGTTTGGTGATTTTAGCATTGACGCGACAATCGGTGGGAACTCCATGGACCAGACAGGCCAGACACTAAGCACCTCTGTGGAAAATTTTTATGTTCGGGATCTGTATACCATCAACAACGGACAAATAAAAAATCCTGGTTTTAATTACTACAGGAAGAAAGTAAACTCCTTGTACGGTACAGTGGATTTTGGCTTCCGCGAATACCTGTTTTTAACTGTTACAGGCCGTAACGACTGGTTCTCTACCCTGAACCCTAAGTCAAACAGTTACCTGTATCCATCGGTAAGCACCAGCTTTGTGTTCAGCCAGGCTTTTGCCAATTCGTTACCAACTTGGATCAACTTTGGAAAACTAAGAGCCGCTTACGCTGAGGTAGGGGGAGACACGGATCCTTATACCAACCAACTGTTCTATTCACTTAACAACCAGACCCTGAATGGTATACCATTAGGGAATATTGCCGGTTCGGTGAGCCCAAACCCAAATCTGAGACCTCTGAAAGTGAAAGAAGCTGAAGTGGGGTTAGAGTTAAAGTTGTTTAACAGCCGGGTAAACCTTGATTTGGCAGCTTACCGCAAGAACACAGAAGATGAGATCCTGAACGTGGATATCTCTAACGCATCAGGTTTTGGACAGACAAAAGTGAACGTGGGAAGGCTGAGAAACCAGGGGGTGGAAATGTTACTGGGCTTCATGCCGATAACTAACAGTAACCTTACCTGGGAAACTGCCTTTAACCTGACCTACAACCAGAGCGAGGTGCTGGAACTGGCCAACAACCAGCAACGGATCGATGTGGGAACAGGCGAGTTCATTGGCATTGTGTCGCACGAAGTCGGCATGCCGCTGGGCTCGTTGCGTGGTGTTGATTTCAGACGCAATGAAGCGACAGGACAAGTTGTGACCTCTAACGGTAATATGTTAGGAGGAAATATTATTACCTACGGCAGCGCTATACCAACCCATACAGGAGGGTGGCTTAACACCATAAACTTCAAAGGTTTCCGCTTCTTCACACAGATTGACTTTAAAGCAGGCCATAAGATGATCTCTAATTCCAACTTCAACTGGTACCGCCACGGCCTGCACAAGGAGACCTTATACGGACGCGAGGAAGGAGTTATATATCCAAGCGTAACACCGGAAGGAGACCCGAATACAACGGCCGTACTGCCGGGAAGATTCTACAACGGCGTCCGCAGTTTCAGTATTGCCACCCCTTTTGTATATGATGCAAGTTTTGTGCGGTGGCGGACTGCCTCTCTGGGGTATGACCTCACCAAACTGCTGAGCAACACCTTCATCAAGGGGCTTAACATCAATGCCTATGTCAACAATGTGCTGATGATTAAGAAGTTCGTTGACAACCTTGATCCGGAATCTCAATTTTCTGCTTCCGATAACCTGGCAGGGCTTGAAGGCCACTCCCTTCCTACTACACGAAGTTATGGTGTGAATGTAAATATTAAATTATAACGTCAACTAAGCGCAACATCATGATAAAGAATATATATAAATGTGTGGTTCTGGTTGCCTTGCTAATAGGTGCAGGCAGCTGCGACAAGGATTTTGAAGAAATAAACACCAATCCTATACAACCAACTATGCTTGACCCTGTGTACCTGTTCTCGGATGCACAGCGAACTTCCGCAGTCAGTACGCTGGGTTATCAGGCGGCCATTGTTCAGCAAGTGCAGATACCATATTCAGGATTTGTGGCAGGCGGCAACCTCAATTTGGTTAATGAAATTCAGTCTGCACCCATATTCAACGACCTCTATACACAGACAATCAGAAATCTGACTGCTGTTATTGAGATGACCAAGGATAAGCCGGAGCGGAGCAACCTCTACAATATGGCAAGAATCTGGCGTGCGTACAGCTTTCAGATTTTAGTAGACACCTATGGGGATGTGCCTTACTTTGAGGCAGGCAAAGGCTTTCTGGAGAGCACTTACTTACCAAAGTACGATGAGGCTTCGGTTATATACGAGGACATCATAAAGGAATATCAGCAGGCCACGGATGCATTGAAACCAGACGGGGATGTGGTGCCGGGAGATTTATTTTATCGGGGAAATATTGAGAAGTGGAAAAAGCTTGGAAATTCGCTTTTGCTGCGCACCGGGATGCGGTATACTGAAATTAATCAGGCAAAGGCGCAATCCATTGTAACGACAGCGGTTGATCCTGCAAGAGGAGGTGTAATAACATCTAATGAGGACAATGCTTATGTTCCCTATAGCAGTACTTTTATCCATCCCATGTCATCTCCGCTGCTGGCTACCGAGCGGCTTAACTATTATGTAGGAGCTCCGTTCGTTGAATACCTTCAAAGCACAGATGATCCGCGCCTGGAATACATTGCTGTAAAATACGAGAACCCTGCCGGGACCATAGGATCGTTAGGAACAGAGAACACGACTCCGAAGGACCAGCAAGGGATGCCATACGGTTATGATGACACTAACATAGCCAGTGCACCTGGTTTCCCGGGTAAGATTGGGGCTGCCTTTAAATACTCCCAGTTTAACCGCAGGACTGTACTGCAACTCGACAGACCTGAGTTTCTGGTTACGCATGCCCAGACAGCCCTTCTTTTAGCTGAGGCAGCGCACCGGGGGTATATTCAGGGAGGTGAAGCTGTGGCTCAGGAATATTATCAAGCCGGTATCCGGGCACATATGGAACAGATGGAGGCTTACAGTGGTGTAACTGAGGGGGCCAACATTGACATTACGCCCGAAGAGGTGGCCGCATTCTTGGCACAGCCTGAAATTGCCTATAACCCGTCGCGAGCCCTGGAGCAAATAAATGAGCAATACTGGGTTGCTTCTTTCCTGCAGTTCCAGGAAGCCTGGTCTAACTTCCGTAGAAGTGGCTATCCAAAATTAAAGCCTACCAATTATCCGAGCCAGGATCCTTCTGTGAACGATATCGGGGGCGGCTTTATCCGCAGGCTGCCCTACCCGCTGAGAGAAAGGTCTGTTAATGAGAAGAATGTAAACGAGGCAATAGCGCGGATGGGGGGCAACACGCTCGGTAACCCGATATTCTGGGATGTGGTGGACTAACGGTAGACCTATCCGCTCTGGCGGTACAATTTCCTTCATTTCTTATTGATGCGGGAATCATGATGGAGAGGGTAAGGCTTTGTGAGATTGAGTTTTGCCCTCTCCAAAATGATCAGCATAAGGCTTGCTATGCCTTTAAGCACCAGGTGTCTGGCTAACAGCGCTGGCAAAGCACCAGAGGTTTTGCTTGCGACGATGCACCCGCATGACAGTGAGTTCAGAAACGTAATCCATCAAATCACTAAACAAACATTGTATGAGAAAGGTCAGTTTTTGTGCCCTTTTTATCCTATTTCTAAGTTTTTCTACTGTTTCGCTGGCTCAGCAAATTTCCAGGGAAGAGCTGCTTTTCCTGACACCGCAGTGGAAGGGGGAAAGATTTCCCGATGGTCGTCCGAAAGTGTCGGATGAGCTTATCAAGAGAATGAAGCTGGTGACGCATGAAGAGGCATGGTCGGTTATGAAAGGGGAAAATTATAAGCACCAGTATGCGGATGGATGGCTGGTTGTGAATCCAGATAGTGTGCTGGTGGGGCGCGCTTTAACGGCGACGTTTATGCCTGGCAGACCCGATGTACAGCGGGTGATAACCGAAAAAGGCCAAAAAAAGGATGGAAGGATCAAAGATCAGAACTCCTGGCCCATCGACATGCTGGTAAAAGGCGATGTATATGTAGCCGACCAGTTTGGTGCCCATGAAAACGGCCCCACGATCGGTGATAACCTGGCAAACTCCATCTTTGCCAAATCAGGAAACGGCATTGTGTACGGAGGAGCTGTGCGGGATTTAGCAGGTTTGAAAGAGATTGGATCCTTCACCTCCTATGTAAAAAGCTACCACCCTTCGCACCACTTGAACAATCCTGATGGTGAACTTAATACCACGCTGGTAGGCATCAATAAGCCCACCAGGATTGACAATGTGATGGTGATGCCCGGCGACATCGTTTTAGGCCGGGATGGAGGAGTTAGTTTTATACCCCCTCACCTGGTAGAGAAGGTAGTGAAAACCTCTGAAGTAGTCAGGCTGCGGGACATGTTCGGCCATCAGCGCCTGCGCGAGCAGAAATACACAGCAGGCCAAATTGACAACCGCTGGTCCCCGGAAATAGAGAAGGATTTTTCAAAGTGGCTAAATGACCACGCAAACGAATTGCCGGTTCCAAAGGAACAAATCCAGGAGTTATTGAAAACCCGCACCTGGTAAGTATAAACTATCTATAACAAGCTGAATAAGAGAAAGAGACATGATAAATAAACAATCGAGACGCTCGTTTTTAACCAAAAGCAGTATGGCTGGCCTGGCCGGTGTCACTTTAATGTCCACGTTCGGGCAGGGTTTGGAAGCCGCTGTTCAAAAGGCACCCTTAGCCTCCAGTCCTTCAGACCTTAAGATAACCGACATCAAAGCCGGCTACATTCGCAACGGGCACAGTCTCTTTGTGAAAGTGCACACCAACCAGGGAATCTGGGGTTGTGGGGAGGCGGTTGATGCGACACCCGGCACCTACCACTTGGTGAAGATGTTCGGGGAGCGCATAAAAGGCAAAAGCCCGCTGAATGTAAACCGCCTTTTTGAAGATGTGCGAAAATCGGGCTTCTTTGAAGGGGCACAGGGCGGAATGTATATCGCTGTACTTTCGGCAATCGAAACTGCCCTCTGGGATCTGACAGGAAAGGCTCTGGGCGTTCCTGTGTATCAGCTGCTGGGAGGCAAGTACCGGGACAAAATCAGGGTGTATTGCGACACGGCGGCTTACCGCGAAAGGAACCCAACTCCCCAGATGTATGGCACAGCCGCCAAAGACGTTGTGAAAAGAGGGTTTACGGCTGTAAAGCTCGACATAGACGAAGCAAGCGACCCCAATAAGTATGACCACTACAACTGGACTGCCAGCCCGGCTGAGTTGGAAAGAATGTACAACCAGATTGCTGCCGTACGGGAGGCAGTAGGGCCTCATATCGACATTTGCGTGGACATGCACGGCCGCTATGATGCCACCACCGGCCACCGCGTCGCCAAAATGATGGAACCGCTAAACCTGATGTTCCTGGAAGAACCGGTTCCTGCAGAGAACGTGGATGCCCTCAAATTGATCACAGATTCTACCAGCACACCGATTTGTGTGGGCGAAAACCTTTACCTCGCCCACGGCTTCCGCCGCTTACTCGAGATAGGTGCTGCCGATATGGTGATGCCAGACCTTCAGAAAGCCGGAGGTTTGGGTGAGGGGCAGAGAATCGCCAACCTGGCGAACCTGCACTACGTGCCATTTTCCCCTCACATGGTAGGTTCCTACCTGGCGGCGATGGCCTCTAGTCATGTATGTGCGTCAGTACCAAACTTCGCCATCCTGGAATGGCAGCTGTATTTCCACACAGACCCTATGTTCAAAGACATTGTCACTTTTGAAGGCGACATGATCAAAGACGGGCACATTGTTTTAAGAGACAAGCCGGGTATCGGGGTGGATATAAATGAGGAAGGGATGAAAAAATATGCGACAAAGGGATATCCCTTCTTTGTGTAAGCTATTGACTCTCTTTTGACTGATCCATGATCATCATACAATTTCTGTAATACATACTAGCAACTTTCATGAAGAAAAATTTAACGTGGATAGCGGTTTTCCTTTTGTCGGGCTTTATGGCAACAGCACAACAGGTTACCCCTACATCCGATCAAATCAAAACCCTTACCTCAGAGTGGAAAGGCGAACGCTACCCGGACGGAAGGCCGAAGGTACCGGATGAATACCTGAAAAGACTGAAGAATATCTCTATTGAAGAAGCCTGGGGAGTGCTCCGTAACAAAGGGTATATGAACCAATATGAAGGCGAATGGATGGTCATACACCCAGATAGCGCTATGACCGGCCGCGTGGTAACTGCGCAGTATATGCCGTTACGCCCCGATATGGAGAAGGTGCTGAAAGAAAAGGGAAAAGCAGAGGGCCGCAGCCAGGCCGGGGGGACAAATTCCTGGCCGATCGATGTGCTGAAGGAAGGCGATATCTACGTGGCCGATGGCTACGGCAAAATCGTGGATGGAACCCTGATTGGCGACAACCTCGGGAACTCTATTTATGCCAAGTCCAAGCGTGGGGTTATTTTTTACGGCTCCGTGCGCGATGTGGAAGGGCTAAGCGAAATCAAGGGTTTCAACGGCTGGATAAAAGGACAGGACCCTTCCTATATACAGCAAATGATGCTGAGCGGCATCAACGTGCCCATCAGGATCGGGCGTGCCACCGTGATGCCCGGCGATGTGGTGCTGGCTAAGCAGGCCGGAACTGTGTTCATCCCCTCGCACCTGGTGGAGGAGTTAGTAATCAATGCGGAGTTTATTGCCCTGCGGGATGAGTTTGGGCACCAACGGTTGCGCGAGGGGAAATATACCCCTGGCGAGGTAGACAGCAAGTGGAACGACAAAATCAAAAACGATTTCGTGCAATGGACTAAAGCTAAGAAAGATCTCCCCATGAGCCGCAACGAGTTGGACGAGTACATGAAAAACAGAACGTGGTAGCACCACTCCACTGGTTTGATTCTCAATAATTTAATTCATTACCGATACCATAAACGTTAGTGTCATGAAAAGCATTTTACAGCAAATTATAGCCGCCAATAAAACACAGGAAGCAGCGGATGCTGCAGCACGACAGGCAGAAATTAGCAATCCCGCCACCAAAGATAATCGCCGCGATTTCCTGAAAAAAACGGCCTTGGGTGGTATAGCATTGGGCGGTTTTATGGGCATGTCGATCGAAGACTCCCTGGCTCAGAGCACTTCTAAAGTTAAACGCGACTCAAGGCCATCGGACCTTAAAATAACGGATTTGCGCTACGCTTTAACCTCGGTGTTGGGGGGCACCGCTATCATCCGGATCGATACAAACCAGGGAATATACGGGTTGGGTGAGGTGAGAGACGGCGCTGACCCGCGGTATGCGCTGATGCTTAAAAGCCGGATCTTAGGCCAAAATCCATGTAACGTAGAGCAGATATTTAAATCTATCAAGCAGTTTGGTGGCCCTTCGCGCCAGGCAGGCGGTGTATGCGGTGTGGAAATGGCGCTCTGGGACTTGTGTGGGAAAGCCTATAATGTTCCGGCTTGGCAGCTCTTAGGCGGAAGATACCGTGATAAAATACGGTTGTACGCTGATACGCCGGAGGCAGGGTCGCCGGAGGAGCAGGCAAAACTGGTGAACTTCCGAGTTAAAGAACAAGGGTATACATGGCTGAAGATGGACGTTTCTATTGGGGAGTTGAAAGGTATACCGGGTACTGTAGTAAACTCCAAGTTCTGGGAGGATGCGCAGGGCAGATTGTCGCAGTGGGGCGATCAAAGCAACTATATGTCCTATAGTAACACAGCGCATCCTTTTACGCAGATACAAATTACTGAAAAGGGCTTGGACCACCTGGCCAATATCGTAGAAAACACGCGCAAGCTGATCGGGTATGAGATTCCACTGTCAACTGACCACTATGGGCATTTTGGTATGAATGAAGGGATACGGTTAGGCAAAGCACTTGACAAGTACAGGCTGGCTTGGCTAGAGGATATTGTGTCGTGGGAGCTGACCGACCAATGGAAAACGATGTCTGATGCGCTGGAAACGCCGCTAACAACTGGCGAGGATATATACCTGCTAAAGAACTTTAAGCCCCTGATTGATAAGCGTGCCGTAGATATCATCCACCCGGACCTGGCCAGCTCCGGAGGCCTCTTGGAGACGAAAAAAATTGCAGACTATGCCGAAGAAAATGGTATAGCGATGGCCATGCACCAGGCCGGTACGCCGGTTTCTTTTATGGCTAATGTGCATTGCGCTGCAGCCACACAAAACTTCCTGGCCCTGGAGCACCATTCCGTGGATTTGCCTTGGTGGGAAGATCTTGTGAAAACCACAGACGGCCAGCCGATGATTACAAAAGGCTTTGCCAACGTGCCGCTGGATGCGCCCGGTCTGGGGATAGAGTTGAATGAAGAAGTGGTGAAAAAGCATTTGCACCCGCGTGACAAAAGTTTCTTCGCGCCTACCAAGCAATGGGACGAGAGAAGGTCTCATGACAGAGTGTTTAGTTAATGGCTTTCATACCTCCTGGCAATAAGCAATGGCTTTTCGCCAGGCGGTATGATGTGCTTTCCTGAGACGTCTCAGCTTTTACATTTAAACAGTAATGCTTTGAAACAAATCAACATATACAAAATTGCACTGGGCTTAGCGGTAGCTTGCCTTGTAGCTGGTCTTGCGCTTACGTTGCGCAGCAGCATCGCGCAGGCCGGCCCCTTTTTCATTGCTTTTTTTGCCGCACTTGCAGTGGGTTTCAGGGGGTATGCGCACCTGCGGGGCTTCTCTTACACAGTTATGATTTTTGCGGTAGTCACCATGGCGCTCTACTACCCGGGTTACTTTGTAGAGGTCGGTGGTTTCCAGTTTGCGGTGCTCATTACGCCGCTTATTCAATTAATCATGTTCGGGATGGGCACGTCGATGAGCGTCCATGATTTTATTGGGGTAGCCCGTATGCCCAAAGGCGTTATTATCGGTATACTCTGTCAGTTCAGTATTATGCCCTTTCTGGGTTTCGCGTTAGCCAGCGTAAGTGGTTTCAGTCCGGAAATTGCGGCGGGTATGATCTTGATTGGGTGCTCGCCGAGTGGCTTGGCCTCTAACGTAATGAATTACCTGGCGAAGGCAAATCTGGCTCTCTCCATTACTATTACTGCCATCACGACACTGCTGGCCCCCTTGTTCACGCCTTTGCTTATGAGCCTGCTGGCAGGTGCATTCATAGAGATCAAGATTTTAGATATGATGTGGGATATCGTGAAGATGGTCATCCTGCCAATTGGAGCAGGGCTCTTGTTTAACAAGTTGCTGAGCGGGAAGGCCAAGTGGCTGGACGATGCCATGCCCTTAGTCTCGATGTTTGGGATTGCCTTCATTATCGTGATCATCACCGCTGCTGGGCGTGACAGCCTACTGGAAATAGGGGCGCTGCTTATTGTGTTGGTTTTGGTGCACAACCTAGCCGGGTATGGCCTCGGTTATTGGGCAGGCCGCCTGTTCCGGATGAATGAGCGGGATTGCCGCACGATCGCTATTGAGGTGGGGATGCAAAACGGAGGGCTCGCATCAGGTATTGCCAAAGGCATGGGTAAGATTGCTACTGTAGGGCTGGCTCCGGCTGTCTTTGGCCCGCTGATGAATATCACTGGTTCTGTTTTGGCCTCCTACTGGCACCGTAGGCCACCGGCCGGCGAGTATAACGAAACAGTGGATACGGATGAGCCCGAATTAGTGAAACGCTAGCATTTACTGTATGGGCGTGCAGGTTTTGCGCAATTGGTTTACAATGCGAGTTTCAGGAGAAAAAAAGTTAAGAAGTTTGAGGGCAACAGCGTTATGAAAAAATATCTAATTCCAGTTATTGGTCTTTTGCTGCTGGTGTTTGCAGCCAAGGCACAGTCGAAAGAGGCCGCCGAGGTAGCCACTGCTGTCGAAAAGTTTAACCAGGCTATGGTAAGCGCAGACAAGGACCAGTTGAACAATATTACAGCAGAAGAACTTAGCTATGGCCATTCAAGTGGTAAAGTACAGGACAAAGCGGCTTTTGTGGATGATGTGGTAAATGGCGCCTTTGATTTTTTAAAGATAAACGTAAGTGACCAGTCTGTCCGGATAGCTGGTAACACGGCCATCGTGCGCCATATCTTTTCCTCCGAAGCAACTAATAACGGGAATCGAGTCAACATCCGGATTGGGAATTTGCTGATCTGGCAAAAGCAGAAAGGGCATTGGAAGCTACTGGCCAGGCAGGCTTTTAAGCTATAGTGTCTGCAAACTGGTAAGCAATGCCCCCTTCGAGTAGTGAGGCTTTAGCTTTCGTGTGCTTTCTGTAAATACATCGGCAAGACAATTGTGATGACAGTAGAAACCGGTCGCTATGCTTGTGCAGTAGGGTAGTAACAAAGGATGTAATCAGTTAAAGCAATCTGATGAGACTAAAACGAAATGTCCTGGCATTGCTTGTCGGAGCCACCGCCTTGAGTTTAACTGCTTTTCGCTTGACTGTTCAAGATGGTGCCCGCGTCAGGCTTGCAGCTGAAATTGAAGAGTCCATCAAGACCGAAATGCTGAACAAGTGGTATCCGCAGACCGTGGACAGGCAACACGGAGGCTTCACGAGCACTTATACTTACGACTGGAAACCAACAGGCCCGCAAGACAAAATGATCGTGACGCAGGCGCGCCATATATGGTCGAACGCGAAAGCCGCCCAGCTATACCCCGATGTGGCTCACTACTTAAGCAGCGCCAGGCATGGCGTGGCTTTTCTGAGAGACAGGATGTGGGACAAAACCAATGGCGGCTTCTATACCCTGGTCGATCAGCAGGGCAACGTGAAAGCCGAAGGGCGGCAGGGGTATGGCGGAGCCGCCAAGTCAGCATATGGAAATGCTTTCGCCATCTACGGCCTTGCGGCCTATTACCAAACTTCCGGTGATACCAGTGCGTTGAATCTTGCCAAGAAAACCTTCGCGTGGCTGGAGCAACACAGCCACGACCCCGTGCACAAAGGCTATTTCCAGGCCCTGGAAAAGGACGGCACGCCGGTGCGACGCACCGCCCAAACACCGGCAGATTCGGAGGTGGGGTATAAAGACCAGAACAGCTCAATCCATTTGCTGGAGGCTTTCACGGAGCTTTACCAGGTATGGCCCGACCCGCTGGTGCGGGAGCGGCTGCAGGAAATGCTGCTGCTGGTGCGCGACACCATCGTTACAGACAAAGGTTACCTTACGCTTTTCCTCACCCCCGACTGGCAACCCGTTTCCTTTCGCGACTCGACAGAGGACGTGATCCGGAAAAACCACCACCTCGACGAAGTCTCCTTCGGGCACGACATCGAAACGGCTTACCTCATGTTGGAGGCCTCGCATGCGCTGGGCCTGGAACACGACAGCAAAACCATGCAGATAGCCAAGAAAATGGCCGACCATACCATCCGCACCGGTTTTGACAACACGGTGGGCGGTTTTTACGATGGCGGCTACTACTTTAAAGGGAAAGAGGGCATCACTATTCTCCGCGACTCGAAGAACTGGTGGGCGCAGGCTGAGGGCCTGAACACATTGCTGTTGATGTCTGACCTATACCCGAACGACGCGCTGCCTTACTACGACCTTTTCCTGCAGCAGTGGAATTATATCGACAAGTACATCATCGACCACGAGCATGGCGATTGGTACCCAGGGGGTATAGACAAAGAGCCAAAGCAGAAGACGGCCCTGAAAGCCCAGATCTGGAAGGCCTCTTATCACCAGTTTCGCGCGCTTGCCAATGTGGTGCAACGGTTACATCCTGATAAGACATCCCCGTCCACGCCCCAAAACCTGAAGGCCAAAACGCTTAAGAGCGCGTTGGTCATGCAATGGGACAAATCGACGGACAACAGAAACGTGCGTGGGTATAACATTTATTTAGATGGAGAAAAAGTAGGCTTCACACCACAAACAAGCTATGCTATCCCACTGGTTAACCATCCAAAAGGGAAAAAGCTGACCATTAGAGCTGTTGATTTGCAAGGCAATCAGTCTACTACAAGTCGTTCGCTGTCTATATGAGAAATCGTTTTCTGCAAGCATCAGCCATAGGTACACTAATTTCAAAAAAGCAAAACGGCTCCCTATACTCGTAGGGAGCCGTTTAAACAGGTGTAGTCTGTAGTGGGCTAGCCCAGGATATTGGTCAGGTTGTTGTAGCTGGTTTTGATACTTTCCATTGGGTTGCCCGGTGTCTGGTCCTGCTCCACAAAGTAATATTCCAAACCGGCCACTTCGGCTTTGTCGAAGATGCGCTTGAAGTCGATAGAGCCGTTGCCAACCTCCGTGAAGAACTTCTTCTCAGTCTTGTCCATGTCCTTCACGTGCCACATCGGGAAGCGACCCGGATGTTTTTCGAACAACGCTACCGGGTCGTTGCCGGACTTGGTGGCCCAATACAGGTCCAGTTCCATCTTCACGAGGTCCTTGTCTGTTTCGGCCAGGATCAGGCCGTAAGGGCGCTGGCCTTCCAGCGTCTCGAACTCAAAGTCGTGGTTGTGGTAGGCAAAGGTAAGCCCAGCTTTTTTGCAAGCCTCGCCCGTTTTGTTAAACAGCTCGATGGCGCGCTTGTACTGGTCAATGGTCTTGCGTTCGCTCGGGAACAGAAAGGCGCAGGTCAGGTAGGCCTGGCCTGATTCAGCGGCCATGTCCACCAGTTGCTGCATGCCGTTGGTCAGGGTCAGGAACTCGGGTGGGAGGGGGGCTTCCTCGGGAAGTTGGGTGCCGAGCAACACGTGGCTGCTGCGCAGTTTCATACCCATCCCCTCCAGCATAGCGGCAAACTCCTTCGGCTTCATGCCATAGTAATGGCCTTTCGAGCCGGCGGCAGACTCCATGTTCACATAGCCCAGGGCCGCAATCTGCTGCAAGGTGCCTTGCAGGTCTTTGTCCAGTTGCTCCCTAACAGTATAAAGTTGCAGGCCAGGGGCAGGCAATGCCGCACGCACGGTGTTAGCTGTTTCGGCTGTTGCGCTTTCGGCCTCTGCCTGGTCAACGGCGCTGCCAGAGCAGGAAGGGAGCAGCAGGCTACCCAAGGCAAGGGCGCCAGTGGTCTTAAAAAAGTGTCTTCTGTTTATCATGTATAAGTTTTAAGAAGTTGTGTGTACCGGTATAACTGAGAGAAAGTAGGGATAGGTAAAACCCATCAGTAAGATACTGCTTTTGGTTGAAATCGCTAGCTGCCTGCTTTCGTAACGGTTGCGATCACGCGTTGATAGCGGGTCAGGCTAGGAGTGCCGGCGTCCTTCACCTCCAGAATGAGGTGGATGGTTTGGCCGCTCTGGGCATCTTTCGGTACGGTGAAGGATGCCTTGGGCTTATCTGGATTTTGCAGTTTTACCTTACCCGGAAACGTGTCTACCTCATCATACTGCCACCAACGGTAGCTCAGGGCGTCGCCGTCCGGGTCGGTGGCGATGCCTTGCAAGACAACTTTCTGCCCAGGCCTCACCACTAAATCCTGTGGGTGATTGAGCTGCACGGCGGGCGCGTGGTTGGCCTCTTCGTAGGGCAGCACACACCAGTCGGCACGGGCGGCAAAGTCCTGCTGTAGCACATCCACCCAGCGCGTCTGCGGGTAGGTGGTGTCCTGCTTCCTGGTGTAGGGGTTGAAGTCGGTGACGTGCTTGCCGTCCTCCCAACGGTTAGGGTTGCTCTCGGACTGCACCATGCGGCCGCCCCAGCCGCCATAAGAAGCATCCTCGCGGCTGCGCAGTCCTACATCGAGCAGGTAAAAGAAAGCAGGGGAGTCGCCTTCAGATATAAAATCATACTGGCTTCGGTTGTATTTGGCGGCTTCGGCCATTTGCCCGTGCGTGTGCTCCGGGTCGCCGTCTATCTGCCTCCCGTCGCCCCACAGGTAGTAGCCTTCCAGCAGGGGGCCGTGGTTAAACCGGATGTTCTCTGCAAACCACTTGCCACCCAGGTAAGGCTGCAACTCCGCGGGCACCACGTTGGGCCACAGGTAAGCGAAGCTCCAGAACTGGTCGGAGTTGTAAAGCACCTTTATTTCGGGCCAGTTTGGGGCTACGTACTTCTGATAGGTGGCATCCTGGTCCAGCACCGCGTAGATAATGGCCTTTTCAGACACCTTCCGGTATACCTCCGGCCACTGTGGTGTTCCTTTGTATGTTTCCTCGATGGATTTCAGGGCGCGGGCCACCGTGTTAGTGCCACCCCAGATCTGCAGGTACACCGGGCTTGTGTTGTCGTCCAGTAGAATGGCCTTGATGAAGTCGGAGCCCTCGGTATCCTGTGCCATCTCCCCCTCAAAGGCAATGTTGCCCACTTTCACGAGGCTGCGCAAATACTCCGGAGAAGGGTAACCGGCGGCGTGCAACTGCAGGTTGGGGTATACCCTGGCATATTGGTTTATATAGTGCTGCATCCAGGTGGTGCCGGGCCAGCGCAACTCGGTGCGCTCCCCATACCGCTCCTTTGTGCTCGGCATTTCGGAGGTGAAAAGCGTGCCCTTGCCGTCGCCAGCGTAGTGCCATTGCGAGCTGCTGTACACCAAGCCCACCACGTCAAACTCATTCGCATACAGCAGCATCCTGATGAAGGAGTCTACATCGTCTACCTCGCCGTCGGTGGTGACGATGGTGCGCGGTTTGGAAGTGCCCTGCGCGGTGGCAGCTAACGGTATACCGGCCCATAGCGTCACCATTAAAACTAATAGGGTGCTGATCAGTCGTGTCATCGGTTTCTTCATCGGTTCTATTCTCTAATTTAGCTAGGGGTGATGCAGTAATGAAGTCGGAAATGGCTGCCTGGTTGAATCGTTGAAAATTACTTTTCGCCAGGCATGGAAAGCAGGTATAGCTTAACGGAATACGAGCTCAAACAGTGCGACCCTCAAACCCCGATACCGTCAACTTAAGGGATGAAGCTGTCATTTCGAGCACAGTGAGAAATCTAAAATACTGCGAACTTATGAAGTGCCCCAGATTTCTCACTGCGTTCGAAATGACAATACTCTTCAACCATTTAGCTCCTGTGCATGCAACAATCAGTTATTTATACCGCAGCCCGAACCCAAATTTATACAACGGGTCCTTGGAGTCGTAAGGCACGTCCTCCTTCTGGTTGCGCACGGCCTCCATCGAGGAGGGCAGTTCGAAGGGCAGGTTGCCTTCTGGCCTGGCTTTCCCGAAGATCACGTTCAGCACTGCGGCATCGCTGGCTCCAAAATCGGCGAATAGGCCCTTAGCGGCTTTGCTAATCTCGGGAATGACAGCCGGACGGTCGAGGTTAATGTCCACGATGGTGGGCACGGTCTTGAGCAGTTGCAGGATCTCGGCTTTCTCCTTGCCCTTAAAGTCGAGGTCGCCGTGGTGGAAGCCAAGGGCAAAGGGGTTCTTCGTCTCCACCGGGTACCAAGGTGTTTTCAGGCGGATGATGGCCATGTCGGCTTCTTCCGGGTTTTCCACCACAGTGCCATACTGCGCTGCTACCTCAGGGTTTACGTTTTTTACATAGAGCCTTAGCTTGCCTGGCTGTAGCGGAAGCACGTTCTTGTCGTTTTTCAGCAGCGTCATGGCGCGACGCTGTGATGCCTCGCCTGCCGCTTTGAAGGCGGGGTTGCTGAGCACTTCCACTGCTTTTTCCACATCCACATAAGGGTTATCAAACAGGCCGAGCTGGAACTTCTGGCGCAGCAACCTGCGTACGGATTCGTCGATGCGGCTTTCGGTGAGTTTGCCCGCTTTCACGAGCTGTACCACCAGTTCCGGCACGCTTTCGCCGCCAAACTGGTCCACGCCGGCGTCAATCACTTTCTTCACGCGGTCCTCGGCACTAAGCTGCTCCACGCCCCAGGCGCGCGCCGGCCAGATGGTCGTGCCCATGTTCGCGTCTGAGATCAGGCCCCAGTCGGTGCACACCACGCCATCGAATTTATACTTCTCGCGGAGCAGGCCCGTGATGATGGCCTTGTTGAAAGCAAAAGCCACGTCCTCGTCTGTTTGGCCGGTCGGCACGCCGTAGTAAGGCATGATGGCGGCTGTGTTAGCCTCAAAGGCAGCTTCAAACGGGATCAGGTGATAGTCGAAGTTGTTGCCGGGATATACCTGTCCTTTCTGAAACTCGAAATGCGGATCGAGGCCCTCTTTCTGCGGACCTCCGCCCGAAAAGTGCTTCGTCATACAAGCCACGCTGTTCGGGCCCAGCTTCTCGCCCTGGAAACCGAGGATATAGGCTTTGGCCATACGGGCCGAAAGCTGGGCATCCTCGCCAAACGTGCCACCGATGCGTGCCCAGCGGGGCTCCGTGGCCAGGTCTACCTGCGGGTGCAGGGCCTCGCGCATGCCCACGGCCATATATTCCTGGCGGGCAATGTCGGCGAAGTTGCGGGTCAGGGCCTCGTCGCCAATGGCGGCCAGGCCAAGCGGCTCGCACCACTGCGAAAAACCGCCGGCCTCCATCGAGAAAATGCTTTCACTGAAGTGGTTGCGCGGGTCAGAGGCAATTGTAACGGGTATACCCAAACGGCTGCCTTCCGCTACTTTCTGGATGGCGTTATACCCCGAAGCCAGGGCTTTTGTGCCCGGCACCTGCCAGAAGTTGAAGTGGTTCATGTGCTTGTCGTTGATGGACTCGGCCGGGGCGGGCAGGCGGGCAGCCATCCCCTTCGTTTCCGGCGTTTTCTCAATCGTGCCATCCTCGTTAATAAAGGTGCCGTTGATGAACATCATACCCGCTTTTTCCTCCAGCGTCATCTGGCCCAGCAGGTCGCTAACGCGTGCCTCGAGGGGTTGCGCGCTGTCTTCATACACATCCAGGCGACCGTTCTTGTTCAGGTCGCGGTAATTTGTGGTCGTGGCGGTAACAGTGTCGTTGGTAGATGGCTGCGTGGTGCTGCAAGCCATACTGCCCATTAGCAAGGCCAGGGGCAGCTTTTGCCGAAACGTAGTGGATAAACGGTGGAGCATATGCGGTAGGTTTGTCGATTTGTTTGTGTCTTTATGACACAATGTAAGTATATTTTCTGTCTTTTTGCAGCGCAGCATGTTATATTTGTCTGACTGAGAAAGAAATCAACAAGGACTTGGAAGAACAGAAAGGCGATGTGTTGCATCAGGGCGGGGAGGGCTTACACCCCGGACTTTCGCTGGATTGCGTGATTTTTGGATTTCATGATAACCAGCTGAAGGTCCTGCTCCTGAAGATGAAGGCCGCCGCCAAGTGGGCGCTGCCGGGGGGCTTTGTATTCAGAGACGAGGACATGGAGGAGGCCGCCGTGCGGGTACTGCAGTCACGGACGGGGCTGCAAAATATCTTCCTCCAGCAATTCTATACCTTCGGCAATCCGGCGCGCAACGACATCCAGTTAAACCGGCAAATGCTGGCCTCATCGGGTATCGTGGCTGATGAGCAGCATTGGTTTTTGCAGCGCTTCATCACAGTAGGGTATTATGCGCTGGTTGATTTCTCTAACGCAGTGCCCCAACCCGATGCCATTTCCGAGGCTTGCGCCTGGTGGGACCTGCAGGAATTGCCGCCCCTGGTACTCGACCATTCGGAGATTCTGCAGAAAGCCTTGGAAACCCTCCGAAAGCAGCTTAACGACCAGCCCATCGGGTATAACTTGTTGCCCGATAAGTTTACCATGCCTGAACTGCAACGCCTCTACGAAACCATACTGGGCAAGCAACTCGACCGCCGCAACTTCCAGCGGAAGATGCTGGGCTACGGCATCTTGAACCGCCTGGAAGAGCGGAAGCAGGGCGTGGCCCACAAAGCACCCTACTACTATTCTTTTGACAAGGAGAAATATGCCGCCGCTTTGGAGGATGGTTTGCAGCAGGGATGGTAGCCGCTGCCATGCACTTGCTTAGCTATTTTCTTATATTGCATAAAAACACCTGCGCGTCATGAAGAAGGGAATCATCATTGTAGTATTGGCTCTGCTGGCTTTGGCCTTGATAGTATTTCTGGATGTCCGCAAGACCTCGTCTTCTGCCGAGGAAGAAGTAGCCGTTGAGAGCCCGACCCAGACCCAGCCAACCTCTAATGACCTACCTATGTTGCCGATGCTATTGCAGGACGGCTCTCGAGTGATAGCAAAAAACCTAAAGGGCAAAACGGTGCTCGTACTCTACCAGCCGGACTGCGACCACTGCCAGCGCGAAGCCACCCAGATACAGGAGAACCTGGAAGCGTTTGAGGGGTATAAAGTCTATTTCGTTTCAGATGCCGGCTTTGCACAGCAGCGTCAGTTTGCTGAAACTTACAAACTAGCCGACCTGAAGAACGTGCATTTCGCCACCACTACCATCAACGACATCCTGGAACAAGTAGGCCCAATCGAGGCTCCTTCGCTTTTCGTGTATTCTGAGGAGGGACGTTTGGTGAAATCTTTTATCGGCGAGACTCCTATTGAGCAGATTCTGCCGGTGCTGTAGTTTATCTCTTCTGCTGCTATTTCACCTGCTGTAGCATCAGAGAAGTTTCCGGACTTGGTGTTGCCGGGTCCAACCACCCCCAACCCCTCAGAGCTACGCTCGTTAGTTTCGAACTCGCGTTCTCACTAATCTAAGGAGGGGAGTTGTTCTTAGTCCTTTCACCGATAAAGCGTTTAGCGAGAGCCTGTATTTTAGAAAGGATTAAAAAAAACAGTTTTACCTGAACCGTTAGCTACACCACAAAGGCCGTTCTAAAGCAAAAGCAGACTCCCCGCCTTGGACAAGGAGGGGGCAGGGGGTGGTTTGATTTTTACTCATACAAATCATTCAAGTCAGCCTTTGCCAGGTCGATGAACAGCTGGCTCATTTTAACGGTGACGGCCTCGAAGAACTTCTCCCCTTTTTCGGCAGTGGCTTTCTTGGGGTTGCCTACGCCCGTGTCTTCCGTTACCTGGCTCCATTTGCGCTCGGCCCAGGCCCAACCCTCGCGGTAGGCCTTGATCTTCGGTTTTTTGTCGCGGCCATCGCCGGTTTCCTCCAGCGCAGTAACCAAGTCAGGGCGCAGGTGCAGGATCAGGCTGGTTTCCATCTCGTCGGCATGGTCGCCGGGATGCTCAAAAAACGCAGGCTTGTCCATCGCCTGAAACCAGTTGCAACTCGACAGAAACATCTCCGGGTACTTCAGGCCCAACTCGCGCAGCATGGTCTTGAAGTCGTTGCCGCCGTGGCTGTTCAGGATTAGGAGCTTTTTAATTCCCTGTCGGTTCAGCACCTCGATCACATCATTAAGCACAGCCGCCTGTGTGCTGGGGCTCATGTTGATGTCCAGCAGGATATCGGTTTGCCCGGTGTTCACGCCAAA
The DNA here is from genome assembly GCF_054482735.1 of Pontibacter sp. CAU 1760. Classification (NCBI taxonomy): domain Bacteria; kingdom Pseudomonadati; phylum Bacteroidota; class Cytophagia; order Cytophagales; family Hymenobacteraceae; genus Pontibacter; species Pontibacter sp. CAU 1760. Next base: position 589,468 of record NZ_JBTLRL010000001.1, read on the forward strand.
GGGTATGGTGGGCAGGATGATGACTTTGGCTCCGGCTTCCCAGGCTTTGCGAGCGGCCTCAGCAGCAATATAATCCGCCTCGATGATGTCGGTGGCGTAGGGGAGGTGGTAATTATGGGCCTCCGTGGCGCCCCAAGGCAGAACAGCCACCTCGAAGGTGTGCTGCTGAATCTCTCTCCAGTTTGTTTCGGCTAGTATGTATGGTCTCATGGGTTTGTTTTAGAATGGTTATATAGCTGTATGATAAGCGTTCTGGTAATGAAAGAGTAGTTAACGGAACACTATTCCTAAGATAACAAAAGCCGCTGTTTTTATACCCTCTGCGGCAGATAATTCTAATCCGGTTATAGCTACTGAGCATCTTTAAAACGATTTAGTACATGAATGTAGTCAATGCCATAACACTGATTACAAATTGCTTAAATGTGTAGCAGTACTATCCGGATTTTTCTATCTTGATGTAAAATTTTCTTACTCACACTACTTACTGCCAGCCTATGAAATCACTTGTACTGCTCCTGCTTTTTTCCACCTCTTGCTTTGCCCAGAATATACCGGCGCGTTGGGACGAACTCACAGCCAGCGATTGGCCAAAAGCGCTGGAAAAATCGAACCGCACCTGCATCCTGCCCATCGGTATATTGGAGAAACACGGCATGCAGGCCCCCATCGGCTCCGACCTGATTCATGTGCGGGAGTGGGCAGCGCGTGCCACTAAAAACGAGTATGCGGTGGTGTTTCCAGATTATTTTTACGGGCAGATAAACGAGGCCAAGCACCAGCCCGGCACGTTCTCGTTGCCTAGCCGCCTGGTATGGGACCTGCTGGACGCCACGGTGGAGGAGATCGCCCGAAATGGTTTTGACAAGATTGTGATTGTGAACGGACATGGCGGCAACCCGCAACTGCTCCGCTATTTCGTGCAGGCGCAACTGGAGAAGCGCCGCGATTATGCTGTTTACTTCTTTGACCCGACACCGGACGCTGATTTTACAGAGAAGATGAAAAAGATGCGCAAAACCGACCCTGCCGGCGACCAGCACGGCGGCGAGAACGAAACCTCGTCGTTGCTATACCTGCGGCCCGACCTCGTGAAGCAGGAGCGTGCCACACAGGAATCCGGCCAGAACCTGAAACGCCTGGGCGATTTGCCGAATCTTTATACCGGCATCTGGTGGTATGCCAGCTACCCGAACCACTATGCCGGCCAAGCCGAAAAAGCGACCAAGGAACTGGGAAAGCTGATAACCGACAATAAAGTAGAAGCCCTCACCAAGGCGCTGAAAGCCGTGAAATCCGATACTAAAACACTGCAACTCCAGAAAGAATACTTTGATAAAGTGGATAAAGTCGGAGGGAAATAGGAGCTGTTCGTCGGATTACAAATCCTCCTTTATTTGAAGGCACGGATTGCAAATCCGCGCCAGATAGCGTCCCAGTAAGCGGGAACGTGGAATTACCCTCCTTGGAGGGGTTAGGGGTGGGTTTACATCTGCTACACATTTAAATTCAGCATTAAACCAAATCAACCAAGACAAAGCATCAGGTACTCATCATAAAATAAAATGGTATGAATAAACTCTTCACGGCAAGCATGGCCACAGCAGATGGCCTGCTGCAGGAACCGACACGGCAGCGCTACCTTTCGTTGGATGTGCTGCGCGGGATGACCATCGCGCTGATGATCGTGGTGAACACGCCCGGCAGTTGGCAAAACATTTATGCCCCGTTCCGGCACGCGGCCTGGCACGGCTTCACGCTTACCGATTTGGTGTTCCCGACCTTCCTGTTTGTGGTGGGCAATGCCATGAGCTTTAGTATGCGCAAGTTTGAGACACAGCCCGAGAGCGTATTCCTGCGGAAAGTGTTTACCCGTACGGGCCTTATCTTCCTGGTCGGGCTGCTGCTGAACACCTTCCCATTCGTGACGCGGAACGAAGCAAGCGAACTGGTGGCGATCGATTTTTCCAACATCCGGATCATGGGCGTGCTGCAACGCATCGCGCTTTGCTACCTAATCGCATCGCTGGTGGTGCATTACCTCAAAGTGAAGGGGGCCATTGTTTTCAGTGCCGTTGCCCTGTTTGGCTATTGGGCAATCCTATACCTCTTCGGCAACCAGCCGGACCCGTACAGCCTGGAGGGTAATGCGGCCCTGAAGTTCGATTTGCTGGTGCTGCCGGCCGCGAACCTCTACAAAGGCTTTGGGTTGCCGTTCGACCCGGAGGGCCTGCTGAGTACCTTACCGGCCGTTGTGAACGTGATTGGCGGCTTTTTGGCGGGGTTATTCATACAGCGGCAGGGCAATAACCGGGGCACGGTGCTGAAACTGGCGGTAGCGGGTGCCATCTTAGCTGCTGCTGCGCTGGTATGGGATATCTACTTCCCAATCAACAAGCCCATTTGGACGAGTTCTTATGTGCTCTATACCATCGGCCTTGATTTGGGTATACTGGCTGTGCTGATGCTGGTGATTGAAGTGGCGGGGTATAAAGGCTGGACTTATTTCTTTGAGGTGTTCGGCCGCAACCCGCTCTTTATCTATGCCATGTCGGGGGTGCTGGTGCGCCTGATGAGCCTGAGCCGCGTGGAGGGCCTGTCCCTGAACGGCTGGATCTATTCCAATGGCTACCTGTCGTGGCTACAGCCCAATAACGCCTCGCTGCTTTTTGCAGTTTCCTACATGCTACTGCTATGGGCCATCGGCTACTGGATGGACAGGAAACGGGTTTATATAAAGGTGTAAAATCTTAATTGCGAGGAGAGAGATTTCTTGAAAAATATATTTCCCAGCTGGGTGCGGCCCTTTTAGGAATAAGGTTGTTTCATGCTCCTCTTACTATCATCCTGAAAGGATCTTGGTCGCAGCGTGCCTTTACCTCCGCAAGTTGTATTAGCTTCACCTCCCGGGGGAAGGGGACCTCTATTTCTAACAGGTTTCTTTACAGAACGGCAGGTAGCTTAGTGTCTGGTTTGCCGTGAATGAAACGGGTTATCCTTCTGTTAGCTGGAATATTTACTTATAGAAACACCTATGAAACAACTACTTTTCGTCATGCTTGTCCTCTCATACTGCTGCTGTACTGCACAAAACAAGAGAGTTGATGGTTCTGTACTGCTGCTGAGTAAGAACGGAGCGTCAAAACCGATAGAGCTAAAAATTAAGGCTAACAAACCAATCAAGATCAAAACGTCTGACGGAAAGAGGTTCACCTTGGTCGATTATTCTGTAATCGGTGACTCTTTGCTTGCATCTCCAACAGACACGGTTGCTTTGGGCGAGATTACATCCATAAAAGGAAAATTAAAAGGAAACGTAGTTAGAAAAGTCAGCGGTGGAGTAGTGGCTGGCGCTGGATATTACTTTGTAATGGTAGGCTATTTAGTAGGTACGATTGCTTTGTATCCCCCAGCTTATTTGCTGATAATTCCATCTGCTGGTGTTGCCTACCTAGGGCATTATATATCGGGCGGCAGGAGTTATGATACCACTGAAAAGTGGTCTTTGAGTATTTCTCCTCAGGTAGAATAAATACAGCCAGAAAACCCTTAAATAGAACTGCGCCATATCATCACATACCCGAAGTCAACAAATGCAGCTTCGCTTTTTATCATACTGGGCCCCGGACAGCGTCAATCAAGCATTATGTCAAAAAAATACCTTCTGTTATGTTTACTGGGGTTCCTGTGGTTACCGGCCCTGGCTCAGAAGAAAAACGAAGCTTACCAGTTGCCGATCCAGAAAACCAATTTGCCCATAAAGATAGATGGCGTGATGGACGAGGAGGCCTGGCAGATGACGGCGGTGGCCAAAGACTTCTTCATGGTGCTGCCCATGGATACCAGTTTTGCCAGGTCGCGCACGGAGGTGCGGATGACCTATGACGATAACAACCTATACCTGATTGCGCATTGCTACCATGCCGTGCCGGGGCCCTATGTGGTGGAGTCGCTGCGCCGGGATTTTGAGTTTGGCAAAAACGACAACTTTCTGCTTTTCATGGACCCGTTCGATGACCAGACGAATGGCTTCACCTTTGGCTCTAATGCGGCGGGCGCGCAATGGGACGGCACCATGTTTAACGGTGGCAGCGTGGACCTGAACTGGGACAATAAATGGGTGTCGGTGGTGAAGAACGACCCGGAGAAATGGGTGTTCGAGCTGGCCATCCCGTTCACGACGATCCGGTATAAAAAAGGCATCAGCCGCTGGGGCATCAACTTCAGCCGCCTGGATTTGAAGACGACCGAAAAATCGAGCTGGGCGCCTGTGCCCCGGCAGTTCCCGACGGCCTCGCTGGCCTATTCCGGCAACCTGGTCTGGGACCAGCCACCGCCGGTTACGGGAGCAAATGTTTCTGTGATTCCGTATGTGTTGGGCGGCGTTTCCAAAAACCATGAGCGGGGAGAGGCCTCGGCTTATCAGAAAAAAGTCGGGGCCGACGTGAAGATCGGCATCACCTCGGCGCTCAACCTGGACCTGACCATTAATCCTGATTTCTCGCAGGTGGAGGTAGACCGGCAGGTGACCAACCTCGACCGCTTTGAGCTGTTTTTTCCGGAGCGGCGGCAGTTCTTCCTCGAGAACGGCGACCTGTTCGGGAACTTCGGCAGCCCCACGATCCGGCCCTTTTTCTCGCGCCGTATTGGCCTGGGGGTACCGATTCGGGCGGGTGCCCGCCTCAGCGGCAAGCTCAACAAGGATTGGCGCATCGGGCTGATGGACATGCAGACGGCCCCCGTGGAGGAAACCGGCTTGCCAGCCCAGAACTTTGCCATCGCGACCTTGCAGCGCCGGGTGTTTGCGCGCTCCAGCGTTGGCTTGCTATTCGTTAACAAAGAGTCGCTGAACTATAAGCCGGAGCAGGATACCTTGCACCCCACGTACTCGCAGTATAACCGCAATATCGGCCTGGAGTATAATCTGGCTTCCGCGAACAACGCCTGGACCGGCAAAGCCTTTGTGCTGAAGTCTTTTTCTCCGGGTGCGGCAGGAAACGATTTGGCGCAGGCGGCAAGCCTGGAATACAGGAACCGGCATTATTCCTTTCAGTTGCAAGAAGAGTATGTGGGGAATGACTTTACCGCGGAGGTGGGGTATGTGCCTCGTCGGAACTATTTCAAGGTCAGCCCCTCGGTGAGCCGGCTCTTTTTCCCGAGCGGCGGGCCGGTGCTGAGCCATGGCCCCCGGCTGAGTACCACCTACTTCTTCGACAGCAACCTGAACCGGACCGATAACCTTAACCTGCTGTTTTATACCCTCAATTTCCGGTCGCAGAGCCAGTTTACGGTTATACTGATTGACGAGTACGTGAAGCTGCTGCAACCCTTCGACCCGACAAACTCCGGGCAAAAGCCACTTGCCACCGGCACAGCGCACCACTGGAATGCCGTGCGAACGGATTTTTCATCGAAGCCACAGAGCGTGTTTACCTATGGCTTTAGCACGCGTTTCGGCCAGTATTACGATAATGGCTCCTGGACGAACCTGGCCGGGGAGGTAGGCTATCGGTTTCAGCCTTACGTGAATATCCAGGCCAACGCCAGTTACAACGACATCCGCATACCGGAGCAATCGGGGGATACGAAGTTCTGGCTGGTTGGCTCTAGGGTGAACGTGACGCTAACGAACAAGCTGTTCTTCTCCAATTTCCTGCAGTATAACGAGCAGGCCAACAACCTCAACCTCAATACCCGCTTCCAATGGCGCTACCAACCCGCCTCCGACCTGTTCATCGTATACACCGACAATTACCTGCCAGCACCTTTCAATATCCGGAGCCGAGCCTTGGTTCTGAAGCTAACTTATTGGTGGAATAAGTAGAGTAGAGAAGCGATGGGAGAGGTTGCTTTTTTTTGAAAACGTGGGTACTGCTCTATGGTATAAACTGAGCGTAAGAAGTATAAATGCCAAAATTTATACCCGAGCCGTTTAGACCTTTTGCTCCACCATTTCCAAGCGCTTCACAATAGCATTAGGCTCCAGGACTGTACCCGGAGAGAGCACGGCATTTGCGCCTATCTTGCTGTGGTCGCCTACTAAGGCACCAAACTTCTCGGTGTTGGTATGGATGATCTCGCCGCGCACTATTAACCGAATTTGCTTGTCGGTGCGCTCGTTAAAATGGTTGGCGATAACAGCGCCCGCCTCGAAGTTGACGTGGCTACCGATCAGGCTGTCGCCGATGAAGTTGAAGTGCGCGATGGCGCTGTGATGCATGATCACACTGGTTTTTACCTCACAGCCCGTGCCTACCACGCTGCCTTTTCCCAGGTAAACCCCACCCCGCAAATAGGCATTGGCCCCAATAAAGCAATTCTCCGACACAATAACTGGCGCTTTGAGCACGGCATTCCGTTCCACCGTAGCCGACCGGTGCACCGCCACGCCTGCTGTGATGGTATAGCTGTCGTCCAGTTCACGAATCATACCCTCTAAAACAGCGCTCAGGTTTTGCGTTACTTGCCAGGGCAGGTTGTGTTTGTGCGCAGGGAACAAAACGGAAAAGCTTGCAAGGTAGCTGTCGATGGAGAAGTGCATGAGCGGCGTATTAGGCAATGAGAATGTTTAAAATTCGCTTTTGAGGCTGTATAATCTCTGTTATAGAACCTGCATCAGCCTTTTATATGGAGCCTTTGCCAGAACCCTTCCTGATAAAGCCCAATGCTAACTCCGAAAATTACAAGAATGCTGAAGATGGAGGGATAATGGATGCTGATCAGGGTTTGGGGTTCCTGCTTTAGTGCACCAACTTTTGTGTAGCTGTCTGAAGCTCCGGATCGCAAATCGTTTGGCAGATGACGCAAAAGAGACGAGCGACATCCAGCAAGTGAAAGTAGGCTAATTATCAGTCCTGGATGCGCTTAAACAGCCTTTATTACTTAACTAAATTCCGGAAATATGTTGGTTTTGGGAAATGTAAAGGGTATCGCTCATCTCGGTGTGCTTGTCTGGGCTAGGGGATTCCTGCGTCACGATGTCTGTTCCGGGTTGTGCAGGTTCTGCCGAAGAGGGTTGATCTAGCAGCAATTGGTTTGCGAAGAAGTACATGAATACGGTGAAAACAGCAAGCTTGATAATATTCTTCATGGGCTTCGATGCTAATAGGTGGAACGATTCGGTATTGTTAAATAGATAGTATATTTTATATTTAACCGGGACGCATTAATTACGGCTTACGTACGCTGTTGCACTTTGTTGTTGTTAAACATTGAAAATTCGTAATTAGTGCAAAAGGTTGTGAACGTAGGAGTTATATAGGGTAAAACAGGTATTTAAAGGGGTCAATGATTCTCAGAATCAGGCAAGAATTAAGGGAATAAAAATTGAACATTATTAATGTGTAAACATTGGAGTGTAGGCGATGATTTCGCCTCAACCATAACTAGGCTTCAATAACATATAAGATATAAAACAACGTGCGAAAAATAAAATAGCTGTAAAGTCTACAAAATCCATAGAGTTTATATTTATTTGCATTGTCAACGAGAAGGTTGAGCTCTGACTAGGATGGATAAATTACCTAAGTATTTAAGTTAAGCAGAAGAATGAAGACGATGTACTGGTATGGCGCTAGCCTTACAATTGCCCTGGCTGCGATGGCAGTCCTGATTTTAACTGGTGTGCACCACCTGCTGCTAAATGCCATGCCCGCCATTGTGAGTGAGCATGTTACGGCCGACATTTTTATGTACATACTGGCTGGTTTTGTGGCGCAGTTGATTGACGGGGCGCTCGGAATGGCGTATGGCGTGAGTTCTACCACCTTTCTGATGGCAATGGGTGTACCGGCAGCAGCGGCAAGTGCGAGCGTGCATACCTCCGAGATATTTACCAGTGGTGTATCCGGCCTTATGCACCTGAAGTTCGGCAACGTGAACCGCAAACTATTCCAGACGTTATTGCTACCCGGCGTGATCGGGGCGATACTGGGGGCATATATTCTCTCCTCCATGGAGGAGTATGATTACATCATCAAGCCCATTGTGTCGAGCTACACCTTTGTGCTTGGCATCCTGATTCTCCGCAAAGCCTATCAGATCCGAAAAGAAGGAGTGGAGGTGAAAAACGTAGCCCCGCTTGCCATCTTCGGTGGCTTCATGGACTCTATCGGCGGCGGCGGTTGGGGCCCCATTGTATCATCAACCCTGATGGCACGCGGCAACTCGCCTCGTTTCACCATCGGCTCCGTTAACCTGGCCGAGTTCTTTGTGGCGCTGGCCTCTTCGCTCACGTTCTTCACCATGATCGGGCTGATGCATTGGCAGGTGATTGTCGGGTTGATTTTGGGCGGTGTGCTGGCTGCTCCCGTAGGCGCCTCGCTTGCCAGTCGTCTGCCAGTAAAAACCATTATGCTAATAGTAGGAGTGCTGGTAATCCTGATCAGCACGAGAACGATTGCGATGGCGGTGCTCGCCCTGCTGTAAACCAGCTTCATTATAACAAATCGCCCTGTACGACTTTGGTTGTGCAGGGCGATTTGCGCTTAAGGGGAGTGGTGCTTTCGTCTTATCCCTCCGAAAGTCGGACCTCTTTATGCCCGTTAGTATGTTGCAGGCGCTACTCCACCTCCTGATTACTGGCGCGGATTTTAATCCGTGACTTTGTATAATGGAGGGGCTGAGACCCGACCATGGGATAACTGAAATGCTATCCTGCGGCCCTGCAAAGCTGGCCCTCCGGCCCCGTTTGGGTTACAAACCCGACGTTATGCTTACGTACGGGCTGAAAACCCGCACCAGTATCACAACTATCCGGTGAAAGCTTTAGTCAGTAGAAGTTTAGCTAGTAGGAGTAATTTAAACAGAGAAATAGCTCAATCCGATACCCCTCACAGGTAGTGAATTACTGCCATGGCCCCTGCTAGCCGATGGGTAAATAAAACAGAAAAGCCCTGTATAGGTGATTGGCTCACTTGTACAGGGCTTCTGTATGCTTAAGCGTTATTTATTTGCTCAGCAGTCCATCCAAGGTGATGGCGGTATAGTAGAGTGCCCCGATGGTGGGGCCGGCAGCGTACTGGATGTAGCGGTTATTCAGGATATTGGCCCCACCCACTTTCACGGTTGCATGGGCGGTAGGCACTTTCAGGGTAAGCTGGGCATCCAGGGTATGATAGCCGGGCACCGTGCCATTGGCTAGTGGGCTCTGCCACTCAAACGAACTCTGCCAGCGCCATACCACGTTATAGCCCAGGTTCGGCAGTATCTCGCGGTTAGAGAATGATAGGTTCGTGGCCCACGTCGGGGTGTTGAAGCCTGTCACGAAGATGTCCTGCTCCTCGTTTGCCACAATGTTGTTGTAGCTGACGTTGCCTGCCAGCGCAAACTTGCTGAAGGTGGTATAAGTAAGCCCCAGGGCCGAGCCGAAGTTGCGGTAGGTGTTGTGGGCATTGGTATAGACGCGGTATCGGGTTTGTCGGGTTCTGTTGGCAGAGAGCATGTCCTGTACGCTGGCATCGGAACCAACCTGACCTGAGTTGGGAACAGCCACCTCCACCTGTCCCAAAAAACCGGAGTAGGCATTAAGGTAGGCATCCGCATCGATGACAAGGGAGTTGTTAAGCAGCACGCTCTTATACCCTACTTCCACCGACCGGATGTGCTCGGGCGTGGTGACGGCCAGGTTCGCGACTTGAAGCAGGTTTCTCTGCCGCTGTGCTGCTTGCTCCCGGCTCATGCCGTTTGCTAATTCCTGGTTCACGGCGGCGTTAAAGGCGTTCACGGAGGCAAGGGTATACGAATTGTCAAGATAGCCAAGTCCCTCATTGATGTAGGCAAGGCCCCCCACGCGGCGTACGTTGCCGTTATTAACGTAAGACAGCGCCTCGAACAGCGATGGGAAACGGTAGCCGCTCAGGAAAGAGGCCCGGAAGTGATGGCGCTCCGCATGGGTATAAACCGCCGAAAGCCGTGGATTCAGTTTTGGGTCGAACTCGGGGTTGTAGTCCAGGCGCAGGGAGCCGTATAGTTTCAGCTTATCCTCCAACAGCGACTTAGTGAGCTGCCCGAATACGCCAACTTTCTTATAGTAAACATTGTCGCCGCCCGGCTGGGTTCTTTGGTTAATCGGGCGTGAGAAGTCCACGAAATTATTGCCATCCGGAATCACCTCATAAAGCCGTGCATCTGCTCCGAGCAACACATCCACAACCCCTATTTTGTCCGACAAATCCCATTGGGCATCGGTGTGGTAAAGGCGGCTCTGTTGCGTTAGCCAGGCACCGCCCGTAGGCGAGGCGCCTGGAATCACGGCGCCATGGTCCCAGTTGTTGATGCCGATGATCGTGTTTTTCAGGTCCTCGAAGGCCGCTGTGCCGGGTTGTGGCCGGCCTTGGTCCGCTGCCTGGCGCGCACGCGCCATGGCTGTGGCTAGGTCCGTATCTTGATCCAGCTCGGTTTGCAGCGCCGCCTTAAATTTAGTGCCCCATACAGCATTGGAGCCTCCGCCGCTGATGTCAAGGTTATCTGCCAAGGGCTTCACATTATAGGAATCCCCCGTATTCTCCGCGGATACATAAGATCGGACGGTATAATGCTCCCCCTTTAATTCCAGGCAGTGGTTCTGCACGATCACGTTGTCGAGCTGTATCTTGTTGCCACGCTGAAACACGCCGTCCATCTTGCCAATACGGTAGCCATAAGATAGCTCTGCCTGCTGGCTGAAGCGATAGTGCAGCGCCGCATCGAATTTAAGGTTGTCTACGGTGGGGCTTACCAAATCCCGTTCCCAGTAACCTGTGCGCCGCACAATAAACGACTGGCTTTTGCCGCCATATTGCACCCCGTTAACAGTCACCGCGTTGTTGTTCTCATCACCATACTTGTTCCAGGCATCATAAGCCGGGTTTGCATCGCCTGCCAGTTCGGTATAAGCCGGGTTTGCCGTGTTTCGGGAATTAGGGTTCTGGTCGGTGGTGGTGTTGCCGCGCCAGTCGGTGCCGCGCATATAGCTGGCGTTGATTTTAAAGGCCCATTTCTCATTTAAAGCTTTGGCATAGCGCACAGCGGTTTCGGTGAGCAGGCTGGGGGTATGGTCGATGCCATCCACATGGTTCAGGCCGGTTTTCTGGTACACGCTCAGGCCCTGGTGAAGGAAGGGGTTCTTGGTAATCAGGTTCGCCATTCCGTTGATGGCGTTCATCCCGTATAAGGCGGCACCGGCACCGGGCGTAATCTCCACACTGGCAATATCAAGCTCGGTGGGGCCAATGGCGTTGCCAAGCGGCACGCCTAGTGTTGCTGCCTGCATGTCCACGCCATCCACTAGTTGCATAAAGCGGTAGTTGTTCGGGGAGTTGAACCCCCGGGTGTTCGGTACTTTAAAGGTAAGGCTGGCCGTGGTCATTTGTACGCCCTTCACGTTCTCCAGGGCATCAAAGAAGCTGGGAGCCGGCGATTCGCGAATGGCCCGGATGTCGAGCTGCTCCACAGCAATAGGAGACTGAAGCTGGCTTTGCGATATGCGGGAAGCCGAGACCACCACCTCCTTGCCCAGCAGGGTTTGCGTAACCAGCGCGATCTTCAGCTTCGAGCCAAGGTGCTGCACCTCGATTTCCTGCGGCTGAAAACCAATTGATGAGAACACAACGGTGAACGGGAAGGCGAGTTTGGTACGGAGCGAAAAATCTCCTGAAACATCAGACACCGTGCCGATGCCCGTGCCCTTGATGTAAACACTAACGCCAGGGAGGGCTTCTTTAGCGTCCCGGTCGATGACCTGCCCGGAGATTTCGATGAAATTGGTTTCCTGCGCCGTTGCCCAAAACGGAAGCAGGAAGGAGAGAAGCACGAGGTATATATTCTTCATGGGGATTAACTATAAATAAAAAGGAGGGTATGGACTGCATGTATTGTAACATTGCCTGCCACTGACTGCTTGTATACATGATTATCCCCTGATAAAGTAAGGAGAGGTATAAAGCGGTATATGAGCGGTAGGCCGGGTATTTGGCAGGCAGTATTAAAAGCTATTCTGTACCGCTAGAAACTTTGCCAGGTCATATTATTGTCAGGAGCCTGCCATGCGGCTGTGCGTGATAAGAGGGGATCCAACAAGTAGCGCTGACGCTAACAGCAACAACGGCACAAGCCATACGGCTGCATGAAGCGGGGGGCGACAAAGTATTGTATGGAGAAAACTGGCTTCATGATTTATTAATTATATAAACTCTATCGGATTAATAGACAAATAGAATTGTTTTCGGTTTAATTTCCAAACAATCAGGTATTAATAATTATTACAGCCTGTAAAACAGCTCTAAATCAAGCTTCCTAAGGGTTAAAACAAAAAATCCGCCGGCACATTTGCTGCGCACCGACGGACCTTTGGTTTCCAAGTGTATTTTCTGTGATGAGTATATACTATGTATGCTATGGGGTATAACGAAGAGGCGGGGAGTTAATACTTGCTTTCTTCTTCAACCAATCCAGAAATTGTCTCGAGGTCGCTGAGGAAGGTATTATCGAGGATATCAGCGGTGGCGTCACGCACTTTCTTCATCACGATCCGGATCTCGCATGTCGCCTCGTCAATGCATTCGTCGCACTTGCGGTAGTAGAGGTGGCTTACGCAAGGGATGGCTGCCAGCGGACCGTCGATCATACGGATCACATTGCCCACGGAAATCTCCGACGGGTTTTTAGAAAGATAATACCCCCCGTTCTTGCCGCGTACACTCTGCAATACGCCACTTGTTTTCAGGTCCACTAGTATGGCTTCCAGGAACTTACGCGGGATACGTTCGTTTTCGGCAATGTCAGAGATAATGACCAAGCCTTTGTCTTGCTGTTTGGTGAGGTATAAAAGTGCTTTAAGGGCGTATTTTGCTTTTTTGGAAAGCATGAAGTCTCTCGTTTTAGGATGTATCAAATTTACGCCTTTAGAAGGCAAAGTGAAAAGATAAAGTTCCTCTTTTCATTTCGGCCACTTGCACTGCCGATAGGGTGTAAAAAATCCCTCGCCATACCTGGCAAGGGATTTCCGGAAAATTGGGAAAGGCTTAAAAATCGGAGCAGTCGCTGGTGGGTACCTGCACACCGCCAGCCTGTTGGTACACAATGGTGGCCCCTATATGGGCCGTGTATACCAGGAAGCCGCTGCCCACCACCATCAATAGCAGCACAGCTATACGCAACAGCTTTGCGTGCCACTTCATCAGGCTCAGCTCCAGGGCCGTGGCCGCCGAAAACAGGTAAGCCAGGGTAAACGCCGACTGCTCGTGGCTTTTCAGCACGGTGGGGTCACAGAGGGAGCGCGACACAATGCCTTCTGCCATGTCGCCGGTGTATACGCTCACCCACGCTGCAGCGCAACCCAGGTACAGCGTGTAAGCACCGGCCCTGTGCCAGAAGGCGGCGTTTTGCTCCTGTAGGAAGAGCGCCACCAATTTAGCTAGGGTTGCCAGTAGCAGCACGGCAATGGGCAGGTGCACCGTGAGCGGGTGCCATACCTCCGTGCGCCAGAAGCCTGTGTCGCCCATGCTACTCCATTATTCTTACCGCGATCGGGTCGAGGCGCTGGCCTACTTTCTCTACTTCAACCTCAACTTTTCCACCTTCTTGCAGTTGGTCAAACGCAACCGTTTCGCCATTCTTTGTAAGTGTGGTAGCCTCTGTGAAGTAAAGCTCCAGCACCTTGCCGTCGTCTGTCTTCACATAGATCTCGTCTTTATCGGCCTCTACCTCATCAATAGTGCCCTGGTACGTGCCTGACTCTACCACATCTGTTCCGCCTTCGCAAGCATAAAGGAACGGGACCATCATCAGTAGGAGGGCAACTAATTTCAAGTTTTTCATAGTGCTTCTTTTAAATGTTAGTTTGATCAAATATAAATAAAAAATATATACAGCCTAGCAGGCCTCCTGCCTACTTCGCTTGTGAGCAGTCTGTCCTATACCAGGCCCAGGCAGTTTGCAAGGCTGATGTGCGGCTGTACTCACGACCTCATTTTAGCGGTATAACTTTGAATTAGTTCCCCCTTATTTAAAATTATTTTAAATAAGGCTTGTCTCTTTTCGCTGTGGACCTTAGCTTTGCCTAACTATTTATAATAAGTCTAAATAAAAACTGTTGATAATTTCATGCGATCCACGATGAGTTCTTTCAGATTTAAAACACTTGCCCTGGCAGTAGCGGCCTGCGTTTCTTTTTCTTCCTGCTCCGATGACGATGAGAACACCCCGTCTTACAACGTGCCGGACACCTATAACTTCGAGAATGTGAACTACAGCGGCCAGACCGCCCGTATGAGCATGCTTTCGGAACTGGATACTTATATAAAAACAGGCAACACCGGCGGGCGGCTCAACGCGCAGGACATGAAGAACATGTATGCCAATGTGAACGCGCCGTTCGCGGATGCTTCTCTTAACACCTCTGGCAAACAGCTGAAGAACAAGACCATCGGCACTGCGCAGGTGCAGTTTGAGAACTATTTTGATGCCGTGGCAGCGGCTAGCCTTTTGGCAGGCACACCAGCTCTGAACGGCAAAGCCGGTTTGCTGACAACTACGGATAACAAATCATACCTGGTAGATGCCAATGGTGTGGAATTGGGCCAGGTGATCTCAAAAGGCTTGATGGGTGGCGTGTTCTATTACCAGGCCGTGGAAAGCTACCTGACCGAGGAGAAAATTGGTGCGGCTGTAGACAACAAAATGGTGACAGAGGGAGAAGGAACAGCCATGCAGCACCACTGGGATGAGGCATTCGGATACTTCGGCGCACCCAAGGACTTCCCAACCAACCTCGAAGGCCTGAAATACTGGGCGAACTACAGCAACAAGGTAAACGCCGCGTTGGGTAGCAACAAGGTTATGATGGATGCCTTCCTGAAGGGGCGTGCCGCCATCAACGCCAACGACACAAAAGGCAAAGAAGAAGCCACTGCCACCCTGCGCACAGAGTGGGAGCGTTTGGCAGCAGCCTCTGCCATTCTAGAGCTGAACGCCGCCAAAAACAACCTGTCGGACCAGGCAAAGAAAAGCCACTACCTGTCTGAGGCCATCGGATTTGTGATGGGGCTTAAATTCAAGACTGACCGCAAGATCACGGACACACAATACAACAACGTAATGGGCAAAATCGGTGAAAACCTTTACAACACCACCGGCGCCGACATTCAGGCAGCCATCGATATTCTGGCTGAAGCCTATAACATGGGCAGCATTAAGGGGCAGTTGTAAACATCTGGCCCGCTGGTAAGTTAATTAAACCCAAACAAGAGAAGCAGCAGCTTTGGCGCCATGCCCGAGCTGCTGCCTTTCTCGTTAAAGACAGCTCTCTATGAAACTATTCAGAAACTACGCTTTCGCTGCTTTTGGTTGCCTTTTGGCACTGGCTGGCTGCGATTCCGAGAATGGCGGCTCAGGCCCCAAGTCGGAATTCGACCGCCAAGCCATGCTAGCAAACTACAGCACCAACCTGATCTTACCGGCCTATGAGTCGCTAAACACAAGCACTACAGCCTTGGAAACTGCGGTGGGCGCTTTTACAGCCAGTCCTTCTGTTGCCAACTTAACCGCAGCCCGCACCGCGTACCAGGCAGCCTATAAAAACTGGCAGCAGGTGAGCGTTTACAATTTCGGCCCTGCCGATGAGCAGCTCCTGCGCACCAACCTGAACATCTATCCAACGGCTACCGCCGAGATTGAGGCGAACATTAACGCGGGGACTTACGATTTGCAAACAGCTTCCAACCTGGATACAAAAGGCTTCCCGGCGCTGGACTACCTGTTATACAGTGCCGCTACCGCTGAGGAAGTGGTGGCCCGGTATACCACTGGCGATAAAGCCGCTAACCGCAAAAAGTACCTGGAGGATGTTACTAGCCTGATCAAGCAGCGTACTGCTGCCGTGTATAGCGGCTGGACAAGCGGAAACTTTGCCGATACCTTTCAGAAATCCACGGGTACAGCAGTAGGTAGTGCCATCGGGAGCCTGGTGAACGAGCTGAACTCTGACATCGACCTGACCAAGCGCGCCAAAATAGGCATTCCGAGCGGGCGCTTTACAGCGGGCAGTGCGCTGCCCGAGAAAGTAGAAGCCTATTTTAGCAAGACCTCGCTGGAGCTGCTCAAGCAAAACATCCGCGCTGAGAAAGCCATCTTCATGGGGCAGTCGGCGAGTGGTGCAAATGGCCTGGGCCTGGACGATTACTTGGATCATGTGGGCGCTTCTTATAACGGTGGCCAGCTTTCGGATGCTGTTGAGGCGCAGTTCGATGCGGCTTTGGCTGCTGCAGAGGCCATTCAGGGACCGCTTTCCGAAGCCGTAACCACGCAGCCTGCCGCAGTGACCAAAGCATATGATGCGCTGCAGAAACTCATTGTACTTACCAAAACGGATATGCCGGCCGCCCTGGGTGTTACCATCACCTACACCGACAATGACGGCGACTAGGTTCAGACACAAGTGTTTTGGACACAAGTATCAGGACACAAGACACAGGATTTTCTGACATATAAGAACCCACCCCTAACCCCTCTGGGGAGGGGAATTTTCCTGAATGTATAGTTCCCCTCCTTGGAGGGGCAGGGGTGGGTTTACATCGACATAACATTTTCAAAAGCCAAAGCAGCCCTCCAAATCATATATGCTTAAAAAGCTCCAGCCATACCTCACAGCACCTGTCTCTGCCGCACCGTTGGCAGTGTTCCGTATTATTTTCGGCGGGATGATGCTGTTTAGTTTGCTGCGCTTTGTGGCAAAGGGCTGGGTAACGGAGCTGTACGTGCTGCCGAAGGTATACTTCCCGTACTACGGCTTTGAGTGGGTGCAGCCTTTGGGCGAGGCGGGGATGTATGGCATCTTCACGGTGATGGTGCTGGCGGCGCTCGGTATCATGCTTGGGCTGTTATACCGCCTTTCGTCGGTGCTGTTTTTCCTGAGCTTTACCTACGTCGAGCTGATTGACAAGACAAACTACCTGAACCACTACTACTTTGTGAGCGTGGTGGCGCTGCTGTTGGTATTGGTGCCCGCGCATCGGCACTTCTCGCTGGATGTGCTGCGCAAGCCGCAACTGTGGGCGAGCCATGTGCCGCGCTGGGCGGTGCTGATTTTCCAGCTGCAACTGGGCCTGGTGTACTTTTTTGCCGGGCTCGCCAAGCTAAATCCCGACTGGCTGCTGGAGGCCATGCCCTTGCGCTATTGGCTGCCGGCGCACACGCACCTGCCGCTTATCGGACCACTGCTGGACGAGGTATGGGTAGCCTACCTGTTCTGCTGGTTCGGTGCCTTCTACGACCTCACGATTCCTTTTTTCCTGAGTTGGCGCAAAAGCAGGGTGCTTGCTTATGGCACCGTTATCGTGTTCCATGTACTCACGGCGGTACTTTTTCAGATTGGCATGTTCCCCTACATCATGATCGTGAGCACGCTGATCTTTTTTTCGGTCAGTTTTCATGAGGGCATCCTCCAAAGATTGCGCAGCCTGGCTCGGGTTTATACCCCAACCATACCTGCTTTTGCGAGGGTGAAGGGCCAGCCAGTGCTGTTGGGCATACTGGCAGTTTATTTCCTTGTGCAGGTGCTGCTACCTTGGCGCTTTGCGCTGTACCCGGATAAGCTGTTCTGGACCGAGCAGGGCTATAGGTTTTCGTGGCGCGTGATGCTTATGGAAAAAGCGGGCACTGCCTTTTTCTATGTACGCGACCCCCAAACCGGGCAGGAGGTGGAGGTTAACAACCGCAACTACCTGACCGTGAACCAGGAGAAGATGATGGCGACCCAGCCCGACATGATTCTGCAGTATGCCCAGGTGCTGCAGCAGGACTTCGCCCAACGTGGTATACCGGATGCTGAGGTGCGCGCTGAAATATATGTGAGCATGAATGGCCGCGGAAGTCGGCTTTTTATTGATCCAACCGTTAACTTAGCGGCCGAAAAGGAAAGCTTCCTGCCAAAGCCGTGGATTTTGCCTTTTGATATAACCTCCCCAGCCCCCGAGGCGGTGGGACAGAAATAATTTATGCGCTTTATTCTGCTTGTTTTCTTATCGTTCCTTGGCCTGCATCCTGTGTTGGCCCAAACGTTCTCGGTTTCCGGAAACATCACCAATGCCAGCAGCGGTAAGCCGGTGGTTCACGCGGAGGTGATTCTGCTTAGCACAAGCGCCATCACTAAAGCCAATGCACAGGGCGAGTATCGTTTCAGCAACCTGGCGGCCGGCACCTATAGCTTTACCGCTTACGCCGAGGGCCTCGGGAGCGTAACCCAGCAAGTAACCATCCAAAGTAACGATGCGACCCTACACTTCGAGCTAAAGCCTTTCGAGGGTAAGCTGCGCGAGGTGCGCGTGAATGCCGAGCGTGACAAGTCCTTTGGTATCACCCGTTTGAACTCCGTGGAGGGCGCTGCCATTTACGAGGCGAAGAAAAGCGAGGTCGTGGTGCTGAGCGACATCACAGCTAACCTGGCCACCAACAACAGCCGGCAGGTGTTTGCTAAAGTAGCCGGCCTGAACATCTGGGAAAGCGACGGGGCCGGTTTGCAATTGGGCATCGGGGGCCGTGGCCTCAGCCCAAACCGCACTTCTAACTTCAACACCCGCCAGAATGGCTACGACATCAGCGCAGATGCGCTCGGGTATCCTGAAAGCTATTATACCCCACCCACCGAGGCCCTCGACCGCATTGAGGTGGTGCGTGGTGCGGCATCTCTGCAGTACGGGACGCAGTTTGGGGGTATGATCAACTTTGTGATGAAAGAGGGGCCGGAGGACAAACCGTTTGAGCTGACCACCCGCCAGACAGCGGGTTCGTGGGGCCTGGTAAACTCTTTTAACAGCATCGGGGGCTCCAAAGGCAAAGTACACTATTATGGTTTTTACCAGTACAAGCGCGGCGATGGCTGGCGCGATAACTCCGGTTTTGATGCGCAGACGGCCTTTGCATCGGTGCACTACAAACCGAACGAGAACCTGGAGATCGGCGTCAACTATACCTATATGGATTACCTGGCACAGCAGCCGGGCGGCCTGACAGACGCGGAATTCAACGCAGATGCCCGCCAGTCGAAACGCGACCGCAACTGGTTTAAAGTGAACTGGAACCTGCTGGCCCTGACCATGGACTACCGCCTGAGCGACCGCACGAAGCTGAACATCCGTAACTTCGGTTTAGTGGCTGAGCGCGACGCTTTAGGTTATCTGGAGAAGATCAACCGCCCGGACCCCATGAATGAGCGTCTTTTGCTAAAGGACCAGTTCAACAACTTCGGCAATGAAACGCGCCTGATCCATCGGTATGATTTGCTAGGCAACTTCTCCACCCTGCTGGTGGGTAGCCGCTACTACCATGGCCTGACGGACCAACAGCAGGGAATGGGCTCTGCCGCCTCTGACGCTGACTTCAGGTACTTTCCGGAGAACAGCAAACCCAGCAAGTCTGACTACAATTACCTGAGCCGCAACTTTGCCCTGTTTGCCGAGAACATCTTTAACCTCACTCCTAAACTGAGCATCACGCCAGGAATACGCTACGAGTGGATCAACACCAACGCCGACGGCCATTACAGCGAAGTGGTGACAGACCAGGCGGGCAACATCATCCGGGACGAGGAGATACCGGAAGACCGCCACAGCACCCGCGACATTGTGCTGCTGGGCCTCGGGCTGAGCTACAAGCCAAGCGAGCGGATGGAGGTATACGCCAATTACTCCCACAACTACCGCGCTATCAACTTCAATGACATGCGCGTGATCAACCCGAACCAGTACGTGGACCAGAACCTGCAGGACGAGCGCGGCTACAGTGCGGATCTGGGCTTGCGGGGCGGCATTAGCGGCGTACTGAATTATGATGCCAGCCTCTTTTACCTGGCTTACGAAAACCGCATCAACTTCCGGAACATTCCCGGCACCACCGACCGCATCCGCACCAACGTGGGGCAGTCGCATAACCTCGGTTTAGAGACCTTTGTGGAGGTAGACTTCCTGAAACTGTTTTATGGCGATCAGCATAAAACCAGCCTATCTGCTTTCTCGAACATTACCCTTGTGAATACACGCTATAACGTGGAAGAAAAGAGCTATGATGGCAACCAGGTGGAATTAGCACCGCCTGTTATCGCTAAGACGGGGCTTTCGTTTAAGCGCAATAACCTGAAACTGGCCTACCAGTATGCCTATACCGCTGCCCAATATACCGACGCGGCCAACAGCGTGCTGGAACCTACGGCCGTGGTGGGCCGCATTCCGGCTTACTGGGTAATGGATTTGTCGGGGAGCTATACCCTTAAGCGCTTCACGCTAGAGACCGGCATCAACAACCTGACCGACAATCGTTATTTCACGCGCCGTGCCACCGGTTACCCAGGCCCCGGTATCATCCCCTCGGATGCCCGCAACTACTATGTCACGCTGCAGTTCAAGCTGTAAGGCAATTTAGCTTGTTCAGTGACATGTTTTCCCTGGGGGGAAGGGGAATGACATGCACGTGCCAAGTGCCAGTTTCTGTAGTTACCGGGTCATACCACCCCTGCCCCTCCTTGTCCAAGGAGGGGAGTTGATCTATTTTACTGGCGCAAGTTTTCAAACTTGTGTCTAAAAATGATGTCGAGTTTGTAACTCGACTGGGCCAGAGGCCCAACTATACCTCACACGCGCGAGACGCGAGCGAAGGCAAGTGTTTTCCTATATACCAAATTCCCCTCCTCGGAGGGGCAGGGGTGGGTTCTCTTGCTATCCTACAAATCATACCTCTCTCTTCTCATCTACACCCCCTAGTTTGGAGGTCGCGTAAGAATCTACTATTTTGGGAGAGTGCGTGGCATATCGCAAAGCCGCGTCAGGAACCATAAACAAACAGCAGCAAGCATATGAACAACCAGATCTGGATCATGACCTCGGCTTTTGACCAGCTGAGCTTAGACGATGTAATCGAGAGAGCACAGGAAACCGGCGTGCAGGGCCTGGATGTATGCGTGTTCCGCAAAGACGGCACTCGCGATGACTTTGTGGCGACCCACCTCGATTATGAGAATTTTGGGCTGGAGGATGCGAAAGCGCTGCTGGATAAGTTTAACGGGGCGCGGTTGCAGCTGTCGTTGGGGGCGTTTGATAACCTGATTGGCGGCGACCCGGCACAGCGCGTGAAAAACCAGAACCACTTGCTCCGGCTCATCCGGATGGCGCACCTGCTCGGCGGCGATGCCAACGATGTGAAGGTCGGCACCTTTGTAGGGTATAACCACGAACTGGGGGTGCAGGAAAACGGCTTCCAGAAGAACCTGGAGGAGTATGCGCGTGTTTTTGCGCCCATTATTAAATATGCCGAGGACCTGGGCGTGACGGTGCTTTATGAGAACTGCCCGATGGAAGGCTGGCGACCGGCTGGCTATACCTCTACCTTCAATAACCTGACTGGCGTGCTGGCGGCCCGCAAGCTGATGTATGAGCTGGTTCCGAGCAAGGCGCACGGCGAAATATACGACCCGTCCCACGACGTCTGGCAGCACACGGACCCGAGCGAGGTGATTCGACATACGGATATGGCCCGCCTGCACCGCATCCATGTAAAGGCTACGCGCCGCAACGGCAGCGTATATTGGGGCAATATGTACCCGAAACAGCAGGTGGATGCCGACCTGGCGAAACGCGCCGGCGTGCCCATCCCGGCAAACGAATGGGACCGACATAACTACGAGGCCATGCTCCCCGGCTTCGGCGGCTCCGACAGCATGGACTGGCGCAACTTTGTGCAGACGCTGCAGCAGCGCGGCTTTACGGGTCCGTTTGAGATAGAGAATGAAGCAGCACTGTCGAAAGGAACGGGCAATATGGGGGCCATCATGCAGGGCTTTAAAGCCACCACCCTCAACCTGGCCCCTATGCTGTGGCCACTCACCGAACAGGGGTACCAGTATGACGCCAAAGGCTTCCGGGAACTGAAGCAGGTTGTTAACAAGGATATACCGGTGAGAACGATGGAGGAGCTGAGTTAGCTACCTTGGCGACAGGCTGTTTTTCAAAAGGCTGAGCGGCAATCATTGCTTTCGCTCGCGTCTCGCGCGTGTGAAGTGTACTTGGGCCTCTGGCCCAGTAGAGTCACAGACTCGACATCATTTTTAGGCGCAAGTTTGAAAACTTGCGCTATAGAAGGTAGCCTTTCTTTCAGGCAGTGAAATTCCCCTCCTCGGAGCTAATCTTGTAGGGAAAAACCTTTGTCATTTTGCAGTTTCTCAAAGATTTTATAACCTTCTATCATATAATGTAGCTTGACGAGCGCTTCCCCCATGAGCTTTACTCCCGGCATGGGCTGTTT